>NZ_JADWYU010000229.1 GCF_016786325.1 Frankia nepalensis | reverse complement strand
GGCCTCGGCGGTGAGCGGTTCGGTGACCTGCTGCCCCGCCAGCTCTCCGGCGGCCAGGCCCAGCGGGTCGCCATCGGCCGGGCACTCGCCCTCAAACCCCAGCTGCTCATCTGCGACGAACCGGTCAGCGCCCTCGACGTGTCGGTACAGGCCCAGATCCTCAACCTCATCGAGGAACTGAAGGCCGAGTACCACCTCACCGTCGTGTTCATCGCCCACGACCTCGGCGTCGTCCGGGCGGTCAGCGACAACGTGCTGGTGATGTACCTGGGCAAGGTCTGCGAGTTCGGCGACGCCGACCTCGTCTACGACAACCCGGCGCACCCCTACACCCGGGCCCTGCTCGACTCCGTCCCGCGCGCCGACCCGGACAACCCCTTCCACGGCCCGGCCATCCAGGGCGACCTGCCCTCCCCGCTGGCCCCGCCGACCGGCTGCCGGTTCCGCACCCGCTGCCCACTCGCCACCCCCAAGTGCGCCGACGAGGAACCCCAGACCCGCGAGGTCCGCCCAGGCCAGTACGCCGCCTGCCACTATCCCCTCGTCACCGACAGCATCGTCACCACCGAGACCCAGGCCGCCGCGGCCGCCGCCCCGGCGGTCTCGGCCGCGGACGGCGCAGGCAGGCCCGTCCAGGCCCCGGCGAAGTCCGTCCTGACCAAGGGAGACGGCGAGAAGACCGCCGAGCCCAGGGCCACCGGAGCCGACTGACGACAACACGGAGCAGAAACTGGCCTGAGTGGGAGCTGGCCGAAGCGCGCTGGTGCCCCGGCGCGCCGGGGCCGTGCCCGCGAGCCGGGCCGAGGGCGTCACGACGACGAGGAGAACGATGGCGGCGCCGCTGCGGGTGGGGTTCCTGGACGACCTGGCGCGAACCTCCCAGATCGGCTCCGCCGATCCGGCAGGAACCCCGGGGCCGCCCAGCCCGACCGACATGCCGAGCTGGCTGCGCCTGGTCGCCGACGAGTACCTGGCCGCCGGTCGCCTCGACCGGGAGGTGGAGATCGTCCACTCCCACGGCCTCGGCCTGCCGTCCGGCACGGCGGCAGCCGTCGAGCGCGCCTTCGCCCGGCTCGTCGACTCCGACGTGCTGCTGGTCGTCGGCCCGGCGATCGGCGACAACGCGCTGGTCGCGACCCCGCTCGCCGAGCGCTACCAGGTGCCGACCATCAACTGGGCCGGCACGGAGCGGGCCCGCGGCGACTGGATGTTCCACCTCCAGGTCGGCTCGCACGAGGACGAGGGCGTCCTGCTCGCCCGGCACCTGGCCGCGACCGGCGCCCGCCGCGTCGGCGTCGTCTACGACCGCTCGCCGATCGGCCGGCGTTACCTGCGCTTCCTGACGGCCGAGGCCGAGTTGCTGGGTCTCGCCGTCACCGCCACCGCGGGCCTGCCGCCACTCGCCGAGGACGCGGAGGACGAGGTAGCCCTCGTGCTCGGCACCGGCGTCGACGCGCTCGTCTACCTGGGGCTCGGCGCCTCCGGCGCCAAGGTGGCGCGCGCCGCCGCGGACGCCGGCTGGGACGGGCCGCGCGCGATGAACTCCGCCGGCATGTTCGGCTACCAGCCCGAGCATGGCAGGGCCATCGACGGCTGGGTCTACGTCGACATGCACTCCGACGACAACACGACGCTGGCCGCCTTCCGCCAGCGCCTCGGCGTGGCACCCGAGCGGTCGTTGGCCGCGGCCAAGGGCTACGACCTCGGCCGCCTCGCCGCCGAGGGCCTGGCACGGGCGACCGAGCTCACCCGCGCCGGCGTCCGCGAAGGCCTGGAGCAGATCAAGTGGATCCCCGCCGCCGAAGGGCGGGAGGGCACCCAGCTCGCCTTCGGCCACCACGACCGCGGCGCGCTGCATGGCCACTACCTGGTCCTGCGCCGCTGGCGGGACGGCCGCTCCGTCCAGGAATAGCCTGCGCGCCCGCCCGATTCGCTTCCGCGCACGTGCCTTCGTCCCACGCGGCCACCGCCCGTTCCCGAGGTCGTCGGGTCGAGTCGCCGGTGGGAGCTATTCGACCGTGATGGCGCGTTCCGGGCAGGCGAGGGCGCCCCGGCGGGCCGCCGGCTCGGTGTCGTGGCTCACGGCGATCTCGCCGGGCAGGGCGTAGCCGAGGTCGTCCAGGGTGAACACCTCGGGGGCGGCGACGTTGCACTGCGCGTGGCCCGTACACCGCGCGCCGTCGACGACGACCTTCATCCGTTCTCCCGCCCGGGTCAGGCCGGCCAGCGCAGCCGCAGGGTGTTCAGCGTGAACATCAGGCCGGACGCCTCGACCGGCGAGAACGCGGCGTCGAGCTCGTACTCCGGGATGAGCCGGTGCCATTCCTCGTACGCGACCCGGAGCTCGAGGCGGGCCAGGTGCGAGCCGAGGCAGCGGTGCGGACCGGCGCCGAAGGTGAGGTGCGTCGTCCGCTCCCGGTCGAAGTCGACCTCGGTGGCGTTCGGGTACATCGAGCCGTCGCGGCCCGCCGCCGGCAGCGAGACCGTCAGGGTGTCGCCCTGGTAGACCGGGCAACCGTTGATCTCGGTGTCCTCGGCCGCGTCCCGCATGACGTTGACGATCGGATAGGCGCGCAGCAGTTCCTCGACCGCCTTCGGCACGACCGCCGGGTCCGCCGCGATCCGGCGCCGGTCCTCCGGGTGCGTCGCCAGGTGCAGGAACCCGTAGCCGAGTTCCGCGGTGACGGTGTCCAGACCGGCGAGGAACATCAGCATGTAGAAGGAGAGCAGGTCGGCGTCGCTGACCGGCTCGCCGTCGAGCTCCCAGGTCAGCGCCTCGGTGACGAGGCCCGGGGGGCGGTCCTCGGGCGCCGTCGCGCGGCGTGCCGCCATCGCCGCGAGGAAGTAGCCGATGATCGCCTCCAGGGAGGCGTCCAGGTTCGCCTTCGCCGCCGCGGGGTCGGTGGTGTCCGGGTGCAGCAGGTGTTCCTTCCAGACCAGCATCCGGTCGAGATCGGCGACCGGCAGCCCCATGATTTCCAGGAAGACCGTCGGCGGGAACCGCAGCGCGAACTCGGTGACGAGATCGCACCCGCCCTTCGCCTTGAACGCGCTGATGATGTCGACCGCGTGCCTGCGTATCGCCGGTTCCCAGGGCCCGACGGCCGCGGGCGACCAGTAGGGCGCGAGCAGGCGCCGCCACGCCGTGTGCGGCGGGCCGTCGAGGCTCTCGGGAATGAGGACGACGTCACCCGGCTCGCCGTTCACCCCGAACAGATACCGGGACTGCGGGAACCTCCGCCAGTCCTGCGCGACCGCGAGGGCCTCCTCGTAGCCCACCACCACGTAGTTCCCGCGGCCGGCGTTCACGTAGTGCAGCGGGCCCCGCTCGCGCAGCGCGTCGAACTCGCGGAACCCCTGTAAGGCCGGCCGCTCGGCGCTCTCGTGGGCGAGGCTCGCGACCGGGCAGCCGAGAGCCCTGCCGTCCCGGCGCCGGTCCGCGGTCGCAACAGGATCTGGCATCGCCGACCTCCACCCGCGAACCCCGAGCTGGATCACGCGAAACGCTAGCACGGCGCCCCTCGGGGACGGCACGTTCTGGAGGGGTCGGGCGGGCGCCGCCCGCAGTACCCGGCACGTGCCCTGGCGGGTCTGTGGCCGGGCTGTGGGGGTGACCGCGCGCCGACCCGTGGAACCCGCGGGTCGGCCGCCAGCCGCCGCGGAGCGTCGCTCGGGCGCGGACCAGCGGGAACGGTGGATTGCGCGGGCAGATTATGTATAAGATATGCAATCGGCGGGCCGCTCGGCGACGAGGACTGCCTACCTATCGCTTGCTTGGGACGCGCGCGGATGGCGTACTGATCGATGGATGACGGCGGGCTGGCGTCGCCGGCGTCGGGTGACGTCGATGGGCCGCCTGGCGGTGACCAATGCCGCCCCTGACGGCGACCGACGCCGACCAGGACCGACGCTGACGAAGATCGCGCTGACGAAGATCGACGCTGAGGAACGAGGTGCCGCGATGACAGACGCGACCGCGGGCGCGGGCGGGGTGCCCGCCTCCACCGCCCCGCTGGCCGGAGTGCGCATTGTCGATGTGTCCATGCTCGGGCCTGGCGCGTTGACGACCCACCTGGCCGACCTTGGCGCGGATGTCATCAAGGTGGAGCCGCCGGGCGGCGAGTACGTCCGCAAGATGGTCTGGCCGTTCGTCGAGGGCGTGTCGCTGCTGCACTGGCACATCTCGCGGGGCAAGCGCTCGATCGAGCTCGACCTGCGCACCGAGGCCGGCGTGGAGGTCTTCAAGGACCTGGTGCGCGGCGCGGACGCGGTCGTGGAGGCGATGCGGCCGGGGGCGCTGGACCGGCGGGGGCTCGGCTTCGCGGCGCTGCGCGAGCTCAACCCGAAGATCGTGATGTGCTCGATCTCCGGCTACGGCGCGTCCGGCCCGTACCGGGACCTGCCGAGCCACGGCATCGCCTACGACACCTGGGCGGGCGTGGTGAACCCCGCCGTCAACGAGGACGGCTTCACCTACCTGCCCGAGCACGCCTCGATCGGCATCCACGCCGGCCCGCTGTTCGGCGCGCTCGGGCTCGTCGCCGCCGTGCTGTCCGCCCGCGAGACCGGCCGGGGCTCGCACGTCGAGGTCGGCCAGGCCGACGCCGCCGCCGCGATGGACTGGCTGCGCAGCGAGAGCTGGCGCGCCTACGAGCGGCCCGAGGACGAGGTGACGGGCAACCCGGTCGACAACTACGAGCGACGCACCCCGGGAACCGCCGGCATGGAGGACGGGGTGCGTTACCAGATCTACCGGTCGGCCGACGGCCACATCCTGTTCATGGCCTCGGAGCGCAAGTTCTGGCGGAACTTTTGCGAGGGCGTCGGCCGGCTGGACCTCTACGAGCGCCGCCCGGGCGCCGAGTTCGCCGACCACGCCCGCGGTGACGTCGAGACCCGCGTCGAGCTGACGAAGATCTTCGCCACCAGGACCACCGCCGAGTGGGTGAAGTTCTCCGGCGAGCACAACACCACGATCGCGCCGGTGAACACCCCGAAGTCGATCGTGGACGACCCGCAGTTCGCCGACCGGCTGCCCTGGCTGCCGGCGGAGAAGTTCGGCATCGACGAACTGCCGTTCCCGGTGCGCTTCGACGGGCGCAACCCGGAGCCGGAACGGCCCGCGCCAAAGCCCGGAGAGCACTCGGCCGAGGTGCTGGCCGGCGTCCTCGGCTACGACGAGGCGAAGGTCGCCCTCCTGCGCGCGGCCGGCGCCTTCGGCAAGGCCGAGGCAGCCGACGGTCAGGCATGATATTTTATACATAATTAGATCACTGGACGGAGGGAAGCGGCGATGGGGTTGCTCGACGGCAAGGTCGCGATCGTCACCGGTGCCGGGCACGGCATCGGCCGTGGCCACGCCCTGGAACTGGCCAAGCAGGGCGCGAAGGTCGTCGTCAACGACCTCGGGGGGTCCGTGCGCGGCGAGGGCGCGGGCCGGGCCGCCGACGAGACCGTGGCGCTGATCGAGAAGCGTGGCGGCACCGCCGTCGCCGACTACTCCGACGTCGGCGACTTCGAGCAGTGCGGCGAGCTGATCGGGCGAGCCGTCGACGCGTTCGGCAAGCTCGACATCCTGGTGAACAACGCCGGCATCGTGCGTGACGCGGTGATCTGGAACATGCCGCCGGAGGATTTCGACGCGGTCATCCGCGTGCACCTGCGCGGCACCTGGGCGACCTGCCACCATGCCGCCAAGTACTGGCGGGCCGCGGCAAAGACCGCCGGCGGCAAGGTTCCCGGCCGGATCATCAACACCACCTCCGGCGCCGGCCTCGGCGGCAACTTCGGCCAGTCCAGCTACGCCGCGGCCAAGGCCGCGATCGTCGGACTCACCCAGACGCTCGCGCTGGAGCTGCTGCGCACCGGGGTCACGGTGAACGCCGTCGGCCCGGCGGGCCTCACCCGGATCACCGCCACCATCCCCGGCATGGGTGAGGCGTTCGAGCCGGACGAGGTCCCCGAGGGCGAGTTCCACCCGATGGACCCGTCGAACAGCTCCCCGCTGGTCGCCTGGCTCGCCAGCGACGAGGCCGACCACGTGACCGGCCAGGTCATCCGGGTGGTCCATGACCGGCTCATCTGGATGCGCGGCTGGACCGAGCGCAGGACGATCTCTTCGGGCAACAAGCGCTGGGACGCGACCAAGCTCGGCGACCTGCTCGCCCAGGACGTCTTCGAGACCCGCGGTCCCGGCCTCAAGTTCGCCCAGAGCTAGGTCCCGTCATGGCCCTCGACCTCGCGGAGGTCCTCCAGCCGGCGCACACCGTCCTGCTCACCCAGGAGTGCCAGAACGGGGTCATCGGCACGCCCAGCTCGCTGCCGGCGCTGGCGGAGGCGGCGCGCGCGTCCGGAATGATCGCCAACGTCGGCCGGCTCGCCGCCGGCGCCCGCGCGGCGGGCGCCGGCGTGCTGCACGCGATCGCCGCGCGCCGTCCGGACGGCCGCGGCGCCAACAGCAACGCCCGGCTCTTCCACGGCCTCGACCGATCACCGGTCCAGCAACTGCTGGGTACCGCGGCGGTCGAGGTCATCGACGAGATCGGGCGGGAGCCCTCGGACCTGGTCTCGGTCCGGCTGCACGGCGTCTCGCCGATCGCGGGCACGGACGTCGACGCGCTGCTGACCAACCTCGGCGCGCGGACCGTCGTCATCGTCGGGGTGTCGGCGAACGTCGCCATCCCGTCGGCGGTCTTCGACGCGGTCAACCTCGGCTACCAGGTCGTCGTGCCGCGGGACGCGATCGCGGGCGTGCCGCTGGAGTACACCGACGTCCTGATCCGCAACTCGTTGTCCCTGTGCGCGACTATCGTGACGACGGACGACGTCCTCGCCGTCTGGGAGAAGCACACCGGCTGACGGTCCTTGTCGGCCCCAGCCGGCTCTCGTCGGCCGGCGGGCCCGCGTCCTGCCTGGTGGGCGGGGGTCGGGCATCGGTTGCGCCTGACGGTTCTTAATGTTGAGGTCGGAGTCGAAACCCACTAGCCTGAGGTCTCCACGCGCCGCGTGGGACCACCTACGGACGGAGGACGGCGACATGGCAGCGCTGAAGGCTGGCGCCCGGCTGCGGGACGACGCGACCGGCGTGGAGGCGGTCGTCGTCAAGGTGGCGGCCGAGTCGAGCCTCGAGCTGCGTCCGGGCGGGCCGGCCGCGTTGGGCAAGCGGTACACCTGCGGGGTGTGCGAGGCGCAGGTGCTCGTCGCGAAGGCGGGCGCCGCGGAGCCGGTGTGCCACGGCGAGGCGATGGCGCTGGCGCAGGCCAAGCCGCTGCCGTCCTCGGACTGACCGCCTCGCGACCGCGACGACGATTCCCAGCCGGCGGGTCACCGCGCCGGCTGGGCGTCTCGCCGGGCGAAACAGGCCCGCGGCGCCGGCTGCGGGCCTGTTTGTTTCCTCAGCCGAAGACGACTCGGCTGGCCGGGTCGTCGGCCAGTCGCAGGGCGTTCAGAGAAAGCTTCGTCAGCTGTTCCACACCCTCGTCGAAATCGAGGTCGAACAGCTTCTGCACGAACCACATCTCCGCGAAGCGGTTCATCATCGCGCTAAGCGCGGCGAGCGCGACATCTGGATGCACGCTCGAGTCCATCCAACCGCGGTGCTGCAACTGCTGAACCGCCTTGATGGCACGGACGCGTTCGGCTTGGTGGTACTCGAATCGAGTGCTGGTGAGCTCGGGATCATACCGCGACACCATCTCGATGACGCCGATGATGCGTGCCTCGGCCCGGTAGCTTTCCAGGAACGCGCGGCTGCCCTGCCGGATCCGTTCGGCCGGGGTGGCGGTCGACGCCGGGTTGAAGATCGTGGTGTACAGCGGCTCCTGCAGCAGGCTCCCGATCGCCTTGGCGACTTCCCGGAAGACCTGCTCCTTGGAGTCGAAGTAGTGGTAGAACGACCCGTGCGACAGCCCGGCGCGTTCCGCGATGTCTGAGATCCGGGCGTCGAGGAATCCCGCGTCCTCAAAGACCGCCTTCGCCGCCGTCACCAGCCGGGCCCTGGTCGCCATCCCCTTGCGGGAGCGCGGGCCGCTTGCCTTCTCTCGTCCCTCCGGCGCGGCCGGAGGGACGGGTGCCGGCGAGGAGATGTTATCCGTGGATGTCACGGCTGGCCCCCACGAATGTCCTCCCGTGCCGCGTCGACGATTGTGAGGTAAGTCTACCGGTGGATTGTCATTGACGTCGACATTAAAATTGCTCCAGTGTGCCGGTCTCGTCCGGCGGATCACGGGCGGGTGCGGCGTCACCGTCCACGGAGGCCATGGGAGTGATTGGCCCCCGGAAGCGCGCCGCGCGTAGGCGCCCGGTCTTGCCATCGTGGCCGGCCAACTACATCAGGGAGAGCAATATGTCGCTGTTCGACGCGTTCCGATACGACGGCAAGCGGGTGCTGGTGGTCGGGGGAGCGACCGGCATGGGCGCCGCGGCCGCCCAGATCGCCGTCGCGGCGGGCGCCGAGGTCGTCGTCCTGGACATCGCCGAGATCACCGTGCCCGGGGTCAAGGGAACCCACGTCGACCTGCGCGACACCGCGTCGATCGACGCCGCCCTCGAGGCGGTCGGTGGCCCGGTGCACGCCGTCCTGTGCTGCGCCGGCGTCGCGGACGGGGACCCGGGCATCGAGAAGGTCAACTTCCTCGGCCACCGTTACCTGCTGGAGAAGCTGCTCGCCGCCGATGCCCTGCCGCGCGGCTCGGCCATCGGGTTCATCTCGTCGGCCGCGGGGCTTGGTTGGGAGAAGAACCTGCCGGCGCTGCGGGAGTACCTGGCGATCTCCGATATCGACGAGGCGTCGGCCTGGGCGCTGGAGCACAACAACGCGACGTACATGTGGAGCAAGCAGGCGGTGTGTGCCTATGTCGCGACCCAGGCGATGCCACTGCTGACACGTGGCATCCGGATCAACGCGATCTGCCCCGGGCCGACGGACACGCCGCTGGCACGGGCGCACTCCGAGACCTGGCTCGGTTTCGGCGCCGGCTACCGGGCCGAGGTCGGCATCGAGGCGGCCACGCCGCTCGAGCAGGGCTACCCGCTGGTGTTCCTGTGCAGTGACGCCGCGGCCGGGATCAGTGGCATCACGCTGATCACCGATGCCGGGCACTTCGCCGCGGGGAACACCGAGGTCTTCCCGGCGGACACCCCGGCTGTCCGCTTCCTGCTCGGTAAGTGACCGCCTCTCGTGAGATCAGCGAGGCCGACGGCCTCGCTGATCCGTCGGCGGCCTCGTCGGTGGACCTCGGCGTGCCCGAGGTCTACGGACCGGTCGAGGCGGTCGAGGTGCCGGGCATCCCGGGGGCGCGCCGGGTCCGGCATGTCCGGCCCGAGGAGCACGTCTTCGCGGCGATCGCGATGCCGACCCGCAAGTCCGACGGCGGGCTCGCCGGTTCGGCGCCGGTCGTCCCCGGGATGTGTGTGCCGGGGACGACGAGCGTGCTCGCGACACCGCTGGTGGTCTGGGCGGACGTGATCGGTGGCCGCCTCGCGGTGGGGGAGCTCACCCCGCGGGTGCCGGTGACCCTCGACCTCGACCTGCAGCTGTGCGCCCCGCCGGGGCCGACCAGCCGGATCGACGCGGTCGGCCGGGTGGTCAAGACGGGCCGCTCGGTCGTGGTGATCTCGGTGGACTTCACCGACGACGCGGGTCGCCCGGTCGCCGTCGCGACGGCCGCTTTCATGGCCGCGGGCGACCCGTCGCTGGTCATGCCGCCGGTGAAGTGGGAGACCGAGCCAGGCGGGCGGCCGACGGAGCGGCCGCCGCTGACCGGGTCGCTCGCCGAGCACGGGCGGTGCGTGACCGTCGGGCCGGGGGTGGCGTCCGTGCCGCGGATGGCGAACGGCCTGAACTCGTCGAACACGGTCAACGGCGGGCTGCTCGCGCTGGCCGTGGAGGAAGCGGCCCTTTCGCTCGCGCCGGGCGTACCGCTGGCCTCGCTGCTGCTGCGCTACCTGCGGCCGGTGCGGGTGGGCCCGGCGGTCGCGACAGCGCGGGCACAGGGCGCGATGACCGTCGTCGAGGTCCGCGACGCGGGCGCGGGCGACAGGCTCGCCGTGCACGCGGTCGCCCGGAGCTTCCCGCGCGCGGCAAGTAGGTGAGCACCCACTCAGGTGTCGGGGTAGACTGCTGCCCCGGCACCTGAGTCTCGGGCGCCTCGGTCTCGGGCGTCGGTCCCTGCTGGGCTGCGTGCGCGCGACCGGTCGTGCTCCTACAGGCGGTAGAGCTTTCTGGCGTTCTCACCCAGGATCTTGGCGCGGGCCTCCGGGGAGATGGTCGCCATCTTGTCCTCGACCGTCTCGAGCGGGTTCGGGTAGAGGCAGGTCGGGTGCGGGAAGTCGGTCTCGAACAGGATGTTGTCCTCGCCGACGGCCTCGATGAGCGCGGGCAGCTTGCCCTGGTTCTTCTCGAACCAGAACGTCGCGTAGATGTTGCTCTTGAAGTACTCCGACGGCATCTTGTTCATCGCCGCGAGCTCGGGCGGGGCGTTCTCGGACATCTCGTAGTCGAGCGTCTCGAGGATGAAGGGGATCCAGCCGACGCCGCTCTCCACCGAGACGGTCTTCAGGTCCGGGTGTCGGTCGAAGATGCCGGACAGAATCAGGTTCGTCACCACACGGGCGTTGCCGATGAACAGCAGCGTGCCGCCGATGGCGAGCTGGGTGTTCATCGGGTGCGACGCCCACGGGTACTTCCCGTAGAACGTCATGCCGGTGATGCTCGCGCCGATGTGGAAGTGCACCGGCAGCTTCAGGTCGGCGACGACCTCCCAGAACGGGTCCCAGGCCCTGTTCGCCAGGTCCGGCGCGCCCAGGTCATCCGGGTCGGAGGTCATGTTCACGCCGCGGGCGCCGAGCGCGCCGACACGCTTGGCCTCGGCGACGCACGCGTCGATGTCCCACGCGGGCATGAGCGGCAGCGGCAGCAGGCGGTTGTTCGAGTCGCTCTGGATCTCGAGCATGCCGTCGTTGTAGATCTCGATCGCCAGGCGGGTGAGCGCCGGGTCCTTGGAGAGCCCCAGGCCCTGGCCGCCGAGGCCGATCGTGCTCGGGAAGATGATCTGCGCGTCGATGCCGAACTCGTCGAGGACCGCGAGCCGGGCGACGGGGTCGTAGGCGCCCACGTGGACCTGGTCGTGGGTCCAGGTGTGCAGCGCCTCGTCGGCTGCTCCCTTGTGGCCGTCCCGGTGGATCACGGCGCCGGGGGTGAACCGGCCGACGGGCTCGCCGTCGAAGATCCATGTCGGAACGCCATCGACGACGCCTACCTGGGGTACACGGTCCTTGTACGCGGCGGGAGCCCGCTTGGTGAAGAGATCGGCGGGCTCGGACCAGTGGGAGTCGGCGTCGACGATGAATAAGCCATTCTTTGACATAGACGTCGATGTTAGATTCGTCTCATGGCGCACGCAACTGTAGATGGTTTATTGATCTCCTATGAGTTGATCGGCGACGGCGACGGGCAGTCCTGGGCGATCACCCCCGGTGGCCGCTTCAGCAAGGACACGCCTGGCATCCGCGAGCTCGCCGCCGCGCTCGCCGAGGGCAGCGGTGGTAAGGCGCTCATCTGGGACCGGCCCAACACCGGCGCCTCCGACGTCTGCTTCACCGGCGCCTCCGAGTCGGAGATGCAGGCCGACGCCCTGGGCGGCCTCATCCGGCACCTGGACCTCGGGCCGACCATCATCGCCGGCGGCTCCGGCGGCTCCCGGGTGTCGATGCTGACGGCCGCGCGCCACCGCGACATCGCCGCGGGCCTGGCGATCTGGTGGATCAGCGGTGGCGTCTACGGGCTCATGAGCATCGGCATGCACTACGGCGGCGGCTCGTTCAACGCGGCCTGGAACGGCGGCATGGCGGCGGTCGCCGCGCTGCCCGAGTGGGCCGAGGTCATCGAGCGCAACCCCGCCAACCGACAGCGCATCCTCGACCAGGACCGCGACACGTTCCTGGCGACCATGGAACGCTGGATGTCGGTCTACTGCGTCACGGACGACGCCACGCTCGTCCCCGGGCTGTCCGACGAGGCCGCCGCCAAGCTCGACCTGCCGACGTTCGTGTTCCGCAGCGGCGAGAGCGACATCCACCACCGCCGCGAGACCTCGGAGAAGATCGCCGCCGCCCTCCCGAACGCCGTCCTGCGCGAACCGCCGTGGCCCGACACCGAGTGGGCCGACCGCCACACCCCTGAGGCGGCCAAGCAGGGCCTGTTCGCCCGCTGGCCGCTGCTCGCGCCCCAACTCCTCGACTGGTACCGCGAAAAGATCGCCTGACCCGCCGCTCCACCCTCCTCGCGGGGTACGACACCCATGAGTCCCTGGCCGGGCGGGACCTTCCCCGTCTCGCGCGGAGACAGTCCCACCCGGTCGGGGTGGTCCGGAATCTATGGTCGGAGCATGACCGCGCCGCTGCCCGATCATCCGGCTGAGCACGACGCGTCCCGGCGGTGGATTCATCGGGATCGTCAGCGGGCGGAATCCTTCGGGGTCGACGCCGAACGCTACGACCGGGCCCGGCCGAGCTACCCCGAGGCGCTGGTGGATCGGATTCTCGAGGCCAGCCCTGGCCGGGACGTCCTCGACGTCGGCTGCGGCACCGGGATCGCCGCCCGACGGTTCCTCGCCGCGGGCTGCCGTGTGCTCGGAGTCGAGATCGACCCGCGGATGGCCGAGCTGGCGCGGCGGCACGGCATCGACGTCGAGGTGGGGGCGTTCGAGACCTGGGACGCCGCGGGCCGGTCCTTCGACGCGGTCGTCGCGGGGGAGGCCTGGCACTGGGTGGAACCGGTCGCGGGGGCCGTCAGGGCGGCCCAGGTGCTCCGGCCCGGCGGCCGGCTGGCCGTGTTCTGGAACATGGGCCACGCGTCCCCCGAGGTGGCCGAGGCCATCGCCGCGGTCTACCGCCGGCTGGCGCCCGACCCGCCCGCCCGCAACCAGGTGGAGCCCGACGACTCGGAGTACGTCTCGGACGCGGCCCGGGCGGCTGACGGCATCCGGCGGGCGGGCGCGTTAGGCGAACCGGAATGCTGGCGTTTCGCCTGGGACCGGCCGTACACCCGCGACGAGTGGCTCGACGAACTACCCACGCACAGCGACCACCGCCGGCTCGCGCCGACGACCCTGGCGACGCTGCTCGCGCAGGTCGGCGCCGCCCTCGACGCGGTGGGCGGCGGCTTCACGATGCGTTACACGACGATCGCCGTGACCGCGACACTGACCACCGCCGCCGCCTGATCCGGATGGTGCCGCGGTCTCGCGGAATCGTCGATCATGGTGGCGGCGATGGTGGCATGGCTTTCCCGACCGATTTCACGGGAACCGTGGAACCGAGATCGCGCGCGCCGCGTCGAAACGGACGTCATTCTCCATTCGACGCCGGCGGAGAACAGATGCATACCTTCGTCTCGACGCGGACGCGGACGGCCAGCGCGGTCGCCGTCATCGCTGTCTGCCTCGCCGTAGGGCTTGGTGGGTGCGGGTCCTCGCCGCGGACAGAGCCGGCGCCCGTCGAGCCGGGGTCCACGGCGCCGGAGCGGCTGGGGCCGAGCGTGCCTTATGACCTCTACACGCACTGCGGGATCAGCGAGGCACGCTATGAGGACCGCTACTACGAGCTGGTCCCGCCGCTGCACGACGGCAGCTTCAACCCGCCGGCCGGCTGGGGTAACCCGTCCCAGCGGGGCACCCTGACGCCGGTGAGCAAGACGGAGGTCGTCTTCACGGACGACGCCGGGCATCGCGTGACCTTCACCCTGCGGCCCGGCGCCACCACCTGGAAGCGGATCTGCCAATGACGCGTCCCGCTCGGCGCGCTGTCAGCCGCTGACGGCCGGGCCGCCCCGCCGCCTGCCGGCGATCCGGCTCCAGCGACCCAGAACGCGGAACGCGCCGGGACTCCGTCCGGTTGATCGCGCCGTCCTGTCATCCCCAGTGGGGTGAACCGGGCCCGGTCCAGCCCCACTGGGGATGACAGGATTTGCCATAGGGGATGACAGGACGCGTTCGCGGCAGCGGCCCGAACCTGGATCTACGACTCGTCGGCCGGGCTGTCGCGGCGGGCGCGCAGGACCGAGTCGAGCGCCGAGTGACCGTCGTGGGGGATGGGGCGGGCGCGGGTCTCGGCGATCTCGACGGTCCAACCGGTGCCCAGGGCGGCGGCGGCCTCGGCCGGTGACCAGGCGACCTCGGCCAGGTGCGGCTCGGGTGCCTGCTCGTGGCCCAGGTCGTGGCCGAGGCGGCGGCTGGGAGCCGGCAGCTCGCCGGGGCCGGGGCGCTCGCCGTGCGGGTGGTAGCCGACGAAGCCATGAGCGGTGACGGGGCCCTGGCCCGGGCCATGACCATGGTCGTCGCCAGGGGTGTGGCCGCTCCCGTGACCAAGGCTGTTCTCGTGACCGTGGTCGTTCTGGTGACTGTGGTCGTTCCCGTGACCGTGGTCGATCTCGTGACCGTGGTCGATCTCGTGACCGCGGCCCTGTCCGTGACCGTGGCCGTCGTCCGGGGCGTGGCCGACGAGCAGGAGGGTGCCGCCGGGGGCGACGGCCGCGGCCAGGTTCGCGAACAGGGTGCGCCGCGGCCTGGGCGGCAGGCACAGGTAGTGCGCCACGACCAGGTCGAACGTCGCGGGCGCGGGCTCGGCGGACAGGTCGGCGCGCAGCCAGGTGA
Source organism: Frankia nepalensis (assembly GCF_016786325.1). Classification (GTDB taxonomy): domain Bacteria; phylum Actinomycetota; class Actinomycetes; order Frankiales; family Frankiaceae; genus Pseudofrankia; species Pseudofrankia nepalensis. Next base: position 10,635 of record NZ_JADWYU010000229.1, on the reverse strand, counting down.
CGTCGTGGCCGAGCCGGGCGGCCCGCTCGGCGGCCAGCTCGAGCGCCGCCGGCGACAGGTCGGCGGCGGTGACCGTCCAGCCGCGGGCGGCGAGCCAGCAGGCGTCGGCGCCGGTGCCGGCCCCGGCGTCGAGCACGGTGCCAGCCTTCAGCTTCTCGGCCGCCTCGACCAGGTACGGGTTCGGTTCGTCGCCGCCGTGGTCGCCGGCGTGCGACCGGGCACGGGCGCGGTGCCGCCCGTCCCAGGCGTCGGGGCCGAAGACGTGCGCCCGCCGGTGGGCCTCGACCGCGAGCCGGGTGTCCTCGGCGACGAGGTCGGCGTTGAGCGCGCCCGCCGCCGTCAGGCCGGCGGCGGCCGCCGGCAGCACGGAGGCCTGGAGGTCGGCGACGTTGCCGGCGACGAACACCCCGGGGACCGACGTCGCGCCGGTCGGGTCGGCCTCGATCCGGCTGCCGATGACGTGCTCGCCGAGCAGCAGGTCGACGGGCCGCAGGCCCAGCGGGGCGAGCAGGTCGGCACGGGCGGCCATCCGCGCCGCGACCGTCACCGCCCGGCGCGGCACGACCTGGCCAGACGCGAGCCGGACGCCGGTGACCGCCCCGTCGGCGTCCAGCTCCACGGCGGCCACCTCGCCGTCGACGACCGTGATCCCGCGGGCGGCGAGTTGCTCGGCCTGTTCCTCGGTCAGCTCCACGGTGTTCCGGAAGAAGACGATGTCGGCGCTCCACTGCCGCCACAGCAGCGCCTGGTGGACGGCGAACGGCCCGGTGGCCAGCACGCCGACCGGCTGGTCGCGGACCTCCCAGCCGTGGCAGTAGGGGCAGTGCAGCACGCCGCGGCCCCACCCCTCGGCGAGCCCCGGCACGTGGGGGAGCTCGTCGGCCAGCCCGGTCGCGACGAGTACCCGCCGCGCGACCACGGCCTGCTCCTCGCCGACGATCACCAGGAACTCCGGGACGTCGCCGTCGCCGTGGCGGTCGACGGCCGTCACCGTCCCGGCCAGGAACTCGCCGCCGTAGCCGGCCACCTCGGCGCGGCCGGCGGCCAGCAGGTCGGCCGGGGGCGTGCCCTCGCGGCCCAGGTAGTTGTGCACATGCCCGGCCCGCGCGTTGCGCGGCTCGCCGGAGTCGACCACCAGCACGGACCGCCGCGCCCGGCCGAGCACGAGCGCGGCGGACAGGCCGGCGGCCCCGCCGCCGACGACCACCACGTCGTATGTCCGTGGGCCCTGCTCGTCGCGCGCCTCGTCGGTCGTCATGACGCCTCCTCTGCTTGGTTGCGACGGGGCCTCGCGGGCTCCGCCCAGCGCGCCAGACTTTCCACCCTGGTCGGCGAGTTTGACAAATCGCGTTGCCAAAGCGGCAAACTGGCCCGGTGGTGGACGACCCCGTGAACGACGACCCGGTGAACGACGACCAGGTGAACGACAACCCGGTGATGGGCAAGCCAGTGATGGGCAAGCCAGTGACGGACGACCCGGTGAACGACGAGCCCGGTCTGGACGACGTGCTGGCGGCCGTGGGGCCGCGGCTGCGGGCGCTGCGCCAGCAGCGCGGTGTGACACTGCCCCAGCTGTCCAAGGCGACCGGGATCTCGGTCAGCACGTTGTCGCGGCTGGAGTCCGGCCAGCGGCGGCTCACCCTGGAGCTGCTGCTTCCCCTGGCCAGGGCCCACCAGGTGCCTTTGGACGAGCTGGTCGGCCAACCGTCGACGGCGGACCCGCGCGTCCACGGACGCCCGTTCGAGCGGAACGGGATGACGTTCGTCCCGCTCACCCGACAGCCCGGCGGTCTGCGCGCCTACAAGATGATCATTCCGCCGGGCTGGCCGGGGCGCGAGCTGGAGCAGCAGGTCCACGAGGGCTACGACTGGCTCTACGTGCTGTCCGGCCGGCTGCGCCTGCTCCTCGGCGAGCACGACCTCATGCTGACCGCCGGGGAGGCGGCGGAGTTCGACACCCACGTCCCGCACGGCTTCGGCAACCCGACCCCGTACCCGGTCGAGGTCCTCAGCATCTTCGGTCCGCAGGGCGAACGCCTCCACATGCGCGCCCGCCAGGCGCCCCCCGGCCACCAATGACCGAACCCCACCGACGCCACCGGCCCAGCCAGCAGGTGTCCGCCGGGGCGGACGACCGGTTGCTGTGGTCGTCTGTCGTGTCCCTGGACCTGTCTGTCAAAACGCGGTCTCTAGAGGGAGTTCGTAAGTCCCTACGAAATTGCTTGGCCTTCTGGCTGGCCCGTCGGGGTCGTGTGTGGCCTGTGGCCTGCGCTTGCGGGCTGCTTGCTCGGGCAAGCGGGTGGGTCCGCGTGTCCGGGGTCTAGCTGCCGTCGTCCGGTTTGGGCTTGGGCGGTCGTCCGCCGTGGCCCGGTCTTGATGCCATCCACGCTTCGAAGGTGGACGCTCGCCAGCGTGGCCGGTCGGGTACGGACTCGTCGTCTGGCCGGGGTAGTCGTCCCTGGGCCCGGTATGACCTGAGCGTGCCTGGTTTGATGCCGGCTCGCTCGGCCATCTCGCGGTAGCCGAGCAACGGGTCATCGTCAGGCATGCGGGGCTTTCTCCCTCGATCGCGAGAAATCTAGAACGCTGCGCTCTATATTTGATGGGTAGGCGGTCCCGGCGGGTGCTGTAACACCCACCGGGACCTTGATCACAACCCTGTGTCAGAGACAGGACGGTGACCCATGCCCACTATGCCGTTTGACGACTCCGGCGGGCGTCCGCGTTGGCAGCTTGCGCACCATGAGGCGCGCCCGGATGGCTGGCACGATCTGACGTTGCGGTCGGGCGCGACGTGCCGTGAGTTGGTGGCGGTCGCGGCGGAGCTTCCGCCGTCGATCTACCTGGACCATCACGCGCTGGTCTCGGAGGATCGGGAGTCGGTGACGCTGCGGTTCCGGGAACTGCCTCCGGGGGTGCTGGGCAACTGGCCGTCGGGTTCGGCGGGCGGGGCCTGGGTGGATGCGGTGACGGCGGCGGGAGACGCGGCGGGCTGGCTGCCGGACGTCGACGCGGTGCCGGACCGTGGGATCACTCCGTATCAGCTCGCGTTCGCCGAGTTGATCCAGGATGCCGCCGACGTCGCGGCCGGCGCCCGGTTGGTCGCGGTCCTGCTGCGGGTCCCGCCGGAGACGGTCATGGTCCTCGCGGGCATGCTCCGGGACAAGCGGGCCCGGGTCTGCGGCTGCGCGCGCGGCCGGCACGGCTGACGTCTCGGCTCGGCCCTCGGCGGCCGGCGGTCCCTGCTCGTCCAGGGGACTGCCGGCCGTCGTCGTGTGGGCGGCCCTCGACGCCCGGCCGGCGCCGTCGTCTCGGCCGGCGTCGCGCGCGGGTGGTGCTAGCTGCGGCTAGCGGATGCTTGCCAGAGTTAGCGAATTGGCGATCAACTGATCGTCGATCATGCCTGCTGGCGGGCCTGAGCGGGCCACTGGCAACATCATCTCCGCACCCATACCACCTATCGACCATTAACGATCATGGCTGCGGCGTATGGCTTTTCGGGGTGTCCGGCGCGGCCCGGTCCCATGCATCTCGGCCCGGCCGGTCCTCGGGCCTGAGGGCTCCTGCCCTCATGGCTGGGGCGAGCGTGTTCCCTTCGGAGGGCCGGCGGGCTCTGCCATACCGACGGGTTCTCGGCCGTGCAAGATCCGCCGTCGGCGCTCTCGCCGATCGTCAGCTATGCGGGTCTTGCGCGGTCGGGGTTCCGGCGGTATCCCTCCGGGCGCCGGACCTTCGCAGGGAACACGCGGACGGTTCGCGCTCCTCCCCCCTTCGGAAGCTGGCCGGGGGTCCGGGGGCAGAGCCCCTGGAATGCCCTGGACCGTTCTCGCGCGGCGTGGCCCGCGTCCGTCGATGTCTCGCGGCTTTCATGATCGGGACCGCGGTGGCCCTCCGGCTTCCTGGTGGCGGGACGCGACGCGTCCGACGCTCCGACGCGCCGGGCGGGTGGCAGACCCGACACGCCCCGGGGTGCCGAGCGAAGCGAGGCGGGGCCCCGGGGGCGTGGCGGGGCTGACGGGCCCCGACCGGCGCGTCGTGTGCGGCGCGCGCGGCGCGGCCCGCCACGGCGGCCGAAGGCCGCCCTTGAAACCTTACAGAAAATTCGCGACGGCGATCATCGTTCCCCGTCTGCGCTGGTCAGACTTCTTCCGGTCGGGTAAGCGTCCCGAGGTGCTCGGTAAGATCCTTAACGCCCGGATGGCCGGTGGCTCGGATCTCCTCGCACGCCTCAGTGAAGTAGCCGACAACCGATGGCGAGGCGGCGACGGCGGACAGGTCGATCGCGTCATGGACGAGACGAACTGCCTGGTCGGGGTTGCCAGCCCTAGCGAGTGCCCTCGCGAGGATCATCCGGTGTACCAGACCATCGCGCGGTATGTCCTGTGCAGTGCTGTCCACTGAAGCCTGTAGATGCGGGAGTGCGGCCTGTGCCTGGCCTGCTGCCAACAGGGCGCTGCCCACGCTAAGTGAGATCGTGTTCGGGCCAGCCCAGTAGATGTAAGGCGGGTCATTATCGGGCCGGGCTTGAGCGATGTACTTCTGTGCCTCGTCGGCGGCCACGTAGGCGGCTTTGGGGTCGTTGGCGCGGCCGTACGCGATGGCGAGGATGCCTGCGTGGACGGCGCTTTCGGTGGCGGTTAGCCGTCCTCGCGCCCCTGCCCGCGCGGAGCGCAGCAGGTCCACTGCCGTATGCGGATCACCGGCGGTATATGCCTGCTCGGCCATGCAGCGGAGGATGTTGGCGCCGATGCCGGGGGCGTCGGCTTCGTGGGCGGCGCGTAGGCCGACGAGATAGTAGCGCTGGGCGGTGCCGTGGTCTCCGGCGTCGTAGCTTGTCCAGCCGGCGATACGGGCAAGTTCGGCCGCGATGGCGTAGAGGCTTCGGCCGTCTGCCTGGGTGTAGCGGGCGTGTTGGAGCAGGCGGACAACAAGCCCGAACTGCTCGGTGGCGAGGCCGTGGACGGCCTGCCCGCCCAACTTGTCGTCGAGCCGGCGCAGTAGGTCGACTCCGTCAGCGAGATCAGCGATCAGCGCGCTGTCAGCGGTTTTGCCGGCCAGAGCCGCAGCGATGCGGGCGGGTTCAGCGACGAGCCATTCGTGAGCGGCGGCGGCCAGCGCTAGGCCGGACAGCGCGAGGAATCGGCGGCGTTCCAGCGGCGTACTGGTCAACGGTGCCACCTTCTCGAACGCGGCGGCGAGCCCGTCAGACGTCCAAAGGTGCTCTAGTCCCGCATCGGCCGGTAGTGCCCTCTCGCGTCCGAGTGTACGAGCGTGCCGGTGCGCTGGTCCTGGCTCTGCCCCGGCCGGAGACATAGCTGGGGCCGGGTCTGTGCCTGGGGGGACAAGTTCTCCGGCGGTGGGTCGAGTGGGCCGGCGGGTGCGGAACCCGAGTTCACGATCTGTGTCCACCTTCAGGACGGTGCGTAGTGCGTCGCGGTAGTCGTCGTGGGGCCAGCGAACTACTCCGCGTTCCCACTTGCCGATGTGTTGCGCGTCGACGGCGGTTACGCGCCCGGTGGCCAGGTAGACGGCGTCGTTGACCAGTTCGGCGAGTTCCTGGCGGTTCAGGGGCTGCCCGGTGCCATAGGGGGAGGCGACCTGTTCCCGCGCGCGGCGTAGCTGGTGGTTCGGCTCTCGCACGGTGTCCCCCTCCTGCCTTCGCCTTGCTGATCGTCGCATGACGTTTAGGGCCGGGTACACACCGACACGTCTCGGTGCGGGAGAGAGTTCCCCGACTGTGCTACCCGCCCCGTGATCTGCCCGCTACTTGCCCGCCAATCTGCCCTTGCGCATTCCTGGTGCTTCCCATCGGGCTTGCCCCGGTACCTGCCCACGGGTTCGCTCTTCCCTCGGCCTGGTCGCCTGGCCTGCCGCGCAATGGCGCGCCGGTCGCGTGGCTTTCCCACGGACTGTGGTGCGTGATCTGCCCGGTACGTGGTCTGTGCCAGGCGAGAGGTTCGCCGGATCGTCGTCGGTGGCGGTCCCGGCCGGACTGACCCTCGATCGGGCCGGTCGGGACCGTTTCCCCTGGGCTCGTCCGGCCCGCGCCTTTCCCCCGATGGGCGCGGGTCGGGCGGCACCCCTACCACGCAAGGATCATGGAGGGTGATCGGCGATGACGGCGGTGGCGCGTCTGGTCGATGGGTCCGGCCCGGATGACGGGGCGGCGGAGTACTCGGTGTCGTTGGGAGACAGCGCGCAGGCCGTGACGGTGGCGGCGCTGTCGTTGCGGCTTCCGGCTGACACGGTCGGGTTTCTGGTCGGACGGCCGGAGAGCGTTCCGCCGACGCGGCGGGAGACGTTGTTGGGACGTCGGTCGGCTGCCGTGGTCGGTGGGGCTAGTCGGGTCGAGTGGTATGACGCGCAGCCCAGCGACCTGACGCGGACGGCTATGGGCATGGGGCGCTCGGTGGCGATCACCTGTGTCACGATCTGCCCTTTGGGCGTCTCTCCCGGGCGTACGGCGCTGGCTCATGTCGTGGGTGAGGCTCTGCGGGCGGGTCGGGGGCCTGGGCGGCCGGTCGTGATGTGCGCCGTGGTTCCGCCGCTGGGGAGCGGTCGCACGGCGATCCCCCATGAGGTGACGGTCACGGTCGGGGAGGGTGTGCCGCAGGTTCGGCATGTGTACGAGATCGTTTCGTGGGCGGACATCGCTGCCTGGCTGGCGCGTCTGGCTCCGGCGCGGTCGGTCGCGTGAGCGCGGAGACGACGCTGTTGCGGGTGCCGATGGTGGGGCGTCGGGCCCCCTACGTGGTGCCGGTCTCGGCGGTGGAAAAGGCCGCGGTGGCTCTGCTGCACAAGGCTGCGGCTGCGGCTGCGGCTGCGGCTGCGGCGGAGCGGGAGGCCGGGCCGGTCGAGGTGTCCGACGCGTGTGGGCGGGGCGGGTCATGACGTGGAACACGACCGTGTGGATGCCGGGCGGTGCGGTGGAGTGGGAGCCTGCGCCGGTCAGCCTGGATGTGTCGGTGCCGCAGTCGGCGCGGATGTACTCCTGTTTCCTGGGTGGGAAGGATAATTTTCCGTCGGATCGGGAAGCGGCCGGCAAGGTGTTTGCCGTGATGCCGTCGGTGGAGATCGGCGCGCGGGAGAACCGGCGGTTTCTGCATCGGGCGGTGCGGCATGTCGCCCTCGCCGGTGTGGATCAATTTGTGGAGGTCGGGACGGGTTTCCCGTTGGCGCCGAACGTGCATGAGATCGTGCAGGCGATCTGTCCTACGGCGCTGGTGGTCTACGTGGACAACGATCGCATGGTGTTGTCGCATGCCCGCGCGTTGCTGACCAGCTCGCCGGAGGGCCGGACGGCGTATGTGGAGGCTGACCTACGCGAACCGGAGAAGCTCCTGGCCAGGCTTGGGCGCGTGCCGGTGGATCTGTCGCGGCCGGTGGCGTTGTCGCTGGTCGGGGTGCTGCCGTTCCTGGCCGACGCCGATGATCCGGCGGGGGTCGTGCGGTGCCTCGTCGGTGCGCTCGCGCCGGGCAGTTTTCTGGTCCTGAGTCACGGGACGGGCGATTTCGCTCCGGAGGAGACACGGCAGGCGGTTGAGGTCTACCGGAGCAGTGGTATCGGGCTGTGGGTCCGGAGCAAGGCGGAGATCGCCGGGCTGGTCCCGGCCGGGATGCGGCTCAAGGAACCCGGGGTGGTGCCGGTCCACCGGTGGCGCCCAGAAGGGGACCGACCCAGCGGGTACCGCGACGCGGAGGTCGGGGTCTACGGGCTGGTCGCGCGCAAGGTGTGAGCGGCGGCCGGTGGTGGGTCGCGAGAAGGGGCCGCCGCGCCTTGGTCCTGTGGGTGGTTCTGGTCGGCGGGGGCACGGAGACGGGTCCGTGTCCCCGTTTTCGTGTGTTTGGGGGTTTCGGATGGTCCGGGGTGGGTATGCTGGTTGTGCGCCAGCGGGTATGAGGGGTCCTCAGATTGCCCAGGCAGCAGCAAGGGTGCTTTCAATGGGGTAGCGGCAGTTAAGGACCGTTGGGACGGTCTACTGGAGGCTACAGACTGCACCAGGCGTCGGTGTGTTCTCCCTGGTCGATGTCCCAGCGCGGCCGGTGGGGTTCGGCGTTGTTCCGGTCCCGTGTGGGCTCCGGCTTAACCACCCTTTCTTTCTTTCCTGTGTGCTCTTCCTGCGTGTAGAGCTGTGCGCTCCGGTCTGCCTTCTCGGCGGGCGTGGGGTGTGGGGTGTGTGCGGTCGGGGCCTGCCTTGCCTGGGCGGGTGCTGCTGGGATGGCCGCGATCCTTGACGCTTCGGCGTCCGACTCCGAAACCCCTTCTTCTTCCTCTTCTTCTGCTGGCTGTGTCCGGCCGATCCGCCTTGCCGGCGGGTCGGATCATGTGGACCTGGCGACCGGTGAGATCCGCCCGGCGATGGCCCCGGGCGTGGTGCATGTGCGGTGTAACAACCGGCGTGCCTCGGCGTGTCCGGACTGCTCCCGGCTCTACCAGCGTGACGCGCGGCGGATCGTCGTGTCCGGTCTGGAGGCTGCGGCCGGCGGCTGGGCGGGGTCGGGGTCGGTAGCGGGCTGTCCGGCCTGGTTCGTGACGCTGACCGCTCCGTCGTTCGGGGCGGTGCACTCCCGGCGGGCGGGCAAGGGTGCCGATAGCCAGGTCTGCCGGCAGCGTCGCGGGACCTGCCAGCACGGTCGGGCGCTGTCGTGCCATCTGCGTCACGCGGCGGATGACCGGCGGCTCGGAGAGCCGATCTGCCCTCGGTGTTTCGACTACGACAGGGCCGTGGTCTGGAACGCGCTGGTCTCGGCGCTGTGGAAGGCCACCCGCGACGCGTTGGAATCGGCGGTGGCGGCGGCTGCTGGGCTGACGGTGGCGGCGCTTCGCCGTCAGGTGCGGGTCAGCTTCGTCAAGGTCGCTGAGGTCCAGCGGCGCGGCCTGGTGCATCTGCATGTCGTGATCCGGGTCGACGGCCGTGACCCTGCGGGCGGGCTGACCGCCGCTCCGGACTGGGCTTCGGGTGAGCTGGTCGCGGACTGCCTACGTGAGGTCGTCGCGTCGGTGGCGGTCGACGCGCCGGATCCTGCCCGGCTGGCGCGGCTCGACGCGTCCGGGGCGTTGCCGGCGGCTCCGTCGTCCGAGGGGTGGGCGGTGCGCTGGGGCGGGCAGGTCGATATCCGTCGTATCCGGCTCGGCCGTGAGATGGATGCCGTCAAGGTCGGGAACTACCTCGCCAAGTACCTGACCAAGTCCACCACCGACGGCGGGGCGCTGGATTCCCCGGTCCGGTCGCGGCGGCATCTGGCCCGGCTCGGGCTGCGTGACCACGCGCGGCGGCTGGTGGAAGCCTGCTGGCGTCTCGGCTCGGATCCTGTGTTCACGGCGGCGTTGGACGCGGCGGCGGGCCGTCCGGCGGGCCGGGTGGCGGGGCTGATCCGCTGGTCGCACGCCTACGGGTTCGGCGGTCATGCGCTGACCAAGTCGCGGGCCTACTCCACCACCTTCGGCACCCTGCGCGGCGTGCGGCGGCGCTATGCCCGGGTGTTCGCGGCGGCGGTCGCGGGCCGACCCCTCGGCGTCGACGGCGGCGAGCTGGTGACGCTGGACGAGTTCGGCCGTCCCGACGGTGATCCGGCAACCGTGGTGGTCGGCTCGTGGCGCTACGCCGGACGCGGCCGCGCCCCCGCGACAGGGGACGGCTCGGCGGGGGACTCGTCATGAGGCGTCGCGGGCCGGGGCGGCTGGCCGGTGAGGTCGCGCTGTTCGACCTTGACGAGGACGGCGCGAGCGGCGGTGTGGACCTGGCGGGGCCGGTGGCCGCCCCAGAAGTGAGCACCGAAGGTGCCGACTCTGCTTCTGTTTCTGCTGGTCCGGAGGAATCCGCGGCGACCTCGGCACCGCCGGTGGGGGTGGGTGGGTGGGACCCGCCAACGGACCCGCCGTCGGATGGGCGGTCGGGCTCGTCGGGTCGGGGCCGGTCACAGCGCGGTCAGGGCGGCGGGGGTTCGGCTGGGGGGCGGTCTGGTCCTGGTGGGCGCCGTGAACGTGGCTCGGTGGCGGCGCGTCGGGCGGCGGCTGCCGCTGCGGCTGAGGCGTGGATTGACGCGATGGTCGCGGCGGCTCCCCTGCTCGATGACGCGACCGTGGAACGGATCGTGATCCTGCTCGGTGACGGCTCCTCGACTGGGCAGGCGGGTTGGTCAGGCGGTCGCGGTCAGCGGACCGGCTGACCCCGGCTCGGGTGTGGGCTGTGCGGCGGGGGTCGTGGCCTGGAACTTCCGCCACCGCACGTCCAGCCTGGTGACGTCGATGACGCCAGCGACTCCCCGCTTGCCCCCGGCCGGCTTGACCTTGATCCACTCGAAGAGCAGGCGGTACAGCGTGCGCCGCGTCGTCACCGGCAGCGCTTTGACCCTGGCGCGGATCTCCTTCTCGTCTGGCTGGCCGGCGACCAGGCGGACGACGAACAGTGGCACCGTGACCGTGTCGGCCTCGGTCTGGGCGGCGGTGATCTGTGGGAGTAGCTCGGCTTCGATCGCGGCAAGCCCCTCGGCACTGATCCTGCCGGCGGCGGCGTTCGTGTAGAAGCCCGACAGCCGTCCCTGTAGCTCGGCGAGTCTGCGCCGGGCGGCCACCGCCCGGGAGTCGTCCGGCTTCGACAGGCGGGCCAGGATGTCGGGCCGGGCCAGACGGCG
>NZ_JADWYU010000228.1 GCF_016786325.1 Frankia nepalensis | reverse complement strand
GGCGTTTTTGTGTATTTCTCACTGCCGGGCGGCGGGGCGGGCCGCCGCGCGGGCGGCCTCCGGCCGGGCGCGGTCGCCACGGGTCGGCCGGCCGGCTCGGGCGGAGCCCGTTCGCGAACCCTCCGTCACCAACCGTAGCCGCTGTGGGACACGGCGGTCCGGCGGGAGGAGCGTGGAGCTCACCGGCCGGTCGTCCCCGGGTCATCGCTCCCGGCCGCGGGCGGCTGGCCCGCCACCGGCGCGCCCTGCCCCGCCGCCGAGCCCTCACCGGTCGCGGAGCCCTGGCCAGCCGCGGCGCCCTGGTCGGGTTGGGCCGGCGTCCCCTGGTCGGCGCCGGGCACGCCCGGCGCCGGCACGACATAGAAGACGACCCCGCCGCCCGCGTCCCCGCTCGCGCCGGCGACCGCCCGCGCGCCGGGCGGCGGCGAGGCTCCCGGGGACAGGTAATCCGGCAGGCCGCCGGGCCCCATCCCGAGCGCGGCCGCCCGATCGGCGAGCGCGCCCGGCGCCGACAGCCGGTCGGACCTGAGCTCGAGCGCCTCCTCCTCCTCGGCCAGCTCGGCGGCCTGGGCCTGCAGCTCGTGCGCGTGGAACGCGTTCTCGGACAGCGCGGTGTTCAGCAGCAGCAGGCACATGAGGCCGCTGCCCATCAGCACCAGGAGCAGGATCACGAACGGGGCGCGCGGCGCGCGCGCCGCCTGCGCCGCTCGTGCCCGCGAGGACGCCGCCGGGCGCGGCCGAGCCCGGCGTGCCGGAGCGGCGGCCGGGACCGAGGTGGCGGGGGTGGCGGCCCTGGACCGGCCAGTGGCGGGCGCCCCGCGAGTGGGTGCCCCGCGCGTGGGCGCCGGACGGGCGGGCGCCTCCGGCGCGGCGGGCGGCGCCCCGCGCTCGGCCGGTTCGGCCGGCGCGGCGCCGGCGCGGTCGGCGCGCGGACGACGGGCGGACGACGGGCGGGAGGCCGGCTGCGGGGCGAGCGCGGTCGCGCCGGCCGACAGCGGCCGGTGCTCGTCGCCCGGCGCGGCGGAAGTCATGCTGTTCCTCCCCTGACACGTCCTGTCCTGGCGGTGGGGCCCGCCGCGGCCGCCGCGGACGGGCGCACCCGTTCGACGGCGCGCAACCGCGCGGACGTGGCCCGCGGGTTCGCGGCCACCTCGTCGTCGGCGGCCTGCTCCGACCCCCGCACGAGGGACCGGAAGGCCGGCTCGGCGCCGGCCGGCACCACAGGCATGTCCGGCGGGACGCGCGTCGTGGTGACCTCGGTGAAGGCCCGCTTGACCATTCGGTCCTCCAGCGAGTGGTAGGCGAGCACGACCACCCGCCCGCCGACGGCGGTGGCCGCGAGCGCGGCCGGCAGCGCGGATTCGAGCGCGTCCAACTCGCCGTTCACCTCGATCCGCAGGGCCTGGAACGTGCGCTTCGCCGGGTTGCCGCCGGTACGCCGGGCGGCGGCCGGGATCGCGGCGCGCACCAGGTCGGCGAGCCGGGCCGACGTCTGGAACGGCTCCCGGGCACGCTCGGCGACCACCGCGGCGGCGATCCGCCGGGCGAACGGCTCCTCCCCGTGGCGGCGCAGCACCCGGGCGAGGGCGGCCTCGTCGTAGGTGTTGAGCACGTCGGCCGCGGTGCGCCCGGACGTCGGGTCCATCCGCATGTCCAGCGGCGCGTCGCGCGAGTACGCGAAGCCGCGGTCGTCGGTGTCGAGCTGCAGCGAGGAGACCCCGAGGTCGAATAACACCGCCTGCACCGTCCGGATCCCCAGCCGGTCCAGCACGGCGGGCAGCTCGTCGTACACGGCGTGCGCGAACTCCACCCGGTCGGCCGCGAACGCCAGCCGGCGCCTGCTGGCCGCCAGCGCCTGCGGGTCCCGGTCCAGCCCGACGAGCCGCAGCTCGGGCAGCTCGCGCAGCAGCGCCTCGGCGTGCCCGCCCAGGCCCAGGGTGGTGTCGACGGCGATGGCGCCCGGCGCCCGCAGCGCCGGGGTCAGCAGCGCGCGCACCCGGTCAAGCAGCACCGGGATGTGGCTGGCCTGCACCGCTTGCCGCCCTTCTTCGCTGGGGAGCGGCCGGGCGTGTGCTCCACGGACCTGGCCGCGCGCCGGTTGGCACGTACCTGACGGCCGATGGCCGCGGGGCCTCGGTCTGAAGGGAGCGCCCGCCGGGCAGGCGGGCGGGCTCGGCGTGCGCCCAGGTCCCGCCCCGCCGGGCCGCCGGACACCGGGGAAGTGGCGTCCGGAGACGGGCGGGGGGAGAACTCGACGCGCGACGACCCACCGGTGCTCCACCGGGTGGCCGCCGGGGCCGTGACGCACCGGGTGCGTACGTCCCTGTCCGCCGGCCCGGCCCGCCGCGGGTTCAGGGCCGCGGGGCCCGGGGAGCGCCGAGAAGAACATGACCGCGCTCCTCTGGCGTGGTGCTCGCGTGGCTTGGTGCTCGCGCGCCGCCAGAGGGCCGGAGCTCCTCCGGAGGTGCTAGATGACGCCGGGCAGCACCTCCTCGGACAGCTCCGCGAAGCTGTCCTCCTGCTCGGTCAGGTAGACCGTCCACCGCGTCGCGTCCCAGATCTCGACCCGGGTGTTCGCGCCGTTGACGACGCAGTCGCGGGTGAGCCCGGCATACTCGCGCAGCGCGGGCGGGATGGTGATGCGGCCCTGCTTGTCGGGGAGGTCGTCACTCGCCGACGAGAAGAACACCCGGCTGTAGTCCCGCAGCGCCTTCGCCGTCACCGGCGCGGTACGCAGCGACTCGCTGATTCTGGAGAACTCGGCCACCGGAAACACATAAAGGCAGCGTTCCTGCCCTTTGGTAATCACGAGCCCTCCTTCCAGCTCCTCGCGGAACTTCGCGGGCAGCGTGAGGCGGCCCTTGTCATCCAGGCGCGGGGAGTGGCTACCGAGAAACATCGGCGCCCCTCCTCGCTCGCCAGCGCGGAGTCACGGACGGCCGTGGGCGACCTCACGGAACCCGCAAACAAGCCACCAGTCGATCGCCGCTCCCCCACTGCGCGCCACTGTACCCCACTACCCCCCACCCAGCATCCCCACGACACCCCGAAGAGCCACTTGTCATCCCCTTGACGAACCGGCGGCGATTAGCGGCGCGGCGCGCTCTTTCCGGACGTCGCGGCCGACGTGTGAACCGGATGTGTCAGACACGCAAATCTCCCGTCCACCACCGCCACGCCAATGACGGCCAACGCTGGCTGTTGACGTCGGCTCCACGCCAGCCCGGGTCGCCCTGGCGTGGGCGCCCCGCGACGAGCCGACGGCGGCTGGGCCCCGGGGGGAACGGCGACCGGAGCGCCTCGCCCCGACAAGCGGCACGGGCACCCCACGGGGCTGCCCGCTCCCGGGGCCGCCGCGCCCCGCGTCCACGGGAACGCGGATTTCCCGCCCCTGGGGCGCCGATCGCCGCCTATGGGATGTCACACTCGGGAAGGACGCTCCCGCCGGGGGCAGGATCCGCTGACCCGGAGGGAGACGTTGGTGGCGACGGAGCCAGGAATGCCGCACTGGCGGGACCCCGCCGGCGACATCGGCCAGCTGACCGACGTCGCGGACCGGGTCCAGCGCTCGGTGGCCGCGGTCATCGACGGCAAACCGGAGGCGATCCGAACAGCGCTCGTCGTGCTGCTCTCCGAGGGACACCTGCTCATCGAGGACGTGCCCGGCGTCGGCAAGACGATGCTAGCTAAGGCGCTGGCGCGTTCCATCGACGCCCGAGTCCGCCGCATCCAGTTCACCCCGGACCTGCTGCCCGGCGACGTCACCGGCGTGAGCATCTACAACCAGGCCACCCGGGACTTCGAGTTCCGCCCAGGCCCGGTGTTCGCCAACATCGTCGTCGGCGACGAGATCAACCGGGCCGAGCCGAAGGCGCAGTCCGCGCTGCTCGAGTGCATGGAGGAGCACCAGGTCACCGTCGACGGGATGACCTACCGGCTCGAGGCGCCCTTCATGGTCATCGCCACCCAGAACCCGGTGGAGATGGAGGGCACCCGGCCCCTGCCGGAGGCGCAGCGCGACCGGTTCACCGCCCGGATCTCCATGGGCTACCCGTCGCCGGCCGCCGAGTTCGCCATGCTCGACAGCCACGGCAACGCCGACCCGCTCGACGACGTCGTGCCGGTGACGTCGGCCGCCGAGATCGTCAAGATGAGCGCGCTGGTCCGGTCCGTGCACGTGTCCGACGAGGTCCGCCAGTACATCGTCGAGCTGGTCGGCGCCACCCGTCGTCACCCGCAGATCGCGCTCGGCGCCTCGCCGCGGGCGGCGCTGCACCTGATCCGCGCCTCCCGGGCGGCCGCGGCGCTCGACCGGCGCGCCTTCGTGCTCCCCGACGACGTGCAGACGCTGCTGGTGCCGGTGCTCGCCCACCGGCTGCTGCTGCACCCGGAGCTCACGCTGGCCGGCGAGCCGGTCACCGACCTCGCCGCCCGCCTGCTGTCCGACGTCATCGCCCGCACCCCAATCCCGCGACCGGGCCCGGCGGCCAGACCCCCGCGCCGCGGGCACTGACCGGGCCTCGCGGTGCGCGACTTCGCCGCCGCCCTGCGCGGCCTGACCGTCCGGGGCCGGTCGTTCCTGGCCGCCGGCGCGGCCTGCGCCGTGTGCGCCGTCGTGCTCGGTGAGCAGGACCTGCTGCGGGTGGCCTTGTTGCTGTTGCTGCTGCCGCTGCTGGCCGCGGCGTTCGTGTCCCGCACGCGTTACCGGCTGGCCTGCACCCGGCGGGTCGACCCGCCGCGGGTCAGCGCCGGCCAGGCCGCGCGGGTGCGCATCCAGCTGGCCAACATGAGCCGGCTGCCCTCGTCGGTGCTGCTCGTCGAGGACGCCGTCCCCGAGGAGCTCGGCGTCCAGGCCCGCTTCGTGCTGGACCGGATCGAGCCGGGCGGCACCCGGGACATGTCCTACGAGCTGGGTGCCGCGCACCGCGGCCGCTACCAGCTGGGCCCGATGTCGATCCGGCTCAGCGACCCGTTCGGGTTCTGCGAGCTGGCCCGGGCCTTCCGGGGCCGCGACGAGCTGGTCGTCACGCCGGCGATCGAGACGCTGCCAGGCAGCCGGTCCGAGCGGCACGTCGCCGCCTCGGCGCTGCGCCGCGCCGCGCTGCACGGCGAGGACGAGCCGACCACCCGGCCCTACCGGTCCGGCGACGACCTGCGCCGGGTGCACTGGCGCACCAGCGCGCGGACGGGCGAGCTGATGGTGCGCCGCGAGGACGCGCCGCGGCTGTCCGGCGCGACCATCCTGCTCGACGACCATGTCGGCTCCTGGGGTCATCAGGCCGGGCCCGACTCGCCGTTCGAGTGGGCGGTCAGCGTCGCCGGCTCCATCGGCGCGCACCTGGCACTGGCCGGCTACAGCGTCCGGCTCGTCACCCATCGCGGGCTGGCCGCGGCGGTGCCCCCGGGCCGGCCGGGCCCGCTGCTCGACGAGCTCGCGATGATCACCCAGACACCCGTCCCCGACCCGCGCGCGGCGTACGGCGCGATCTCCGCCGGTGACGGCGGCATGCTGGTCCTCGTCCTCGGGCGCACCTCCCCGGAGGTGGCCCGCCGGCTCGCCGCCATCCGGCCCCGCGGCGCCCCGGCCATCGCCGTACTCGCCGACCTCACCCACTGGTACGCCGACCAGGAGTCCCCCTCCGACCTCGCCGGCTGCGAGCTGGCACTGCGCCGCGCCGGCTGGCGGGTGCTCGTCAGCGGACGCGGCGGCCGGCTCGCCGAGGAGTGGCCCCGGCTGGCCCGCCCGGTCACGCGGTTCGGCGGCGCCGCCAGCGCGGCGAAGGCCTCCCCCGTACCGCGTCCCGGCGAGGACGCCCTTCCGAGGGTGCCGCGGTGACCCGCCCCGTCGCCGTCGGTGGGCCGGCCGGTCACGGCGACCGGCGGCTCGCCGCCTACCTGAGCCGCGGCCGCGCCCGCGGGCAGACGGTGCCGACCGTCGTCGGCGCGGCCGCGTCGCTGCTGTGCGCGAGCGCCCTGCACCCGCTGTTCCGGGGCTTCTTCTGGTGGTTCGGGCCGGTGCTGCTGGCCACGCTCGTGGTCGTGGGGCTCGCCGCGCTGGGGCGGCGGTTCGGGCTCGGCCCGGCCACCACCCTGGTACTCAGCCTGTTCGGTCTGCTGTTCGCGCTCACGGTCCTGTGCGCCGGCGACGAGGCCGTGCTCGGCGTCGTGCCGACCCCGGCGAGCCTCGGGCGCCTCGTGGACCTGATGTCCGCGGGCCGCGCGGACATGTCGCGGCTGTCCGCCCCGGTCCCGGAGCGGCCAGGGCTGGTGGTGCTGACCGTGCTCGGCGTGGCGAGCGTCGCGATCCTGGTCGACCTGCTCACGGTGGGCCTCGGCCGCCCCACGCTCGCCGGCCTGCCGCTGCTCGGGCTGTTCGCGGTGCCGTCGGCGGTCCTGCCCCGCGGCGTCGGCGCGGGGGCGTTCACCCTCGGCGTGGTCGGATTCCTCGCGCTGCTGCTGCTCGACGGCCGGTCGGTCGTGCGTCGCTGGGGGCAGCTGGTCAGCACCCGCGCCAGGGGCAGGACGAACCTGTGGCTGGGCGGCCTCGCCGGCCGGGTGGCCCTGGGCGCGCTGCTGGTCGCCGTGGTCGCGCCGCTGGCCGTGCCGTCCCTGGACGGCCACGGGCTGATCCAGAGTGTCCGGGACTCGGAGTCGGACGACGGGTCGGGCGGCGGTTCCCAGGCCCAGGTTCCCCAGCCGATGGCGAGCCTGGCGCAGCGGCTGCACGACGACCCGGACCACGAGGTCATGACCGTCCGGCCGAGCAACCCCAACGAGCCGATGCGGCTGCGGCAGGTGGCGCTCGAGGAGTTCACCGGCGACGCGTTCACGCTGCGCAAGCTGACGGCCGAGCCCGACTCCCGCATCGACCGCGGCCTGCCGCGCCCGCCGTCCGGCCTGACCACCACCAAGGTGAGCGCCGAGATCTCGCTGCGGCCCGACTACCCGGACCTCTATCTCCCGGTGCCCGGGATCCCGACCGCCATCTCCGGCCTGAAGGGCGACTGGCGGGTGGACGAGGCGACCAGCGCCATCTTCGCCACCCGCGACCGCACGTCGACGGCCGGGATCTCCTACACGGTCACGGCCGCCGTGCCCACGCCGAGCAAGGCGGAGCTGGCCGTGTCCGGGCAGGCGCCCTCCGAGCCGGCGCTCCAGTACGACACCCGGCTGCCGGGTGACCTCGACCCCAGGGTCAGGGAGCTGGCCCAGTCCCTCGCGGCCGGCAAGGCCACCGGCTACGACAAGGTCCGCGCCATCCAGGACTACTTCCACGGCGGGACGTTCACCTACGACCTCAGCGGCGCGCCGAGCGTTCCCACGGGGGCGCTGAGCGAGTTCCTGTTCGTCGGCAAGAAGGGGTACTGCGAACAGTTCGCCTCCGCGATGACCGTGCTCGTCCGCGCGCTGGGCATCCCCGCGCGGGTCGCGGTCGGCTTCCTCGGCGGCACCCGGGCGGCCGACGGCAGCTGGGTGGTGAAGAACCAGGACGCGCACGCCTGGCCGGAGGTCTGGCTGCCCGGCACGGGCTGGATCCCGTTCGAGCCGACCCCCCTTCCCGACAGCGCCGTTGCCGGCGGCACCGGCGGCAGCCAGCCGCCCACGGGGCCGACCCAGAACCCGACGCCGGCCACCCCTGGCGTGCCCACCCCTGGCCAGGCCCAGCCCGAGCCGGCGAACCCCAGAGGCCAGTCGGGCAGCGGCCTCGTGGATGGCCCGAGCACGACGCCCGGGGGGCAGAGCGAGCCAGGGGATTCGTCCTTCGCGCAGCCGTTGGTGAGCGTGCGCACGGACAATCCGGAGCTGTTCAGGACCACCGTCTACCTGCGGGAGACGGCGCTGGACACCTTCGACGGCAGCAGCCGGTTCACCTCGTCCGGGTTCCCCGGTGCCGGTGACACCTCCTTCGGCGTCGACCTGCCACGCCCCACCGTCGAGGTCGCCGGGACGGAGGTGACCGCGACGATCTCCATCCACCCGGGCAACCCCCAGACCGAGCTGCCACTCCCCGACGGCAGGACCACGTCCGTCGAGGGACTGCAGGGCGTCTGGTGGGTGAACCAGCCCACCGGCACCGTCTACGCGAACGCCCGCACGTCGGCGGCGGGAGCCGTGTACACGGTCCAGGCCGTGATCCCCACTCCCACGAAGGCCCAGCTGACCGCCACCGGGACGATCCCCGCCGAGCTCGCCCCGGACCTCGCGGTACCGGCCGACCTGGACTCGCGGATACCGGATCTGGCCGAGCAGATCACGTCCGGCCGTGCCAGCGACTACGACAAGGCCCGCGCGATCGCGGACTACTTCCAACGCCAGCAGTGGGTCTACGACGTGGCCGCCCCGCTCGGCACGGTCAGCGACTTCCTCTTCGTCACCCATCGTGGCTTCTGCGAGCACTACGCGACGGCGATGGCGCTGCTCGCCCGGACGCTCGACATCCCCGCGCGCGTCGCGACCGGCTACAAGCGGCCCACCCAGCAGCCGGACGGATCCCTGCTCTACAAGCAGGGCAACCGGCACGCCTGGCCGGAGGTGTGGCTGCCCGGAGCGGGCTGGGTCCCGTTCGAGCCGACCAACAGCAACGGCGTCCCCCCGGACACGGGCGACAACACGTGGTCCCCGGACCCCGACCAGCGGCAGACCGAGATCGGCCAGGACGTCGCCGCGTCCCCGGAGGTGACGCCGGGGACCGACGGCGCCGGCGCGGACGGCGGCACCGCGTCGAGGACCGGCAAGATCCTGCTCAGGGCCGCGCTGATCCTGCTGATCGTGGTGGGGGGCGCGGCGCTGCTCGGCGGGCCGGCGATCGCGCGGCGGGTCATCCGACGGCGGCGGCTGCGCGCCAGCGCGGTGCCCTCGACGGCCGGCCCGCCCGCCGAGGCGGGCGTCCTGGCGCGGGCTCGGGTACGGGCCGGCTGGGCCGAACTGCTCGACCTGGCCACGGACCTGGGCATCCCGCTGCGGCCCAGCGACTCGCCCCGGATGGTGGTCGGTCGGCTGAAGGGCTACCTGGTGGCCGGCCCCGAGGCGGAGACGCCCAAGGTCGCTGACGCGGTGAAGGCGCTCGAGCGGCTCGGCTGGGCCGAGGAACGGGTCCGTTATGCCCCACCCGGCACCCAGCTCGGCCAGGCCGGGGACAGCGTCACCGAGGACGTGACCACGGCGACCGACGGGTTGCTGTCCGTGGCGCCGCGCGGCCGCTGGCTGGTCGCCCAGGTCGCCCCGCCGTCGGTCCTGCGCCGACTGACGCGCTCCGGTGGCTACGCCGCCGCCGAGCGTCCCTGGCGGCGGTCCTCCGGGCCGCCCGCGCCAACCGCCCCCGAGCCCCGGGGCGAGCCCGCCGAACCCGCCGGCCGGCCATGACCGGCTGGCATCCCAACGCCTGGGTACTAATTGGTGTAACGACTGGGTACCGAGGATGGCCGGTTGCCTGTCGCGCCCGGCCGTTGATGCCTATCCTTGGTTAGGTTCGTCCTACCGGCAGTGGGAGGAGCATCGATGCCGCTCTCGGAGAACGAGCAGCGCCTGCTCGACCAGATCGAGCGCGGTCTCGTGGACGACGATCCGAAGTTCGCGAGCGCCGTCCGTTCGACCAATCCGCGCACCTATCTGGTCCGCAGGATCCGCCGCAACGCGGTGCTGTTCGTCCTCGGCCTCGCCATGCTCATCGTGGGCGTCGTGCTCAGCCAGCTTCCCGCGCTGACCGTCACCCTGGGCATCCTCGGCTTCGCGATCATGCTGGCCGCCGCTCTGCGGGGCGCCGCCGACCTGCGGCGGATCAGTGGCCGCGGCACCGACGCGCACCGTCGCGCCGGCCCGGCCGCGCGCCGCCGCAACCGTCCCTCCTTCACGGAGCGTGTCGAGGAGCGCTGGCGCCGCCGCTGGGAGAACTGACCGCGGGCGCGCCTCAGGTCTGGCACCTCGGACCCGGCGCGCCTCAGGTTGGCGACCATGCCTTGCCGCGTTCGTCAGCGCGGCGGGTTCCTGACGTCACCAGGCTGGCGTGGCTCACGCGGGAGCAGGCTGGCGGGGGCGACGGCCCCCGTCCCGAAGCGGCGGCCGGCGGCGTCGGCCGCGCGCTCGAGCTGGGACCAGCCGGACGGACGCTCGTCGAGGGCGAGCTGGTGGCCGGTGGCGCCGGCGTCGACGAGGCCCGCCGCGCGCACGCCGACGAGCCGGACCGCGCTCCCGGCGGTACCCGACTCGCGGAACAACGCCAGCGCGGCCCGGTAGATCTCCTGGGTCACGTCGGTGGGCTCACGCAGCGTGCGCGCCCGGGTCAGGGTGGTGAAGTCGGCGAGCCGGATCTTGACCGCGACGGTCCTGGCGGCCCAGCCTCGGCCGCGCAGCCGGCGGGCCACCTGGCCGGACAGGCGCAGCAGCTCGCGGGCGAGCACGTCGAGGTCGGCCGTGTCGACCGCCAGGGTGTGCTCGGCCCCGATGCTGACCTCGGTGGAGCCCGGGTCGACGGCTCGCTCGTCGCGGCCGTGCGCCAACGCCCACAGGTGCGCCCCCGCCGCCTGGCCGAGCGCGCGGCGCAGGGTGGCCGGCGGGCAGTCCGCGATGTCACCGATGGTGCGCAGGCCCAGCCGGTCGAGGGCGGCCTCGGTGGCCCGCCCGACGCCCCACAGCGCGGACGTGGGCAACGGGTGCAGGAAGTCGAGCACCCGGTCCGGCTCGACCACCAGAAGGCCGTCCGGCTTGCAGCGGGTCGAGGCGATCTTCGCGACGAACATCGTCGGCGCGACCCCCACCGAGCAGGTCAGGCCCTCCTGGGCGAGCACCCGCGCGCGGATCATCCCGGCGATCTCGGCCGGCGTCCCGAACAGCCGGCGGGCGCCCGAGACGTCGAGGAACGCCTCGTCGACGGACAGCGGGGCGACCAGCGGGGTGACGTCGCGCAGGATCGCCATCACCCGGCCGGAGACCTCCTGGTAGGCGTGCCGCTCCGGCGGCAGCACCAGCGCGGCCGGGCACAGCCGGCGGGCACGGGCGATCGGCATGGCGCTGCGCACGCCGAAGGCGCGTGCCCCGTAGGTCGCGGAGAGCACCACCCCGCGGGGGCCGCCGCCGATGATGACGGGCCGGCCGCGTAGCTCCGGGCGGCCGAGCAGGGTGACCGCCGCGAAGAACGCGTCCATGTCGACGTGCAGGATCGGGCTGCCGACCGAGCCGTCCCGCGCCGGGCCGTCGCGGGTCTCGCCGGCGCTCGCGGGCCGGGCCGCGTCGACGGGAACGGTCCCATCGGGGGCGGCAGCGCCAGGAGCGGCGGCACCAGGAACAGCGACGCCGGGGACAGCCCCGCCGGGACCGCGGGCACCGGTCATGGCGCCGCGCGCCGGGCGAGCACGTGCAGCTGGGCCGCGAGGTCCCGGTAGGGCGGCCGGGCACAGACGGCTGCCTCCAGCTCGGCGAGCCGTTCGGCCCAGCCAGCCGCCGGCTCTCGGTCGTCGTCGCCGGCGGTGGCCGGCAGTGGCAGCGCGAGGTCCGCGAAGACCCGCACGCCGTGGACCGCGACCACCTCGGCGCCCGCGGCCCGCGCCAACGCCGTCACCTCGTCAGTGTCGAAGCGGGTGACGTCGCCCGCTTCGGCCGGGCCGCGCGGATCGAGCAGCATCCGGGCCGCGTCGTCGAACCGGCCGGCGAGCGCCCGGGCGAGCACGGCGCCGGCCCGCCCGGCGACCAGCAGGGACAGCCAGCCTCCCGGGCGCAGCACCCGCAGCGCGGCGGCCAGCGCCGGTCCCGGGTGCTCGACGCGGTCGAGCACCGCGTGGCAGAGCAACAGGTCGGCGCCGCCTACGCCCGCGACGTCCGGACCGACGGCGGCGGCCAGCTCGGAGAGGTCACCCTGCCGGCCGGTCACCCGGTCGGCGACGCCCCGATCCGCGGCCCGGCGGGCGAGCGCGGCGAGCGCGTCCTGGCTCGGGTCGACGACCGTCACCTGGTGGCCGCGTTCGGCGAGCGGGACGGCGAAACCGCCGCTGCCGCCGCCGGCGTCGACGACGGTGAGCCCGCGCCCGGCCGGGCCGGGGGCCGCGAGCACGTCCGCGAGTGCCCGCCAGACGGCGGCGTGCCGCGGGTCGGCCCGCTCCGCCGCACGCCGGGCCGCCGGCCCCGCCGCCGCGGCCGGCGTCGTCATCGGGCCGGGAGCGTGAACCCGATCACCACGCCGACGACCAGCCCGCCCACCGACACGCCGGCAACCGTCACCATCCATCGAGACA
This sequence comes from Frankia nepalensis, assembly GCF_016786325.1. GTDB lineage: Bacteria > Actinomycetota > Actinomycetes > Frankiales > Frankiaceae > Pseudofrankia > Pseudofrankia nepalensis. The sequence goes on along the minus strand of NZ_JADWYU010000228.1, from coordinate 13,628 downwards.
TCGGCTATCCCCACGTTCGGTAACCAGAGCACCCGAGAAGATAACCGATGGTAATCGAAGGTGAACGTCTCCGCTACGAAGCCGGCGAGCTGCCAGGCCTGAGGGTGCAGGCGGACCCGGACGCGGCATGCCGGACCGGGACACCGCCTCCGCACGAGAGCTCGCCGCCACGACGAGGCCGGGCGAATCGCCCTGGCGCCGCCGCCCCGGTCCGGTGAGCGCCGCGAGCGCCGCCCCGGGGGCCTGGTCCGTCGGCCGCCGGCGGGCCCGGCGGCCGGGCACGGCGTGCCCGTCCCCCACCCTGCCGGCCCCGTCGCCCGCCACGGCTCTGTTGCCTGCCACGGTGTCGTCGCCTGCCACGGTGTCGTCGGCGTCAACGGAAGTCCCGGGAGCGACGGGCGACGGCGAGCGGGAGCCGCTCCAGCCGGTCGGCGATCACGTTCACGACGCCGTCCGCCTTCTCCAGCCGGCCCCGGACGAGCAGCGCTGGCGCCGCGGTGGCGACCGCGCGGTGGCGGACCCAGACGCCGCGCGAGCAGACGACGTTCACCAGCCCGGTCTCGTCCTCCAGGTTGAGGAAGGTGGTGCCGCCGGCGGTCGCCGGGCGCTGCCGGTGGGTCACGACTCCGGCGACCCAGACCCGCCGGTCCGGCCGCAGCGCCGCGAGCCCGGAGGCGACGACCACGCCCAGCGCGTCCAGCCGGTCGCGGACGAACTCGGTGGGATAGCGGCCCGGCGTGATCCCGGTTGCCCACAGGTCGGCGACGACCTCCTCGGCGCCGGTCATCCCCGGCAGGTACGCGGCGACAGCCGCCGGGTCGTCGCCGAGGGTCATCCCCTCGAGCCGGTCGGGCCGGGCCTGGGCGGCGGCGCCGGCCGCCCACAACGCCTCCCGGCGGGCGAGCCCGAAGCAGCCGAAGGCTCCGGCGGTGGCGAGCGCCTCCAGCTGGGCGCCGGTCAGCCCGGTCCGACGGGCCAGGTCCGCCATGTCCTGGTAGGGGCCGTCGGCTTCCCGGGCCGCGACGATCCGCCTGGCGTTCGCGGCGCCGATGCCGCGCACCCCGGCCAGGCCCAGCCGGACGGCCGGATGCCCGCCGACGTCGGCCCGACAGCCCTCCGCCGGCTCCAGGACCGCCACGGCGCCGGGCGGCTCCTCCCGGAGGGCGCCCTTCTCCCGGCCCGCGCCGTGGTCCGGGATGGTGCCGTGTTCCAGGGTGGCGCCGCCGCCGGAGGCGTTCAGGTCGGGGCCGTGGACGGTGACGCCGTGTCGGCGGGCGTCGGCGACCAGGCTCTGCGGGGAGTAGAAGCCCATCGGCTGGGCGTTGAGCAGCGCCGCGCAGAACGCCGCCGGATAGTAGAGCTTGAGCCAGGCGCTGGCGTAGACGAGGAACGCGAAGCTGACCGAGTGGCTCTCGGGGAAGCCGAAGTTCGCGAAGGCGGCAAGTTTGGTGTACAGCTCGTCGGCCGTCTCCCCCACGATTCCGTTGGCCGCCATGCCCTCGTAGAACCGGGCCCGCAGCCGGTCGATCCGCTCGGTCGCGCGCTTGGCCCCCATCGCCCGGCGCAGCTGGTCGGCCTCGGCCGCCGTGAACCCGGCGACGTCGATGGCCATCTGCATCAGCTGCTCCTGGAAGAGCGGAACCCCCAGGGTCTTGGCCAGCGAGCGGCGCAGCAGCGGGTGCGGGTAGGTGATCTCCTCGGCGCCGTTGCGCCGCCGGATGTAGGGATGTACCGAGCCACCCTGGATCGGGCCGGGGCGGATCAACGCCACTTCGACGACCAGGTCGTAGAAGCAGCGCGGGCGCAGCCGGGGCAGGGTGGCCATCTGGGCGCGGCTCTCGACCTGGAAGACGCCGACCGAGTCGGCGGCGCAGAGCATGTCGTAGACCGCCGGGTCCTCCTGCGGGATCTCCCCTAGATCGAGCTCGCGGCCGTGGTGGGCCCGGATCAGCTCGAACGCGCCATGCAGCATGCCGAGCATCCCGAGCCCGAGCAGGTCGAACTTGACAAGCCCGGCGACCGCGCAGTCGTCCTTGTCCCACTGGACGACGGTGCGCCCGGGCATCCGCGCCCACTCCACCGGCACCACCTCGGCCACCGGCCGGTCACAGATCACCATCCCCCCGGAGTGGATGCCGAGATGACGGGGAAAGCCGAGCAGCTGCCCGGCGAGCGCGACCACCTCCCGCGGGATCTCCGGGCCGATCCGGTCCCGGGGCTCGGCCGGCCGCGGCGGCGTGGCGCCAGCCCGCCCCGCGCTCTCACCCGACATCGCGGGACGGGTGGCCGTCCTGCCCGCTGGCACGGGGCGAGAACCGGCGTCCGCGGCCCCTCGCGGCCCGACGGCGCCTCCTCTGGCGTCGGCGCCTCCTCTGGCGTCGGACGGGGAACCCGGCCTCGCGGGCCCGGCCAGCCGGGCGGAACCCGTCGCCTGCTTCGGGATCAGGAGCGTCTCCCCGTTCATGGTCTCATCCCCCGAACGGCCCGGGGCCGACGCGCCGTCGACCGGCGCGCGCTCCGCCAGGGCAGCCGGCATGGCCGGGGCCGGGTCGGCCGGGGTGTGGGCGGCCGGGGTGTGGGCGGCCGCCGGGGCGGCCAGGGCCTGGGAGGCCGGCGCCGCGAGGGCCGGCGCCGACGGGGCCACAGCGCCGGCGGCGGGCAGCGGGGACCAGCGGTCGATGCCGGTGGACCAGGTGTCCTGCTGGCCGGGGGAGAAACCGAGCGCGCGGGCGACGTCACGCACCGCCGAGCGGGACCGGTAGCTGATGACGTTGGCCACCTGGGCGGCCCGGTCCCGGCCGTACCGGCCGTAGACGTACTGGATGACCTCCTCGCGCCGGCCGGACTCGATGTCCAGGTCGATGTCTGGCGGACCGTCGCGTTCCGGGGCGAGGAACCGTTCGAACAGCAGGCCGAAGGAGACCGCGTCGACACCGGTGATGCCCAGGGCGTAGCAGACCGCCGAGTTCGCCGCCGAGCCCCGCCCCTGGCACAGGATGTCCTCCCGGCGGCAGAACTCGACGATGTCGTGCACGATCAAGAAGTAACCGGGGAAACCGAGCCGCTCGATCAGGGTGAGCTCATGGGCGAGCTGGTCATAGGCGCCGACGACCCGTTCGCCGCCAGGCGGCCCGTACCGGCGGGCCGCCCCCTGCATGGTCAGCAGCCGCAGCCAGCTGGCCTCGGTGTGTCCGGGCGGCACCGGGAAGTCCGGCAGCCGGGGCGCCACGAGGCGCAGGTCGAAGGAGCACTCGGCGCCGATCCGGGCGGCCGCCGCGACCACACCGGGATAGCGGCCGAACCGGCCGGCCATCTCGTCGCCGGAGCGCAGGTGCGCGCAGCCGGCCGCGGGCAGGTGGCCGTCCATCTCGTCGAGCGCCCGGCGGGCCCGGATCGCGGCCATCACGGCGGCGAGCCGGCCGGACGCCGGGGTGGCGTAGTGGACGTTGTTGGTCGCGACGCAGGTCAGCCCCTTCTCCCGGGCGAGTTCGTGAAGCGCGTCGTTGCGGGCCGAGTCGAGCGGCTGGGCGTGGTCCCACAGTTCGACGGCGACGTTGTCCTGGCCGAACCGGCCGACCAGCCCGTCCAGGGCGACCCGGGCGGAGTCGACGCCCCCAGCGGCGAGCGCGGCCGGCACCACCCCCTTGCGGCAGCCGGTGAGGATCTGCCAGTGCCCGTCGCCGGCCGCGTCGGCGAGAGCGTCCAGGGTGGTCAGCGGGCGGCCCTTCCCCCCGCCGGCCAGGTGGGCGTCGGACACCGCCCGCGACAGCCGCCGGTAGCCCTCCGGGTCGCGGGCCAGCACGAGCAGGTGCTCCCCTACCGGGTCGGGCACTCCGGGACGCGCGGCCGGCTGGTCGAGGGCGACCTCCACCCCGTAGAGGGTCGCCAGCCCCACCTCGCCCGCCGCCTCCGCGAACCGGACCACCCCGTACATGCCGTCGTGGTCGGTGAGGGCCAGCGCGGACAGTCCCAGCCTGGCGGCCTCCTCCACCAGTTCCTCCGGCTGGCTGGCCCCGTCGAGGAAGCTGAACGCCGAGTGGCAGTGCAGCTCGGCGTACGGCTCACCGGCCGGCTGGTCACCGCCGCGCGCGGCGGCGGCGACCAGTTCCGGCGCGGGCCGGTAGGGCTCCCGGCGCCGTGTCCAGGCCGGCGCGTCCCCGCCATCCCCCACCGGCCCGCCCTGATCACCACCGCCCTGGGCATCCCCGGGCCGAAGCGGCCGCCCCGACATCCGCCGCTCCAGCTCCGCCCACGAAACCGCCGGATTCCACCAGCTCACCGCCGCCCCCTAAGTCCCGACCCGCCTGCCGCGCGCGCTCATCCCGCCACGCGCGATCACCCGTACCCCGCCTCCGAGGGCCGACCGCCACCTCCAGTCACTGCTCCCGGTCACTGCTCCCCGGTCGCGCGAAGCGCGGCATCGGGGGTCCGGGGCGCCTCCCCCGGAGCAGGCATCTGAGGATGAGGCCGAGGGAGCTGCCCGAAGGGCGGGGACAGGGTTCACCCCTCGTCCTCACTCGTAAGAGGCCTCCCACCACCACCGGCCGGCCTCGACGAACAGCAGGCGGGCCGAGCCGTCCTCGGTGGTGAGCTGGAACCGGGCCCTGCGCCGGCCGGAGGGCTCCCACCACCGCTCGTCGGCCGGCCAGGGCCCGGCCCAGCCGACGACCCGGACCGGTGGGTGGCCCTCGAGGGACAGCCAGACCGGGGACCCGGTCGCCGCTGCCCGGGCGGTGACGACCACCGGCCTGCCGGCGGCGTCGAGCAGTTGGGCGGGGCGGGGGGTGGTGAGCACGGTGGCGGGCGCCGGCGCGGGCAGCCGCCCCGGCCAGGGCGCTCGAGCCCGTTCCGCGTCCGTGGGAAGCCCGCGCGGCTCTCCCCAGGGCACCAGCCGCACCGCCGTCGCGGGGTCCCGCCCGCCGCGCACCTCGGCGGTCAGGACCGCCTCCGGACCGAGCAGGCCCTGGACCCGGTCGAGTGCGCGGCGTACCCGGCCATCGGGCGCGCCCGGCTCGCCCCACAGCCCCGACTGGCGGCCGTCGGCGGCGAGCAGGTCCTCCGGAACCACTCGGATCCGGACGACCCTGGCCAGCTGAGGCGGCCGGTGGAGCCGCGGCGAGGGCACCGCCGCGTTCTCCTCGGCGGACGGCCCACCCATCAGGTTCGCGGCGGACAGCCAGCCGTCCAGCTGCCAACGGATCCGGTCGGTGATCGCCGCGGGGGTCAGCGGGCCGTCGTGCCGCCAGACTCGGCGCAGGTGCTCGCCGTGCTCCGTCTCAGCCTCGACGGTGACCCGGGCGCAGGCCAGACCCGCGGCCAGCAGCTTGGCGTGCGCGGCTTCGGCGAGGCGGCGGGCCGTGAAGATCACCGCGTCGACGCTGTCCGCCGGTGGGTCGAGCCTGACGTCGACGGCGAGGTCCGGCGGGACCAGCCGCGGCGCCGCCAGCCGGTCGTCGTCGCCCCGGGCCAGTCGGTGCGCGAACGCCCCCTCTGGCCCGAACCGGCCGAGCACCTCCCCGGCGGGCAGCGCCGCGAACGCGCCCAGAGTGGCCAGCCCCAGCCGGCGCAGCAGCCCGACGAGCTCGGGCCGATCGAGCAGCTCCACCGGCAGTTCGGCGAGGAAGGCCGCGCCCGCTCCGGCCGGCACCGTCCGGCCGAGCCGGGCGGCCAGCCCGGCGGCGAACGGCCCGTCGGCGATCCCGAGGCGGCAGCACGTGGACGGATCCGCCGGGGCGGCTCCCTCGGCCAGGCCGGGCGGCCCGGCCGCCAGCGCCGCGGTGACCGCGCCGCGGACCTGGGCGGCCGCCAGGGACTCGGCGCCGAAATAGCGCGCGGCACCGCGGATCGGCACGAGGCAGTCACCCGGCCGGACCACCTCGACACCGGGCACCACGCGTTCGATGGCGGCCACCACCGGCTCGAACGCCCGGGCGTCCCGGTCGGGGTCGGCGGGCAGCAGCCGAAGCTCCGGGCAGCGCCCCTGGGCATCACGCCGACGCAGCCCGGGCCGCACGCCGGCGGCACGGGCGGCCGGAGTCACCGCCACCACCTGGTTCGCCTCGACCACGGCGGCGGGCAGGCCGGGGATGGCCCCGGCGGCCGTCGTCGGCCAGTCCGGGCAGTGCACGGCAAGCATCCGCACCGGCATCTAGGCCACCCCCTCCCGTAGCCCCGGCGCCGTCCGCCGCTCCTCGCCGGCACCCGGCTCGTCATCGCGGCGCGCGCCGCCGCCCCAGGCCACGTGGGTGGCACCGCCCGGGTCGGCGGCGCCCGGGGTTCCCGCCGGATCCGGGATCCCTGCCCGATCGGCTCCGCCGATCGGGGAGGTCCGTGGGCTGGGAACGGGATCGGGGCCCGCGACGGTGAGCCAGCCACGACGCGGGCGAGTGGCCGCGCCCCGGCCGGAGACCCGGACCAACAGCCGGATGCCGCGCAGGTGGCCGTGCCCCTCGCCGAGGCCGTGGAAGTACCGTTCCTCGACGGCCAGCCGCAGGTCGGCCCCGTCCCAGCCCGCGCCGACCGGCAGCAGCAGGCAGCCCCGCTCGCGGGCGCGCGCCGCCAGGCGCCGGGCCGTGTGTCCTGACGAGTCGGGCGGGCACACGGCGACCAGTTCCAGGGCGTCGACCAACGCGGCGACGACCACCGGCCAGCGCTGCCCCGGGTTGGGCACCAGAACCAGCCGCTCCAGCGCGATCCCGGCTTCCGCCGCGGCCAGCAGGCCCAGCGCCGGGCAGCCGACCACCGCGCACCATGCCCCGGCCCGGGACGGCTCGGCGAGCACGGCGAGCAGCAGCGCGGCCGACCCCTCGACCGCCACCGTCGCCCCGCGCGGTAGCCCGCGCTGAGGCAGCAGCCCGGCCAGCGCGGTCGGCACCGGCAGCACGCGGCCGGTCAGATCCGAGGGCTCGGGCTGTCTCTCCGAGGCGGCCTCCCGCGGGTCGCGCAGTTCCCGCAGACCCCGCAGCGCGGCCACCACCGGCGCGGAACGGCGAACGGGACCGCCTCCCGACCGACGCCCGGCGGGAGGTCCCGCCGGGGAGGCACCGTGGGGGGCGCCGTCCGCGGGCGCCTCCTCGATCTCGCCCGCCGCGACGGGTGCCACGGCTAGTCCCAGCCGGGACGGGCCGCGGGCGGCACCGTCCCGGTGAGGGTGGGCTGGGACGGCAGGCCCAGCACCTCCTCCACGACGCCCAGGAAGATCTCCACCTGCCGGAGCAGGTCGTCGGCGTCACGGGCGGTCACGACCGACAGCCCGGCCTCCGCCGCCGCGCGCCGCGGCGCGCCGGCGGCGAAGAAGTCCGCCCACTCGCCGAGCTCCGGGGCGACCTGGGCCAGCAGCCGCCAGGCGCTCACCGGCCGGCCGCGCCGCCCCGGCCGAGGCCGGGCCCGGTCCGCCAGCACCGCCGCGGCCACCCGCAGAGCGGCCAGGTGAGCGAGCGCGTACCGCTCCCCCGCCGGCCGGGCGAACGTGGCCTCGGCCAGCCCGTGCCGGGCCGCCGCGAGCAGGTCGTCCCGGGAGCGGCGCGGCATCCCGGCAGCCGGGACCAGGGTGCGCCGGTCGTCGGCCGGAACCGGTCGTACGTCGGTGACAGACTGCGGAGGCCGCGGGAGCTGAGGCCGCCCGGGGCGCGCGGACGGGTACAGAGTGGGCTGCTGGCACGCGGACGACGGCTGGTGCGTGGACGGCTGCTGACGCACGGACGGCTGGCGCGATGTCGGCTGAGTCGGCTGGCTGGTCATGACCACCTCCCGGTGTTCACCGGCCGTTCGAGTCGGGCACAAGCTGGCCCCCAAGTCGGTCCACAGGTCGGCTCACAAGTCGACCTAGAGGTCGCCCCAGAGGTCGACCCGGCACCCCTGCGTTCGAACACAAGTTCGAACATGACCAAGGTAGCCCGATCAGGAAGGGGCGTCAATGTCGCTGGTCAGGCCGCGTGTCGCGGCGCGGGCCGCCCCGAACGGGCTCGTTCCGCTGGTGACCGTCGACCTGTGGCGGGTGCCCACCCGGCAGGTCGGAGCCGCCCTCGGCCGGATGGCGCTGGGCCGGGCTCGGCTGCGGCACGTTCCCGGGCTCGCCTTCGCCAAGCTGGTCGGCACCGGCATGCCCGGCGCCTTCACCCCCCTGGGTGCCGAGCCGCGCCGCTGGGGCCTGGTGGCCGCCTGGGACGATCCGGCCGCGGCCGCCGCGTTCGACCGTTCGGGCATCGCCCGCTCCTGGGGGCGGATCGCCGAGGAGCACTTCCACGTCGAGCTCGGTCCCCTGGCCTCCCGTGGCCGCTGGTCCGGCCGGCAACCGTTCGGGTCGCCCTCCCCCGAGGCCGCGGCCAGCCCCCCGAAGACCCCCGACGGCCCCGGCATCGCGCGCTCCCCCACGGTCACGGGCACCCCGGACCCGAGCGGCGGCGGGGACGCCGCCGGCGCCCCCGTGCCGACGGGCCCGGTCGCCGTGCTCACCAGGGCCCGCCTCGCGCCCCGGCACGCGGTCACGTTCTGGCGGGCCGTGCCCCCGGTCGCCGCGGACCTCGCCACGCTCGCCGGGGCGAGCGCGGCCAGCGGCCCCACCGGCGACACGGCCGGGCCGCTGCTGGCGATCGGTATCGGGGAGGCACCGGTCGCGCTGCAGGGGACGTTCAGTATCTGGCCGGACCTCGCGGCCGTCCGCGCGTTCGCCTACCGGCGCCCCGCGCACGCCGCCGTGGTCAGCAGGACCGCCGAGGTCGGCTGGTACGCCGAGGAGCTCTTCGCCCGGTTCACCGTGCTGGACGGCCGCGGCACCGTGGACGGCCGCGCCCCCCTGCGACCGGCGGGCCCCTCGAAGGCCCGTACCACTCCCGAACCACGGTAATCATCCAATGACACGGTGTGTCCACCAGGTTTCCGCTCCCTGGCCGCCGGGCGTGCAGGGCGACCGACGAGTTATCGTCGACCTCCCGACCGCGTGTCGACCCCTTGCGAGGCGAGCCTTGGCGAGTGCCGACATCAGGCTGGTCCGCTGGACGCCCGCCCGCATGCGCGCCCGTCTCGGCGAGGTGATCGCCGTCTACAAGGCCGCGTTTCTGGACCTCCACGAGGCGGACCCCCAGCGCGCGGCCCGTGACCGGATGACGCACGCCCGACGGCATACCGAGCGGCGTGACCTGCGCGCCGTGGCCGCTCTGACCGAGGACGACGCCCTCGTCGGCATCACCTACGCGATGCCCGGCCGGCCGGGCCAGTGGTGGCACGACGTGGTGGCCTCCGCGCTGTCGCCCGCCGCGGCGGAGCACTGGCTGACGGACTGCCTGGAGATCGTCGAGCTGCACGTCCTGCCGGACTACCAGGGCCAGGGCATCGGCCGGGGGCTGCTGCGGGAGCTGCTGCGCGACGTCCCGCAGCGCACCGCGGCGCTCTCGGCGCTGGAGCTGCCCGACAGCAGAGCCCGCAGGCTCTACGCCAGCGAGGGATTCGTGCCGCTGCTGTCGAACTTCCATTTCCCTGGCAGCTACACCGCCTACGCGGTGCTCGGCAAGGAGCTGCCGCCACCCACCTCGCGGCGCCGCCGCGGCGCCGTGGCCGCCCGCTTCGGCCGGCCGGCCCGCGCCCTGTAGGCCGCCGGCCGGGTGGATCGTCTCCCCGGGCGGCCGCGGCTCGCGGCGCCCCCGCGCGCGCCGGCCCGCGCCCTGGTCCGCCGGGGCACGGTCCGTCGGGGCACGGTCCGCCAGCTCGCGGCGGCGGCCGTCGTCGCGGCCCAGATCCCGTACCCGCTGCTGCCGGCGGGCGGCGGCGGGCGGGCCTGGCTGACGATCGGCCAGGTACTGGCCTTCTTCGTCGCCTCGGCGAGTCACGCGGCACACCGCCGGGGCCGGGTCTTCGCCGCCGGCTATCTCGCGATCACGGTCGGCCTAGGGTTCGCCGCCGAGGTGGTCGGGCTGCGCACCGGCTGGCCGTTCGGCCATTACTCCTATACCGGCCGGCTCGGCCTCGAGGTCGCCGGCGTGCCCGCCATCATCCCCCTGGGCTGGGCGATGATGGCCTACCCGGCGTTGCTGGCGGGCCGCTGGTCCGCCGCGAACGCGGGCCTCGGCCCGGCCGGCCCGAGGGCCAGGGTGGCGACGGCGCTCGCTGGCGGCGTGCTGCTGGCCGGCTGGGACCTCTTCCTCGACCCCCGGATGGTCGCCGAGGGCTTCTGGGTCTGGGAACCGGGCGGCGGTCCCGCGCTCAACGGGATTCCGCTCACCAACGCCGCTGGCTGGCTGCTCGTCGGCGCCACGCTGGTCGCCCTCCTCGACCGCCTTCCGGACCCGGCCCGCCGTCCCGCGCCCGACCGGCCCGCCGCCCCCCGCCAGCGCCCGGGCCCGGTCCGCTGGCCCGCCGGCGACGGCGTCCCCCTGTTCCTCCTGTGCTGGACGTACGGGTCCTGGGTGCTGGCCTGCCTGGCCTTCTTCGGCCAGCCCTCGGTCGCGCTCGCCGGCGCCGTCGGCATGGCCCTGCCCGCCCTTCCCCGCGCCCTGGCGCGCCGGCCCCGGCCCGCGACGCCGCCCCGTCCCACGACGCCATCCCGGGCGCGCGTCCTTGCCCGGGCCCCGGCCGCCGCCTCGTCCCAGCCACGACCAGACCAGCCCGACGAGCCGGGATGACGGCCACGGGCCGAGCGCCGCGGGCCGCCGGGGACGCCGTGTGGTCAGGCGCGGTGTGGTCAGGCGCGGCGGGGGCGGCGCTGGTCGCGGCCCACACCGTCCTGAACACCCGGCGCTGGCGGCGGCCGCCGCCGGCGAGGCCGGTCGGCGAGCGGGTCTCCGTGCTGCTGCCGGTACGCGACGAGGCGGCCCGGGTCGGCCGCTGCCTGACGGCCGTGCTCGCCTCGACGGGCCTGGCCGACCTGGAGGTGATCGTGCACGACGACGCCTCCACGGACGCGACCGCCGACCTCGTCGCCGCGATCGCCGCCGGCGACCCGCGCGTGGTACTCCAGCGCGGCGAGGGGCCGCCGGACGGCTGGCTCGGCAAGCCGCACGCCTGCCACCGGGCGGCCACGGCGGCGACCGGGACGGCGCTGGTCTTCGTCGACGCCGACGTGACGCTCGCCGCGGACGGGCTGGCCCGCGCGGTCGCCCTGCTGCGCGACACCGGCCTGGACCTGGTCAGCCCGTACCCCCGGCAGGAGGCGGTCACCGCGGCGGAGCGGCTGGTCCAGCCGCTGCTGCAGTGGTCGTTCCTCGCGTTGCTGCCGCTGCGGCTGGCGGAGCGCTCGCCGCGTGGCTCGCTGTCGGCGGCGGGTGGCCAGTTGCTCTGCGTCGACGCGGCGGCCTACCGGCGCGCCGGCGGGCACGCGGCGGTGCGTGCCGAGGTGCTGGAGGACATCGCGCTGCTGCGGGCGGTCAAGCGCGCCGGCGGGCGCGGCTGCGTCGCCGACGGGACCGAGCTCGCCGTCAATCGGATGTACACCGGCGCCGCCGAGCTTCGCGACGGCTACGCCAAGTCGCTGTGGGCGGCCGGCGGCGGCCGGCCGGCGGCGAGTGCCGGCCAGGTCGGCCTGCTCGGCTGGCTGTTCGTGCTGCCGGTCCTGGCCGCGCTGCGCGGCTCGTGGGCGGGTCTGGCCGGCTACCTCGCCGGCGTCGCCAGCCGGTGGGTCACCGCCCGTGCCACCGCCGGCCGCGCCTGGCCCGACGCGGCGGCCCACCCGCTGTCCATCTGCGCTCTGGGCTGGCTCACCGCCCTGTCCTGGTGGCGCCGCCATCGCGGCACCCTGCGCTGGAAGAACCGCCACCTTCCCTGATCGGCGGCCGGCCTGGCCCGGCGGGCGGGCGCCGTCGACAGGCGCCGCCGTCGTTGTCGTGCCACGCCCGCCGCGAGGCGTTCCTCCGCTCCCGCGAGGCCGCGCCGACGCGGCCTCGGGGAGGCCTGCCCGGTCCGACCGCGGCCGGTGAAGGGCACTTCACACCCCTTCCGACCATCCAAACGGACCCTGGAGTCCGCTTAATGGCTATGATCAGATAACCGGACCCGCGGGTCCACTTCGGCTCGAGGCTTGAGGTGTATGGGGATGCGGGGCGGCGAGACGCGGCACGGGACGTCGACGGGCGAAGCCATGCGGCGCGGCGCCGCCAAGGGAGCGGCCGTGCCCGCCGCCGGGCACGCGGGCGGCGCCGGGCACGCGGCGAGTTCCGCCGACAGCCTGGTGCTCATGCTGGCGGCGGCGGCGTTCGCGGTGGCGCAGACGGCGGTCGTGCCGGGGCTGGGCGTGCTCACCAAGGAGCTGCGCACCACCCCGGCGAACATCTCCTGGGTGCTCAGCGCCTACCTCCTGTCCGCCGCGATCCTGACCCCGATGGCCGGCCGGCTCGGGGACATGTTCGGCAAGCGGCGGATGCTGGTGATCGCGCTGGTCACGTTCGCCGCCGGCAGCGTGCTGGGGGCGCTGGCTGTCAACGTGTGGATGCTGGTCCTGGCCCGGGTCGTCCAGGGCGCCGGGGGCGGCATCATCCCGCTCTGCTTCGGCCTGATCAACGACACGTTCCCGGCGGAGCGCCGCCCGGGCGCGCTCGGCCTCATGTCGGCGATCGCGGGCATCGGCGCGGGCGGCGGCCTGGTGATGGGAGGACTGCTCGTCGACCACGCCTCGTGGCAGTGGATCTTCTGGGTGGGTACGGCCATCTCGGCGGCCGCGGCGTTCGGGGCGATGCGGCTGCCCGACTCCGGCATGCGCGCGCCGGGCCGGATCGACGTGCCGGGCGCGCTGCTGCTCGCCGTCGGGCTCACCGCGCCGCTGCTCGCGCTGACCCGCACGTCCGCCTGGGGCTGGCTGAGCGCGCGCACGCTCGGCCTCGTCGGGGCGGGCCTCGTCGTCCTGGTGCTGTTCGGTCTGTTCGAGCGCCGCGCCGCCGAGCCACTCGTCGACCTGAGCGTCCTCGCGCGGCCCGCGGTCCTGATCACCAACGTCGTGACGGCGCTCGTCGGGTTCTGCATGTTCGGCGCGTTCGTGCTGATCCCGCAGATCGCGCAGACCGCCGAGTCGACCGGCTACGGCTTCGGCCTGTCCGCCACGGGCGCCGGCCTGCTCATGTTCCCGGCCTGCGTGGCGATGCTCATCGCCGGGTCGGTGTCCGGCCGGTTCACCGTCCGGCTCGGCGCCCGCGCCCTGCTCGCCGCCGGGCCGTTCGGCGCCGCCGGCGGGCTCGTCGGGCTCGCGCTCACGCGCGGCTCGGCGGCGCCGGTCATCGCGCTGTCGATCATCGTGTTCACCGGCGTCGCGGTGGGCATGGCCGCCGTCCCCAACATCATCATCGCGGCCGTCCCCGCCGGGATGACCGGGCAGGCGACCGGCGTCAACGCCCTCGTGCGCTCGGTGGGCGCGGCGCTCGGCTCGCAGGTCGCCGCCACCCTGCTGGCCGCGAGCACCGACGCGGCCACCGGGCTGCCCACCGACGGCGCCTTCACCCAGGCGTTCCTGCTAGGCGCCGGCGGAGCGGTGTGCGCGGGCCTCGCCGGCCTGTTCGTCCCCCGGCGGCGCCGCGCGCGCGCCGACGCGCGCGCCACGGGGGGGCACAGCGCGCCGAGGACCAACAAGGCGCCCGTGGAGGCGGGCCGGCCGGCGCCCCGCGTCGTCGCGGGCATTCCGGTCTGCCTGTGCCGGCCGGACGAGGTCGAAG
>NZ_JADWYU010000170.1:313-25903 GCF_016786325.1 Frankia nepalensis | reverse complement strand
TCCCGACCGACCTGCGCACCGCGCTCGCACTGATCGTCTGACCGGGCAGTGCGCACTAATTTGGCGGAAGTCAGGCCGCAGGCAGCAGCCGATCCAGGACGTGGTCGATCTGCTCGTCGACGGTCATGTACGGCTGCCGGCAGACGACCTTCCAGCTGTGCGACGCCGGCCTGATCATCGGTTCGGCCCTGCGGCTGCCGCGTATGGCCACCTCGTCGGGCTCGATGCCCAATCTCGCAGTCATCTCGGCGGCCGAGACGCCATCGGACTTCAACGCGAAGTACACGTACTGGCGCACACGCATGGCAGGAGAACCTACCCATGCAGTCTCCCTGAGCCCTCTTGCTGTCCGACGTCGAGACGTCGGATGGCGCCGCCTGACCTGCCCGCCAAGACCGATCCCGGCCTCCCGCCCGCAGCGCCCCCAACGCCACAGAGCAGGACAGGCCGGGGGCGACAGCCGTCAAGCATCAGGTGGGACCGAGATGTAAAGCATCACATGGGATCGGACAACCATGATCCATGATCGCCGTCGCGAATTTTCTGTAAGGTTTCAAGGCGCCCCTTCGGGGCGCGCGCCGCGCAGCGCCGCACACGGCACGCGCGGGCGGGGCCCCGTCAGCCCCGCCACGCCCCGGGGCCCCGCCTCGCTTCGCTCGGCACCCCGGGCGCGTCGGGCCTGCCACCCCACCCACGCGTGCCGGAGCGTCGGCGCGTCGCAACACCCGCAGAAGAAAGCGCCTGCCCGCGCAGCAGAACATTCGACGTCGCACGGCGACTGACAACGACGATGCGTCGCACGGCGGGCGGCAGGGGGTTCCCCATTCCCCGCTGGCGCCGAAGTGTCTAACGGGCCAGCGACGGCATCAAGGGCGCGCTCCGCGCGTCGGCTGCGCCGATCGCCTACGGCGACCCTTGACACCGCCACTGTCCCGCTATGTGCGGCACCCATGGGGGATGGGGTGGGGGGAAATGGGAGGGGACGCAACAGACGTCCACGGGTCGTGGCGTCGGCCGCTGGCGGCTGCGCACAGAGGCGACCGGCCACGCCGAGGCAGACCCGCCGCGCGCCTCCGGGGCTGTGCACGTCGCACGGCGACCGGCGGCAATCCCCAGGAGCGGCGTGCCAGCGCCGATCCAGGCCCAGAAGCGCGGACGGCCGGTAGCCCCCGCCAGGAAGGGCCTACCGGCCGCCGTGTCGTGCGCGCCCGCCAGGACTACGACCCGCCCGAGCACCGCCCGCCGCGCCGGTCGTGGACAAGGTCCGCCAGGACTACGACCGTTTCCGGAGCCAGGACGCGGACCGCGTCCAGGAGCCGAGCACCCGCCGCACCGTCCGGAGCTGCGTGCAGCAGTTCCCACAGCGCGAGCTGATACGGCGTGATGCCCCGATCCGGACCGGCCGCCGCACCCGTCTGCGGCACCCAGCCGCCCCCCGCGGCCGCCACCGCGTCCCCGTCCGCCACCGGGCCAGGCCACGAGCCGCCCGCAGGCGAGCCCACCGGACCACCATCAAAGATCAGCACGACCGCCGAGCTACCAGGCTCCTGCCGCGCGGTGTCCCGGTACACCGCACCGTCGAGCAGCCCCGCCAGCGTGGCCACGTCCCGAGCCGACGCACCCGCGTTCAGCGCCAACCCCGTACGGCCACCCCCCAGCGTCACCAGCCGCGCAGGCATCCACCGCGACGGCCACCCCGCCGAGCCATCCCGACCGCCGCCGCTCACCGGGCCACCGCCACAGCCGCGCCCGCGCTGATCAGCGAGTCGACCAGCGCCAGCCCGATCCGGTCACCGGTGTCGATCTCCTCGTGTGCGATCAGCAGCCGCACCCTCGCCCGGCGCAGCAGCCCCAACACGTGGATCTTCCCGGCTTCCGTCGCCGACAGCCGATCCCACGTGTCGACCACGACCACGTCGTACCGGCCCCGCTGCACCAGCCCGATCACCGACAGCCAGGCCCGGTACCCGCCGCCGATCTGGCCGACCGAACCACCCGCCGACCAGCCACGCGCCGCACACGCCGCCGTAAACGCCGCATGCTGACCGGGCACCTCCGCAGCCGAGCCCGACGCCTGACGAGTGAACAACACCGCCCGCACCGCCGGGCCGTGCACCCGAGCCCCCGGCAACGCCCGAGTGATAACCGCGAGCTTCTCAGCCACCGACAGCTCACGCTCACTGTCGCCGTTGATTCTCTGGTCTGCGACCATGGTCATGGTTCCAACTCCGCGAGGTTTGGGATCACGGACCTGGGACGTTGCCGCGTCTCAGGTCCACCTATAGCTATAGGATACCCGGCTACCCTATAGCCGTCAGGCGTTTGCGGATACCCGGCTACCCGTTAGCTAAGATCTTTGCCATGGCCCGGACGTTGGACGACCTGCGCACACTCGCCGAACGCGTACAGAAGGCGGAACGCGACCTCACCGCCGCCCGCCGAGAACGAGACGACGCCATCCGCGAAGTCCGAGCCGCCGGCGGCCACACCGTCCCCGCCATCGCCGACGCTGCCGGAGTCTCCCTGGCAACCGCCAAGATCGTTCTACGCGGCACATCCTGACCGCGACCTCCACCAGGACTACAGCCCAACCGGCCGAGCCCGAGGCCCACCGGGACTACGCGTTGCGAGGGCCTATGCCACCTTTCCCCCGGTCAGCCACATGCGGTCGGCGGCTATTGACTGACGTCGTGGGTGGCGCAGCATTCAAGATCGGCCACGTCACACCCCGTGCTGACGTCTGTGATCTGTGGGTGGTGCGAAGATCTGTGGTGTGGTGGCTTCGGGGGGTTCGCCGGGGGCGGACGGCTGGGACTTTTTCGTCTCCTACACGGCCGTTGACCGTGCGTGGGCGGAGTGGATGGCCTGGCAGTTGGAGGACGCCGGATATCGGGTGCTGATCCAGGCGTGGGACTTCGTCGCTGGATCGAACTGGCAGTTCCGCATGGAGCAGGGGGTCCGACGCGCGGAACGGACTCTCGCGGTCCTGTCCGCGGCCTACCTGGAGTCTGTCTACGGTCGTCAGGAGTGGCAGGCTGCCCAGGCCTCTGATCCCACTGGTTTTGCCCGCAAACTGCTCCCTGTCCGGATCGAGGACTGTCCGCGTCCGGGTCTGCTGGGCAGTGTCGTGTCCATTGACCTGTTCGGCCGGGCCTCGGGGGACGCGCACCGATATCTGCTTGACCAGGTCCGTGGCACCATCACCGGCCGGGCCAAGCCGGCGACGGCACCCGCCTTCCCGGTATCTGCGCGAAGCGCCCCACATGTGCAGGAACCTGCCTTCCCTCCCCCCGTCCCGCAGGCACCCGCGCTGTCGCCCGCCGGGCCCGGACCGATCGGTGTACCCTTCGCCGGCCACCGCGACAGCGTGTGGTCGGTCGCGTTCACGGCGGACGGGAGCACCCTCGCCACCGCAAGCCAGGACTGCACGGTGCGGCTGTGGGACGTCACCGACCCCACCCGCCCCCAATCGATCGGCCAGCCCCTCACCGACCACACCGCCCCCGTGTTGTCGGTGGCGTTCACGGCGGACGGGCGCACCCTCGCTACCGCAGGCGGGGACTGCACGGTGCGGCTGTGGAACGTCACCGACCCCGCCCGCCCACGACCGATCGGCCAGCCCCTCATAGGCCACACCGACGCCGTGTGGTCGGTGGCGTTCACGGCGGACGGACGCACCCTCGCTACCGCAGGCGGGGACTGCACTGTGCGGCTGTGGAACGTCACCGACCCCCGCCCCCAACCGATCGGCCAGCCCCTCACCGACCACACCGCCCCCGTGTTGTCGGTGGCGTTCACAGCGGACGGGAGCACCCTCGCCACTGCGGGCTGGGACTTCACGGTGCGGCTGTGGGACGTCACCGACCCCGCCCGCCCCCAACCGATCGGCCAGCCCCTCACCGACCACACCGCCGCCGTGATGTCGGTGGCGTTCACAGCGGACGGGAGCACCCTCGCTACCGGAAGCTGGGACACGACGGTGCGGCTGTGGGACGTCACCGACCCCGCCCGCCCCCAACCGATCGGCCAGCCCCTCACCGACCACGGCGGCGGCGTGTGGTCGGTGGCGTTCACGGCGGACGGGCGCACCCTCGCCACCGCAGGCGAAAACGAGACGATGCGGCTGTGGGACGTCACCGACCCCGCCCGCCCCCAACCGATCGGCCAGCCCCTCACCGACCCCGCCCGCCGCCGACCGATCGGCGAGCCCCTCACCGACCACACCGGCACCATGTTGTCGGTGGCGTTCACGGCGGACGGGCGCACCCTCGCCACCGCAAACGACGACGGGGCGGTGCTGCTGTGGTGGACGCGCTGAGCTGTCGTGATTCCCGCCGCCAGCCAGCCCACCCCTCGGCTAACTCGCCTATGGGCAAGGCTACGTAGTAACAAGTCTCGCAGACGAGTTCAGGGACGACCTGCGGTTTTCTGCCGCGACAGACCTAAGTATCTTGATCGTGAAGCAGGGTGAGCGGCCCCGGCGGTTGGCGCCCCAGCCGCGCCACGCCCACCCTCAAGTCCGTGCACGTTTGTAGTACCTAACGGACTCCCTCTAGGGACCGCGTTCTGACGGACAAGTCCGGGGACACGACACAAACGACCAAAGCAACCGGCCACCCGACCCCGGCGGGTCGGTCTCCGGACCTGTCCGCTGTCACGCGAGCCAGGGACCGCGTTACCGCGGACACTTCACCGGCACCGGCCCACGGCGCGGGCAGACCTTCGCCGATGCGGCACTTGTTCCGCGCCAGCCAGGGTCCGAGGAGTCTCGGACCCGTGCCACGGGCCGGCGCTGGCGAAGTGTCGGCCGTGGCGCGGTCCCCAGCACGCGTTCTCGCTGACACCCGGGCGCGCCACTCGCGGGGACGGGTGCGCGCCACTCACGGGGACGGGTGGGAGCGGGCAGGGCGAACGTCGCGGGGTAGGGCACCAGCCGCTTCCAGCCGCGCTGGGTGACGCCATGAGGAACTACGGCAGGCCGCCGTGATGCGTCGATCAGGTGGGTCAGGGCTCAGGTCGGTCAGGGCGAGACCGTGCGGCGGCCTTCGAAGGCGCGGCCGAGGGTGACCTCGTCGGCCCACTCCAGATCGCCGCCCATCGGCAGGCCGCTGGCCAGCCGGCTAACGGTCAGTCCCATCGGACCGATCTGGCGGGCGAGGTAGGAAGCGGTGACCTCCCCCTCGGTGTTCGGGTCGGTCGCCAGGATCAGTTCGGTCACCGAGCCGTCGGCCAAGCGCGCGATCAGCTCACGGATGTGCAGATCGTCCGGTCCGATCCCGCCGATCGGATTGATCGCCCCGCCGAGCACGTGGTAGCGACCGCGGAACTCCCGCGTCCGCTCGATCGCGACGACGTCCTTCGACTCCTCGACCACGCAGATCACCGTCAGGTCGCGTCGCGGGTCGGCGCAGATCCGGCACAGCTCGCCCTGGGCCACGTTGAAGCAGATCCGGCAGAACTGGACCTTCTCCTTGACCTCCAGCAAGGCCTTGGCAAGCCGCCGCACATCCGCTGGATCCGCGGCGAGGATGTGGAACGCGATCCGCTGGGCGCTCTTCGGCCCGATCCCGGGCAGTGCTCCGAGCTCGTCGATCAGATCCTGGACGACGCCTTCATACACCTGTGTCGCACCGATCCCGCGTCGTCAGCCGAGTCCAGGAGCGCCGGGCAGCCCCGGGAGACCGGGAAGCCCGGGCCCACCCAGGCCGCCGCCCAGCGATCCCAGCATGCCACCGAGCCCGCCGGTGGCCGCCGCCATCTTCTGCTCGGCCAGCTTGTGCGCGTTCGTCGTCGCGTCGCGCACCGCGGCCAGGATCAGGTCGGCGAGGGTCTCGGTGTCCGCCGGGTCGACGGCCTTGGGGCTGATGGTCAGGCCGACCAGCTCACCGCCGCCGTTCACCGTCGCGGTGACCAGCCCGCCGCCCGCGTCGCCGTCCACCCGGGCCTCGGCGAGCTCCTGCTGGGCGACCAGCAGCGCGGCCTGCATCTTCTGCGCCTGCTCGATGATCGACCCAAAACCGGGCGTCGCGTCGCCGCCCATGTCACCGAACGACCCCGGCGCTGCTGGATTCGACATGACCATGATCCTACGTCCGCTCCGGCCCGAACCCGCTTGCGCGGCTCAGGCCAGCGGTTGGCGTCCTGTCCGACATCGTGAGGGGCGCGAAAGACGCCGGTCGGCCCGCCGACGTCCAGCGCCGCGGCCTGATGGCCGCCCCGGCGGGAACGGCTGATGCCGGTGGGTCCGGGCGCGTGCGGGCCGCGCGAACGCCTCCGGGGGACGGGTACTAGCTGGCGCCGTGCTGTTCGATGACGGTCGCTCCGAGGCCGGCGCGGAGCAGTTCCACGGCCGCCGCCTCGCCGCTCAGCGCCGCCCCCGGGTGCGCGGGCATGTCCTCGTCGTCGAGCGACGGCTCGTCGGCCGCGACGGCCGTCGCGGCGCCGCCGCCGGCCAAACCGCCCATACCGGCGAACGAGCCCATGCCGACGCTGCCGGTGACCGGCGCGGCGGACGCGGAGACCGGCCCCCCCGGCTGCCCCGCGGGGCCCGATGACCGCGGGGGCACGCCGAACTCACCCCCGGGCCGCGGGCCAGGGGCGGCCGGGGCGGCCAGGGGAGCCATCCCCGGCCCAAGTGGCCCGCGCACGGTCGCCGCGACAGGCGAGCCGACAAGACCGGGCGAGCCCATGGGACCGGGCGAGCCCGCGGGGCCAGCGACCGCGGCCGCGGAGAAGGAGACCGGCGGACCCGCCGCGGCCGGCCGGGAGGCGGGCACCGAGGGGCCACCGGCCTGGCCTGGCCCGAACCCGGCCGGTGGCTGGGCGGCGAACCCCGTCGACGGGCGTGCCGTCGGGGCCACCGCCGGCCCCGACGCCGGCGTCATCCGCCCGCCACCGGGAGGCGAGTAGCCCGCCGGGGCCGCCGGACCCGCCGACGGCCTGGCCGGCCCGCCCTGCGTGGCGCCGCCCCGGCCGCCGCCGGCGCCCGGCTCACCGACCGTCACCCGCCAGCCACCGCCGAACTGGTCGGCGAGCGCCGAGCAGAGCACTTCGATGTGGCTGCCCTGGCTGAACATCTGCGCGATTCGCGGCGCGGAGAAACCGAGGAACACCTCGTTCGACCGGACGTCGAGCACGCTCGCGTGCTCGGAGAGCAGGGCCGCCGTCACCACCTTGCGCCGACGGGCGGCGGCGAGCACCTGGTCCCACATCGCGCGCACGGTCGCGGCCTCGGACCCGGCCCCGCCGCCTTCGGCCGCGGTGGCCGGCTGTGGGGCCGGCGGTGCCACCGGCGGACGGCCCACCGGCTCGGTCGGCCCGGTCGGCGGGGCTCCCCAGCCGCCGTCGCCGGGCCGGGCCGCCTGGCCCGCCGGTGACGGCGGCACCGGGCCGACCGCCCCGGGCACCGGCTCGGCGGTTCGAGGACGGGACTGGGACTCGGGCTGGGCAGGCCGCGCCGTCACCGTCCGGGCCTCGCCGCCCGGGGCCGCCTGGGCGGGCGCGGAGGCCGGCGCGGAGGCCGGCGCGGAGGGCGCTGGCGGGAGGCCCCCGCCCGCGGCGAGGCCGCGCTCCAGCCGCTCCAGCCGGACGAGCAGCGCCGCCGGGTCGGTGGCCGCGCCGGGCAGCAGCGCCCTGGCCAGGACGAGCTCCAGCAGCAGCCGAGGGTTCGCCGTGCCCCGCATCTCCGCGAGGCCGGCGTGCAGCACGTCGGCGGTCCGCGACAGCTCCGCGGGGCCCACCCGACCCGCCTGGGCCTTCATCCGCTCGATCTGGTCTGACGAGAACGCGTCCAGCAGGCCACGCTCGACCACGTCCGGCACCGCGTTGATCATGATGAGGTCGCGCAGCCGTTCGAGCAGGTCCGCGGTGAAACGGCGCGGGTCGTGCCCGGACCCCACCACCTTGTCCACGACGGTGAACAGCGTCGCCCCGTCCCGGGCGGCGAGCGCGTCGACGGCCTCGTCGAGCAGCACACCGTCGGTCATCCCGAGCAGCGCGACCGCCCGGTCGTAGCGCAGCCCCTCCGGTCCCGCGCCGGCCAGCAGCTGGTCGAGCACCGACAGCGAGTCGCGTACCGAGCCGGCGCCGGCGCGCACCACCAGCGGCAGCACCGACGGGTCGACCTCGACGCCCTCCCTGGAGGAGACCGAGGCCAGATGGTCACGCAGGATGCCCGGCGGCACCAGCCGGAAGGCGTAGTGATGCGTCCTCGACCGGATGGTGGCGATCACCTTGTCCGGCTCGGTGGTGGCGAACACGAACTTCAGGTAGGGCGGCGGCTCCTCGACCACCTTCAGCAGCGCGTTGAACGCCGCCGCGGTGACCATGTGCGCCTCGTCCACCACGAAGATCTTGAAGCGGGCCGAGGCGGGCGCGAAGAACGCCCGTTCCCGCAGGTCACGGGCGTCGTCGACGAGACCGTGCGAGGCGGCGTCGATCTCGGTGACGTCCATCGACGAACCGGTCCGGATCGACACGCACTGGTCGCACACGCCGCAGGGCTCGGGCGTCGGCCCCTGCTCACAGTTGAGCGAGGCGGCGAGGATCCGGGCCGACGACGTCTTCCCGCAGCCGCGCGGGCCGCTGAACAGGTAGGCATGGTGCAACCGCCCGGTCCGCAGTGCCTGCATGAGCGCCGACGTCACGTGCTCCTGGCCGACGACCTGGCTGAACGTCGCGGGTCGGTACCGGTTGTACAGCGCTGTGCTCACTGGCCTGCCCACCGCCCTGCCTAGCCCGCGAACGAAAGGACCCCTCGCGCACCCGCCAGAGCCCGCTTATCCTTGCTGCCTTCCGGCCCTGGGGAGGTTCACGAGGATGACGCCACACGAGGGGTCTGCTTCGCAGTCTAGCCCCCCGGCGGCGATCTTGACTTCCACCCCCGCCGCCCCGTGGCGGGGGCCTGCCCGGCCCGCGGACCGGCGTCCCGCGCCCAGGCCCAGCCGCCGGATCCAGAGGTCGCCCACCGCCCCAGACCCGCTGGACATCCGGTACTCTCGTCGGCGGAGGACTCGCCTAGTGGCCTAGGGCGCACGCTTGGAAAGCGTGTTGGGGGCAACCCCTCGCGGGTTCGAATCCCGCGTCCTCCGCTGGCTCAGCCTGTTCGCGGATCTTTGATCCGCTTCCCTCTGCGGGGACGCCATGTCTGCCCAGGGGGGCGACCCCCTGGAACCCCCGGGTCAGGGGCTCTGCCCCCGACACCCCCGGTGGCTCGTCCTTCGGACGTCGTGTCGTTTGTTGTGGTCATGGGGCCGTGTCAGCCTAGGTGTGGCCTCCTGGAACCCCCGGGTCAGGGGCTCTGCCCCCGACAGCCCCGGTGGCTTGTCCTTCGGACGTCGTGTCGTTTGTCGTGGTCATTTGGGGTCTGGGCTTGGCTTTGCTGGCGATCTTGGTCTCGGTGTGCTGTCGGGTTTCCGGGCGAGTTGGTGGTGCGTGGTCCGCCGTGCCTGGCCGCTCGTCTTGTGGTCTCATTTCGGGTCTCATTTGGCTTTGTCGTCGGGCGTCGGGTCGTTCGCGGGCCATGGTCGCCATGAGGCAGGGAAAGCAGCTGGTTCGGCGCCGGTCGGGCTGGGCGCCGAGGGGCGCCGGCCGTGGCGACAAGGCTCGCCGAACTGACTGACAACGACCGGCCCGGCCAGGCCTGACGGCGATGCTCTGGTGGAGGCATTCCGTAGCTTCGGGTGCTGGAGATGACGGGAATGTGCCGTCGGCGCCCGGGTCGGTCCCCGAGATCTTTGGGATAAGTCGGGCGCGTGCCGGTGCCGGCGCCGCTTCGCTCCGTGGCGCATGGCATGCTCAGGCGACGCTGGGCGGAAACCTCGCCGTGACCCACGGTCGGAGCCTGCCCTGGCCGGAAGGCGACGTGGCCCCACAGGGGCGCGGCCGGAGGCCGGAGCTGGCAAGGGGCCACCGCGCCGGCTCGACGGCGGCCGAGAGCCGTCGTCCAAAGGTTTCGACAGACATCTAGGAGGTCGTTATGAAGCGTGTCGGCATTGTCGTGCTGCTGGTCGCCCTTGTCACCGGTGGGTTCTTCCTGCGGCAGCGCAAGGGCAAGCAGGAGGTCTGAGCGGGCTCGTCCAGGGCCTTCCTGGACGAGCTCCACCTGTGCGGGCCTCACCGAGGTACCCGACGCCGGTGCCGGCCTCACCGAGGCACCCGACGCCGGTGCGGCCGTCGTATCCGCCGATGGTCGGTCGAGCCGCCCCTGGGGAACGGGCGGGCGGTGACGTTCCACGTGGCCGCCCGCATGTCACCCGGGCCTGAGTCTCCGTGCTCTTCGGGGCCTCGCGGTCCGAGGGGCGGAGTTGGATGCCTGGAACTGGGTGCCGGGAGCCGGGAGCACCTTGTCGGTTCCGTGTCAGGCGGGCCGCCGGCGCCCAGACGCGCCGGCCAGAGCAACGCCCTGCCAATGTCGTGTTCGGGTGTGGGTGTGCGCTCGTCCTGTCCGACGTGACGGGGAATCGTGTCAGACGCCAGCGCCACGACCGGCACCGTTTCGTGACCCTGACGTCTGACCGGACGGTCGGGATCCCCCAGGTGTCTGCCAGGGCGCGAGGCGGCGTGGGCGGGCCGCCGGCCATCGACCGGGCAGGCGTCGCCCGAGGCAGTACCAACTGGGAAAAGGCGCACTGTGCACCGCTATGACGCCCAGACGGCGGAGCTGGCCAGTGCCGTGTTGGCATACGCGCAGGAACGGATGCGGTTCGACCCGGCGCCGTTGGACGCGCCGATGTCGCCGGCCGAGCTCGCCGCCGCGGTCGGCGAGACGGTCACCCCCGACGGTCTCGGCGGCGCCGAGGCGCTGCGGCTGTATGACGAGGTGCTGGCGCGCGCCTGCATCTCGACGGATCATCCCCGCTATCTCTCGTTCATCCCGGCCGCGCCCACGCGGGCCGCGGTGCTGTTCGACCTGGTCGTCGGCGCCTCGTCGATCTATGGCGGCAGCTGGCTCGAGGGGGCCGGCGCGGTCTTCGCCGAGAACCAGGCGCTGCGGTGGCTCGCGGACCTCGCGGGCATGCCGGCGTCGGCCGGCGGGGTGTTCGTGCCCGGCGGCACCGTCGGCAACCTGTCCGCGCTGGTCACCGCCCGGGACGTGGCCCGCCGCGCCTGGGCCCGAGACGGCCCGGGTGGCACGGTGGGCGCCGCCGGGCCGCCGCGGTGGAGCTTCGTCTGCGGTCAGGAGGCGCATTCGTCGCTGGCCGAAGCCGCCCGGGTGATGGATGTCGACGTCGTCGTCGCCGCGTCCGACGGCCGTGGCCGGCTGACCGGGGCCACCCTCGCCGACGCGCTCGACGGCCTGCCGGCCGAGCGCCGCGCCGGCGTGTTCGCGGTGGTCGCGACCGCCGGCACGACCCAGTTCGGCCTCATCGACGACCTGCGCGGGGTGACCGAGGTCGCCGGGGCGCGCGGGCTGTGGGTGCACGCCGACGGCGCCTACGGGCTCGCGGCGTTGGCCGCGCCATCGGTGCGGCATCGCTTCGACGGCCTGGAACGAGTCGACTCCCTGATCGTTGACCCGCACAAGTGGCTGTTCGCGCCGTTCGACGCCTGCGCGCTGGTGTACCGCGAGCCGCAACTGGCGCGGGTCGCGCACACCCAGCAGGCTGGCTATCTGAGCGTTCTGGACACGCCCGAGGCCTGGAACCCGTCCGACTACGCGATCGGGCTCTCCCGGCGGGCCCGCGGGCTGCCGTTCTGGTTCTCACTGGCCGTGCACGGCACCCGCGCGTACACCGAGGCCATCGAGCGGGCACTGGCCACCGCGGCCGCCTGCGCCGACCAGGTGCGGTCGCGGCCCTACCTGGAGCTCGTCGGCGAACCCGAACTGTCGGTGGTCGTCTTCCGCAGAATCGGCTGGACGGCCGACGACTACCACGCCTGGTCGGGGCGTCTGCTGCGCGCGGGCTTCGCGTTCGTCACGCCCACCGTCCATCGGGGCGAGACGCTCGCCCGTTTCGCGATCGTCTCGCCCCTCACCACCGCGAAGGACACCGCCGAGATCCTCGACACCCTTCGGGCCTAACCCCGGGCCTAGCCTCGCCTTTCCACGTCTCGCCTTTCCGCGTCTCGTCTTTCCGCCTGGAGCGCGCGGACGCCCCCGGGGCCACGCGCCATTGAGTGGGCACCGGGGGCGGTAAAGCGCGCGCCCGCCGACGTCGACGTTGACGCCGGCGGGCCGTCAGGAGAGGTCAGGGCGGCCTCCGGAACGCCACCCCGGGCTGGTTAATAAGAACCTCTCCGGTCCCGCGCCGGAAAGAGCGCCGGCGCGGCCCGTTCTTCTCGAACTCGTCGATGGTCCTGGAAGAAAGGTGGCCGACGGGCGACGGCGAAACCCACGAAACTCCGCCTCCGCTGGCCGCCGCCCGATCGTCAGTAGCCGATGGTGTAACGCTTGTTGATGTGCTTGGCCTTGTCGATCTCGTCGACGATCGCGACGGCGAGGTCATCGGTCGACATGGCCATGTTGCCGCGGCCGTCGCGGACCGGCTGGTCGGTGCCGGTGCGGTAGGTGTCCCGGCGCTTCCCCTGGGCGAGCTGCACCGGCGGCGGGCAGATGACCGTCCACCGGACGCCCTTGGAGGCACGCAGCACGTCGAGCGCGTCCGCGTGGCCGAGCGCGTCCTTGCGCATGCCGTTCGGGAACTCGGGGTCGTCGAGGATGCGGGCGCCCTGCCCGTCCTCGAGGGTGCCGCCGTGGCCGACCTGGATGAGGCGCGGCCCGCCGTCGCCGAGCTTGGTCAGGGCGTCGACCGTCGCGCGGGCGGCGTTGGCCCAGACCTTCTTGTCGTTTCCGCCGACCGCGAGGACGACGGCGTCGGCGCCGTCCGCGAGGCTGTAGACCGAGTCACGCGAGGTGGCGTCCCCGGCGGCGGCGTTCGCCTTTCTGGACAGCTTGGCGAGCTTCGCCTCGTCGCGGGCCACAGCGGTGACCTTGTGGCCACGCCGGATCGCCTCGTTGACGACCGCCTGCCCAATCTTGCCGCTCGCGCCGAACACCACAACCCTTGCCATTCTGCGATACCTCCTGGCTGGGATCGGTTGTGCGCTTCTGCCCCCACCGGAAATCGCCCGCCGTAATCCGGCGCGGGCAGGAATAATTTCCTGGGCCACGCGGCGACCTTCCGGCCGGGTCATGGTCACACATTGTTTTCCGTTCGCCACGACTATTGCACGCCTCGCGGCCGCCGCAACCCGACCCCCGGATATACCCGCCCCGCCCGTGCGTCACCGCCCTTTCTCGGCCGAGGCATGCCGCCTGTCGCCAGTCGGCGGCACACATTTCCCCAAAAGGGTCGCGAAACCGAAAAAAAGATCCGGGGCAGCTACCCCGGATCCATCTCAGAGCCTGTGGCCGCCGCCAGTACGCCGGCGACGGAGCAATCGGAGCGGTGGAGGTGGGATTTGAACCCACGGAGGGGTTGCCCCCTCACACGCTTTCGAGGCGTGCGCCCTCGGCCACTAGGCGACTCCACCGGGAGTGAGCTTACTGGATGGCGGCGGCTTGTGGGGCGCCGGGCCTGTCTGAGTCGATGGTCTCGTCCGGCGGTGGGATGGGCGGGGCGCGGGGGTGTAGCGGACGGCGCCCCCTACGCGGCGGTCCGAGACCCCTCCTCCCGCCCGGGTCACGCGCGTTCGGCCGGCCGCCCCTGCCGGGCGGCGCGGCGAGCGGCGAAGAAGGCCGCGAGCAGCGCGGAGCACTCGTCGGCGGCGACGCCGACGACGACCTCCGGCCGGTGGTTGAGCCGCCGGTCCCGGACCACGTCCCACAGCGAGCCGACCGCGCCCGCCTTGTCGTCGACCGCGCCGTAGACGAGCCGGGCGACGCGGGCCAGCACGAGCGCGCCGGCGCACATGGTGCACGGCTCGAGCGTGACGACCAGCGTCGCCCCGGTGAGGCGCCATCCGCCGACCGCCGCCGCGGCGGCCCGCAGGGCGATGACCTCGGCGTGTCCCGTCGGGTCGCCGGCGGCCTCCCGGACGTTGTGCCCACGGCCGAGCACGGTGCCGTCCGCGCCCACGACGACGGCGCCGACCGGCACGTCGCCGCCCGCGGGAGCGCGCGCCGCCTCGGCGAGCGCGAGGCGCATCGCCGCCAGGTCACGGGTGACACCGGGCGGCACCGTCAAGCGCTCTGGCACCGCCAAGCGCTCTGGCACCGCCAAGTCCGCTGGCACCGTCGAGTTCTCTGGCGCCTTCCAGTCCTCCGGGCCCGCCGAGGGCTCCCGCGCCGTCAGGCGCTCCGGCGCCGCCGGGCGGGCCGCGGCCGGCTCGCGCGGCGCCTCGGGCCTTCCGGGCTCGCCGGCGGTCGCGGTCAGCCGCGCACCTCGTCGAGGATCTCCCCGGCGCCGGCGCGCTCGCTGACCGCCGCGACGACGTCGGCGGGCAGCATGCCCTCCTCGGCGATCAGCGAGATCAGGACCTCCGCCGGAGTGCCGAGGTCGTCAAGCAGATCGACGTCGCCGATCGGCTGCGCGTTCGGTGACACCGCCTCTTCCTCGTCGTCCTCGTCGCGACGTGGCGACGGCACCGGCAGCGCGTCGGCCAGCAGCGCCTCGGCCAGGTCCGAGGTGGCCAGCGCCCGCCGATCTGACAGGAAGACCCGAGGGTCTGTGGAGTCCTCGTCGATTCGGATGATCGCCAGGTACTCGTCGTCCTCCTCGACGAAGGCGACGACCAGGCCATCGCCGAGATCACGCATCACGTCGGTCAGCGCGTCGAGGTCCTCGAGCTGGGTGGGGTCGAGGTCGTAGGCCCTCCACCCCTCGTCGTCCCGCGCGATCGCGACGGCCTTGGTGCTCACCGTGGTGTCCTCACATCGTTGTCCCGGTCCGTGGCGCCGGGTCCGTGCGCCCAACTGGAGATTCTCGCGCTCCCTACCCGGCGCGGTGCAGCGCGTCACCTGTGCGTCCTGTGCCGCCGCCGGCACCCGCGGGCCGCGGGACCCACTATCCCTGGGGGTTCGACTCCGGGACAGGGTGCCGTCACGCTGGGACGTCGTCGTGGGGACGGTGTCACGGTGCCGTGGTGGCATGGCACTGTAAGAATCGCGTTGGCACCCGCCCCACCCGCACGGTGGGGATCCCGACGCCCACGCTCTACAACGAGAGGTACCGATCGTTGAGGTTCGCGGTTCACGGGCCGCCCCAACGGGCCGCCTCCCGGCGCGGTCACCCGGTCGCCCCGGGCGATGCCGCTGGCCGCGGGCGCCTCGACGTTCGCGGGCTGTCCGCGCGGGACATGAGGGAAGCCACGCGGTCCTCGGGGCCGCGAGCGGCGTATTTGGTACATAAGGAGATCATGGTGTCCGACGTGGGATGGCGTTTCCTCCGCCAAATGGCGGAGGCCGGCACGCCGCGCGGGCGATGACTCCGTTGCCGCGCCGTCTCTCCCTGAGGACCAGAGTGGCGCTCGCGGTCGAGCGAATGGCTTCCCAGGCCTCGCGCCGCCTTGGCCGCGGCTCGGGCGAGATGATCGGCGGCAAGCTCGCCCTTCGGGTCTCGCCACGCGCGCTCGCCGAGCTCGGCGGTGGCCGGCCGATCGCCTGCGTGTCCGCCACCAACGGCAAGACGACCACGACCCGGCTGCTGGCCCGAGCGCTGGGTACGCGCGGTCCGGTCAAGTCGAACAGCGGCGGGGCGAACATGGCGGCGGGTGTGCTGGCCGGCCTCGCGCGGCCGCCGTATGATGCCGCCGCCGCGCTCGAGGTCGACGAGATCTGGCTCCCGAGGGTCGCGCGTGAGGTCCGCCCACAGGTCGTGCTGCTGCTCAACATCAGCCGCGACCAGCTGGACCGGTCCAACGAGACTCGGCGGATCGCGGCCATCTGGCGCGAGCTGGGCGCCGAGCTCGACGGCTGCACCGTCGTCGCCAACGTCGACGACCCGCTGGTCACGTGGGCGGCGATGTCCTGGTCGAACCAGGTGTGGGTGTCGGTCGGGCAGAACTGGACCGCGGACGCGATGGTCTGCCCGCAGTGCGCCAGGCTGCTGCACCGCAACGAGTCCGGCTGGTGGTCGGAGTGCGGGCTCGCGCGGCCCGAGCCGATCGTCGCGGTGACCGGCCTCGACGAGATCATGTGGTTCGGCCGCACCATCAAGGCCTCGATCGGCCTGCCCGGTCGGGTGAACCTCGGCAACGCCGCGATGGCGGCGGCCGCGGCCCGGCAGTTCGGCGTCCCGATCGAGGAAGCGCTCGCGGCGATGACCGACCTGGGTGACGTGCAGGGCCGTTACCAGGAGGTTCTCCTCGGCTCGACCGGTACGCGGGCTCGCATGCTGCTCGCCAAGAACCCGGCGGGATGGGTCGAGATGATGGAGCTGATCAACTCCACTCCTCCGCGTTCGCTGGTCATCGACTTCAACTCGCAGACGGCCGACGGCCGCGACCCGTCCTGGATCTGGGACGTGCCGTTCGAGCGGCTCGCCGGCCGCCCGGTGCTCGTCACGGGGGAGCGCAAGGAGGACATGAGCGTGCGACTGGCCTACGCCGGCGTCCCACACACGGTGCACCAGGATGCCGAGGCCGCGGCCGACGCCGCCGGGGACTCGGTGCTGGACGTCGTCGCGAACTACACCGCGTTCCGAGACCTGCTCGTCCGGACCACGCCGGCCCCGCGCCGCGCGTCGCCCGTCCCCGCGCCCGGAGGCGTCCGGTGAGCCTGTTCGAGCCGGACCCGCGCCGGCGGCGCGGCCAGGGCCAGTACGGCCCCGGCGAGCACGGGTCGAACGTGTACGGTTCGGGCGAATATGGGTCGAACGAGCGCGGTTCGGGCGAATATGGGTCGAACGAGCGCGGTTCGGGCGAGTACGCCGAATATGCCGAGTACGGCGCGGGCGAGCGCGGCCCGGCGCCGTATGAGCGGCCGTACGATCCTTCGCCCGCGGACTACACCCGCCCGCTTCAGCAGCGGCCGGACTCCGTTCCGCCCGAACGCCCCTTCCCGGTGCGGCGGCCCGTTCACGGCGAGCCCGAGCCCCAGCCGGACGCCTACCAGCACCCGCCTCAGCGGTACGTGCCGCCGCGGCTGCCGGCACAGCACCTCTTCGAGCCGCCGGCCCCCTCGGCGTGGTCGGAGCCGGAGAGCCGGCCGCCGGCACGCCGGTCGGACTCGTTCCTGGACCAGGGCCGGTACCAGGAGCTGCCGGCGGTGCCCGCGGCCCGCGAGTCGACGACCAGGATCGCGCTCATCTACCCCGAGCTGCTGGGGACCTATGGCGACGGTGGCAACGCGCTCGTACTGACCCAGCGGCTGCGCTGGCGGGGGATCGCTGCCGAGGTGGTCAGCGTGCCCGCCGGCGAGCCGGTGCCCGCCGGCTGCGACATCTATCTGCTGGGTGGCGGCGAGGACGAGCCACAGACGCTCGCGGCCGAGGGCCTTCGGCGCAACAACTCGATCGAGCGGGCCGTCGCCGGCGGCGCCGCTGTGCTCGCGGTCTGCGCCGGCTACCAGGTGATCGGCCAGAGCTTCCCGGCCGGCGGGAAGATCCACGATGGGCTGGGTCTGCTCGGGGTCGAGACCAGGCGTTCGTTCGACCCGCCGGACGCGCCGTTGCCGCCGCGGGTCGTCGGGGACATCGCCCTCGACCCGGACCCGTCGCTCCGCCTGCCGCTGGTGCTGGGTTATGAGAACCACGGCGGTCGAACCAGGCCATTGCCAGGGGCTCGGGGCGTTCCGTTCGGCAAGGTTCGAATTGGCCTGGGCAACGGGATCCCCGAGGGTACCGACGGCCTGGTCGAGGGCACGGTGCTCGGAACCTACCTGCACGGTCCGGTGCTGGCGCAGAACCCGGCGGTCGCCGATCTGTTGCTGACCTGGGTGCATGGCCCGCTGCCCGCGCTGCCCGGCCCACCGGAGGTCGACGCCCTGCGCGCGGCTCGCGCCCGCGCGCTGCAGATCGCTTAAGCGGTGGCGCGCGAGCGGTCGTCCGGTCGACCGCCGAGCTGACCTCGCCGAGATGACATTGAGGCAACGCCCAAGGCCACATCTGTGCCGCAAACCGGCGCCATCCTGGTGCGCTGTGTGGTTCGGTTGTGGACGTGGCCGCGAATCCGCTCACTACCTGGTGGGGTAAGAACCGCAAGACGGTGATCATTGCCGGTGTGGTGATCATCGTGCTCTATGGATGCCTGAAAAGCGGCGGTGCGGCGGACACCCAGGAGCGGGAGATCCCGAACCGGTACGCGTCCGAGGGACGAGTACTGCAGGTGCACGCCCAACGGAACGCGAAGGATCCACTCCCGCTCGTCATCGTCCTTCCTGATAACAACACGAAGACAAAGACGTTCGAGACGGACAGTGAGGTGTCGGACCTCGCCAACCAGAAGGACTTCGCGCTCGTCTACGCGGAACCGGTCGGCGGGGAATGGCGGGTGGATCCCGCTGGCGCGGACGCCCAGTACCTGAAGGACATCATCACCTACGTCTCCAACGACTGGACGGCGATCGATCCGGCTCGGATCTATATCTGGGGCCTGGGCGAGGGAGCTCGCCAGGCGCTGGCCGTCGCCTGCGCCAACCCTGGGCAGTTCGCGGCGATCGGCGTCGTCGGTCAGTTCGCCCCGGACCCCGGCCCGGACTGCGGCGCCCAGGTGCCGACCGCCCGGGAGCGGGAGGCCTCATGGGACGAGGAGGTCTCCAAGCGGCTGTGGAGCTTCTCCGAGAACAAGATCCGCGGATCCTGAGGTTCTCTTCGTTGGCCTTGGCCTTGGCCTTGGCCTTGGCCTTGGCCTTGGCCGAGGCGGGGGCGGGGGCGCGGCGGTGGCCGACCCGCTGAGTGGTCCGCCGGTGGCGCGGAACGTTCCCGTCGCGGTCTCGATCGCCTGAGGACCACGCGGGCGGCCTCAGCCTGTTCGACGGCGACGGCCGCCCGGGTGATCTGGCTCGGTTCTCTGCCGTCCGATGAGCCGACGCTCGTCTCGGTGCCTCGGCGGCGCGGACGGCGGCGAGGGCCGACGTGCCGCCCGCCCCCGCCAGGTGGGGGGGGAAACCCGGCGGGGGCGGGCGAGCTCTGGGCTGGCCCCGCGCCTGGCGCGGGGCCGGAGGTGCTCGGTCGTAGGCGGTGGGCGCGGGCCTCGGTCACGGGTGACGACCGGCGTCCTGCTCGCGTCCGGGCCCCTCCCGGGGCTGCTGGCTTCACTGCGCGGGCGGCCGGTGCCGCCCCACCGGATGGGGGGGAGGAATCCGATGGGGCGGCACCATGCCCGGCCCGGGAACCGGGGGCGAGCCGGTCGGGCCGCCGCCGGCCGAGGGGGGTTCGGCTGGCGGTAGTCCGCTGGTGAACTCGAGGACGGGAGGGGGTAGCCCTCGATGCCACCGGCGGACGATCTTGGGGTGGGAAGCCAGGAGGCGGGTCAGGTCCGCGGAGGCGAGGACGAGGTCACCGAAGGTTGGTTCCGGTGACCCCGACCGGGCGGCAGACCCGCACGACCGGAAGGGGTGTGATTCTGGCGGCCAAGCGCCGACAGTCCTTCCGCGAACCGGTGGTTCGGCGTCGCCCGAGCATCAGCCCGGATGACGAGAAACCACCGAGTTCGCGCAGAGGACGTGGCACAGGCCGAGCGGACCGGGCGCCGGGTCCAAGGAGCGCCGTAGATGGGTCGTGGCCGAGGGCGAGCGTCGAGGGAGGGGGCCCGGCGACTCTGCCAACCGACGGTCACTTCCCGGTGCTACAGGACGCGCCCGACGTGGTAGCTCGAGCTCCAAATGGTCTGCAGCTGGACCACCGAGCCGGAATGCGGCGCGGCCCACATCTTGCCGTCACCGGCATAGATACCGACGTGGTAGATGTTGCCCGGGCTGCCGAAGAAGATGAGGTCGCCGACTTCCTTGTGAGACGGGTCGACGTGGATCGTCGCGTTGTACTGGGCCTGCGCGGTCCGCGGCAGGGACCGGCCGAGCTGCCGGTAGACGTACTGCACGAGGCTGGAGCAGTCGAACGAATCCGGGCCGTTGGCGCCGTAGACGTATGGCTTGCCGGCCTGCAGTGAGGCCAGGTACACGGCCTTGGAGCCGAGATCGCCGTTCGTCGGGGCGTTGACCGTGATCCCACGCGCCGGGGAGACCGCCGGCCGCTCGACGACGCGCAGCGTGCCGACGTTGTCCGAGACCGCGGACTGCAGCGCGTCCGTGCCATCGAACACCGCGGTGATCTCCGTGGTGGTCAGCACCCGCGCGGTGTACGAGGTGTACCCGTCGTTGTTCGTCGTCAGGTGCAGGAAGGTCGCGAAGCCGGTCGGCAGCTTCACCTGGACCTTGACCAGCTGGTTAGCGAGCGGCTGGTTGGTGTCCTTGTTGGTGAGCTTGAACCCGACCTGGACCGGCTGGTCCGCGTAGACGCTGATGTCGGCGTCCGTGATGCTGAGCCCGACATCCGCCTTGGCCGTCAGCGTCGGCGCGGTCGTGTCGGCGCCCACGGCGGGGTCGGCGTCACTGAGGGTCGAGGCGAGGCTCACGGGCCGGATGACGGCGTCGCCGCCGGTCGAGCCACCACCGAGGGCGCTGGCGAGAGCGAGGCCGGAGGTGACCGCGCCGTCCTCGCCGAAGCCGTCGGACGCGTTGTCGGTGACCGGGGAGCAGCCGGCGAGGGCTATGCCGCCGATCGCGATGGCGCCGGTCGTGGCCGCGGCGACCGCGGTGCGGCCCCGCTGTTTAGCGATCTCCACACCGGACAGACCACGATGACGACCCCGACTGGTACTAGGCCGGTCGTCGATATCCCACTGCACAGAGGGCGCGGACAAGACTGGTCCTTCCCGTACGCCTGCGAGGTGAGCTGTCGGGTTCGGGCTGGGCTGCCCGGCCCTCGCGCGGTGGACGCGCGAAGGGCTTCACCCCAAGGCCGGCGCCGGGGCGCTGGCCGGTCTTACGGAGGTGGGTCCCCCGCTCCTGCCCGAGGTGACGACTCGGAGGGGACACCAGGACCGCGGGCAGGATTCGGCGTTCGGTCCGGTGTTGAGCCTGTTGTCGTGGACGAGACTAGTCCACTGGGGTCATGCCGGTAAACGTGGGTCCCCCCGATACGTCCGAACTGTCGGTTCGTGGGCGTCGCGTCCCGGCGTCGCGACGATGGTCGCTGAGAGCCATGGACCGGGACGCCCCTGGGTGGACGGCGAGCTGCCCACCGATCTGATGGGCACCCCGAGTAGCTAGAACACTACTTGCAGATTTGATGCTGGGATCGGATGACTACGACTGGACCACGGACTGTGGTTGGGATTGGGGGGTGTCGGATAGCCCGCATCCTTATGCACAGTGGTCCTATTGGGCTGGTTCGGTGCGCCTGGTACCTCGATCGGGGGATGTTGTCCGGGCACTAGGTCCCTGGTTAAAGGACTAAGGTCACAAGATGACAAACATACGTCCCGGGATCTCCAAGCGCATTGTGCTCATTACGGTCAGCGTTTAAGGCCGAGGCCGGGGAGCGCGCCGAGTGACAAAGCCGGCGCGGTCCAGCACCTGCAGCTCGATGGCCAGCTCGACGACCTCGCGGGGCAGGGTCCGGTAGGTCGCCTGCATCGCCTCGACCGCGGCCCTGGCCCGCTCGGCGAGCTCATCCAGCGCGTGCTGGCGCTGCCGCATCCGGGCGCGCTCGTCCTGGATGGTGCGCACCGTCTCCTCCTGCCAGCGCCGGGTGAGCAGCAGGTGCTCGCTCGCGTCCGCGGCCTGGCGCTCGGCCTCCTCCAGCCGCCCCAGCAGCTGGTCCAGCTGCTCGAGCCGGTCGGCGAGCTCGGCGATGAGGTCGTGCCGCACCATTCCGCTCAACCGCTGCCGCCGGTCCCATCCATCCGCGGCCCCGGGCTCCAGCGCGGAGTCCGGCTCGCCCGGGACCGGCGGGCCGGCCAGGGAGTCCGAAGGGACCAAGGTGTGCGAGCCGGCCGTGGCCAACGCGGCGCCGGGGTGCCCGTCGTCCGGGATCCGCCAGGGCCCGGTCCCGCTGACGTCTGTCCCGGGCGAGTCCCCGAGTTCGGCGGCGACGCCCTCGACCGCGGCGGTGACGTCGTCGATCCGCAGGTCGGCGGTGCCGTCGGGCACGGTGGTGTGGACGTACACGCTGGCAGGCGCCCGTTCCGTCTCACTGAGGCTGGGCGAGCCGGTCACATCCGACACGGTAGGTAACGGTAGCGGAGGCTTCGCCGCAACGGGCGGGGATGTCTCGTCTCGCTGGAGACAGAGCTGAGTCAGAACGAACACCCATGGTCCGACCGGACTAGTGCGTTGTGGGTGGATCATCGGCCGCGCGCACGCGTCCACCGGGATCCAGGAAAAGGGTGCTAGCTCGCCGGACCGGTCGCGCGGTGGGTGGCCGGCACCGACACCGGCACCGGCACCGGCGCTGACACCGACGCTGCCGCCGGCAGGTCCGGCGCGTGGCGGAGGTGGCGGCTCCAGCCACCCTCGACGATCTCGCCGCCGGCGTCGACCACCGCCCAGTCGATCACCTGGTCCAGCTCGACGGTGCTCGCCCGGCCCATCCGAATGTGCGCCAGCGTCGGGTGCACGCCGTCGTTGAGGCAGCGTCCCCGCAGCTGGGCCGGGACCCGCCACGACTCGACCAGCACCCAGGGGGCCTCGTACCCGCCAGGGACGGGCAGCCGGAGCCGGACGATGAGGTGGCCGAGCGGGGGCAGTTCGCCGCGCCGGAACCGCTGCCGGAGCTGGCCAAGCCGGGCGTGCGCGGCGCTGGCCGCCCGTGCCGCCCATGGGTCGGCGACGCGGCCCGGCTCCGCCGCCGCCGCCGCGCCCGCGCCGACCGAGGCGGCCGGCATGGCCATGACTGAGTCGATCGGAGCGGCGGCGACGCTTACCGGGTCGGTCGTGGCCGCGCGGGCCGGCGTGAAGCGGCGTGCCTCGACGACGCCGACGGCGGCAAGCGCGCCGTCCGGCGGCGTGTACCTCTCGAACCGGCGAAACCGGTTCGAGAGGTAGGCCGAGGAGTCCGACGACTCCGGGGCAACGGTGCCAGCCATATCGGCAGGGTAGCGGACATCTTCCGCAGGGTAGAAACCGGATGCGTTTCCTCGGCCGCAGATGCGAGCATCCGCTACGCATAGCGACCTCTGGCGACGCGCCTCGCCGCTCGGTGGCTTCGTCCCCGCTCGAGGAGACACGTTGGGTCACCCGTCGGGTGACGTGACACCTCGGTGACGTGACACATCGGTGGACATAGCGCCGACGTGGCGGGTGGCCGCCATAGTGCCGTCGTTCGCGGGCAGAAGTCCTCCGGATGCGCGCGGCGGGACACCGGTCTCGCGGTCACGCCTCGGCGCGCAGCTAGGAGGTGGCAGATGCCCACTCTCAGACATCGACGGACCTCGGCGCGGCCGACGCCGACCATGCTACGGAGACTGACCGGATTCTGGCCGAGCCGGTCGCGCCGGGACCACGACGCGACCGCCAGCCCGGCCGCGCCCGCGGACTCGGCCACGGGCTCGGCCGCCCGCGCGAACGGCGCCGCGGGCGGGGGCGTGCTCATGGGTGCCAGTGGCGGCCTGGCTCCCGACGGGCTGGCCCGGCTGGTGGGGCCGGTGCACCGGGACGCGACTCGGCTCACCGCCTGGTCCACCACGCCGACCCCGGGCGCCGACCCCCGCCTGGTCCACCGCGCCGGCTACGCCGCCGTCGCCGCGATGTGCGCGCACCTCGACACGATGCACCGGGTCGTCTACCCCAGGGTCGCCAGCGCGTTGCCACACGCCGAGGGCCGCCTGGCCCAGCTGCGCGCTGGCGCCCACGACATGTTGGTGACCATGCAAGGGATCCAGCAGTACGCGCAGGGCGACACGCACTGGCCGAGCGCCGCCGTCTCCGAGCTGCGCGGCGACCTCGCGACCCAGATCTCGGACCATGCCCGCGAGGAGGAGTCGCTGCTGCGCGAGTTCGACGGGGCTACGCCGGCCGCGGAGCGCAACCGGCTCGTGGCCGAGTACGAACGGATGCTCCCGCGGGCGCCCAGCCGGCCGCACCCGTACCTGATGCGCGGCCGGCTCGCCGGCCCGCTGGGCCTCTTCCTGGCGCGGTGGGACGGCGTGCTGGACACGATGGACTCCCGGGTCGTCCTCGGGACGCCGGTCCGCGCGCCGAGCGAGGTCGGCCGGTGGGGTGCCTGGCTGCTCGGTCAGCCGCCGGCGCGCGAGTCGCGGCCCGCGGACGTCACGCGGGGTCAGGCCACCTCGACGGGCTCGGAGCGGGGGCCGGCGGCGAGCCAGCCGGTGACGAGGTCCACCAGCCCGCGCGGGTAGATCGTCTCGGCGCTGGCGGTCACCTCGGTGACCGTCCACCAGGCCCAGCCGAGGGTGGACCGCTTCTCCAGATCGGTCCACCGCGCCGGGTCGACGTCGACCCGTTCGGGAAGCCGCACGACGAAGAACGACTCCCGCTGCACGTAGGGCTTGCCGCCGAAGGTGAACCGGGTGGTCCTGGTCCCCACCGTCGGCCCGACCGCCGGCAGCCGGATGCCGACCTCCTCCGAGATCTCCCGGATCGCGCCCTGCTCCGCGCTCTCGCCCGGGTCCAGGCCCCCGCCCGGCACATGCCACCACGTGGGGGAGTCCTCGAGGGACGGGTCGTGCGAGCGGATCAGCAGGAACGAGTCGGACGGGTCGACCAGCACGACCCGGGCGGCCACGCGCGGGATGGGTTCCACACGCCCAGTCTTGCCGGTTCCGTCCGTCGCCGGGCCTGGGCGCCGCGCGAGGTAGGCCTGGTCACAGCCCGAGGCGCGCGGTCGCGAGGGCGGCCACGAGGTCCGGATCTCCGATGATCTTGACCTGGGCGCCGGCGCGCCGGCCATAGCCGTAGAGCAGCAGGTCGGCGGCCGTCCCGATCAGGGTCACCGCTGGATCGCCCTTGCGGGCCACCGTCTGACCGGGCCCGTCGGTGCGTTCCAGCAGCACGCCGAACGGCACCCGCCGGTAGGCGACCCGGGCGAACCGGCGCGCTGCCGCCCAGAGCTTCTCGCGCAGCTCGGGGGAGAGCTCACGCGGCCCCAGCGCGCCGACCGCGCCCCCCGGAGTCGAGGTCCCGCCCGGGCCGGCGGCGGCCTCCCCGGGCGGTTGGGCCGGTGCCCGGCGCACGTCCTCGGCGTGGATGAAGAACTCGATGAGATTGGTGGCGTCGTCGAACGCGCCGAGCCGTGACGGCTGCCAGCGCGGCGGCCCCGACCGGAAGATCTCCACGAGCTCGGGGAAGGTGTGCTTCTCCCTGGTCGCCCGCTCGGCCCGCTCGGTGACGCCGTGCAGCTTCGGGATGACCAGCCCGGGGCCCGCC
The DNA here is from genome assembly GCF_016786325.1 of Frankia nepalensis. Lineage (GTDB taxonomy): Bacteria > Actinomycetota > Actinomycetes > Frankiales > Frankiaceae > Pseudofrankia > Pseudofrankia nepalensis. Next base: position 639 of record NZ_JADWYU010000170.1, on the reverse strand, counting down.
TTGAGTACTCGTTCCCGGGTGACCAGGTGCGCGACCAGGTCGTAGGTGTCCCAGCCCTCGCACAGCGTCGGGTGACCAGGCCCCGCCGCCTCGATCACGTCGGCGAGCAGCGCCCGTTCGTCCCGTGCCCGTCCCATATCCGTTCACTGTAGAACCGAATCCATTTGAGCGCCCGCCCAAACACCCAACCACCCGCCGGGCCAGGAGTGTCGGGGCGCCCCGCGCCCCCGACCACGTCCCTGCCGGATCGGCGTAGCCCGGGGTCCCTGCCCGGTCGCCGTCGTCGGTCCCGCCGGGGGGGGGGGTGGGATGGGGTGGGGCAGGTG
>NZ_JADWYU010000170.1:0-303 GCF_016786325.1 Frankia nepalensis | reverse complement strand
GGCGGGCCCCCCCCCCCCCCCCCACCAGGGCCGTGCCGGACCGGCTACCCCGGGGCGCCCGCCGGGACCGACACCGCCGACCCGGCAGGTCTGCTGGGAGGTATGCGATCTGGCAGGTCCGGGAGCGCCGCGGGCCGCGCTGGGACTACTCGCGCTGGGACTCCTTACGAAACCCGGCCACGATCCCGCCCTTTGACTGGCACCGACCCCGGACTTTCGGTCCTGCCCGGTACCAGGAGTGTCGGGGCGCTCAGCGCCCCCCCCCCGGCGCCGCGCTTGTAGCCCCCCGGAAAAAACCGGTGA
>NZ_JADWYU010000169.1:12628-25951 GCF_016786325.1 Frankia nepalensis | reverse complement strand
GGGCGGGGGGGGGGGGGGGGCGGCGGGGGGGGGGGCGCGGGCGCCCCCCCCCCCCCCAGCCGGTGATCGCCGAGCAGGTCACCCGGGCCGGCGCCGGTACGCGGGTGCGCTTCGGCCGGGTCAACGCGGCCGGTGTCGCCGCCGCCGTCTCGTCCGTTCTCGACGACCCCGCGTTCCGCCAGGCCGCGATGGCCCTGCAAACCGAGTTCGCGGCCGCCGGTGGTGTGAACGCCGCCGCCGCGCAGGTCGAGAAGATCCTCGTGCCGTGAGGTTCCTGCTCTCCTGGGCACCGATCCTCGTCGTCGTCGGACTGCTGCTCAACGGGGTGCGGCTGCGCGGCCGGCTGCGCCGGCTGGACACGCTGCCCGCGTCCGGGCGGCCCGTCGACCCCGACCATGTGTTCGTCTGCGCCGCCGGCGTCCAGCTGACCGAGGCCGCCAAGCGGGCCGCGAGCTACCACGCCCACCGCGAGCGGCTCGACGTGCTGGATCTCGTGCCCGCCGACCTGACCATCGAACGGGCGCTCGACGTCGCCCGGATGGTGGACACCCGCACCTACCGGAGCGACCGGCTCGCGCCCGGCCGGGGCGCCTTCCAGGCGCTGCTGGTGCGCGCCGAGGTGGCGCGGCTCGCCGGCGTCGAGGTGCGCGACGACTACACCCCGGTCGAGCTGGTGGAGATCACCGAGCGGCTCAAGCGGCACGCGCCGGCGAGCACCGACCTCGCCGTGCTGGCCGGGGTGCGCGCCGCCCGCGACGACGGCGCGATGCGGGTCCGGGTGCAGCGGCGGTCCTGGACGGCCGTGAAGCCGCTCAACACCATCTTCCCGACGATCCGCGACGCCGCGACCGTCGTCGGCGTGCACTACAACCGGCCCTGGGGGCTGGCCGCGACCGCGCTGTTCTGGTGCCAGCCGTTCTTCGTCTGCGCCGGCCGGGTACCGGTCGCCCCCCGCGACCTGATCCGCAGCCCGATCGTGCGGATCACCGCGGGCGTCGAGTTCGCCATCAGCTCGGTACGGGCCTGGCGGCAGAACCAGCGCGCCGCCGCCGAGGCGAAGGCGAAGGGGCTGCCGGCCGACCCGGCCAAGGAGCAGACCAAGGCGGCGGCCGTCGCCCGGCGCGAACGCTACCTGCGGGCCTTCGCCGGCGGCGCCGAGCAGTTCCTGGCCCCACCGCGCCCCGACTGCCCGTGGTGCGGCTCGTTCGAGCTCGCGGTCCGCCTGCGCTCGCCCGACCTCGAACTGCGCAAACCGGGGTGGTTCCAGCTCGACGAGTGCCTGGTCTGCGGCCACCTGTTCCAGAACCCGCGGCTGACGCCGGCCGGCCGGGTGCTCTACGAACGTGACCGCGTGGACGGCATCAACGCGGCGCGCGCCGAGGCGGCCGTCTTCGCGCGCGCCGCGCACCTGCGCGCCCAGGCCGAGCTGGTACGCCCGTTCGTGCTGCCGCGGTACTGGCTCGACGTCGGCGCCGGCGTCGGCTCGTTCTGCAACGTCGCGCGCGCGGTGTGGCCGCGCACCGTCTTTGACGGGGTGGGGCCGGCGGAGTCGATCGGCGAGGCCCGCCGGCGCGGCTGGGTCGACCGCGCCTACCCCGTGCACTTCGCCGACATCGCCGAGGCGGTCACCGGCCAGTACGACGTGATCAGCATGTTCGGCTACCTGGAACGCAGCCGCGACCCGTCGGAGGACCTCGACGCGGTGGCCAAGGCCCTCGGCCCCGGTGGCTATCTCGTGGCCGAACTGCCCAACCCCGAGGGGCTCGGCGCCCGCCGGCTCGGCCGGTTCTGGCCCGGCTGGGGGGTGCCCGGGGTACGCCAGCTCATCCCGGTCGACAACCTGGTCGCCGCGCTGGGCGACCGCGGGCTGCGCACCGTGCTGCTGCAGTTCGGCGAGGCGCACCAGCCGGGCGACCTGATCGCCGCCGTGGGGCAGGTCACCCAGGCGCTCGCCCCGAGCCCGAAGCTGCCGTGGCTGCCCGGCTCGCCAGCGCGCTGGCTGCTGCGCGGCACGGTGCTGCTGGCCGCCGCCGCCCCGGCCCTGCTCGCCGGCCTGGCCGGCGCCCTCCTGGCACCGGCCATGCGCAAGGGCGAGCGCTCCAACACCTACCGCCTGGTCGCCCGCAAGGAGGCCTGACCCGCGCCGCCCGGGCGCATTCCTGACGCTGACGGTGCGCGGCGGACGTTGTACGCTGCGCGGGATGATTACCTCCTTCCGCAGATTGGGGGTCCGACTCCTCGACGGTGAGTGCTAGTGCGCTCATCGGCGATGACGGACGATTCCCGTCTTTCCTGCTGGCTGCGGGTGCGTGAGTTCGCCGTACCGCCGCCTATGATCGAAACAGCGACCGCCCGTCGGTCCGTCGGTGACTGGGCCGGCGCGTGCGCCGCCGCCCGTGTCGATGCCGACCTGAGCCCGCGTTCCGCGGCGCGCGCCCATGGCCGACAGGTCGCGGCCCAGCTCAAAGACGATCTCCGGCGGCTCGCGCCGGACCTGCTCCGCTGGCACCTGCCACGGGTGGGGCCGGACGGGCTGCTGCGCCCGGGCCTCACGGTCTGCCTGGCCCGGTACCCGGCGGACGACTCCCGCCCACTGTGCCTGGTCGCGCGGACCCCGCCGGCCTGGGCGGGCGCGAGCCAACGCGTCAGCCTCGCGCTCTGGGACGGGTCGCCGACCAGCGCCGGCCGGCATCCCCATCCTCATCCCGACCGGCGGTTCCGCCTCGACCTGCATCGCCACCTGTGGGACGCCAGCCGCGCCGGCGAGCTCCGGGACCGGGCCGGGTCCCCGTCGCCGCCGGCCGGTCCCTCGGACGCGCCGGGCGGCCGTCCGTCCGGCCTTCCGCCCGGCTGCGCGGTGGACCGGTGGCCGGCCGAGGCGGACATCCTGCTGCGCGCGGACGGTGTGGGCGGGGACGCCGTAGCGGTCCGCCTCGGGGAACGACGCCGGCTGGTGCTGCGGCCGCGCGGCTCCGTGCCGGAGATCACGAGACCGGGCCGGGGCATCCGGGCGCTGCCGGTCCTGCCGCACGCCGCGACCTGGGTGCCGCCCGACGTGCTGCTGCTGCGGGCCGGCCTGATCGAGGCCGACCGGCTGCATCCGCTGGTGGCGGCGGCGCTCGACCCGCGACGGCCGCGCCCCGGCCCGGCGCGGGCCGAGCCGGCGGCCGGCGACGGGGCGACGCGGTTCGTCGAGTGCCGCGGTGCCCGGCACCGGATCGGCCTGGTGGACGGGGCGCTCGCCCCGCTGGACCACGACCCCGACGAGATCCGCCGCGAGACGCTGCTGGCCTCGCTGACCGGCACCCCGCTGCCCTGCCTGCGCGCGATCGACGAGGCGCACCGTCGGCCGAGGAACCTCGACGACATTCGCGGCCGGCTGGACCACGGCGACGTCGCCGGCGCCCTGGCGGCCGTCGAGGCGCTGCTCGGCCCCGACGCCCTGCTCCGCGACGGCACCCTGCGCGACGAGCTGGAGACCGCGGCGCACGACCGGCTCGTGTACGGGCTCTTCCGGTCGGGCCTGGCCGACCACGCGGCGCCGCTCGACCCGTCCCGTCACCGCCGCGACCGGAACCGCCCGCGGCTCGCGATGCACCACTGACCGGCGCGCTCGCCGCCCGTCCTCTGACGACACGTCCCGCCGGAATCCCGGCCAGCACCCCACAGGTGATCGCCCATGCCTTCGACCACCCTGCCCTCGGCCACGCCTTCGACCGCCCTGCCCTCGGCCACACCGCCCTCAGGCACCCTGCCCTCGGCCGCCCCGGCCATGTCCCTCCCGCCCACCAGCGCGCGGCCAGCCGCGCCCGCGCCAGCGTCGACGGCGCGCCCCGACGACCGGCTCGCCGTCGCCGGTGACCTGCTCGCCCTGCTCCAGGCCACCGCCACCGAGCCCCGTCCCGACCCGCAGCTCGAGGCCCTCATGCTGGCCGTGGCCGCGGACCTGCCGGTGCTGCTGTGGGGCGAGCCGGGGATCGGCAAGACCGCCGCCCTGACGCAGCTCGCCGCCTGTCTCGACCTGCCGCTGACGACGGTGATCGCCAGCGTGCACGAGCCGTCCGACTTCGCCGGGCTGCCCGTCGTCGGCGACGACCCGGCGGCGCAGGGGGTCCCGATGGCCCCACCCGACTGGGCCGTGCGGCTGGCCCGGGCCGGCCGTGGGCTGCTGTTCCTGGACGAGCTGTCCACCGCGCCGCCGGCCGTGCAGGCGGCGCTGCTGCGTCTCGTCCTCGAACGGCGCGTGGGCGCGCTGCGGCTGCCCGCCGGAGTCCGGATCGTCGCCGCCGCCAACCCCCGGTCGTCGGCGGCCGACGGCTGGGAGCTGAGCCCGCCGCTGGCCAACCGGTTCGTCCATCTGCCGTGGGTCCACGACCCGCGGGTCGTCGTACGCGGCCTGGGCGGGACCTGGCCGCGCGCCTCGCTGCCGCTGCTCGACCCGGCGCGGCTGCCAGACGCGGTCACGTTCGCCCGGCGCGCGGTGTGCGGGCTGCTGGCCGCCCGTCCCGGGCTCGTGCACCGGCTGCCGGACGGCGAGGCACGCCGGGGCGGCGCGTGGCCGTCGCCGCGCAGCTGGGAGATGTCCCTGCGGCTGGTCGCGTTCGCCACGGCCGCGGGAACCTCCCGGGAGGTGCTGTCCCTGCTGGTCAGGGGCGCGGTGGGCGACGGCCCGGGGCTGGAGCTGCTGGCCAGCCTGGACCGGATGGACCTGCCGGATCCGGAGACGCTGCTCGCCGACCCGGTGGCGGCCGAGCTGCCCGAGCGCGGCGACCTGCGCCAGGCCGTCCTCGACGGCGTGGTCGACGCCGTGCGCCGCCGCCCCGATCGGGGCCGCTGGGACGCGGCGTGGGCGGTGCTGGTCCGGGCCGTCGAGACCGGGCCCCCGGACCTGGTGGTCGTCCCCGCGACGACGCTCGCCGCGCTGCGCCGCGACGACTGGGACGTTCCCGACGTCATCGAGCGGCTCGCCGGCGTGGTGTCGCTGCGTGACCGGGCGCGCGCCGCCGGTCGCGGCCGGTGACGACGGACCGGCCGATGGCGATGGACCAACCGATGGCGATGGACCAACCGATGAGGATGGACCAGGAGAAGCTGTTCGCCGCCAGGCTGCTCGCCGCCCAGGCCCGGCCGTACCTGGCGACGGCGCTGTTCGCCCTGCACCCGGTGGCGTCGCGGCGGGTACCGACGATGAGCGTCGACCGGCACTGGCGCTGCTACGTCTCGCCGGCGTTCGTGGACCGGACGCCGCTGGCGGAGCTGGCCGGCGTATGGGTGCACGAGGTGTCCCACCTGCTGCGCGACCACCACGGCCGTGGCGACCGGTATGCCCACCGGCGCGGCCTGGACGGGCCGGGCGAGCGGCTGCGGATGAACATCGCGGCCGACTGCGAGATCAACGACGACGTCTACGGTGACGGGCTGGCCCGGCCCGCTGGCGCCGTCGATCCGGTCCGTCTGTGCCTGCCCGAGGGCAGGCTCATGGAGGAGTACCTGGACATGTTCCGGCTCGGCCACCTGACCCAGGACTGGGCGTGGCTCGACTGCGGCAGCGGCGCCGACGGCCTGGAACGCGACTGGGATCTGGGACCGGACGGCGCCCACGGGCTCAGCCCCCAGGCACGGGACGCGGTGCGCTTCCGGGTGGCCGAGGGCATCGTCGGCCAGCCGGGCGACGCCCCCGCGGGCTGGCTGCGGTGGGCCGAGCGGGCGTTGCACCCGCCCCTGCCGTGGCGGGACCTGCTGGGCGCGGCGGTGCGGGCCGCGGTCGGCGCGCGCGGCGCCGCGGACGACTACACCTATGGCCGCCCGTCGCGACGGTCCGTCGGCCTGCCCGGTGTCGTCCTGCCCAGCGCGCGGCGCACGCCGCCGCGGGTGGGCGTCGTCATCGACACCTCCGGGTCCGTGAGCGACGCCGAGCTGGGCAGCGCGCTGCTCGAGGTCGCCGCGATCGGCCGCGCCGTCGGCGGACGCCGCGACCTGGTCACCGTGGTGTCGTGCGACGCGGCGGCCGGGACCGTGCGGCCGCTGTGCCGGGCCGAGGGGATCTCGCTGGTCGGCGGCGGCGGCACGGACCTGCGTGCCGGCTTCACCGCGGCGCTGCGTGCGCGCCCGCGCCCCGACGTCCTGGTGGCGCTGACCGACGGTCAGACTCCCTGGCCGGCTCACCGCCCGCCCTGCCGCACGGTCGTGGGCCTGTTCGCGCGCGCGTCGTCCGGCTGGGAGGACCGGCCGCCCGCGTGGGCGCGGGTGGTGACCATCGGGACCGGCACCTGACCGGCGCCGTGTCCGCCCTGGCATGAGATCTGTGCATGACCTGTGGTGCCAAAGACGGCCATCTTTGGCACCACAGGTCATGCGTGGATGTCCGTCCGCCTCGGCGCGGGGCGCCCGGGCGGGTTGGTGGACCCGCCCGGGCGGCCCGAGGCCGTGGCGATGGGTCAGGTGGCGGGGCGGGGGTCCGGGGTTGCCGGGGCGTTGGCGAGCGGGAGGTAGAGGCGGGAGCCGCTCGCGGTGAACTCGGCGGACTTGGCGCGCAGGCCTGCCTCCAGGGCCTCGGTGGAGCCGAGGCCGTGTTCGTCCGCGTAGCGGCGGACGTCGTGGGTGATCTTCATGGAGCAGAAGTGCGGGCCGCACATGCTGCAGAAGTGGGCCGACTTCGCCGGCGCCGCCGGCAGCGTCTCGTCGTGGAAGGCCTGGGCCGTCTCCGGGTCGAGGGCCAGGTTGAACTGGTCGGTCCAGCGGAAGTCGAACCGGGCGGCGGACAGCGCGTCGTCCCAGGCCTGCGCCCCGGGATGGCCCTTGGCCAGGTCGGCGGCGTGGGCGGCGATCTTGTAGGCGATGACGCCGGCCTTCACGTCGTCACGGTCGGGCAGGCCCAGATGCTCCTTCGGGGTGACGTAGCAGAGCATCGCGGTGCCGTACCAGCCGATCATCGCGGCGCCGATCGCCGAGGTGATGTGGTCGTAGCCGGGCGCGATGTCGGTCGTCAGCGGGCCGAGCGTGTAGAAGGGCGCGTCATGACACAGCTCGCGCTGTAGGTCCACGTTCTCCTTGATCTTGTGCATCGGGACGTGGCCGGGGCCCTCGATCATCACCTGGACGTCGTGCTCCCAGGCGATCCTGGTCAGCTCGCCCAGCGTCGCGAGCTCCGCGAGCTGGGCGGCGTCGTTCGCGTCGGCGATCGAGCCGGGGCGCAGCCCGTCGCCGAGGGAGAACGTCACGTCATAGGCGCGCAGGAGCTCGCACAGCTCGGCGAAGTGGGTGTAGAGGAAGTTCTCCTCGTGATGGGCCAGGCACCAGGCCGCCAGGATCGACCCGCCGCGCGAGACGATCCCGGTGCGCCGGTTCGCGGTCATCGGCACGTAGCGCAGCAGCACGCCGGCGTGGACGGTCATGTAGTCGACGCCCTGCTCGGCCTGCTCGATCACCGTGTCCCGGTACAGCTCCCAGGACAGGTCCTCGGCCCGGCCGCCGGCCTTCTCCAGCGCCTGGTAGATCGGCACCGTGCCGACCGGGACGGGGGAGTTGCGCAGCACCCACTCGCGGGTGGTGTGGATGTCGCGGCCGGTGGACAGGTCCATCACGGTGTCCGCGCCCCAGCGGGTCGCCCAGACCATCTTCTCCACCTCGTCCTCGATGGAGGAGGAGACCGCCGAGTTGCCGATGTTGGCGTTGATCTTCACGAGCAGGTTGCGGCCGATCGCCATCGGCTCCGACTCGGGATGGTTGACGTTCGCCGGCAGCACGGCCCGCCCCGCCGCGATCTCGTCGCGGACGAACTCCGGGGCGAGGCCCTCCCGGAGGGCGACGAACTCCATCTCCCGGGTGACCTCGCCCCGGCGCGCGTAGGCGAGCTGGGTGACGGCCCGCCCGGGCAGCGCCCGACGCCGGGGTCCCCGCGGGACCGGTGAGGGCCGGGGCTCCCGCCGGGCCGGGGAAACCGGCCCCGCGGGCCCGCTCTCGGGGCCGGCAGGGCCGCCGACGGGCGGGTCGGTCGCCGCCCGCCGAGTGGCGTCGAGCTCGACGGTGTCGCCGCGTGCCTCGATCCAGGGCAGGCGCTGGGCGGCGAGGCCGCGCCGGACGTCGATCACGATGTCCGGGTCGGTGTACGGCCCGGAGGTGTCGTAGAGGACGACCGACTCGCCGGTGGACAGCGGTACCTCGCGCATCGGCACGCGAAGGGCGCCGCCCGGGCCGTCAGGACCGGGCAGGTAGGTCCGCCGGCTGCCCGGCAGCGGGCGCCCGGCCACGCCGGCGAGCGGCGTGGCCGGGCCGGAACCGGCGTCGGCGGGATGGACGGTGTCGGCGGGATGGACGGTGTCGGTGAGGGGGACGGCACGGGCGGGGTCGACAGCGTCGGCGGGGTGGGCAGGGGACACAGGAGTGGGCTGGGCGGACTGCGCCATGAGAAAGGCTCCCTACGCCGGCATTACCCGGACAGGTTCAGCGGTCGGCGGCCCCGGGCCCAAGGCCCAGCCGCCCTCTCAGCCTCCTGAGGGGGAAGCTCCCGCGTGATGTCCCGAGGTGTCCCGGGACAGCGGCCGCGGCGGGCCGGGCGCCGGCCGAGGCCGGCGCCGCGGACAGCCGCGGTGCGCCCTGACGCTACGACAGCGGCCCGCCGCTCGTCACCCCCTCGCGGTCGGGTCGGATTCCGGTCCCGCGGGGTCCTCCACCGGACCGGGACGGAACTCGTCGGACCCCGGGCCGGCGGCCCATCCGACGGCCGTGCCGAGTGCCTGGGTCAGCGCCGGGCCGAACGCCTCGGCCGGCGGCCGGCTGGCCGAGGCACCGGGCCAGCCCCGCTGGCGCAGCGTCGTCGCCACGGCGGCACCGATCCGGTCGGGCTCCTGCCTGAGCAGGAGCATCGGTGCCCGCAGCACCAGCCGGCTGGCGCGCGCGGGGCCCGGACCGCCCAGCAGGGGGACCCCGGCCGCCATCCGCGTGGGCGCGGCCACCACCTCGGTGGCGGTGCGGATTCCCCCCATGGGCGACGTGCCCAGCTCGAGCCGCAGCTGCCAGCGCTCGTAGCTGACGTCGAACCGGCCAGGGCTGCGTGGGTCCGGCCCGTGGCGCCGGCCCGGCGGCAGCCCATGGCGGGCCTCGACGCGGCGGTACAGGAGCTCCGGCACCCAGGGGGCCTCGGCGTCGAGGTCGTCGAGAGCGTCGCTGATCACCTGCCGGCGGGTGATCGGGCCGCGCCGGGCGAGCGCCGCGCGCAGCTCGTCGGACTCGACGATCCCGCTGGCCACGGCCAGCGCCAGGACCGTTTTGGCCTCGTCGTGGCACGGCGCCCACTCGGCGATGTCGACCAGCGACCGCGGCAGCGTGGTGCGCGGCGGCCAGCTGTCCAGGCACAGGTCCTCGTCGCCGAGCCGGGCGGTTGCCCGGACCCGTACCCCGGGGCGCGGCGCGACCCGTCGCCCGGTCGCGAGGATCACCGTCAGCCAGGGCTCGTCGTAGCCGCGGAAGCCGTCGAGCGCCGCCGCCGAGGCGCCGCCGAGCAGCGCGTCCGAGCCGATCGACACCAGGGCGCACCACAGCCGCTGGATCAGCGTCAGCGGTCCTGGCTGGGTGACCAGGACTTCACCGGAGTACAGCTGCCAGCGGCCGGCCTCGACCAGGCGGCGGATCTCGGCGCGGGTGAAGCCGGCGGCGACGGCCTCTCGTGTCGTGACCACGCCGGCGCGCCGGGCGGCCAGCCGCGAGGAGAGGTCCTCGCCCGCCCGGGCCGGCTCGCCGGCCCGTGGGGCGGGCACCAGCGAGGGCGCCCTCGTCGGGAGGTGGGCGCCGGGGACGACTGGCCCGCCGGCGGGGTTCACGGGGGTCGGATGCTCCTGGGACTGGGAGGCAGGACCCCGCTGGGCCCGATCAAAAGTCATGAGAAGCACAATGAAGGCCGCGAATAGGGCAATCAAGGCCAATAGCCCAAGTGTGGACGTCCATAGCTAAACCAACAGATCGGCCTATGGCCCCTTTGGATCAGGGGCGGGCGCGTTAGGCTGCAGGGCTTCCGTGAACGGTGGCGCGCCGCCGGGCAAGGCTCCGGGTGACTCCCCGTGATCCTGCCGTGTCCTTGTGGCGCCGGTTCGGCTCCGCCGGGCGGGTCGGCGTCTCCGTGCCGCCTTGCGGCACGTAACGTCGGTGGCGGCGTTTCGCCGGTTTGACGGTCGTCGCCCTTGAGCTGGCTGGCGTCCTTGACGGCCTGGGCGGACGCTGCGGTGGCCGGCGCCGTGCCGGGCACCGCCGATCCGGTGCCGGGCGCGCCGCGCAGGCGGACGACGCACTGTCGGGCAGGGCGGCTCGCCGCCGCACGAGGGGACGGAGTCGCAGACATGTCCGCGCATCGCCGTCGCCGTCAGGAGTCGCGCCGCCTCGGTGGCCGCCGCGGGATGCTGACCGGTTTCGCCGCGGTCGGCGCCACCCTGGTGATGGGTACCGCCGGGGCGTTCCACCTCACCGGCGGTGACCAGGGGCCGGCCCAGGGCGCGCCGGCGCGGCCCGGCGCCGTGGCCGGCGTCGGCGACGCCGGGGTCACCCCCGCCGCGGGCAGCCCGCTGTACGCCGCCGCGCGGCCCGCCGACCCCGGCTCGGCCGGCCCCGGCTCCGCCGGCTCGGGCCGGACCGCGGACCCGGCGGCCGGTGCCCTGCCCGGCGTCGGGGCGTGGGCCCTCGCCCAGTTGCCCGCCGACACCCGGCAGGTGATGCTCGTCAGCGGCCCGGACCGGGACGCGACCACCAACACGGTGACGCTGTGGGAACGCGCCGACGAGGCTTCCGGGTGGGCGGGCCGAGGGCTCCCGCTCGCCGGCCGCAACGGCGAGAACGGCTGGACCCTCGATCACCGTGAGGGCGACCTGCGCTCGCCTGTCGGCGTCTTCAGCCTGACCGCCGCCGGCGGCCGACTGCCCGACCCCGGTACCGCGCTGCCCTACGAACACCGGCCGAGCTACTTCGTCGCCGGTAGCGGTCGCGCCAACGACCCGATGAGCGCGGCGTTCAACTACCTGGTGGCGATCGACTACAACCGGGTCCCCGGCAGCCCGCCGTCCGACGAGGCTCGTCCGCTCGGCCAACGGGCCGGAGGCGACATCTGGCTGCACATCGACCACCAGTCGCCCACCAGGGGCTGCATCGCCCTGCCGCAGGACAGCCTGGTCGCCATCCTGCGCTGGCTCGACCCCGGCAGCCATCCCATGATCATCATGGGTGACGCCGCGACCCTCGCCGCCCCCTCCCTGCCCTGATGCCGGCCGCGCGCCGGCAGAGCGCTGGCCTGCTGCTCTACCGGAGCGTCGCGGGCGAGGTGGAGGTGCTCGTCGGCCACATGGGCGGGCCGTTCTGGGCGCGCAAAGACGAAGGCGCCTGGTCGATTCCCAAAGGCGAGCACGAGCCGGACGAGGATCCACGCGCCGCCGCCGCCCGCGAGTTCGCCGAGGAACTGGGATCGGCGCCGCCCGACGGGCCATGGCTGGAACTCGGAACCGTGCGCCAGTCCGGCGGGAAGATCGTCACGGTCTTCGCGGTGCGCGGCGACCTCGACCCGGCCGCCGCCGTGAGCAACACCTTCGACCTGGAATGGCCCCGCGGCTCCGGCCGGATCCGGACCTTCCCCGAGGTGGACCGGGTCGCCTGGTTCGACCTCCCGACCGCCCGCGCCAAGCTCGTCCGCGGCCAGCTCCCCTTCCTCGACCGCCTCCTCGACCACCTGGCCGCCCAGAACGAGCCGGCCCAGGAGGCGTGACGCCCCGCCCGGGCCGCGGGACACCGTCAGGTCGAGGGCTTCTCGTGGTGGCCACCGAACTGCTTGCGCATGGCGGAGAGGATCTTGTCGGCGTAGAGGGACTCGCCGCGGGAGCTGAAGCGCTCGTAGAGGGACGCGGTGAGCACGTGCGCCGGGACGCCCTCCTCGACGGCGGCGAGCACCGTCCAGCGGCCCTCGCCGGAGTCCGACACCCGGCCGCCGAAGGAGCCCAGCTCCGGGTCCTCGACGAGGGCGACGGCGGTGAGGTCGAGCAGCCAGGAGGCGACGACGCTGCCGCGCCGCCACACCTCGGTGATCGCCGGGATGTCGAAGTCGTACTGGTAGTACTGGGGGTCCGCGAGCGGGGCGGTCTCCGCGTCGTGGCCGGCGGCGGCCGCCCTGCCGATGTCCGCGTTGTTCAGGACGCCGAGGCCCTCGGCGAAGGCGGCCATCATGCCGTACTCGATGCCGTTGTGGATCATCTTGACGAAGTGGCCCGCGCCGACCGGGCCGCAGTGCAGGTAGCCCAACTCGGCCTGGCTGGGGGCGCCCGAGCGGCCGGGGGTGCGGGGCGCGGCGTCGACGCCCGGGGCGATGGTGGCGAACAGCGGCTCCAGGTGCTTCACCACGTCCGGCTCACCGCCGATCATCAGGCAGAACCCGCGCTCCAGCCCGAACACGCCGCCCGACGTGCCGACGTCGACGTAGTGGATCCCCTTCTCGCTCAGTGCCTTGGCCCGGTGGATGTCATCCCGGTAGTACGAGTTGCCACCGTCGATGATGATGTCGCCCGACTCGAACAGGTCGGCGAGCTTGAAGACGGTGTCACCGGTGAGCCCGGCGGGGACCATCACCCAGGCCGCCCGCGGGGTGGTGAGCTTGGCCGCGAAGTCCTCCAGCGAGTCGGCCGGGGTGGCGCCCTCGGCGGCGAGCATGGCCACGGCGTCCGCGTTGACGTCGTAGACCACGCACTCGTGCCCCGCCTGCCGCAGCCGGCGCACCAGGTTGGCGCCCATCCGGCCCAGACCGATCATCCCCAGCTGCATGTCGTCGTCTCCGTCCACGCCGGGCGCCGCCAGCGTCCGCCGTTCTCGTCGTCTCGCCTACCGACCTACCACCGCGCGCCCGGCATTACCGTCCCGACCGCCACAACCCGTGCCGGTGCCGGCGCGCCGCGGGCAACCGCGCCGGCCGTGCCCGCGGCTACGACATGCTGTGTCGGAACGCCGTCTCGGCAACCGTCTCGGCCGCGCCGACAGGCCACCTTGTGGTCACGCCGGGTCCCTTCATACTTCCCCCGGTCGCGTCCTACGGGGAGGCGGGGCGAACAGACCCAGAGCCGTAACCAACCGGCCACCGTGAACGGCCCGAAGGTCGCGCCGGTGGCCGTGGGCGCAGCCTGGCCAGGATCCTGACCCCGGACCAGGGCCGCCCATGGATCTTCTGGCCTTGGCCGGGACCGGGTCCTGGGTCGGGCGCGGAGCGTCCGACCGGCGGAGCGGCGATGGTCGCGCCGGTGGCCGTGGGCGCAGCCTGGCCAGGATCCTGACCCCGGACCAGGGCCGCCCATGGATCTTCTGGCC
>NZ_JADWYU010000169.1:0-12528 GCF_016786325.1 Frankia nepalensis | reverse complement strand
TTGGCCGGGACCGGGTCCCGGGCCGGGCGCGGAGCGTCCGACCGGCGGAGCCGGGGTTCCTGCCGGATCGACGGAGCTTGCGTAGTCGATCTGGGAGGTCCGGATGGTCGCCCCTGGGCGACCTTGAGCCGACCGCCTCACCAGCCGGCGGAGACCCGGACGTCGCAGGGAGACTCGGCCAGGTAGACCGTCGTCGGCTCGCCCGGATTCAGTTCGATCCCGTTCTGGCCGGGCAGCAATGTGCCGATGTCAAGGGTCCGGCCGTCCACCGCGCGCAGGGTGAGGTCGCAGGACTCCTCCGCCGTGAGCTCCTTGATGGACTTGATGATGACGGGCCCCTGGGCTTCGAACGCCAGGGTGTCGCCCTCATAGGCCCGCTGGGCGAACGGCAGGGCCACCTCGCCGGAGCCGGCGGTCCCCGTCACGACGCAGGCGTCGTCGTTGACGTCCCAGTGGAAGTCGCCGGTCTGGGCCACCTGGAAGGTCTTGCGGCCCCACATGTCGGGGATCCGCAGGGTCTCGCCGCTGACGAGCTCGGTGATGTCGACCGTGCAGCCGACGTCGCCGCCGTTTTCCCTCTGATCGTCGATCGTGAGCCGCCAGGGCTCGGTCGCCGAGAACATCACCTCTCCGGGATCGGAGTCCTCCGACCCGCCTCCGCCGTTCAGCAGGAGGCCGACGGCCGTCCCCGCGGCGGCGAGCAGGACGACCGCGCCGACCGCGAGCCCGATCACGAGCCGGCGATGACGCCGCCGGGCCGGCGCAGGCGGCTCGGCCCGCCCGCCGGCGACGGTCGCCGACCAGGGCGGCGTCCGCGCGACGCCCCCCGCCGCGGGGAGTCCCGTCGGGGTAGACGGCGGGGTGTCGCCCGGCCGGCTCTCGAGGATCCTGGTCGCCGGGGCGGAGACGCCGTCGGGCACCGTACCGACCAGGGCCGTGTACAGATCCGCGGCCGTCGGCCGGTCCGCGGGATCGCGAGCCATCGTGGCCGCCACGAGGTCGCGCAGCTCGGGCGCGATCAGCTCGCGGTCGATGCTGGGCTCGCCCGTCACCACCCGGTGCAGCACCACCTCCACCGACCCGGAGCCGAACGGCGCGGTCCCGCTCGCGGCGTAGCACAGCAGCGCGCCCCAGGCGAAGATGTCCGCCGCGCCGGTCGCCTCCTGGCCGGAGACCTGCTCCGGCGAGTGCCAGCCTGGCGTGCCCACGAACTGCCCGCTCGAGGTCAGGTTGGCCGCGTCGGCCGCGGCCGCGATCCCGAAGTCGATGACCTTGGGCCCGTGCGGCGTCCACAGCACGTTGGACGGCTTGAGGTCTCGGTGCACCAGGCCGGCGGAGTGGATCGACAGCAGCGCCTCGGCGAGCCCGGCCGCGAGGACCAGCTGCTCGTCAGCGGCGAGCTTGCCGTGCGCGCGCACGTGGTCCGACAGGCTCGGCGCGTCGACGAACTCGGTCGCGAGCCACGGCCGGGCCGCGTCGAGCTCGAAGTCGACGAGCCGGGCGGTGCGGGTGCCACCCACCCGGAAGCAGGCCTGGACCTCGCGCTGGAAGCGGCGGCGGAAGTCCGGGTCGTCGGCCAGCTCCTCCCGGATGAGTTTGACCGCGACCCGCCCGAAAGGGCCATCGGCGAGGTAGACGACTCCCATGCCGCCGCCGCCAAGCCGGCCCAGGACGCGGTGGCGCCCGAGCGACGTCGGATCAGAAGGCCGTGGCTCCTGGAGGCGCACACCTGTGTCGGTCATCGGAGGTGTCCCCCAGTCGTTCGCTCCCCGAGTACGCGCGGGTGGAGATGTCGCGTGGGCCTGAATATGCCATCGTCCTGGCTCGTCGCGTCCACCGGTCGGGCAGCCGACGCCAAAGCGTTCCCCGCTTGGGCGTGCCTGATGGCTCTTGGTCGATGCGAGCGGCTGCCTGGACCCCGCCCGCGCGGCCGAAGAGCCGTCAGAGACGCCCTGGTGCCGGAGGGCCGGCGCTGAAGAACAACGCGACGGTCAGCGCCCCCGGGTCCAGCACGCCGCGGGCCACGTCGCCGACGTAGGCGGCGCGGCCGCGGCGGGCGCGCAGCGACTCGGTCGCCAGGGCACCGGCGCGGGCGGCGTCGGCCGCGCGGGCGAGACCGTCCGGGAGGTCGAGGCCGGCGTCGACGGCGGCGGCGAGCGCGTCGGTGGCGGGTGCCATCGCGTCCACCATCGTCTTGTCGCCCGGGCGGGCCTTGCCGAGGCGCTGGACCGTGGCGGTGCCGTCCGCGACGCCGGCGGCGAGCGCGCCCAGGGTCATGACCGGCGCGTCCGTGGCGCGGCCGATGCCGCGAAACCACATGCCGAACAGTGGGCCGCTGGTGCCGCCGGTGTTCAGGAAGCCATGCGAGACGCCGAGGAACAGCTCACCGGGGGTCCGCGGCGGCTCCTCGTCGAGCCGCCGGCGGCAGCGGCGCAGCGCGGAGAGGATGTTGTTGCCGAAGTCGCCGTCGCCGGCGCGGCGGTCGAGGTCGCCGAGCGCGGCCGCCTCCGCCTCGAAACGCCGGTGGAAGGCGTCGAACCACGCGCTCGCGCCGGCGAGGTCCAGCCCGTGGACATCCGCCCCGTCGCTGCCCGTCGCGTCGACGCCCGTCGTGTCCGGCCCGTCCGCCGCGTCCGCGTCGGTGGGAGCCCCGTCGACCTCTTCGATCACCTGGTGGGCGCCTTCATCCGTCCCGAACGCCGTGTCGACCATCCCGACCACCTCACCGCCGCGCGAACGAGCTACCAGGGCTACCAGATACCAGCCGAGCAGTTACCAGCCGAGCCGGCTACCAGCTCAGCGCGATCGTGCGGACCGGGGCGTCCCAGAGCGCGAGGAGCTCGTCGTCGGCTCTGGTCAGCGTCACCGAGCAGCCGGCCATGTCCAGGGAGGTCACATAGGGGCCGACCAGGGCCCGCTCGATCGTGATGCCGGCGGCCTCGAGGATCAGGGTGACCCGGCGGTGGACGACCGCGAGCTCCAGGCCCGTGGTCGCGCCGAGGCCGTTGGTGATGGCGATGACCCGGTCACCGCGGCCGATCGAGAGGTCCGCGACCAGGGGGCGGACCAGTTGGTCGGCGAGCTCGTCGGCGGTGGCGAACGCGCGCCGGCCGACGCCGCGCTCGCCGTGGATGCCGACGCCGAACTCCACCTCGTCGGACGGCAGGTCGAACGACGGGTAGGCCCGCCCCGGGTGGGCGCCCGCGGCGAGCGCCACGGCCATCGACCGCGAGGTGGTCGCGACCCGCCGGCCGAGCGCGGCCACCCGGTCCAGGTCCGCGCCGGCCGCCGCGGCGGCGCCAACGATCTTCTCGACGATGACCGTCGCGGCCGTGCCCCGCCGGCCCGGCCCGTCGCCGGTGGTCGACGTGGTGGCGAGGTCGTCGTCGACCAGCACCTGACGGACCTCGATGCCGTCGTCCGAGGCGACCTCGGCGGCGATCGCGAAGTTCAGCACGTCGCCGGTGTAGTTCTTCACGACGTGCACCACCCCGGCGTCGCGCGCCGCCGCCTGCGTGGCGGCCAGGATCTGGCCGGCGGTCGGGCTCGCGAACACCGCGCCCGGGACGGCCGCGTCGAGCATCCCCTCGCCGACCATTCCGACGTGCAGCGGCTCGTGCCCGGAGCCGCCGCCGGAGACGACCGCGACCCGCCCCGCCGGCGCCGGCTCGGCCCGGATGACGAAGCTGGGCTCCCGGTTCCACCTGATCAGCCGCGGGTAGGCGCCCTCGAGTCCTTCCAACGCCTCCGCGACGATGTCGCCCGGTTCATTGACGAACTGCCGCCGCTGCGCCCCCACGAGCAGCTGTCCCGCGATGGAATCCTGGGCGGTCATCGTCGACTGCACTCCGGCGCTCTCGTAGGTCGACGCGCGCGGCTGGGCACCGTGCGCGGCAAGGGCTGGACGGGAAGCGTACTCCGGGTGTACACCCCACCCACCCGCGAGATCAAGAACCACGCCGGCCAATCCCCGGCGTGGCCACCGGGCGGCCACCATCCCCCAGCGGCGGCGTGCCGAACGCGGCCACCGCCCAGGTCACCGCTGGCGGGAGCGGGTCGCGAAGCCGCGCGCACGCCGGCCCGAAGGGGCCGGCGGACGCATGACCTGGCGCTCACGAAGGATTCGGTCGCCCCCCGGGCGGCGTCGACGCGGGAATCCGGGCGAGGTCAGGGATCACGGTTTCCAGGAGGACCACGGGTCTCCAGGAGGCGTCAAAGACCGTAGGTCTCCAGGAGACGGAGCCAGACCTCGCTGACGGTGGGGAACGGTGGGACGGCGTGCCAGAGGACGTCCAGGGGGATCTCGGCCACGACGGCGATCGTGGCCGAGTGGAGGAGCTCCTGGACGTCCTGGCCGGTGAAGGTGGCGCCGACGATGACGCGGCGCTCCTCGTCGACGACCAGGTGGGAGGTGCCGACCAGGCCGACGCCGCGGACGGAGGAGCCGGCGACGCCGCTGGTCGGCACCGAGACCGCCCGCACGCGCAGGCCGGCGTCGCGGGCCGCCGCCTCCGTCAGGCCGACGGCGGCGACCTGCGGGTCGGTGAACGTCACCCGGGGGATGGCGCCCGCGCCCGCGACCTCGACCGGCTCGGCGCCGGTCCCGGCGTCGCGGCGGCCGGCGACGATGTCGGCGACCAGCCGGCCCTGGTACTTGCCCATGTGGGTGAGCAGCGCCCGCCCGTTCACGTCGCCGATGGCGAACAGCCAGTCGTCCTGGCCGGATTCCTCGGTCCCGGCGCCCGCGCCGGCCTTGGTAGCCGTCCGTACGCCCACGGCGCGCAGGTGGTCGTCGACCTCGACCGGCCGGCCGGGCGTGAGCCCCACCGTCTCCAGCCCCAGGTCGTCGGTCGCGGGATGCCGGCCGACGGCGACGAGGATCTCGTCGGCCTCGATCTCGTCGCCGTCGTCGAGCGTGACGACGACCGGGCCGCGGTGCTCGTCGGTCGCCGCCGCCTGGCGACGCGCGGCGGTGACCTTCCGGCCGGCGCGGACGGTGATCCCCTCGGCCTCGAACGCCTTGGCGACCTCCTCGCCGGCGAACGGCTCCTCATGGGCGAGCAGCCGGGACTGGCCCTCGACGATCGTCACCTCGGCCACGCCGAGCCGGCGGAACCCCTGAGCGAGCTCCGTGCCGACGGCGCCGCCGCCCAGCACCACCATCCGGCGCGGAACAGTCGTGGCTCCGGTCGCCGACCGGTTGTCCCACGGCTCCACCTCGGCCAGGCCAGGAATCGGGGGCCTGACCGCGCTCGTCCCCGTCGCCAGCACCACCGCCCTGCGCGCGGCCAGCCGCCGGGGCTTCCCGTCGCTCTCGGCCGGGACCACGGTCTTCGTCGTGTCGACGTCGACGAGCCGCCGCCCGGCCAGCCGGCCGCGGCCGCGGATGATGGTCACCCCCCGGTCGCGCAGCCAGGGCACCTGGCCCTCGTCGGAGAAGCCGCCGACGATCTCGTCCCGGCGCGCGAACGCCGCGGCCGTGTCGAGCTCACCCGTGACCGCGCCGGCCGCGCCGGGCACCCGGCGCGCCGCCGCGATCACGTCGCCCGGGCGCAGCAGGGTCTTGCTGGGCATGCACCCCCAGAAGGAGCACTCGCCGCCGACCCGCTCGTGCTCGACGACCGCGACGGACAGCCCCGCCTCGGCCATCCGGCCGGCGGCGACCTCACCCGCCGGCCCCGCCCCGATCACGACGACGTCGAACGTCTCCGTGGCACCGTCGGTCTCCGTAGTGCCGTCCGTGCCGCTCATACCGCGTCACCTGCCCGTGTCGCGCCGCTCGCCGCCGAACCGTGCTCGGGCGGGCCGTCAGCGTTGGCTCGTCCTGCCTCGTGCTCCTGACGCTCCCCGGACCGGCCGCCCGGAAACAGCGCCCTGGTCTGGAAAGCCAGGTCGGTCATGGGGCCAGGTTGGTCATGAGGCCAGGTCGGTCATTGTGCCCGAGGGGCGGTCGCCGGACGCGCGGGCGATGGAGCTGACGACGGCGCGCCGCGCGGCGCGCAGGCCGGCCGCCGCGCTGGCGGCGGGGGACGTGCCGGTCGGGCCGGCGGGGATCCTGACCGCGTCCGCCGCCGGGTCCGGCGCTGCCGGGTCCGGCGCGGCGCGGGGGGTCGCGCGGACGGAGGGCAGGCCGCGGGCGTCGGGCGCGGCGAGGCGCTCGGCGTCGGCGGTGGCGTCGTCCTGGGCCGCCTGGGAGGCGCGCTCGGCCGTGACCCGGGACTCGTAGAGCGCGATCTCGGCGCTCACCCGCGCCTCGTCCCACCCGAGCACCGGGGCGATCAGCTCGGCGACCGGGCGGGCCGCGGCCAGCCCCCGGTCCGCCGCCTCGAAGGAGATCCGCGTGCGCCTGGTCAGCACGTCCTCCAGGCGCAGCGCGCCCTCGTGCGAGGCCGCGTACAGCGCCTCCACCGCCAGATACGCCTCGGCCCCGGGCAGCGGCGCGGCCAGCCGCGGGTCGGCGACGACCAGGTCGACGAGCTCCTCGGCGAGGGTCCCGTACCGGCGCAGCAGGTGCTCGACCTGGGCGACGCGCAGGCCGGCGCGCTCGGCGAGCCGCTCGCGCCCGTTCCACACCGCCTGGTAGCCGTCGGCCCCGAGCAGCGGGATCTTCTCCGTGCACGACGGCGGCGCCGCCCTCGCCAGCCCGGCCACGGCCGCGTCGACCGCGTCCGCGGCCATCACCCGGTAGGTCGTGTACTTCCCGCCGGCGATGGTCGTGAGCCCTGGCGCCGCGGCGACGACGGCGTGCTCGCGGGACAGCTGCGCGGTGTCGTCGGACTCGCCGGACAGCAGCGGGCGCAGGCCCGCGTAGACGCCGACGACGTCGTCATGGGTGAGCGGGTCGCGCAGCACCCGGTTCACCTGGTCGAGCAGGTAGTCGATGTCGGCGCGGGTCGCGGACGGGTGAGCGAGGTCGAAGTTCCAGTCGGTGTCGGTGGTGCCGATGATCCAGTGGTCGTCCCAGGGAATGACGAACAGCACGCTGCGCTCGGTGCGCAGGATCAGCCCGGTGGTGCCCCGCAGCCGGTCGCGCGGGACGACCAGGTGCACGCCCTTGGACGCCCGCACCGAGACCGGGCCGCGATGGCCGAGCAGGGTGTGCAGGTCGTCGGTCCACACGCCGGTCGCGCTGATCGTCTGCCGAGCGCTGACCTCGATGTCCCGCCCGGGGGCCTGGGCCTCGCCCGCCTCCAGGTCGCGCACGACGGCGCCGGTCACCCGGCCTTCCTCCCGCAGCAGCCCGACGGCCTTCGCCGACGTGACGACCACCGCGCCGTACCGGGCGGCGGTGCGGGCGACGAACATGGTGTGCCTGGCGTCGTCGACCTGCCCGTCCCAGTACTGGATCGCGCCGACCAGCGCGTCGGAGCGCAGCGAGGGGAACTCGCGCAGCGCCGCCTTGCGGGTCAGGTGCCGGTGCATGGGCAGACCGCCCGAGCGGGGCGCCACCGGCGAGGCCGAGCGGGCCGGCCGCGGAGCCACCGAGCCAGGGCCGATCCGGGACAGGCCCTGGCCGAGCGTGTCGTAGAGCAGCACCCCGCCGCCGATGTAGGCGCGCTCCCAGCCGTGATGGGTCAGCGGCAGCAGGAACTGGACCGGGCGGACCAGGTGCGGGGCGAGGGTGTCGAGCAGCAGGGTCCGCTCCCGCAGCGCCTCCCGGACCAGCGCGCCGTTGAGCTGTTCCAGGTAGCGCAGGCCGCCGTGGATCAGCTTGCTGGACCGGCTGGAGGTGCCGGCGGCCAGGTCGCTGGCCTCGACGAGGGCGACCGACAGCCCGCGGGCCGCCGCGTCCAGCGCCGTGCCGGCCCCGGTGACTCCGCCGCCGATGACGAGGACGTCGAAGGTCTCCTCGCGCAGCCTTCGCAGCGCCGCCGCGCGCCCGGCCGGGTCGAGCCGGCCGTGGCCGCCGGCGGCGGCCGTGGCCGCGGCGACGTCGGAGAGGGGAACGGTGCCGGCCGAACGGGCCGATCCGGTCATCGGGTCTACCTCCTGGCTCCTGCGACCGGGGAGCGAGCCGGGTGGGCCGCTCGACACCATCGTGCCGGGCGGCACCGACAGCCGCCGCGTCGGCGTCCGCCGCTCTGGTGTCCGTTGCCCGGCGGTGGCCATCCGGCGCGGGATAGTTCGACGATGTCGGGCCGCGATCCGGCACACTGTCAGACGAGCGTTTCGGTTGCCTAACTCAACCAAATTTCTTGACGTCCGGGCGAGGGTCGCGACGACGGCGAAGCCTCGCGTGCCCGGAGCCCATCTCAGGCACCACCCATCTCAGGCACCAGGGGAGCAGGGATGACGGAACGGCCCGCCGAGGCCGGGCGCGATGATCTGGCCGCGGCCATCTACAGCGAGCTCACGCGGCTGGTCCGGCGGATCCGGGGAGAGGCGAGCGAGCTGCATCCCGGGCTGTCGCTGGCGGCGTACACGCTGCTGCTCTACCTCTCGGAGGTGGGCGAGGCCCGAGCCGCGGACCTGGTCGCCTTCTTCCGGCTGAACAAGTCGACGGTGAGCCGGCAGCTGGCCGAGCTGGTCACGGCGGGCCTGGTGGACCGCGAGCCCAACCGGGCCGACAGCCGGGTCCAGATCGTCCGGGTCAGCGCCTTCGGCCAGGCCACGCTCGACGACGTCGACAAGACGCTGCGCGCCAGGATGCGGGCCCGCCTCGACAGCTGGCCCGAGGAGGACATGGCCGCCTTCGGCCGGCTGCTGGCCCGCTACAACGAGCTGCCGGACCCGCAGCTGCCCCGCCCGGACGGAGCCGCGGCCCGCGGGGGAGCCGGGCGGCCGGCCGCCGGACCGTCGCTTACGGCCTGACCCACCGTCATGTTACTAACGAGTCAACGTTACCGACGAGTCGGGGAGCGAGCACCATGGACCTGACGTTCACCCCGCAGGAGGAGAAGTTCCGCTCCGAGCTGCGTGGCTGGCTTGACGCGAACATCCCGGAAACCTGGAAGGACCTGCGCTTCTGGCGGGGCATCTCGGACGACGAGGGCTTCGAGCTGCGCCGCGACTGGGAGCGGCGCAAGTACGAAGCCGGGTTCGCCGGCATCGCCTGGCCGACCGAATACGGCGGCCGCGGCGGCACCCCCGGGATGAAGGCGATCTACGACGAGGAGATGGCGCTTGCCCGCGCCCCCCAGTCGGCCAACGGGCTCGGGCTGACCTTCCTCGCCCCGACCGTGATGGCGATCGGCACCGATCAGCAAAAGCGGGACATCATCGGCCCGATGCTCAGGAACGACGTCATCTGGTGCCAGGGATTCTCCGAGCCGGGCGCCGGTTCGGACCTCGCCGCGCTGCGCACGTCCGGCGTCCTCGACGGCGACGAGTACGTCGTCAACGGGCAGAAGATCTGGACGACGAACGCCATGCACGGCGACAAGCTGTTCACGCTGGTGCGCACCGAGCCGGGCAGTCAGGCACATCGGGGCATCTCGATGCTGCTCATCGACATGCACCAGCCAGGTGTTGAGACCCGTCCTCTCAGGCAGATCAGCGGGGCCAGCGAGTTCGGCGAGGTGTTCTTCACCGACGCCCGCGTCAAGGCGTCCGACTGCCTCGGCGGCATCGGCAACGGCTGGAAGACCGCGATGCTGCTGCTGTCGTTCGAGCGCGGCGCCTCCGGCATCTCCCAGTACACCAACTACCGGCGTGGCTACGACGAGATCGCCGCCGCCGCCCGGAAGCTGGGCCGGGACACCGACCCGACCCTGCGCCGCGAGCTCGCCAGCCGCCTGGTCGAGCTGGAATGCCTCCGCTACCACGCGATGCACGTGCTCACCCAGGTCGAGCAGGGCCGCGACCTGGGCTCGGAGTCGTCGATCACCAAGCTGCAGTGGTCGGAGGCCTACCAGAAGCTCTTCGAGACGTTCGACCACCTGCTCGGCCTCGACGGCGTCGTCGCCGCCCCGGTGGACGGTCTCGACCTCGCGTCCCTGCAGTTCGAGGCGTTCTGGACCAGATCGGTCACGATCTGGGGCGGTTCGTCGCAGGTGCAGCGCAACATCGTCGCCGAGCGGGTGCTCGGCCTGCCGCGATAGGAAAAACGGAGCACCGGCCGGGGGAGCCGTCCAAACGCCTTCCTCCGGCGCCTCCGTAGGCCGCCAAGGAGACCTGGTGTACTTCGCGTTAACCGATGAGCAGCGGGCCCTCGCCGAGACCGTCCGCGACTATCTGGCCGACCGGTTCGACCTGACCGCCGTGCGCGCGGTCTTCGAGGACGCCGCCGGCGACGGCCACCCGGCCGAGCTGTGGAAGGCGTTCGGCGAGCAGGGCTGGCTCGCCGCGCTCGTGCCCGAGGACAACGACGGCCTGGGCCTCGGCCTCGTCGACGCACAGGTGCTCGCCCGCGCGTTCGGCGCGGGCGCCGTGCCCGGGCCGTGGCTGCCCACCGTGCTCGCCGGCGAGGCCGTCCGGCTCGCCGGCTCGGCCGCGCAGCGGGCGGCGGTGCTCGGCCCGCTCGCGGCCGGCGAACTGGTCGCCACCGTCGCGCTGCGCGCCCCGGGTGGCGCCTTCGACGCGTCCGGCGTGGGCGTCACCGCCGGCGCCGACGCAAGGCTGACGGGGACCGCGTCCCCGGTGGAGTACCCGGCGGCGGCGCGGGTCGTCGTCGTCGCGGCCACCGAACCCGACGGCGGTGTCGGCCTCTACCTCGTCGAACCGACGGGGCCAGGGGTCACCGTCACGGCGCACGAGTCCTACGACGGCACCACCCGGCTCGGCGCGCTCACCCTCGCCGGCGCCGCGGCCGAGCGGCTGCCCGGCTCGTCGGCCGCCGTGCTCGCCGACCTGAACCGGCGGGGGGCGGTGCTCGCGGCCGCGGACCTGGTCGGGATCGCCAGGTCCACGCTGACCCGGACCGTCGAGTACGACAAGACCCGGGTGCAGTTCGGCCGGGCGGTCGGCTCGTTCCAGGCGATCAAGCACGCGCTCGCCGACCTGCACGTCGCCGTCCTGATGGCCGAGCACGCGGCGCTCTACGCGGCGCATGCCGTGGACCTCGCCCTACCGGACGCCGAGCTCGCCGTCGCGGTGGCCAAGGCCAAGGCGGGCGACGCGGCGGAGCGGGCGACCGGCGCGATGATCCAGTACCACGGCGGGATCGGCTACACCTGGGAGCACGAGGCGCACTTCTTCTACAAGCGCGCCAAGCGCCTGCTGGGCTCGTTCGGGGACGTCGGCCAGCATCTGGACCGGATCGCGGCGCCCGGCGCGGTCCTGGCGACGGCGGCCGTCCGTCAGGCGCAGCGCGCCCAGCGGGTCCAGACCAGCCGGGGCGGGACGAGACTGTCGGCGCCGCCGTAGGTGTGGCTCCACTCGCCGAGGACGTTGGTGAGCGCGGGCCGCAGGGCGAGGACCAGCGGGGTGCCAGGCGGGACGCTAGCCACGCCCGTCGGGGTCGGCATCCCGGCGGCCCAGCGCTGGTAGAGATCGGTGATGTCCGCGGTGAGTTCCGCGCCGCCGGCGGCCGGAGCCGGATCGTCGTGGGAGCTCCATTCGACGTCGCCGCGCGGGCGGTTCGTGACCAGGTCGAGCCGCGGCACCGTGGCCGGGATCGTGCCGCTCGCCAGGCCCGTGAGCGCCGACGGGTAGGCGACGAGCGGGTACGGGCCCTCCTCGCCGAGCTCGCCCTGGCTCGCCAGCGGGGTGAGCCGCAGCTCGACCCGGCGCACGCAGCGGGCGGGCGCCGGCAGCAGCGGGAAGACGATCTCGGAGGTGAGCAGCCGGTCGTCGCCGCGGCGTGGCAGGTGCCGGTGATGGCGGCCGACGGTGAGCTCGCCCGGCGCGGCGGTCACCTGGGCGCGCCGGCCGCTGCCCGGAGCGTAGGCGGTCAGCAGGTAGGTCCTGGTCGCGGCGATCGGAGTGCCGGCCAGCTCGGTGACCGGCGGGCGCGGGGCGGCGGCCGCCGTCACCGCCGGGGTGGCCGCCGCCGGCTGGGACGGCCGCAGCGCCGCCGGTCCGCCGCCGATGCCCAGCACGACCGAGCCGAGGCCCAGCAGCACCACCGCGCCGCCGGCCGTCGCCAGGAAGATCCGTCCGCCCCGGCCGGGCGCGCGCACGGTCAGGCCGAGGCGGGTCCGCGCGAAGGCATCGGCCGATTCGGCCAGCCGGCGCGCGCGTCCCGCGCCACGACCAGCCCAGTCCCCGACCCGCCGACCCGGCTTCCAGACCTCCCGGACCGGCTTCGCCGACCCGCCTGGCACCCTGGATCCGCCGGGAACCCTGGATCCGGCGGGAATCCTGGATCTGGCGGGCACCTTGAATCCGGCGGGCACCCTGGATCCGCCGGGCGCGCTGGAGCCGGCGGAAACCCCTGCTCCAGCGGGAACCCGCCCGCCGATCGGGGAGGGACCCCGGCGCGTGAGCCGGATGAGGCGGACCGGCCTTCCCTCCGATGGCCGGGCCCCGGCCCTGCCGGGGCCAGCAAGTCGGCCGGGCAACCTACGCGGCAACCGGCCACGGTTTCGGCCGGCCATCCGCCCCAGGCCGCGGATCCGGCCGCGGCCGGATCCGCGGCCTGGGGCGGAT
>NZ_JADWYU010000168.1 GCF_016786325.1 Frankia nepalensis | reverse complement strand
GAGTCGAAGACGCTGTCGAAGCTGCGGCATCCGTCGCGTTCCCAGAAACTGCGCGACTACCTCGAATAGTCCGACGCGCGAAGGCGCGCCGAGCGCGCCGCTCGTGCCTTGCCGGTCGGACGCTCCGCGCCCGACCCGACCTGGTCGGACTGGGCGGTCCACAGGACTGGGTTCGGTCCTTGTCCGGGCCGGAAGGTTGGCTGAGTTGGTCTAAAGAGAAACGCCGGGCCATGGCCCTTCAGATGGCCATACCCGGCGTTTCTCTTTTCAGGACGGGGTTTCCCGGCGGTCGCGCGTTTCTGACGGAGAGGGGCCGACGATGGGCGCGGCGCTGGACACGGTGCGGCGGGTGCTCGCGGCCTTCGACGCCGGCGACGAGGCAGCCCTGCGGGAGCTGCTCGACGACGACCTGGTGCTCGAGGCCCCGGGCGGGGTGGTCGCGCGCGGCCGGGACGCGGCGGCGGGCTACGTCGCCGGCTTCGTCGCGGCGTTCGGCGAGCTGGCCGCCGAGACGCACGTGCTGGCCGAGCAGGACGACATGGTCGTCGAGGAGTACACCCTCACCATCACCCACACCGGGCCGTACGTGACCGCCCACGGCGAGCGGGTCGAGCCCACCGGTGCCCGGGTCAGCCTGCGCGTCGCCGAGGTCTACCGGGTCCGCGCGGGACGTCTCGTCGAGAACCGCGTCTACTTCGACGAGCCCGTCCTTCTCGACCGGTTGCGTGCCTCCCGGCCATGACCGGGCCGGCCCTCGCCGGCGTCAGCCCGCGGCCGCCGCGGCGGCGACCGGAGGGCGGGCCGGGTCGGGAGAGGTGACCGGCGGGCTGTCGAGCAGCGCCTGATAGACCGCGCGTACGTGGTCCTCGGGGCGGGTGACCGACTCGGCCCACTCGGCGCCGCGCCGGCCGGTCCTGGTCAGGCGCGCCCGGTCGCGCAGCAGGCCGACCAGCACCTCCGCCAGCGCCGCCGCCGACTCGTCGCTGGGGGTGAAGCCGGTGACCCCCTGCTGGTAGGCCTCGCGCGAGCCACCGAACGCGGGCCCGACGACCGCGCAGCCGGCGAGCTGAGCCTCCAGCAGGACGGTGCCGAAGCCCTCGCCGCACGGGCGCGGCCCGCTCGCCCGCGTCCGGGTGCACAGCGCGAACAGGTCGGCGGTCGCGTACAGCCGGGCCAGCGCGTCGTCGTCGGGTGACTCGTCCAGCTCCGCGTCGGGCTCGGCGGACAGCAGCTCGTGCAACGCGCCCGGTGCCGGCCCGCGGCCGGCGACGACGAGGCGCACCGGGCCGAGCTCGGCGCGCGCCGTGGCCACCGCCGCCAGCAGCGTCGGCACACCCTTGTCAGCCCAGTCGGCGAGCGGGAACACGCTGAGCACCGTCGGCACCGGCGCGTGTGGCCGGCGCCGGGAGCCTTCGGCGAGCAGCGTCGCCCGCCACGCGCCCGGCACGCCCGGGGGCAGCAGCCGCGCCAGCCTCGGCCCGGCGAGCGCGCCCGCGCAGAACGAGCTGACCGTGACCGGCCGCAGCAGCGGGTGGCGGGAGAGCAGCGCCCGGTCGGCTGGCGGCATCCGCCAGATGTCCGCGCCATGGCAGAGCACCGGCACCCGCCGGGCTCCGCCGAGCGACGCCGCCCCGGCGGCGGCCTTCACCAGATCGGGATGGCCGGCGACGAGCGCGTCGAGCCGGCCGAGCCGACGAGCCGCGGCGGCCGCCCGGCGGGCGAAGTCGACCCGTGCCGCCAGCTGGCTGGCCACGGTCGTGGCGGGCGTGGCCGCCGGCTGGGGCGCCTCGAGCCGGGTCAGCGTGGCGCCGCCGGCCAGCAGTGCCTCTTCGACGGCGTCGAGGTAGCGCTCGACCCCGCCACCGGGCCCGGCGGAGGGAGCCAGCAGCAGGACGCGGGGCGCCGCGGCGCCGGACCCCGGCACCTCCGCCCGCGGAGGCCCCGAAGGCGCAGGGAGGACTGCCCGGAGACTGTGCACTGACAAAGATCCTTTGTCCGACCCAACCGGCGACAACACGTCATCTAGCGATTGCTGATTGTAGTTCAGGGCCTATCCGGTAGCGGCGGTCGGCCGGTCCGGCGCCATTCGTGGCGCCGTGCCGGTGAAAAGGGGTCGCGACAGCGGTGTAGTTGCGTAAGATTTGCAACTGCTAGCACCTCTCCTGTGGGCTGGCGATGGTGCCCGCGCGGGCGCGCGGCCGGAAGGGGACCAGATGCACATTCCGGACGGGTTCATCGACGCGCCCACCAGCGCGGCCTACGGCGCGGTGGCGGTCGCCGGGGTGGGATACGCGGTGCGCCGCGCCAGCGCCGAGGTCGACGACCAGGTCGTCCCGCTCGCGGGCCTGTGCGCCGCGTTCGTCTTCGCGGGCCAGATGCTCAACTTCCCGGTGGCGCTGGGTACCAGCGGCCACCTGCTGGGCGGGGTGCTCGCCGCGGTCCTCGTCGGGCCCTGGCTGGGAGCGATAGCGATAGCCGTCGTCCTGCTCGTGCAGTCGCTGTTCGCCGACGGCGGGCTGACGGCGCTCGGGCTCAACATCACGAACATGGCGATCGTCGGCGCGTTGCTCGGCTACCTGCTGTTCCGGCTGGTCCTGCGCGTCCTGCCGGCGCGACTCGGGTCGGTGCCCGCCGCGGCGGGCACCGCCGCGCTGGTCACGGTGCCGCTCGCGGCCGCGTCGTTCGTGCTGCAGTTCGCCGTCGGCGGCACCGTCGACCTGCCACTCGGCGGGGTCACCGGCGCCATGCTCGGTGTGCACGTCCTCATCGGGATCGGCGAGGCCTTCATCACGGCGGCGACGGTGAGCCTCGTCGTCGCGACCCGCCCCGACCTGGTGTACGGCGCCCGCCACCTGCTGGAGCGGGCGCCGCTGGAGATCCGGGGCGCCGCCGGCGTCCAGGCTGGCGGCGCCGCCATCTCCGGCGCCGCCGTGACCGGGAAGGTGGACGCATGACCGACGTGACGACGCCGCTGCCGCCGGACGGCGCGGCCGACGCCGCCGGGCCCGCGGGCCGCCCGGCCGGGCGGAGCAACCGGCTCTTCCTCGTGGCCGGGCTGTTCGTCGCGCTGGTGCTGGCCGCGTTCGTGTCCGGGTTCGCCAGCAGCTCGCCGGACGGGCTGGAGAAGGTCGCCGAGGACCAGGGTTTCCTGGAGCAGGGCCGCGACCACGCCTTCGCCGACTGGCCGATCGCCGACTACGCCGTCTCCGGCATCGGCAACGAACGGGTCGCCGGTGGGCTGGCCGGCGTCATCGGGGTGACGATCACGTTCGTCGTCGGCGGCGCGCTGGTTCTCGCCGTGACCAGGCTGCGCCCGCGGCCGAACCGCGGGTGAGCCGGCCGGCACCGACGGGCCCGGCGGTGGCCCGGTCGGCGGCGGCGGCCCGGACGGCGGCGCGCGGGTGAGCGGCGGGCATGCCGCCGTGGCGGTGTACCGCCCGCGCGGCACCGTGCTGCACCGGCTGCCCGCCGAGTGCAAGATCGTCGCGGTGTTCGGGTACGTGGTCACCGTCGTGCTCACCCCCATCACCGCCGGCTGGGCGTTCGCGGCGCACGCGCTCGTGGTGATCGCGCTCGGCGTCCTCGGCAGGGTCGCTCCCGGCCCGGCTGCCCGGCGGATGCTCATCGAGCTGCCGTTCCTCGCCTTCGCCGTCGCGCTGCCGTTCGTCGCCGCCGGCGAGCGGACCGAGCTGTTCGGCGTCGTCACCGTCTCCCGGGACGGGCTGCTCCAGGCGTTCGGCCTGGTCGCCCGGGCCACCCTCGGGGTCGCCCTCGTGGTCGTGCTGGCGGCGACCACGCCGGCCCGCGAGCTGCTCACCGGGCTGGACCGGCTGCGGATGCCGGCCGTGATCGTCGCCGTGATGTCGTTCATGCTGCGTTACAGCACGCTGATCGTCGATCAGATGCACCGGATGGCGATCGCCCGGGCCGCCCGCGGCCACCGGCCCCGTACGCTGGCGTCCGCGCGAACTCTCGCCATGGCGCTCGGTTCGCTGTTCATCAGGTCCTACGAGCGGGGAGAACGCGTGCACCTGGCGATGCTGTCGCGCGGCTACACCGGCAGCCTGCCGGTCGGCCTGCCCCGGGAGCCCGCCAGCCGGGCCCACTGGGCGGCCGCGACGGCCGCGGTCGCCGTCGGCGCCGCGATCGCGGCCGCCGCGGGTGTCGCCCGGGGACTGGGATGACCGGGACGCCGCCCGGCGGCCGGCCCGAGCCGGCGTCGGTACCCTCCCCGGCGCAGCCGCCGTCGGTCGAGGTCAGCGGCCTCGCGTTCGCCTACCCCGACGGGCGGCAGGTGCTGTTCGGCGTCGATCTGACGATCGGCCGGGGGGAGCGGGTCGCGCTGCTCGGCCCCAACGGCGCGGGCAAGACGACATTGGTGCTGCACCTCAACGGGATCCTGCGGGCTGGCGCGGGCGAGGTGCGCATCGGTGGGCTTCGGGTCGGCAAGCGTGATCTTCCGGAGATCCGGCGCCGGGTCGGGCTCGTCTTCCAGGACCCGGACGACCAGCTGTTCATGCCGACGGTCGGCGAGGACGTGGCGTTCGGCCCGGCCAATCTCGGGCTGCGCGGCGCCGAGCTCACCGCCCGGGTCGACGAGGCGCTGGCCGCCGTCGGCCTGTCCGAGCACCGAGACCGGGCGCCGCATCATCTCAGCCTCGGCGAGCGTCGCCGGGCCGCGCTGGCGACGGTGCTGGCGATGCGCCCCGAGGTGCTGGTCCTCGACGAGCCCTCGTCCAACCTCGACCCGGCGGGTCGCCGCGAGCTCGCCGACATCCTGCTCGGCCTCGACGTGACGCTGCTGATGGTCACCCATGATCTGCCGTACGCCCTGCAGCTGTGCCCGCGCTCCGTGGTGCTCTCGGGCGGGGTGGTCGGCGTGGACGGCCCGACCCGGCGGCTGCTCGCCGACCCCGAACTGCTCGCCAGGCACCGGCTCGAGCTCCCCTTCGGGTTTGACGCCCGCGCGCTGCTAACCGAAAGTGATGTAGCGATAACATAAAGTGCCCGCATGGCGGGAACGGCGGACAGTGACCCGGTCGGCGAACAGCGGGCCGGCTCCCAGCCGGGCCCTCAGCCTGGCGCGACCGCGCCTGGCGCCACCGAGCCCGGCGCGCCCGGCCCGCGCGCTGACCGGCCCCCGGGTCGCCCCGGCGACCGGCCCTCGGGCCGCCCCGTCGACCCGGGCCTCGCCGGCAGGGTGCCCCGGCAGGCCGGCCCGACCGACAGCGGGCCCAGGATGGGGCCAGCCGCCCCGTCCGCGCCGCTCGAGCCGCCGCCAGCCGAGCCCGACCCCGGTTCGGCGGGCCCGACGCGGCGGCGGGCATTGTCCGCGGGCCTGGTCGGGACCGTCGCCCGCGGGGTCGGCGAGCTGCTCATCACCCTCGGGCTGGTCGTGGCGCTCTTCCTCGTCTACCAGCTGTGGGTCACCGACCTCGTGCAGGCCCGCAGCCAGAGCCGGCTGCACGACCGGCTGGCCACCGCCTGGTCGACGCCGGCGCGGCCAGCCACGCCCGCCGAGCCGCCGCCCGCCACCCGGCCCGACCCCGCGCCGGGGGAGGGCTTCGCGATGCTGCGGATCCCACGGTTCGGCGCCGACTACGCGCCGGTGATCGTCGAAGGAGTCGACGAGGACCACCTGCGGAAGGGGCCAGGGCATTACCCGGGAACCGCCATGCCGGGCGAAATTGGGAACTTTGTCGTTTCTGGGCACCGGACGACTTATGGAAAACCATTCAACAGATTGGACGAGCTGCGGGCCGGCGACCCGATAGTCGTCGAGGTCGCGGATCGGTACTACGTCTATCGGACGCGGCGGTCGGAGGTTGTCGACCCGCACCGCCTGGACGTGGTCGCGCCGGTTCCGGAACAGCCCGGACGTGAGCCGACATCGGCCGTCCTTACGATGACGACCTGTCATCCGGAGTACTCGGCGAAAAGTCGGCTCATCGTCTTTGCCGAGCTTGACAAGACCATGATGAAGACCGCCGGCGGTCGTCCGCCGTTCGAGCCCGGGGAGAGCTGACGCATGTACGGCTGGATCTACCGGCATCTGCCGGGGCCGACGCCGGTGCGCGTGCTGCTGTCCGCGCTCATGATTGCCGTGGTCGCGGCCCTGCTGCTCTTCGTGGTCTTCCCCGCCGTCGATCCCTGGGTTCCGGTCAACGACGTCACCATCGGGTAGGGGAACCCCTGCGGACGGCGGACTGCCGAGACGATTGGTTGCCTTCCGTCGCCAGACCGCCGCTCTCGATCACGTGGCCGACGTCGTGTCCGCGCCGACCGGCCGGGGCTGTCGGGCGCCATCGGCGCCCGCCCGGGTACTGCTGGTGCTCGGATAAGCACCATCGGTGCCCGCCTGGTGTCGAGGTGGTCGCGTCGTCGGCGCGTGGCGCAAGAGGCTACAGGGTGGCATTCGCCCACCCCGGTCGTCTGTTTGTCGTGCCAGCCAGCGAAAACGCCGTCGCGGGCCACGAGGCCCCGGCCGGCCGAGCGAAAATTGCCCATCCAGAATTTCGCGCGTATCGGATAACCTGCCGAGCCATGCGCGGTGTGGTCGGACGGCGCGGCCCGGTACGAACCGCCCGATCCCGACCCAGGAACGCCCGGAATGGCGACGGGCGGGAACAACACCGGGGCGCGCCTGGCCCAGGCGCCGGCGGTCATGACAGTGATGGGGGAGCAATGCAGGGTCGAGGCCGGCTTCCGGCGTCGCGAAGCATTCCGGAGGCCCAGTGGTGACGGGCCCAGGGACGACGGAGCGGCAGGTGACGGCGACCAGGACAGCCGGGAACCGGGCGGGGGCCCGGCCTACCTGGGAACGCGCTCTGCACGTGTCGGCGGCCGGTGCCGGCGGCGCGGCGGCGCTGACCGACGCGACCGTGCCATGGGGTGTGCCCCCACATGCCAGCGCGCCCGGCGACGACCGGGTACCAGCTCCGGCCGCGCCCGCCCAGGCCGCGCCGACTCCGGCGGTCACCGCGTCGGCGGTGCCCGTGTCAGCCGGGCCGTCTTTCGCGGTCACGGCTCTCGAGGCGCCCGCCTCGGCCGCGCCCGTTCGCGCCGGGTTGACCTCGGCGGCGTCGGCGCTGGCCGCCACCGGGTCGCTGGTGGTCCCGGCCCCGCTGGTCCCACCGGCGGTGCCGACGACCCCGCTCGCGGACGCCGTGGGCGAGACCGGGAACGACAGTCCCACCGCTCCGATGGCACGTGTCCGGTCGAAGGTGATCCCAGCCCCGGTGAGCCCCGTCGGGGCGAGCGCCGGCGGGATCGTCTCCCGCCCGCCGGGGGGGCCGTGGCCGCTCGTTCACACCCGCCCGGCGCGGACCGGGCCGACCGGCGCGTCGATCGGCTCGGTCGTGGCGCTGCTCGTCGGTCTGTCGGTGGTACTCGCGCTGCTCACGGTGCGCGGCGCCTTCGGTGCCGGCTGGACCGGGGGCCTCGGCCTCGCCGGCTCGGTGCTCGCGGTGGCCGCGCTGTGCCTGCTGTCGATCCGCGCGCGACCGATGCTGCGCCGGTTCCGCGGCCGTGACGAGCTGACCGGGCTGGTCGCCCGGCGCGCCTTCCTCGACGCCGCGACCCGGGTGGTCGGAGGTGGTGAGCACCGGGTGCGCGAGGCCGCGCCGGCGGCGCTCGTCCTCGTCGACCTGGACCGGTTCCGGGAGATCAACGGCGTGCTCGGCCACGAGTGCGGCGACCGGCTGCTGGTCGTGGCCGCCCGCCGGCTGCGCGGCCTGCTGCGCCCGTCGGACCTGCTCGCGAGGATCGGGGGCGACGAGTTCGCGGTGCTGCTGCGCGACGCGGGCCCCGGCCGGGCCGAGCTGCTCGCCGGCCGGCTGCGCGACGCGCTGCGGGTGCCGGTGCTGCTCGCCGACATGCCGGTGCAGATCGAGGTCAGCGTCGGGATCGCCTATGCCCCGGCGCACGGCCGCGGCGCCGCGGAGCTGCTGCGCCACGCCGAGGCCGCGATGTACGAGGCGAAGCAGACCCGCGCCGGTCAGCGCACCTACCAGCGCAACCGGCACGCTCCCACGGCCCCCGGCCGGGCGCGCCTGCGGCTGCGCGCCGAGCTGCGCGACGCCCTGGAACAGGACCAGATCGAGCTGCGGTACCAGCCGAAGGCCGACCCGCGCACCGGCCGGGTCACCGGCGCCGAGGCGCTGGTCCGCTGGCAGCATCCCCGGGAGGGGCTGCGCGGCCCCGCTGTCTTCCTGCGGGAGATGGAGCACGCGGGCCTCATGCCGCGCCTGACCCGCCGGGTGCTCGACCTCGCGCTCGCCGACTGCGCGAGCTGGCACGCGGCCGGCGCCGTGCTGTCGGTCTCGGTGAACGTCCCGCCGTCGGTGATCGACGAGGCCGGGTTCGCCGGCGTCGTCGGTGAGGCGCTGCGCCGCCACGGCCTGGAGCCGAGCGCGCTGGTCGTCGAGGTCACCGAGGAGGCGCTGATCACCGTCCGCGAGCAGGCGCGGCGCACGCTGGCCGAGCTGCGCGCGCTCGGTGTGCGGGTCAGCCTCGACGACTACGGCACCGGCTTCTGCTCGCTGGCCTACCTGCGCGAGCTGCCGGCGGACGAGGTCAAGCTCGACCAGATGTTCCTGCGCGACATGCACCGCGACCCCTCGGCCGCCGAGATCGTCCGCTCCACGGTGGCGCTCGCGCACGCGCTCGACCTGAAGATCGTCGCCGAGGGCGTGGAGACGAAGGCAGCCTGGCTCGCCCTGGCCGGCTGGCGCTGCGACGAGGTCCAGGGCTACTTCGTCAGCCCACCGCTGGCCGGCGGCCGGATGGTCGCCTGGCTGTCGGACTGGGCACGCCGCGTCGCCCGCCAGCGTCCCGCCCAGCCGAGCCAACGGCCACTGGACAAGGCCGCCGTGGACAAGGCCGCCGCGGCGACACCGTCCCCGTAGCGGCCGTCCCCGTTGACCAGCCGCCCGCCGGCGGCTGGTCAACGGGACGACGCCTCGCCTGACCGACGGCGTCGGCTGCCGGCCCGCCTGGAAGACGCCCGCTCGGAAGCCACCCCGCCTGGAAAACACATTGCCGGTCCGGGGCGCGGCCAGCAGGCTTGGCGGGTGCTGATACGCCGGGAGAGCTCCGCGGACCGTGCC
The DNA here is from genome assembly GCF_016786325.1 of Frankia nepalensis. Lineage (GTDB taxonomy): Bacteria > Actinomycetota > Actinomycetes > Frankiales > Frankiaceae > Pseudofrankia > Pseudofrankia nepalensis. The sequence continues at coordinate 17,262 of NZ_JADWYU010000168.1, read as the reverse complement.
GAGGTCCGGGAAGTCGTCGCCGCGGCCTTCGCGCCCGCGAGCCGCGGCGCGGCGGGGCGGGACGAGCCGGTCGAGGCCCGGCTGGTCGAGGAGCTCCGCGACGGCGGGACCTGGCTGCCGAGGCTGTCGCTGGTCGCGTGCGACGACGCCGGGGCCGTGGTCGGGCAGGTGATGTGCTCCCGGGGCCGGGTTGAGGCGACGCCCGTCGTCGCCCTCGGGCCGCTGGGCGTCCGGCCGGACCGGTGGCGCGGCGGCGTCGGCCGCGCGCTGGTCCACGCGGTGCTGGGGGCCGCCGACGCGCTGGACGAGCCTCTCGTGGCGCTGCTCGGTGATCCGGCGTACTACCACCGCTTCGGCTTCCGGCCGGCGGAGGAGTACGGCATCGGCGCGCCGGTGCCGGCCTGGGGCGCGTACTTCCAGGTCAGGACGCTTACCGCGTTCACCCCGGCGGTCCGGGGCGCCTTCGCCTACCCGGAACCGTTCGACCGGGTCTGAGCGGCCGGTCGCGGGCCAGGCGGCCGAGACGGCCTCGGGGACGGGCCGGGACGGGCCCGCGCGGCTCAGCTCAGCCGGCCAGCTCGGTCCCGTCGAGGGAGCGGACCCGCAGGGGGACGCCCGCGAGCAGGTCGAGGCTGACGTGGTTGCCGGCGGTGACGTCGGGCGGGCAGGCGCACAGGTAGACGGTGGCCTCGACCATCTGCTCCATCGACTCGATCTGGTCGGGGCTCAGGTGGGCGCCGACCAGGGCGTCCGCGCCCTCGGAGAGGACGGCGGCCCGCGGCTCGACGGAGTTCACGCGGACGCCGGTGCCGTGGAGCTCCGCGCCCAGCGCGTTGGTCAGTCGGTTGAGGGCCGCCTTGGACGCGCCGTAGACGCCGGTCCTGGCCCCGGTCGCGCCGAGCGCGAAGGGCGGGCCGGGCCAGGGGCGGGCGGAGGCGCTGGAGAGGTTCACGATCCAGCCCGCGCCGCGCTCGACCATCGCGGGGATCACCGCCTGCGCCAGCTCGAAGGGCGCGTGCACGTTGACCTCAAAGGTGATCATCCGGCGCCTCGCCGGGAAGTCGCGCACGGGGGCCTGGATGGAGGCCGCGGCGTTGTTCACCAGGATGTCCACCGGCCCACCGAGGGCGCGCTCGACGTCGGGGACGACGTGGGCCCGCCCGGCGGGGCTCGCGAGGTCCGCCGTGACGGCCGCGACGCGTCCGCCGTGGGCGCGCAGGGCGCTGGCGGTCTCGGCGAGGCTGCCAGCCAGGGTCGGGTGGCGCTCGGCGGTGCGGGCGACGATCGCGACGTCCGCGCCCTCGGCGGCGAGCCTTCGGGCGATCGCCGCGCCGATTCCCCGGCTCGCGCCGGTGACCAGGGCTCGCCTGCCGGCGAACCGGCGCGGCCACCCGCCGCCGTCACCGGTCGCGCGGTCGCCGTCGGAGGGCGTCATGCCCCGTCGTCGCCTGGAACGGCGTAGCGCTCCTCCAGCTCGCGCTTGAGGAGCTTCCCGGTGGCGTTGTAGGGGAGCTCGGCGGCGAAGCGGACGTGGGCGGGCACCTTGAAGCGGGCGAGCGCGGCGCCGACCCAGCCCTGGAGCTCCTCGGCGGTGACGTCGGCGCCCTCGCGGCGCACGACGACGGCCATCACCTCCTGGCCGAGCTCGCGGTGCGGGACGCCGATGACCGCGACGTCGGCCAGGCCGGGGTGCTCACGGAGCCGGTTCTCGATCTCGACGGGGTAGATGTTCTCGCCACCCCTGATGATCATGTCGCGCAGCCGGCTCTCCATGTAGAGCAGGTCGCCGTCGATCCGGCCGAAGTCGCCGGTGCGGTACCAGCCGTCGGCGCCGAGCACGGCGGCCGTGGCGGCCTCGTCGTCCCAGTAGCCGAGGAAGGTGCTCGGGCAGCGGATGCAGATCTCGCCGATCTCGCCGTCCGGCAGCTCGGCGCCGTCCGGCCCGATGATCTTCAGTTCGGCGGTCGGTGACGCGACGCCGACGGAGCCGGGCGTGTCGTGCAGGCGCCGGCCACCGGTGGTCGCGCCGATGCCGGAGGTCTCCGTCATGCCATAGCCGCCGCCGATGCCGCGCCCCGGCAGCATCCGTTCGATCAGCCTGAGCACGTCGGGCGGGAGCGTGGCGCCGCCGCCGCCGAGGCCCCGCAGCGCGCTGAGGTCGTAGTCGTGGATCCGGGGATGCTCGAGCAGCCGCAGGAACTGGGTCGGCACGCCCGACCAGTTCGTCACGCCGTACTTCACCGTCAGGTCGAGGTGGACGGTCGGGTCCCACCTGCCGGGCGGGGCGAACACCAGAGTCATGCCGTTGTAAGGCGCGTGGCTGAGCAGCGGGCCGATGCCGGAGATGTGGAAGAACGGCCCGGCCAGCACCGAGACCGGTGGCGGAGGCGGCGCGGTGGGCAGCGCTGGGGACTCGCCGGACTCCCGCGCGGCGGCGAACTGGTCGAGCAGCTGGGTGGCCGCGCCTCGCAGGGCGGCGTCGGGGCTGAAGTTGACCAGCCCGCGGTGGGCGATCACGGCGCCCTTGGGCCGGCCGGTGGTGCCGCTGGTGAACAGGATCGCGACGGGGTCGTCCTCGTCCAGCTCGGGGCACAGCGCCAGCAGGGCCGGTCCGGGGTTCTCGTCGCCGGCCGGGTCCGCGGGCGGGAGCGCGGCGAACAGCTCGGTGAAGGGGAGCGTCGGCTGGGCCGCGGCCTCCGGTATCCCCTCGAGGCGAGCGAGGCGGGGCTCGTCGCCGACGACGACCCTTGGCCTGGTCAGCCGCAGGCCATGAGCGAGCTCTGGACCGGTCCACCAGCCGTTGAGCCCGACGGTGATCGCGCCCATCGACAGCGCCGCCCACAGGGTGACGGCGTACTCGGGGCTGTTCGCGCCGACGAGGGCGACCCGGTCGCCCTTGCGCACGCCGAACTTGTCCCGCAGCACCGCCGCGGCCTGCGCGGCCCGCGCGGCGACCTCCGCGAAGGTGAGCCGCGCGCTCTCGCCGCCGGCACTGTCGGCGAAGACGAGATACGGCCGGTCAGGGAAGCGCTCACAGGCGGAGGCGAGTATCGCGGGCAGGTGCGGTGGCCGGCGCGCGAAGACGGTGGTCTCGACGCCGCGTACCTGCTCGCGCGTCAGCTCGAACGGCGCGCCCGGGCCGAGCAGCCGGTCCCTGACCGGCGGCGGGAGAAGGTCACCGTCGGGCCACCGCAGCATCTCGCGACTCCTTCAGTGGTTGCACACTTCGTAGCTGCAAACATCGTGGTTGTATACATCGTATTTGTATACTTCATCCAATATAGGAACCTACTGTGCTCCAGGGCACACCGGCAAGAGGGCATACCGGCAAGCGGCGTCTGGACGATCCGGCGAGGAGTGGCGCTGCCGCGTCAGTCCGCCGGGCGTCGATCGGTTCCGCTTCGGCTCGGAGGGGCGGCGCGCCGGGCGCGGGCTCCACGACCTCGACGCTTGGACACTTAGAGTCACCGTCCGTGCTCTCCATGCATCGTCTCGACATCGGGGCCGAGACCGGGGCCCATCCGCGTGTCCTGCTGCTCGCCCCGCCCGGAGGGTCCGACGGCGTCCGGCGCTACCTCGCCACCGCCGAGGAACGGCTGTCCGCCGGCGGGGCCGAGGTGCACCGGGTAGACCAGCGCGGCCGGGCCGCCGGGCGCGGTCGGGCGCGGTTCGCGGTCGCGGCGCTGCGCGCGGCGCGACGGCTGGCACCGGTCGACGCCGTCGTCGCCGGCCACCCGCGCCTCATCCCGCTCGCCGCGGCGGTCGCGACCGCCGGGCGGGCCAGGCGCGCGCCGGTGGTGTTCTACGGCACCGACGGAAACCTCCGCCGGCTGGGCAGGGCGCTGCTCGCCCGCCACCGGGCGCTCCACCCGCTCGCGGCCAGTTCCTATGGCGCCGGCGCGCTGTCCGGGCTCGGCCTGGCGCCGGTGCTGCGCCCCGGCGTCGCGCCCGCGTGGCGGGCGACGCTGCTCGCCGCGGGCGCTCGCGCCGGCCGCCCGCCCGAGACCCGCCCGACCTCCGGCCAGCGGGCACAGCCGGGGCTGGCCCGCCCAGCGCAGACGCTGTTGACCGTCCTGCGGCTCGACGGCGCCGAATGGGCCGACAGGGGGATGCCGGCGCTGCTCGCCGCGTTGCCCGCCGTGCGTGACGCTGTCGGGCCGGTCCGTCTGGTGATCGCCGGCCGCGGCCCGGCGACGGCGGCGCCCCGGCGGGCCGCCGCGGCCATCGCCGGCGTCGAGCTGGTCGAGTCGCCGGACGACGCGACGCTGGCGGGCCTGTACGCCACCGCCGACCTGTTCGTCCTGGCCGCCAGGACCCGGCCGGGGCAGGCGGCGGAGGACTATGGCCTGCTGCTGACCGAGGCCCAGCTCGCCGGCTGCCCGGTGGTCGGACCGGTGTCCGGCGGCGCCCGCGACACGTACGTCGACGGGGTCACCGGCGTGACGCCGGGCGACGAGTCGCCGGAGGCGCTCGCCGCGGTGCTCGTCGACCTGCTCACCGACCGGGCCCGACTGGCGAGGATGCGTCGCCGGGCGGCCGAATGGGCGCGGATGGCGACCGAGCCCGCCGAGCACACCCGGGCGGTCTTCACCGCCGTGCTCGGCACCGCCCCGGTCCAGCCGGCCGTGGCCGAGGTGCTGCCCGGCCGGTCGGCGGCCGGCCCACACGCGGCGGCGACCCAGCCGACCATGACCGCGCCGACCGTGCCCCGGCCGGTTGTGACAGGGCCGGCTGTGACAGGGCCGGGCGCGCCGGGACCGGCCCAGGCCCGGCCGGTGACGCCCCTGCCGCGCCGCCCGGCCGCGCGGGTCTGGCCCGCGCGCGACGAGGACCTCGCGTTCGGCTCGGACGACGCGGCCTCGGAGGAGGGCGTCGTCGACGACCTGGCCGACGGCGGCGAGGCTGATCGCGACTGGCGCGGTGGCGTCGAGACCGACGACCTCGCGGACCGATGACGATCACGGCGTCGGCGCGGCCGTGGTCGGTGCTGGTCGTCTGCACGGGCAACGTGTGCCGGTCCCCGATGGCCGAGCGGATGGCGGCCGCCGTGCTGCGCTCCGCCGGCTTCGCCGTTCCGGACGTGGCCCTGGTCGGGAGCGCCGGGATCAGCGCCTGGGTGGACGAGCCGATGCAGCCGGAGGCCGAGGCGGCGCTCGCCGCGCGGGGAGTGGACGCGGCGGGGTTCCGGGCCCGCCGGCTCACCGAGGACCTCGTCACGAGCGCCGACCTGGTGCTCTGCGCGAGCAGGGAGCACCGGGCGGCCGTGGTGACGGCGGTACCGGTCGCGCTCCGCCGCGCCTGCACGCTGCGTGAGCTCGCCCGGGCGGCCGAGCTCGGCCCGCTCGCGCCGCCCGCGGCGGCGACGGACCCGGCGCGCGCGCTACGCGCCGCCGGCTGTGCGCTCGCCGCTCGCGCGCTCGCCGCCCGCACCGGCGGCGACGCCCCGATCGCCGCGGCGGACGACGACGTCGCCGACCCGCTGGGCCGTGGCCGCGCGGCGTTCGAGACCTGCGCCGACGCTATCGCCGACGCCCTCACCCTCGCCCTGCGCCTGATCTGCGCCACGGCGGCCGTCGCCCTGTCCGGCCCACCTCCCACCGCGGCGGACGTTCTGGGGATGTCCCGCTGACTACCGCGCGAGGAACCCCCTCATCCGTCAGAGGCCGACCTTTCCGGTCGCCCAGTACGGCTGCGTCCGGATGGACTTGCGATCGAGCCCGTGCCGGGAGGAGAGCGCCTGACGCTGCCGCTGGATCGACTGCCCGTGACCGGCCAGGTAGATCGCCTCGGGCGTGAAGTCGTCGAACGTCGCCGACGCGACCCAGTCGTCCAGCGCCGTCCCAGGTTCCTCCTTCGCCGGCAGGACGACCGCGTCCGGGAGGAGCGTCTGGGCCGCCGAGCAGTCGGCGGCGTCGAGCTCGAGCACCGCGAGGAAGCTGCGGCCCTCCGCCCGCGCCCGCTCGGCGAGCGCGACCATCAGCCCGACGGTGGTGGCATCGCCGAGCGCGACGGCGGCCGCGGGCGAGGTCCACCGGAAGCTCTTCGCCGACCCGACCCCGCACCAGGTGATCTCGTTGCCCGGCCGGAGGGCGTCGACCAGCGTGATCCCTGGTGCCTTCGGGTCGTGATGCCGATGGAAGAGGATGGACGCACGCCCCTTGTCGCGGTCGATCCACTCGGGGGTGTAGTGCCGGAAGTCGTTGTCGCTCACCCGGAACGCTGTCACGTCACATGGCGAGAACTCCTGCGCGCACAGCGACGGACTCTCGAACGTCACCCGGCGGAGCGCGGCGGAAAGATCCGTCACCTCGGACACCTCGGTGCTGAATCCACGACGCTCGGTGTAATCCGCGAGGAACTTCGGCAGCTTGGCCATGTGCCTCTCTCTGACTGGTGGTGAGATGTCGCTCTTGTGGTGATGTTCGTGCTGCCTGGTAGCCGCCGGGTGGCGCCGGCTGGGTCCGGCCCTGTCCGCCTGGCTGGGGTCGCCGCGCTCCTGGGATCCCGGGCTTTCCGCGGCTGGCGGCTCGGATGCCGATTTTGCCGCAGACTGACTGATATTAGTAAACCTTACCTAAGGTGCCCGTGACGGTTGGTTGGTCGGCTTGCGGCCGGGCGCTGTCGGCGCGGGCGACGATGATCGGATGGTGGGTGGCGGCACCGCGCCAACCCGCCGGTCGCCGTGATCGTGAAGCTGTGATCGACAGGACGACGGTCGCCAGGACGACGGTCGCCAGGACGGCGCCCGACGGCGCCCGACGGGGCGGCGGTCGACGTCGTGGGACCGCTCCCGCCGCGTGGTGCCGCTCGCCCGGCTTCCGGGGTCCGCCGACCGGCCCGGCGTGACTCCGTCCCCCGCCTCCCCGCCCTCCCGCATTCCCCTCGCGTCCCGCTCGCGCGAGGGCGGGGCCGGGACACGGAGGAGAGATCCCTTGCTATGGGTGGCCGCTAGGACACACTCTGTCTGTGGATGAGTCTGGGGAACTGGTCGTCGACCGGGGTGGCCGGTTGCCCGTCGCGCCCGTCGTCGACCTGGCGCTGTTCGGGATCGCGATCGCGGCCCGCGGCCGGCCGGGGCGGACCGGGGCGGATCTGGCCGCGTGGACACTGCTGCATCTCGGCGGAGCGGACGACGAGTACGGCCGGACGCGGGCCGTCGACCTGCTCGCCGGGCTACGCCGAGACGGCCTGCCCGCCCGGCTGCGGCTGGTGGGGGAGCTGCCGCCCGCGCAGCGCGGCCGGCTGCTCGCCCGCGCGGCGGGCGTCGTCGGCGCGCTCGACCTCGTGGGGGAGCGGGCGCCGCACGAGGTCGCGCGGCTGCTGGTCGAGACCGCCCTGCTGTTCGTCCCCGCGCCCGACCCGTCGGGCCGGGTTCCCGCGCCCAGCCCGGCACCCGGCACTCCGGGTGCCGCGGCCGGTGGGCGCGACCCGGTCCCGTCGGTGCTGGCCGGCTGCGCCGCCGGCACGCCGGTGCTCGCCCCGGACCTGCCCGCCGTGCGGGTGGTCGCCGCGGCGCTGACCGGTGTGATCATGGTCGCGCCGGGCGCGCCGACGCAGGTGTGGGCGCGTGCCGCCGCCGGGCCGCTGCCGGTGCCCCCGACGCCGGACGAGCGGTGGGCCGCGTTGCGCCGGCTTCGTCGCTCACCGTTCTGCCCGGACCGCCCGGCTCTCGCCGACGAGGCCCGCTGATCTCGTTCGGGTCTCCCCAGCTGCCCCGTTCGCGCGATCCTCGCGGTATGCTTAGCTAGGCTAAGTAACTCGGTGGTGATGCGACGCTCACCCGGGCCGCTGGGCTGATGGCCGCCAGGCTGGGAATGCCAGGATGGGCGCGGGACGGTAACCACCGGCCCTGTTCGGCCGTGCCCGTGGCCGGCCGTACCGGGCCCCGCGCCCGGCCGGCGATCACACAACGCCGGCGGGTGCGCGGTGCGCTGGGTTGACAGAACGCGGCGCGTTGGGCGTGACAGAAGGAGACGACAAACATGGACAGCTTCGGGAGCACCGGACAGCTCGTGGTGGGGGAACGCTCCTACACGATCAGACGGCTGGACGCGGTGCCCGGTGCTGACCGCCTGCCCTACAGCCTGCGGGTGCTGCTGGAGAACCTGCTGCGCACCGAGGACGGCGCGAACATCACCGCCGACCACGTACGGGCCCTGGCCGACTGGGACCCGAAGGCCGAGCCGAGCCAGGAGATCCAGTTCACGCCCGCCCGGGTGATCATGCAGGACTTCACCGGCGTGCCGTGTGTCGTCGACCTCGCCGCGATGCGCGAGGCGATGGTGGCCCTCGGCGGCGACCCGGCGAAGATCAACCCGCTGGCGCCGGCCGAGATGGTGATCGACCACTCGATCATCGCCGACCATTTCGGCCGCCCGGACGCCTTCGACCTGAACGCCACGCTGGAGTTCAACCGCAACCGGGAGCGTTACCAGTTCCTGCGCTGGGGCCAGGCCGCGTTCGACAACTTCACCGTCGTGCCGCCCAACACCGGCATCGTCCACCAGGTCAACCTGGAGTACCTCGCCCGCGTGGTCTTCACCAGGGAGACCCCCGAGGGCGTCCTCGCCTACCCGGACACCCTGGTCGGCACCGACAGCCACACCACGATGATCAACGGCCTGGGGGTGCTGGGCTGGGGCGTCGGCGGCATCGAGGCCGAGGCCGCGATGCTCGGCCAGCCCGTCAGCATGCTCATCCCGACCGTCGTCGGCTTCAAGCTGACCGGTGAGCTGCCGGTCGGCACGACCGCGACCGACATGGTGCTCGTCATCACCGAGATGCTGCGCAAGCATGGCGTCGTCGGCCGGTTCGTCGAGTTCTACGGCGAGGGCGTGCCGTCGGTGCCGCTGGCCAACCGGGCCACGATCGGCAACATGAGCCCCGAGTACGGCTCCACCTGCGCGATCTTCCCGGTCGACCAGGAGACGCTGAACTACCTGAAGCTCTCCGGCCGCCCGGCGGAGCTCATCGCGCTGGTCGAGGCGTACGCCAAGGAGCAGGGCCTCTGGCACGACCCCTCCCGCGAGGCCGACTACACCACGACCCTCGAGCTGGACCTGTCGACCGTCGAGCCGTCGCTCGCCGGCCCGAAGCGCCCGCAGGACCGGGTGCCGCTGGCCTCCGCGAAGCCGAAGTTCCGCGCGGCGCTCGCCGACTACGCGAAGCTCACCGTGCTCGCCCCCGGCGGCGCGGACGAGGCCGACGACGAGTCGTTCCCCGCGTCGGACTCGCCGACGGCGGTCGCCGACAAGCCGTCGGACGTCCCGGCCTCGTCGAACGGCATCTCCGGCGCCCTGGCCGGCCGGCCGTCGAACCCGACGCCGGTCACGCTGGCGGACGGCACCACGTTCACCATCGACCACGGCGCGGTCGCGATCGCCGCGATCACCTCCTGCACCAACACCTCGAACCCGCAGGTCATGATCGGCGCGGCGCTGCTCGCCCGCAACGCCGTCGAGAAGGGCCTGACCCGCAAGCCGTGGGTCAAGACCACGCTCGCCCCCGGCTCCAAGGTGGTCATGGACTACTACGAGCGGGCCGGGCTGGTGCCGTACCTGGACAAGGTCGGCTTCAACCTGGTCGGCTACGGCTGCACCACCTGCATCGGCAACTCCGGCCCGCTGCAGGACGAGATCAGCGCCGGGATCAACGAGGCCGACCTGGCCGTCGTCTCGGTGCTCTCCGGTAACCGCAACTTCGAGGGCCGGATCAACCCGGACATCAAGATGAACTACCTGGCGTCCCCGCCGCTCGTCGTCGCCTACGCGCTCGCCGGCACCATGGACGTCGATCTGAACAACGACCCGCTGGGCACCGACCAGGCGGGCGACCCGGTCTACCTGCGCGACATCTGGCCGACCGAGGCCGAGGTCGCGGCGGTCGTCAACGAGGCGATCACGTCGGACCTGTTCGAGCGCGACTACGCGGACCTGTCCGGCGACCAGCGGTGGCAGTCGCTTCCGGTCGGCGACGGGGGCGAGGTTTCCCAGACGTTCGCCTGGGCCCCCGACTCCACCTACGTGCGGCACCCACCGTATTTCGAGGGCATGGCGCAGGTCCCGGCCCCGCGCACCGACATCGTCGGCGCCCGGGTGCTCGCGATGCTGGGCGACTCGGTCACCACCGACCACATCTCGCCCGCCGGCTCCATCAAGAAGGACTCGCCCGCCGGCCGCTACCTCACCGAGCACGGCGTCGCGCCGGCCGACTTCAACTCCTACGGCTCGCGCCGCGGCAACCACGAGGTCATGATCCGCGGCACGTTCGCCAACATCCGGCTGCGCAACCGGCTCGCCCCCGGCACCGAGGGCGGCGTCACCCGCCACCTGCCCGACGGCGAGCAGATGGCGATCTACGACGCGGCGCAGAGGTACGCCGCTGACGGCGTGCCGCTGGTCGTGCTCGCGGGCAAGGAGTACGGCTCCGGCTCGTCGCGTGACTGGGCGGCCAAGGGCACGGCGCTGCTGGGCGTTCGGGTCGTCATCGCGGAGAGCTACGAGCGCATCCACCGCTCGAACCTGATCGGCATGGGCGTGCTGCCGCTGCAGTTCGCCCCGGGTGACTCGGTCGAGTCGCTGGGCCTGACCGGCGAGGAGGTCTTCACGATCACCGGCCTGTCCGAGATCAGCGAGAAGACCACCACGCTGACCGTAGGAGCCGGCGACAGGTCCTTCGACGCGGTCGTCCGGATCGACACCCCCGGCGAGGCGGACTACTACCGCCACGGCGGCATCCTGCCCTACGTCCTGCGCTCGCTGATCTGAGGGTCTGTTTGCTGGTTCGCTCCGTCCGGGCGGCGCGCTCCGGCCCCTTGCTCGCTTCGCTCCCAAGGGACCTCCGCGCGCCGTCCTCCTCCGCTCACGTGCGCTCCGGCGACCTCCGCTGCGGGCGCCCACGTCGCTTCGCTCGTGGGAGCCCGCCGCGGAGGCGCGCCTCCGCGCCGCATGGCTGAGTTCATGCGTTATGTGTTTGCTGGTTCGCTCCGCCCGGGCGGCGCGCTCCGGCCCTTGCCCCCATCAGGCGGGGACGATCGCGTAGGCGCGGGCGGGGGAGCCGGTGCCGCCGACGATCGGGAGCGGGGCCACGACCAGCAGGGCGCCCGTCGCCGGGAGCTTGTCGAGGTTCTGCAACTGGGTCAGGCCGTACTTGTCGGCGCCGAGCAGGTGGTAGTGGACGGGAAAGACCGGGTCCAGGGCGCCGGCACAGCCCGCGTCGATGCCCACCGTCTCGACGCCGAAGCCGGAGATCGGGGACCTCGCGAGCCACTCCGCGCCGGCGGCCGAGACACCCGGGGTGTGCGGGCCGTTCTCGTCGGCGTTGAGGAACGCGGCGGCGTCGGCGGAGTACTTCGACCAGCCGGTCCTGAACAGCAGCCAGGCGCCCTCGGGCAGCGGCCCGTTCGCCGCGGCCCAGGCCTCCAGATGCGCGGGCTCGAGCAGGAAGTTCGGGTCCGCCGCCGCCTCGGCGGTGAAGTCGAGGACGACCGCCGGGCCGAACAGCCGGTCCGGCGGGATCCGGTCGACGGAGCGACCGCCCCGGCCCGACGCCCAGTGGACCGGGGCGTCCAGGTGGGTGCCGGTGTGCTCACCGGTGTGGATGTTGTTCCAGCCCCAGAACGGGCCGGCCTCGTCGAAGTCGCTGATCTTCTCCAGCGACAGCGGGACCGTGTTCGCGAACGGCGCCGGCAGCCGCAGGATCGGCGTCTCCGGGGAGAGCGGAGCGGTCAGGTCGACGATCGTCACCTCCCCGGAGGCGAGGGCGGCCAGCAGAGAATCGACGACAGTCATCCAGAACCTTCCCGCGAGAGCCGGTCGCCACGCGAGGCGCCGGTCCGCGCATCCTGTCAGCGGTTGTGGGCATGGGCTGTGGCGCCGAAAGCGGCGTGTCCGGCCACCACAGGTCATGCGGGAACCACGCCGCCCACCACGGCTCAGGGCGGATGACGCCCCCGACCATGGGCGACGGGCGCCTCGGTGATGATCTACGGGGCAGCCTAGTGGCCGAAGGCCTCCTGTAGCCACCACGAGGCCATCGGGGTGATCTTGGCGTCGATCACGAGCGGCCCGCCCCGGGTGGCCAGCCAGCCCCTGACCACGTCGAGGTCGCCCACCGAACGGACCGTGATCCCCGTGCAGCCGTGCCCGCGCGCGATCGCCGCGATGTCGGTGTCCGGGAAGGTGACGTTGGCCAGCGACTCGCCGCCGGTGAAGTGGTGCACCTCCGCGCCATACGCCGCGTCGTTGTAGACGATCACGACGAGCGGCAGCTTCAGCCGCACCGCGGTGTCGAGCTCCGAGATCCCCATCAGGAAGCCGCCGTCTCCGGTGCCTACCACGGGGAGCCGGTCCGGCTGGGCGATCGCGGCCCCGATCCCGGTGGCGAGCCCGAGGCCGATCGACTGGAACGCCTGGGTGAAGCAGAAGCCGTTCTCGTCCGGCACGTCGAGGTACATCGACGGCCAGCCCATGAAGTTGCCGGAGTCGATCGAGACCACCCGCTCGGCCGGTAGCAGCCGATTCAGCTCGATGGACAGCGTCCGGGGATCGATCCGCGAGGCAGTGGACTCGTCGTCGTAGGGAACCTGGTCCCAGCGCAGTTCGGCGGCGATCCGGGCGGCGATCCGCGGTGTCTGATAGCCGGCATCCGCCCGGTCCCAGCCGCGGGAGTCGAAGTGGTCGTCGAGAATGTCGAGAACCGCTTCGGCGGTCTCGGTGACGCCGCCCCAGATGCCGAGGTCCACCGGCCGAGCGCGGCCCAGTCGAGCCGGGTCCGCGTCGACCTGGACGACGGTCGCGCCCGGCCCGATCAGCTTGCCGTGTCGCATCGTCCACATGTTCAGCGCGCAGCCCCAGCCAACGATCAGGTCAGCATGGCCGATCAGCTCGGCGGCCAGTGGGGACGCGAACCCACCGGAGACGTCGAGATTCCACGGCTCGCCGTGGAACAGCCCGCGCGCGACCGCCGACGTGGCCAGCAACGCGCCGGTCCGGGCGCCGAGCGAGCTCAGTGCCCCGGCGGCGGCCACCGACCGGCTGCCGCGGCCGGCGATGAGCACAGGCCGCCTGGCGCCGAGCAGCAGGTCGGCGAGACGGGCGACGTCCCGCGTGGCCGGGGTGGGTGGCGGCTCCGGGGCGGGCACGACGGGCACCGGCCCGTCGGGCAGCTCCAGGTCCTGGACGTCGATCGGGATGTTCAGAACGACCGTCCGCCGTAGGTTGCGGGCCGTCGCGTAGGCGTTCGCGACGGCCACCAGCGCCGTGCGCGGCGAGCGGACGCGGGCCGCGACCGCCCCGACCGCGGTGGCCATCGCCGCCTGGTCGACGAAGAAGTTCGACCGCTCGTCGGTCGCCTCGGGGGCGAGCACGAGCAGGGGAGTGGCGCTCTTGGCCGCCTCGGCGAGGCCGGTCATCGTGTTCGTGAAACCCGGCCCCTGGTGGACCGTCAGCACCCCGACCTCGCCGGACATCCGGGCGTACCCGTCCGCCATGCAGACGGCCCCGCCCTCGTGCCGTGCCGCCACGAACCGCGCCCCGGCCGCCACCAGCGCGTTGGTGATGTGGAAGTTCCCACTCCCCACGACCCCGAACGCGACCCGCACCCCCTGCGCCCCCAGAAACCGCCCGATCGCCTCCCGCACCAACATGGGGACATCCTCCGCCAACAGGTCTGGTGTCGCTTGGTATCAAGAGTGATACCATCTGGTGGTGGCCATGACACTGAGGTTGACCGACGAAGAGTCTGAGGCGCTGCGGCGGCGCTCGGAGCTGGAGCAGCGGTCGATGCAGGAAGTCGCGCGTCAGGCGATCCGGGACTACATCGAGGCGCATAGCCGCGCGGAGCTGCTCGACCAGGTCCTCGACGAGGAACTTCCGCGTTACGCCGAAGCGCTGCGCCGCCTCGGCGAATGAACCGGCTGACATCGGATGCTCTACCTGACCCTTCGTGAGCTGCTCCATGTCGCCCAACGCACGCTCGGCGCCGATCCTCTGGTCCGTGATCACGGCTTGCTCGCCTCGGCGCTTGCCCGGCCACACGCCACCGTGTTCGGCCGGGACGCCTATCCCTCGCTTGACCTGAAGGCGGCGGCCCTGCTGCACTCGCTCGCGCGCAATCACGCGCTGGTCGACGGAAACAAGCGTCTGGCGCTCGCCGCGGTGCTCGCCTTCTACGGCATCAACGGCCGTCGTCTGACGCTGACCAACGACGAGGCCTATGACCTGGTGATCGACGTGGCCATGGGCAAGCTGGATACGGTCGAGGAGATCGCCGTTGTCCTGGCCGCCGCGGTCGAGTCACGACGCTGATCCGACTGCCTCGCGTCCCTCGCTCCCTGATCTGACGGGCCTGGCTGACCGGGCAGGGGCGTGGGTTTTCCCGGGTCTCTTCCGTGTGCTCACGAGCGTGCGTAGCCGGTTCTTGGACCGGTGCGGCCGGCCGGCCGCGGCCTGCCCCCCGGCGTTCCCGCTTCAGGCCGGCGTCAGTGCCGCGTCAGCCCGGCGTTCGAACCTCTGCCTGGACGAAACACCAATCCACGGCAGAAGGAGGTACCCGTGAGCAGACCACGGGTCGCCAAACGCATTCGCGCGCTCGCCATCGCCGCGGCGTCGCTCCTTGGAGCGGGCATCATCCTGGGGATCGCGCCCCCGGCCTCGGCGGCCAGGACTCAGATGACCATCTGGTATTTCAGCAGCTACCCGGACATCTCCATCAACTACTACACGAGCGAGGGCGCGGACGAGGTCAGCGTCGAGATCCCGGCCGGCGACCAGAACCGGATTGTCTTTCACGATCCGAACGCATCCTCGATGACCATACGCGCTGACGTGCCGGGGACGCCGTGCACGCTCGACAATCCCACCACCATCAGCTGCGTGAAACAGGCCCCCGACAGCAACAGCCCGCCGAACTGGCGGAAGGTGGAGCACGTCAGCATCATCGGCTGGGACGGCGACGACACGTTCAGCGCCAGCGGGTTCGGCATGGTCTACGGGCAGTCGTACAAGCCCATCGGGGTGACTCTTTCCGGGTGGGAGGGCGCGGACATCCTGACCGCCTCCGGCGGTAAGTCCAGTCTTGTCGCCGGCGACGGCGACGATCGGCTGACCAGCGGTCCGGGCTCGGCGAACACCAGGGACAGCGTGGACGGCGGGAACGGCAACGACGTCATCGAGGCGTCGACCAACTCGGCCGACCTCGACTCGATCTACTGTCGCGCCGGAACGGACTCGGTGACGAAGAACAGCGCGGACATCATCTACGACTCGCCGAACTGCGAGACGGTCATCGTCGTCTGATCCGGCCTCGGCCAGAGCACGGCGCGAGGCAACCGGGCGCCGCCTCGACCCAGGCCCTCATCACGGGCAGGCCATGCGGATCAGGTCCTCGACGTCCATGGCGTCGATGAGGTCCGGGTCGATGCCTTCCGGCTCCTCGTCCACCACGGCCACGGCCGCGTCGGGCCCGGTCTCCTGCTCGGTCGCGTCGCCGAACAGCTCGGCGACCAGATGCCCGGCGAGCTCGCCGGGGGTGGGGAAGTTGAAGACGAGGGTGGCCGGCAGGCGCAGGCTGGTCGCCTTGCCGAGCCGGTTGCGCAGCTCGACGGCGGTCAGCGAGTCCAGTCCCAGGTCCTTGAAGCCCCTGTCGGCGGCCACGCCCTCGGCGGATTCGTAGCCGAGAGTGGCCGCCACCTGCGCGCGCACCACGTCGAGCACCGCCTTCGCCCGGTCCGCCGCGGACAGCCCGGTCAGCCGCTGCGCGAGGGACTGCTCCGGCTGCGCCGCGGCCGCGGCGAGCGCCCGCTGGACCGGGCCGCGGACCAGGCCACGCAGCAGGGGAGGGAGTTCGGCGCCGCGGGCGCGCAGCACGGAGGCGTCGTAGACGACGGGAGTCAGCGAGGCCGCGCCGAGGGTGAGGGCGGTGTCGAAGAGGGTGAGGCCGCGGTGCGGGGTGAGGGGGGTCATGCCGGTGCGGGCGAGGCGGTCCTGGTTGGCGGTGGTGAGTTGGGCGGCCATGCCGCTGTCGGCCCAGGGGCCCCAGGCGAGGGAGGTGGCGGGTAGTCCGTGGGTGTGGCGGTGGGTGGCGAGGGCGTCGAGGAACGCGTTGCCGGCCGCGTAGTTGGCCTGTCCGGCGCCGCCAACCTGGCCTTGGACCGAGGAGAACAGGATGAAGGCCTTGAGGTCGAGGTGGGTGGTGGCCTGGTGCAGGTGCCAGGCGGCGTCGGCCTTGGGCCGCAGCACCGTGTCGAGCTGATCCGGGGTCAGCGCCTCGAAGGTCGCGTCGTCGAGAACGCCGGCGATGTGGACGACGGCGCTGACCGGCCGACTGCCGGGGACGGCGGCGAGTACGGCGTCCAGGGCCGTCCGGTCGGCGGTGTCGCAGGCGGCGATGTCGACGTGGGCGCCGGCGGCGGTGAGTTCGGCGGTGAGTTCGGCGGTGCCGGGGGCGTGTGGGCCGCGGCGGCTGAGCAGGAGCAGGTGGCGGACGCCGTGCGCGGTCACCAGGTGGCGGGCGAACAGCGCGCCCAGCGCGCCGGTCGCTCCCGTGACGAGGACGGTGCCCTCACCGAACCGGGCCGCCCCCGCGCTCGTCTTCGCGGCCGGCGCGCCCGCCCTGGCCAGCCGGGGCACCAGCACCGCGCCAGCCCGCACGGCAATCTGAGGCTCCCCCGAGGCCAACACGTCCGGCAGCGCGGCCCAGGACGCGGCGGCGCCGTCCACGTCGACCAGGACCAGCCGGTCCGGGTGCTCGGTCTGGGCCGACCGCAGCAGCCCCCAGGCAGCCGCGTGCGGCAGGTCGGTGACGTCGTCGCTCGCGCCGACGGCGACCGCGCCCGAGGTGACGACCACCAGGCGCCCGCCCTGGAAACGCTCCTCGGCCAGCCACTCCTGCACCTGCGCCAGCACGTCGCGCGTCACGGTGTGGACGGACCGCGCGACGTCGGCGTCGGCCGAGCCCGCGAGCCGCAGCAGGAGCACGTCCGGCGTCCCCGTGACCGCGTCAAGCCCGCTCGCCGCCGTCACCTGCACCCCCAGGCCGGCGGGCGGCGCGCCCAGCACGGCCCAGCGCTGGCCGGCGACGACCGCCGGCACGGGCGGGGCCGGCAGGCCACGCCACTGGACGCGGAACAACGCGTCCTCGGTCCCGCCGGCGGCGGCCTCGATCTGGGCCTTCGACGCGGGTCGGGTGGTGAGGGTGTGGATGGTGGTGAGGGGTTTTCCGGTGGGGTCGGTGAGGTGGATGGTGGCGGTGTCGGGGGTGGTG
>NZ_JADWYU010000167.1:4731-26383 GCF_016786325.1 Frankia nepalensis | reverse complement strand
ATACCACCTTCCTGCCTGTCGCGGCGACCGGGCGGCCGCGGGTCGCCGCGTCCGGGACGCGGGGCGCCGGGCCTCGGCCGTGCCCCCCGGCCGGCGCGGGCCGGGGCTGGCTGGGCGGGATCGGCTGGCCAGGGCCATGGGAGGCCGGCCGCTCACCGGTCGCCGGCCCCTCGCCGGCCCGCTGCCCGGTGTCGGGCCCCTTGCCCGTGAGCTCCACGGTGATGTCGGCGGGCCCGCCGGTGGCCGCCGCGCCCGCCGGGGTGTCGGCGTGGGCCGCGGGGGCGGCGGTGGTCGTGGCGGGACGGGCCGGGCCGGCCGGGCCGGGACGCGGCCCGGTGCGACTTCCGTCGGTCCCGTGGGCCTGGCCGGCCGGGTCCGTCCCGCCCGCGACGCCCGGGCCCGCGGCGGGGATCCCGCCGGATCCGGAATCCGTGCCCGGGCGGCGAAGCCGGTCGGGCGGGTCCGGAAGCCGATGCGGGAGGTCCGGGGTCTGGGCGGTCCGCTGGGGCGTTTCCTGGGTGGTCGCGGCGGCGCGTCGGGTGGGGCGGAATCGGCGGGCCAGGCGAGGATCACGTACGGCCGAGTCGCGGCGTTCCATGGGGCGCTCCTGCCCACAACGACGCCACTAAGTCCTCTCGAGGACCTTCAGCCCCCTTCTTCACGCTCCCGGCGGGTCGCGGCCTTCACGCTCCCGGCAGGTCGCGGCCGGCCGGCGGGAGCTCCACGTGGGCATCGTCGCGCAGGGTGCGCCACAGCTCGCCGACCGAGCGGAAACGGGCCTTCTCGGGGACAGCCCGGACCTCTTCGAGAAGGTGGTCCGGGGCGTTCTGGTGGCGCAGGTGCTCCAGCACCTCGCCGCGGCTCGCCGGGAACACGGCCCGGCCGAGCCAGCGGGCGAGCTCCGAGCGTTCCTCGACGTCGGTGAAGGTCATTCCCGGCGGGCCGCCGCCGCGGCCGATGCCGTCCCGACGGTCGAAGACCAACGACACGTCGCCCGCCGGCGGCTCGGGCGACCTCCATTCCGCCGCGTGGGTGTCCCGGCGGGCGCGAACGTATCCGCTCACTTCACCGGCCATCGCCTCGTCGAGGTGCGGGCCGTGCTTGGCGCTGCCTCGGTCCATCGATTGCTCCCGTTGCCTGCGGTCATGTCTCGGGAAGAGCCCGCCCCAGCGGCCGGGACCGGGCCCGCTGGTCGGGTCGGGACGCCGGTGGGCGGCGGGACGGCCCGGGGTTCCGGCCGGGTCGGCGACCGGCTCGCGCCGGTTCCGGGGTTCCCGCCCGAGCCGGGTTCCTCCCGGATCGGGAAACCGGTCCGCGGGCGGCCGGAAGCCGATCTGGGAGATCCACCGCGCGGTCGGTGATCCGGAAGGCCGCCACCGGGCCCGCGGGCCGCGGCCTCGCCACCAGCCGCGGGCTCTCGTCGTCCCGGACCAGGACCTACCCGGACGGGTATCGGCAAAGCCTGGCCGGGGCGAGCGCCGGTCGGGGCCGCCCATCCAAGGCCTCGCTCGCTCGATGGCCGGGCGGCCCCGCCGCCAAAAGGCGGAGAAGCCAGGCCAGCCGGGCATCCGGTCACGCATCCAGACGGGGCGCCCGCGCGCGCCGACGCCGAAGCGATACTTCCGTTCAAGGAAGCCGGCACCCAGTGTCAAATTTGTTGCCAGGGCCGACCAGCGGAATTGTTCGTACTTCTTCCGCCCGGTGTGTCCGGTTCTTGACGGTCCGGGGACCGCTTGTCTGGCGATTCCGCCACAGCATGCCGTGATGCGGACGATTATGATCTCAACCCAACATGGCCACCCGCTGGCGGCCCACTGACCCCGACCTCGGACCGACGACCACGGACGACCACGGCACCGGCTTCGCCGCCGGACTTCCCATCGACCAACCGAACGCTTCCAGACCCGGTCACCGGCCAATCCATCCCACCGGCTTCGACCTCCACCGGCCCTGATGTCCCGGCCCCGATGTCTCCGGCCCCGATGCCCCTGGCCCGATGCGCGCACCGTCAGGTGCCCGATGTGAACGGACGCAGACCCCTGAACACGAACATGCATCCAGCCCATTCGGCAGGGAATGGTGGACGGCCCACCGGGCCGTCCACGGTCGCCGGCGACGGCGCGGCCGACCTGACCGCCAACCCGGGACAGCTCGCCCGCCGGCTCCAGCAGGTGATCCACCAGCTGTGGACCGCCTCGGTGTCCACCGAGATCACCCCGCCGCAGTTCGTCGTGCTCAACAGCCTCCGGGCGTCGCCGGACATCGACCAGCGCACGCTGGGCGAACGCGCCTGCCTCGACCGGTCCACCGTCGCCGACGTGGTGGCGCGGCTCGTCCAGCGAGGCCTGATCCGGCGGGTCCGCGACCCGCACGACGGCCGGCGCAACGTGCTGCGGCTGACCACGCGTGGGGAGAGCACCCACACGGAGGTGGCCCAGCGGGCAGAGGCGATGAACGAGCAGTTACTGGCACCGCTCTCCGGAGACGACCAGGCTGCCCTCATCACGCTGCTGAACCGCGTCGTGGAGGCGCACCCGACCGGCCGTTCCCAGCCCGCGGACGCCTAGGGGCCGCCCCGCCGCGGGCGGGACGGCCCCTGGTTGGCCTGGCTTCCAGGCGCCGGCCTGCGCGGACGCCTGGCGACGACTGGCCTGTGCCTCCTGTGGCCTATGCCTCCTGGCCGCCCTGGGTGGCCGTGGTGGCCGGCTTCGGGGGCTCCGGGCGCCACGCGGTGGCCAGCATGCCGGCCGAGCCGAGGACGCCCAGCCCGACCGCGATCAGGCCGCCGAGCCATCCGTCGAGGTTGTCGTCGATCGTGGCCGCGTGGTCGATCGAGGCGTAGCCGGGGCCGAAGACCGCGATCGCCGCGCAGACGACCGCGATCATCAGCACGTACTCGTAGCCCTGGCCGGGCTTGAAGATGAAGAAACCGTTCTTACGGTGCGCGGTGATGCCGGCGACGACCATGATGCCGATGATCGCCCCGGCGCAGAACGGCGTGAGGAAGCCGGCGGCCAGGGCGAAGCCGGCGGCCAGCTCAAGCAGGCCGCTGACCCAGGCGTGGACGATCCCGGGCTTGAGCCCCATGCTCGCGAACCACCCCGCGGTGCCCTGGATCCCGCCCGGCCCAAAGATGTGATTGTAGCCGTGCGCGACGATCGTCAACCCGACGACGACCCGTAGTACAAGGTCCGCGGTGTCCGCAGCGGTCACGAGGTCTCTCCCCTCTGCTATGTCGACTGATGGGCCTCCGGCCGCGCGAGGTTGGGCATGCTCGCGCGGCTCTTGGCCAGGCCGTCAGCCCAGACCCCGAAGTCGCCGTGGCTGGCCATGGACCGGCCCGCTGGCCACTTCCGGAGGAGCGAACGTCACATCACCAGCTCATCTGCCCGGAATCTATAGTGGGCGGCCGCTCACTTGCCTGAAGTATGGACATGGGTTACATGACCACGGCAAAGCGGCATCAGCCGGACAACGGTCGGTGAGCGCCGCTACCGGCGCGCGCTCGCCTGGGCGCCCAGTAGCAGGTCGTGGACCTCGTCGTCGGAGGTCGCGGCGAAGTTGTCGTAGAACTGGCCGACGGCCGCGAAGTGTTCCGGCGTCAGTGGGCAGACGAACTCGTCGACCTCGGCGCGCACCATGTCCGCGCCCTCCGGGGACGCCACCGGGACCGCGGCCACGAGTCTCGCCGGCGCCTCTCGCCGCGCGGCGCGCGCGGCGGCGACCATCGTCGCGCCGGTGGCCAGCCCGTCGTCGACCAGCACGACCGTCCGCCCGGTGATCGCGGGCGGCGGGCGGCCGTCCCGGTAGGCCCGCTCGCGGCGCGCCAGCTCGGTGGCCTCGCGCTCGGCGATCGCCTCCACCTCCGCGTCGGCGAGGCCGAGGCGCAGGACGGTGGCCGCGTTCACCACCCGGGTGCCGCCGGTCGCGATCGCCCCCAGGGCGAACTCGGGCTGCCCGGGCGCGCCCAGCTTGCGCACCGCGAAGGCGTCGAGCGGCGCGTTCAGCCGGCGCGCGATCTCGGCGGCCACCGGCACCCCGCCCCGTGGCAGGCCGAGGACCGTCACCGGCTCGTCCATGGGCACGACGGCGGCCACTCGGCCCGCCAGGACACACCCGGCCGCCCGCCGATCCGCGTAGCCGGTCATCCTCACGGTGTACCCGTCGGGAGTCTCGTCATGCGGGCGTCATCCGACCGGCGTCGAGGCGGCGCGCGCGTTCAGGTAGGCGGTTGCCTGGCGGTGGACGAGCGTGGTCAGGTCCCCCAGCGCCAGGTTGAACTCGGCGAAGTGCAGGCCCCACGAGGCCGGGGTGTTGAGCGTGGGCATGGGGTCGCCGGAACCGGGGCGGGGCGTCACCGCGAGCCAGGAGCGGTCGCCCGCCTGCCGGCACTCGGCGAAGAAACGGCCCGGGTAGGTGACGAACCCGGTCTGCTCCGCCGGCAGGCTCCCGGCCGGTCGCCCGGGCAGCAGGTCGCCGCCGACCTGGGCGGTCGGCAGGTAGGGCGACAGCTCGGCCGCGCCGCCGCCGAGCGCGGCCGGGTTGGTGCACAGGACCCGCAGGTCCGAGTTGGCCAGGGCGCGCACGACCTCGGCGTCATGGCCGCGCGACCGCGCCGCCGGCCGGCCGAACCAGGCGTCCGCGGGCGCGTCGCCGCGGTAGGCGGAGAAGGCCACCACACAGCCGAACTCGTCGTGTCGCTGGCAGGCGGGGAGCACGGCCAGGTCGCCGCCGACCAGCGCGTCGCGGGGGACCCGCACGTCCGCCCCGACCAGCAGCGCCGAGACGAGCAGCGCCCGCTGGCTCGCGTCCGGTTCGATCTGCTCACGCAGCAGCCGCAGCAGCATCTCGGCGCCCTGGTCGTCGCCGACCAGCACGACGGGCCGCCCGTCGTTGTCGTTGAGGAGGTAGTCGTTCCAGGCAGACCGGACGTCCGCGAACGCGAGGTCACGGGAGTCGTCCGCGGGCCCGCCCGGCTGGAGCCGGGACACGACGGTGTACTGCTGGTAGACGGGGGCGAACACCCGGCAGGTGGTGGCGAACCGCGCGGCCTGCGCGCGCACCACCGCGATCTCGGTCGGGGTGGCCCGCAGCGGCGCGTTGGCGAGGGGCGCCCGCGAAACGGTCGGGTAGACGTAGAAGCAGTCAAGCGGCGGCTTGGACGCGGCCTGGAACGATTCGATACTCGGCGAGCCGATCGGGCCGACGACGGTCGTGTCCAGACCGAACGCGCAGTTGTCGTTGACCGTCCCCGGCCGGCACACCCAGACGGTCGGGTGGGCCACGGCGACGTCGGCGCTGATGGACGGGCCCTGCGTCGAGGTCGGCGACGTGGACGGGTGCTCGTCGCCCGGCCGGGCGCACGCGGAGACGAGCAGCAGGGTAAGCAGCGGGGTCAGGACCGCCAGCGGACTGGCCGAGCAGCGGCGCATCGAGACCTCTGATCATCCGTGCAGGTCGATTGTGCCGGCGTGACCGGCGAGCGGACTCGGGTGAATGTGATCCCAGATTGTCCGTCGATCACGCGGTGCCGCACAGTATGCACCGATACGACGCGGGATGATGACCGCATTGGCCAGTCGCCCGGAGTGTCGGCCTGGCGGCCCGCCGCGGGCCACCGCTCCGGCCGCGCCCAGCCCCGGCCCGGCCCCGTCCGGGGCCGCGAGGCGCGCGAGATGGGCGCGAGGTGGGCGCGGTGGGCGCGGTGGGCGCGGTGGGCGCGTCATCATGACGCCGCCATGACGCCACCATGGCGCGGTCATGGCGCGGCCGTGTTGCGATCATGACGCGGTTGTGGCGCGCGGGCCAGCCGCGGTGACGTGGGCGCGGTGGGTGAAGCGGCCCCTGACGCGCGCGAGCGGATCGTCGTCGCGGTGGCGCACGGGTCCCAACGGCCGCGCGAGGCGGCGAGCCAGGGGATCGGGGCCGGCCGCGCCCCGGTAGTCGCCTCCGTTGCATACTGTGCGTCATCCTGTTCCCCGGATTGCGGCCGAACGGGTGGATGGGAGGATGGATGGTCGTCTTTTCCCGATCACCCGGGAACCTCAGGTAATGCTCAAGTACTTTGCGTGACTGTTTGGCATCATGATGAGGTTTCGGGGTGTCGGCCGGGTCCGCCGCGCGCGGCGGACCGGGTGGGCGGCCGTGGTGGCGCGCCCGAGGGCGTGCGCGCCAGGCCCTGGTACGAGGCATGTTGCGGGGCGGAGATGCTTGGCGAGCCGTCGATGAACGTGTGAGGCCGCAAAGTTCCCGGCTTGTGACGTTGATGTAACAAGAGCTCAACGGACCTATCCGTCCGCGCGGTGGGGGACTAGGTTTCCGCCAACTCGGCGCGGACCGCACCACGTGCCCGGAGACCTCCGGGCTCGAGGGCGCGTGTTGGGGTAGCAGCCAGACCGCAGCGGTTCCGATCGCCAAGACTGGGCAGCCCGGGCCATCCGTGGCCGGAGGCGGCCGGACGACATCGTTCGGCGCGCCATCCAGCCCGCGAGGCGTGGGCGCGCCGGGGGTCGTATCCGGCAGACGTAGGAGGAAGTTGATGGCGAGACGCAGGCTCCTGGGCGCGATCGCGCTCGCGACCGCGGCGACGCTGACGGTTGCCGCCTGTGGCAGCGATGACGACGAGGGGGGCTCGACCGGCGCGTCCGGTAAGCCGGAGTACACCATCGGCTTCCAGGGGCCGCTGTCTGGCTCCGATTCCCAGCTGGGTGTCAACGGCGTGAACGGTGTCAAGACCGCGATCGCCGAGTGGAACGAGAACCCGGCGGCGACGTTCACGCTGAAGCTTGTCGAGCAGGACGACGAGGGCAGCCCGGACAAGGGCCCCACCGCGGCCGCCGCGCTGATCGACAACTCGGACGTCCTCGCGGTCGTCGGGCCGATGTTCTCCGGCGCGACGAAGGCCAGCGAGCCCGCGTTCTCCGACGCCGGACTGCTGTCGGTGAGCCCGTCGGCGACGAACCCCGACCTCACCAAGCTGGGCTTCACGACCTTCTACCGGGTCATCCCGAACGACGCCGTCCAGGGCGAGGCCGTCGCCGACTACATCACCAAGGCCCTCAAGCCGACCAAGGTGTTCTCGCTCGACGACGCCTCCGAGTACGGCACGGGCCTGTCCAAGGTCCTCGAGGGCCGGCTGACGTCGAACGGCACGACGTTCGTCCACGACAGCATCAACCCGACCACGGACTACACCTCCGAGGCCACGAAGATCATTTCCGAGAACCCGGAAGTGGTCTACTACTCGGGCTACTACTCGACCTTCGCGCTGCTCACCAAGGCGCTGAAGGACAAGGGCTACACCGGCAAGATCATGAGCGGTGACGGCTCGCTGGACCCGCAGTACATCGAGCAGGCCGGCGCGGCCGCGGCCGAGGGCGCGGTCATCAGCTGCCCGTGCCTCCTGGCGCAGGCCGACCCCGAGGCGGCCGACTTCGTGGCCTCGTACCAGAAGGTGACCGGCGAGGAGCCGGGCACCTACTCGGCCGAGGCGTACGACGTGACCAACGCGATCATCGAGACCATCAAGGGCCTCGGTGACGACGTCACCCGCGAGTCGATCGCCGGCAAGTTCGGCAGCATCGACATCCAGGGCCTCACCAAGCAGATCAAGTTCACCCCCGAGGGTGAGGTCACCGATGCCGCGGTGCTGATCTACGAGGTGAAGGACGGCAAGCTGGCCCTCGTCGGCACGGTGTCGGAGCTGACCGCGGGCTGACCCGGAACCGGGCGACCGGCCCGCGCCACGCGGGCCGGTCACCCGGCCGCGGTGATTCGTTTCGTTGACGGTCGGGCGGCGGGCGCACGCGCTCGCCGCCCGTTCCGGTTTCGCGGGGACGCCCCGGGTCCGGCGCGTTTCGTCGCGGTGACGGGCGGCGTCCGCGCGCGGCAACCCTGGCCGGGGCCGGATACGGTCGGTCGTGTCGCGGCCGTGATGATATTGACAAGGCGGATGCATGGATTTCGTGCACCAGTTCTGGCAGCTCACCGTCGACGGACTGATGAGCGGCTCCCTCTACGCCGTGATCGCCCTCGGCTACACCCTGGTGTACGGGGTCCTCCAGTTGATTAACTTCGCGCACAGCGAGGTGTTCATGCTCGGGGCCTTCGGCGGGCTCTTCGCGGCGCGCGGGCTGATGGACGGCGGTGACACCCCCTCGGGGCTGGCTTCGGTCGGGATCGTCGCGGTCGGCCTCGGCGTGGGCGCGATGGTGGGCGCGCTCGCCGCGTTCACCCTCGAGCGGGTCGCCTACCGACCGCTGCGGCGCCGAGGGGCGCCCCGGCTGGCCTTCCTGATCAGCGCCATCGGCGCGTCGCTGTTCGCGGTGAACCTTGCGGGCAAGGAGTTCGGGCGCAACAACGTCTCCATGCCCGAGCCGTTCACCAACGGCGAGGTGTTCAAGATTTTCGGCGCCTCGGTCAACACGAAGACGCTGGTGATCTTCGTGGTCGCGGCCGCGATGCTGCTGATACTCGACACGCTGGTCGCCCGCACCCGGCTTGGCCAGAGCATCCGGGCCGTCGCCCAGGACTCCGACACCGCCGTCATGATGGGCGTGAACGTCGACCGGGTGATCGTGCTTACCTTCATCATCGGTGGCCTGCTCGCCGGCGCCGGCGGCTTCCTGTACGCGATGACCTTCACCGCCTCGTTCACGATGGGCTTCATCCCCGGGGTGAAGGCCTTCACCGCCGCGGTGCTCGGCGGCATCGGCAACGTCCGCGGCGCCATGCTCGGCGGGGTCCTGCTCGGCCTGATCGAGAGCTACGGCGGCTATATCTTCCAGGCCTCCTACAAGAACGTGATCGCCTTCCTCGTACTGGTGCTCATCCTCATGATCAGGCCCCAGGGCCTGCTCGGCGAGCGCCTCGGGAGGGCCGCGTGACGACCACCGCGACGCATCCAAGCCCCGCCCCGCCGACCCCCTCCGGGTCTGGGCTTCCCCCGTCGATCGGGAAGTGGCTCACTGAGGCGTTGTTCGGGCGGGCCGGCCTGCGCATGCTCGCCGTCTGCCTCGGCCTCGGCGTTCTCTCCGCGATCGTGACCGGGCCTGGCAGCACCGCGGACGAGCCGTTCGACGGCATCAGGCGGTCGGTCATCGACCCGCGCATCGTCACCTTCCTGCTACTCGGTGTGGCGCTGTGGGTGGTGGTCCGGGTGACCCCCCTGGTCTGGCCGATCCTCGTGAGGGGCTTCGAGCCCGCGCGGGCCCAGGTGACGGAGCTTTCGCGTCAGCGCTACAGCCCGATCGGGCTGAACCTGGCGCTGCTGGCCTTCGCGATCCTCATCCCGCTGGCTCTGGGCGCGCCGGCCCGGCAGTCGTTGGTCAACGACATCGCGATCTACGCGCTGCTGGCGCTCGGCCTCAACGTCGTCATCGGCTACGCGGGCATGCTCGACCTCGGCTACATCGCCTTCTTCGCGATCGGCGCCTACGCGACCGCGTACTTCACGTCCGAGAAGGCGATCAACGTCCATTCGCCGGTCATCCTGAACCCGTTCTTCGTGTTCCCGATCGCCTTCGTCCTGGCAGCGATCGCCGGCGTCATCCTCGGGGGCCCGACGCTGCGGCTGCGCGGCGACTACCTGGCGATCGTGACCCTGGGCTTCGGCGAGATCATTCAGCTGATCGCCAACAACTCGGAGTTCACGAACGGCCCGCGCGGGGCGTTCGGGGTGCCCCACCTGTCGATCCACGTCTTCGGCTTCCACTACGAGTGGGGGCAGGACCCGCTTCCGTACTACTACCTGCTGCTTGGGCTGATCGTGATCACGATGATCGCGTTCGGGCAGTTGGAGCGGTCCAGGATCGGCCGGGCCTGGGCGGCGATCCGCGAGGACGAGATCGCGGCCGAGGCGACGGGCGTGCCGACGCTGCGGCTGAAGCTGCTGGCGTTCGCGATCGGCGCGTCGGTCTCCGGCTTCGCCGGCGTCATGTACGCCAGCAAGCAGTTCTTCAACCCGCAGACCTTCAGCCTTCAGGCAAGCTTCCTGGTCGTCACGCTGGTCATCTTCGGCGGCATGGGCTCGCGGCTCGGGGTGGTCGTCGGCACCGTGATCCTGCAGGGGCTCGCGTTCGTCCTGCGAGACCTGGTCCCGGCCACGGACCGGCTCATCTACTTCGGCGCGGTGGTGATCATCATGATGATCTTCCGTCCGCAGGGCGTCATCCCCTCACGGCGCCGTAAGCGCGAGATCAAACTTTCCGAAGCGGGCATCGGCGGCGCTGACTCGCTCGGCGCCGCCCCGACGGCGGCGGGCAGCCAGACATGAGCAGGCACCGAGCCGGGACGACCGGCGTGAAGGCCGCGGCGGGCGTGCCGGGAGCGGACGGCGACCTCGTCATCGACGCGCGCAGCCTCACCCTGCGGTTCGGCGGCGTGACCAGCCTCGACGGGGTGTCGCTGCGCCACCGGCGCGGCGAGATCCTCGCCGTCATCGGCCCGAACGGCGCCGGCAAGACGTCGCTGTTCAACTGCCTGACCGGCGCCTACAAGCCGCAGCAGGGCTCGGTGCTGTTCGCGCCGACCCCCGAGCGCGCTCACTCCATCGTGGGCAAGACACCGCACTCGATCACCAGGCTCGGGGTCGCGCGGACATTCCAGAACATCCGGCTGTTCCCGGCCCTGTCGGCGCTGGAGAACGTCCAGGTCGGCACCGAGATGCGCCAGCGGCACGGATCACCTGGCGCGATCTTCCGGACGCCGCGGGCGCGGCGCGAGGAGCGCGAGGGCATCGACAAGGCGCTGGAGCTGCTGCGCCTGGTGGGGCTGGAGCACCGGACGCACGAGATCTCCTCGTCGCTGCCGTACGGCGAGCAGCGCCGCCTCGAGATCGCCCGGGCGCTGGGCACGGACCCGAGGCTGCTGCTGCTCGACGAGCCGGCCGCCGGCACCAACCCGTCGGAGAAGCTGGAGCTGGCCACCCTGATCCGCGGGATCGCGGCCAGCGGCGTCTCGGTGCTGCTCATCGAGCACGACATGCGGCTGGTCATGTCGGTCGCGTCGTCCGTCACTGTGCTGAACTTCGGACGGGTCATCGCGCACGGCACGCCGGCCGATGTCCAGCGCGACCCGGCGGTCGTCGAGGCGTACCTCGGGAAGCAGGACGACGACTCCGCCGCGGGACGTGCCACCGGCGGCCCGGCTGGCGAGGCCACCACGGGAAGGGACCAGCCCTGATGCTGTTGGAGCTCGTCGACGTCGAGGTCGCGTACGGCGCCGTCACGGCGCTGCGCGGCGTGCGGCTGACGGTCGACAACGGGGAGATCGTCACCCTGCTCGGGGCGAACGGCGCCGGCAAGACGACGACGCTGCGCACGATCTCCGGCCTGCTGCGGCCGCGGGCCGGCCAGGTGCTGCTCGACGGCGAGCCGCTGTCGAAGATCCCCGCGCACCAGCTCATCCGGCGCGGGGTGGCGCACTCGCCGGAGGGCCGCCGGATCTTCCCGGCGATGTCGGTGCGCGAGAACCTGCTGATGGGGGCCTTCCACGACCGCAAGCACGTCGCGGAGGACCTGGAACGGGTCTTCGCGCTGTTCCCCCGGCTCAAGGAACGGGTCTCGCAGGCCGGTGGGACGCTGTCGGGTGGCGAGCAGCAGATGCTGGCGATCGGCCGGGCCATCATGAGCCGGCCGCGGCTGCTGCTGCTCGACGAGCCGTCCATGGGGCTCGCGCCGCTGGTCGTGCAGACCATCTTCGAGGTGATCGCGCAGATCAACGCCACCGGCGTGGCGGTGCTGCTGGTCGAGCAGAACGCGGCCCAGGCGCTGAAGATCGCGAACCGGGGCTACGTGTTGGAGACCGGCCAGGTGGTGCTCGAAGGGCCGGCGGGCGAGCTGCTGGCCGACGACCGGGTCCGCCAGGCCTACCTCGGCGAGGACGTCGGCCCGCCGGAGAGCCCCGCCGCGCCGCCCGTCCAGGTCGGGGAGAAGATCCTGTAGCACCCGGGGCACGTCCCGCCCCGCGCGGCGACGGGCGCACGACTACCGGTGTTCCAGCGGGCGCGCGCCGCCCAGCTCGGCGGCCGTCCAGAGCGGGACGGCGTCGAAGGGACGCCGCCCGGATCGGGGGCCGACCATCGAAGGTTGGCTCGGTTCGAACTCGTCGGTGGACTTCCAATCCCGGCCGTCGCGGGAGTCGGCGCCGAGGCGCCGGACACCGGCGACGATGAGCAGGACCGCCAGGATGATGAGGATCGCGGTGGGCATGCGTTGAGGGTGCTGCCTGCCCTTTGCGGCGGTCCATCTAAATTTTGTGGCCGATACCGTTAAGCTGTTCTACGTGATCGACGTTCGGCGGCTCCGCCTGCTGCGTGAGCTGGACAATCGTGGGACGGTGGCCGCGGTCGCCACCGCGCTGCACCTCACCCCGTCGGCTGTTAGTCAGCAACTGGCCGCGCTGGCCCGCGAGGCCGGCGTGCCGCTGCTCGACCCGATCGGCCGGCGGGTCCGGCTGACTCCGGCGGCCAAGGTGCTGCTGCGGCACGCCGACGAGATCTTCGCCCAGCTCGAGCGGGCCGAGGCCGACCTCGCCGCGTTCGACGAGGGCCGCACCGGCAAGGTGACCATCGCCGCGTTCGCCACCGCGATCATCGGGATCGTGGCGCCGGCGATCCAGGAGCTCCGGGTGACCCACCCGGGACTGGACATCACCGTCGTCGACGTGCAGCCGCCCGGCTGCTACGACCTGCTGGCCGGCGGCGAGCTGGACCTCGCGGTCGACTTCGTGACCACCAGGCCCGCCGACGGCCAGTTCGAGATGGTCCGGCTGCTCGACGATCTCTTCGACGTGGCCCTGCCGCGAGACCATCCGCTCGCCGGGCTCGACGCGGTGCCGCTCGGCCAGCTCGCCGACGAGGACTTCATCGCCAGCCTTCCTGGCAGCGCCTGCCTGAAGATCATGGAGGCCGCCTGCGGCGCCGCCGGGTTCGCGCCGCGGATCCGGCATCGCTCCGACGACTTCATCGCGGTGTTCGGCCTGATCGCGGCCGGCTGCGGGATCGGGATGATCCCGCGGCTCGCGGGCCTGGGATCGACCGACCGGGTGGTGCTGCGGCCGATGGTGGACCCGCCGATACGCCGGCTGTCCGTGTCGCTGCGGCGCGGCTCCGGGCAGGCCCCGCACCTGGCCGTGGTGCTGCGCGCTCTGAAGACCGCGGCCAGCGCCGCCGCCCTCGAGCCGCCGGACCTCCCGATCCGCGGGTTGCCGCCGGCCCGTCCTTTCGCTCTGGCGTCCGCCGCAACCCACTGAGTGGCCGCTCAAATCGCCAGGTGACCAACCGTGGCCGGGTTCGGTGCGCGCGCAACGTTCAGTGGTCTATGGTCGTCTCCCCAGGCAGACATCGGGGGGCGGGATGTCTGATGGCTGGCGGTCGAAGACCGTCCCGCCGCGTGGCGATCACGTTCCACCGGGGCCTGGCACGGCCGTGCCGCATACTGGATATTCGATCAAGAAACAGGGATGATCATGCATCCGACGGTGGAGCGTTTTCAGGAGCGCCTGCGGGAGCTGGGTGCTTCCGGAGAGGCCCGCGAGCTGCCGAACAGCTCACACACCGCCACCGAGGCGGCGGAGGCGCTCGGCACGGCCGTGGGACAGATCGTGAAGAGCCTGGTCTTCCTGGCCGGTGAAAAGCCGATCATGGTGCTCGCGTCGGGTGAGAACCAGGTGGACACCGACAAGGTCGCCGCGCTCGTCGGCGAGCCGGTGGGCCGGGCCGGCGCGAAGACCGTCCGGGAGGCGACCGGCTACGCCATCGGCGGGGTCCCGCCGGTCGCGCACGCCACCGAGCTGCGCATCCTGGTGGACCGTGACCTGCTCGCGCACGCCGAGCTGTGGGCCGCCGCCGGCACGCCGAACGCGGTCTTCCCGACCAACCCGGACGAGCTCATCGCCATCACCGGCGGCGAATGGGCCGACATCCGCCACGAGTTCTAGCCCGGGCGGCCGTCCGGGCACGCGGGCGACCGGGCGGGGTGGCGTGGGCGCGACTACGGCTGGACCGGGCCGAGAACCTGGTCCAGGTAGTCGTTGGTGAACAGGCCGGCCGGGTCGGACCCGGCGCGGACGGCCAGGAAATCGTCGAACTTCGGATAGCGCGGGCGCAGCGTTTCCGCGGTCTGGGTGTGCAGCTTTCCCCAGTGTGGGCGGCCACCCGCGGCCGTCATGATCTTCTCGACGAGGGCGAAGTACTCCTCGTGCGGCGAGCGGTGGTCGACATGCACCGCGACGTAGCCGGTCTGGCGCCCGTGCGCCGTCGACAGCCAGATCTCGTCGGCCGCCGCGACCCGCGCCTCCACCGGAAAGGAAATCCTCAGGCCGGAGCGTTCCACCGCGGTCGTCAGTTCGCGGAGAACGGCGGCCAGGTCGGTCCGCGCGACGGCGTACTCCATTTCCTTGAAGCGCACCCGGCGTTCCGAGACGAAAACCTTGTGAGAAAGGTCGGTGAACGTCCGGGCGCCGAGCGCGCGCGAGCTGAGCCTGGCCACCGGCCCGATCGTGCGCGGCACCCGCCGGCCGGCCGCGACCACCAGGGCGAACACCCGGTTCGACAGCAGCTCGTCGTCGAGCCAGCCACGCATCCGGGGCAGCGGGTCGAGGCTTTCGGCGCCGGTGTACGGCACCCGGGTGTTGCGCTTGGTCAGCACCCGATCGGTGTGCGGGAACCAGAAGAACTCGGCGTGGTCGGCACCGTCGACGAACTCGTCGAGACCGTCGAGCAGCTCGGCGAGGCGCGTGGAACCCTCCTCGGCGCGCAGCGCGAACTGCGGCACCGCCTGCAGCGTCACCGAGGTCACGACGCCGACGGCCCCCAGGCCCACCCGGGCGGCGGCGAACAGCTCGGGATGCTCACGCGCCGAGCACAGCACGATCTCCCCGTCGCCGCGCACCAGCTCGAACGCGCGCACCTGGGTGGCGAGCCCGCCGAACCGGGCGCCGGTCCCGTGGGTGCCGGTGGCGAGTGCCCCGGCGACCGTCTGCAGGTCGACGTCGCCCAGGTTCGTCAGCGCGAGCCCCGCCTCGGCCAGCAGCCGGTTGAGCCGGCGCAGCGTCATCCCGGCGCCGACCGTCACCAGCCCGCTGCCCGCGTCCAGGGCGAGCAGGTCCGCGCAGCGGTCCATCATCAGCTGCGTGGTGGCCGGGCCGTCCGGCCGGCCGATGCCGGTGAACGAGTGCCCGGAGCCGATCGGGCGCAGCCTTGCCCCGGAACCGAGCGCCTTGCGCACCAGGGCGGCGACGTCGTCGGCGTCCGCCGGGTGCGCCACCTCCGCCGGTGTCGCCACCTGGTTGCCCGCCCAGTTCGACCACGACGCCGCGGCGGGAGACCCTGTGCGCTGCCTGCTGGCGGAATAGCCCACCAATCACCTCCAGAAGCCCGCAACCAGCTTCCTCGCAGCTCGCTCGGGACGCGACGGGGGGTGGGTATCCGCGAACAACTGCCCACACACAGTCGAAGGGCAGTGATCGGAGACTTGTCGGGCCGCGTCCGGACGAAGACACTTCCGCCGCGACACTAGCGGGACAGGGCGTGGCCGACGAAGGCCAGTTGGGCCGGAAGCTGCCGCCTCCAGAACCCGAAGTCGTGGCAGCCGACGAGGAAGCCGGTCTCGGCGGCGGCCAGCTCGGAGGCGAGGTCCTTGGCGACCGGGCTGAACGGGTCCGCGTTGCCGCAGTCGATCCGGTAGGTGACGCCGGGCGCGGGGCCCGCGCCGAGGACCCGGTGGGCCTCGAAGTCGGCGGCGGAGTCGAAGGCGCCCGCGGCCGACTGCTCCGGGGAGCGCCAGACCGCCGGGCTGCTGGCCGCGACGGCGACGATCCGTTCCGGGTGGCGCTGGGCCAGCAGCAGCGCGCCATAGCCACCCATCGACCAGCCGATCGCGGCGAACCGGTCGGTTCGGATGCCTTCGGTGGCGAGCCGGGGTAGCAACTCGTCGAGCAGCATCTTCTCCGGGTCGTCGCCGCCTGCTCGCCGGTGCCAGTAGGTCTCGCCACCGTCGACCGCAACGAGCGCGAACGGGGCCACTCCGGCGGCGGTCGCGGCGGCCAGGTAGGTCGGCCCCGCCAGCGCGTCGGCGACGGCGCGGGCCCGGTCGCCGCGGCCGTGCAGCACCAGGCAGAGCGGCAACGGAGGCGTGCCGCCGTCGCCCGCGTCGTCCCCGCTCGTGGAACGCGGCTCGTAGCCCGGCGGGAAGGCGACCACCATCTCGACCTCGCGGTGGCGCGCGGCGCTGCTGAATGACGTGACGGTCACCGCCCCCGGGGAGACCGGCGGCGGGCTGCCCGCCTGGCCGCAGCCCTCGATGGCCTTGACCAGCCGCTGCCGCCCGGGCAGCCAGCCCGCGTACACCGCGCCCCCGGCAGCCGCCGCGGCCCCGGCCAGCCCCGCTGTGACGCCGACTCCCGCGAGTACCTTCCGCCGGGTGAGCCGCCGGCCCCCCAGCTCCGGCTCCGAGCCAGCCGACGACCTCGCCCCGCGCCCCGACCTGCCCCTGGACGACCGCAGCCGCGCCTGAAGGCTTGGCTTCGCCGGCGGCTCACCCGCCGGCTGGGCACTCGTCAGGATCTCCTCGTCGCCCGCCGCGTCCTCATCGGCCACCGCGTCCCCGCCGGCTTGCGCCGGCGTCTCGCCTCCCGCCCCCGACCGCATGCCCGAATGGTCCCATCCGGGCGGACGGACCGGCATGGCTCCCCGCGACGCGCGGGCCGGACCGGGCCGTGGCGCGGGCGGAGGCGCGGCGCGGGCGGAGCCCGGACCCGGCCCGCGCGGTGGCCCAGCCGGCGACACCGCGGGCGGCTCAGCCGGCGACACGGCGGGGCGACACGGCGGGGCGGCTCAGCCGGTGATGCTGCGCCGCAGCGCCTTGTGGTCGGTCTTCAGGACGCTGGTGAGCGGGATGGCGTCGATGATCCGGATCTCGCGCGGGTACTTGACCGCGGACAGCCGCTCCCGGGCGTAGGCCACCAGCTCCTCGGGAGTCGCCGCCGCCCCCGGGGCGAGCTGGACGAAGGCCACGACCTCCTCGCCGACCTTCGGGTCGGGCCGGCCGACGACACCGCACGCGGCCACGGCGGGATGGGCGAGCAGGACGTCCTCGACGTCGCGCGGGTAGATGTTGAAGCCGTTCCGGATGATCACGTTCTTGATCCGGTCCACGACGTAGAGGTAGCCGTCCTTGTCCAGCCGGCCGATGTCGCCGGTGTGCAGCCAGCCGCCCCGCAGCGCCCACGCGGTGTCCTCCGGCGCGTTCCAGTAGCCGGTCATCAGCATCGGCCCGCGGATGCAGATCTCGCCGTCCTCCGCGGCGGCCGCCGCGCTCCCGTCGGGCCGCTCGATGCGCAGCTCGACGCCCGCCGAGGGCAGCCCGACGCTGCCGGGCCGCGTCGTCAGGCCCGGGTGGGCGGTGACGATCGCCGCGGCCTCGGTGCAGCCGTAGCCCTCGGCCAGTACAGAGTGCGGCAGCCGGCGCGCCCATTCCAGCGCGGTCTCGCGGGGGAGCGGCGCGCTGCCGCTGTAGACCTTGTTCAGGCTGGAGGTGTCGTACTCCTCGACCGGCGCCTCCAGCAGCATCCGGATCATCGACGGCACCAGCGTGACGGTCTGGACGCCGTGGCGCTCGACCAGGGTCAGCAGGCCGACCGGGTCGAACCAGCGCATCAGCACCGACGTGGCCGGCTGGGTGGCGTGTACTCCGATGACGCTGACGGTCAGCCCGTAGACGTGCGAGAGCGGCAACGGCGACAGGCCGACCCGGCGCCGGCCCTCGGCCGGGACGCTCTGCTGCGTGAGGTGCGCGGCCCGGGCGGCCGCCGACAGCGCCTGATGGGTCAGCATGACGCCCTTGGAACGCCCGGTCGTGCCGCCCGTGTAGAGCAGGGCCGCCATCTCGGTGGGCGAGGTGTCCACCAGCCCCGCCTCGTCACCCGCCTCCAGCTCGGTGAAGTCGAGCACCGTGGGCGCCGCGGCGCCGTCCCCGGCCGCGCCGGTCGCCGGGTCGCTGACCCCGGCGACGATCACCGCGGCCACCGTGGGGACCCCCGTGGCCGCGCCGAGCACCTTCGGCAGGAAGTCCGGCGTCGTGATGACGAACCGGGCGCCGCTGTCGACGAGCACGTGCCGCAGCTCCGGCTCGCCCAGCAGGAACAGCACCGGGGTGACGACGGCGCCCGCCCGCCAGATCGCGTTGTAGGAGATCCCGACCTCGGGGCAGTTCGCCATGCACACGACCACCCGTTCGCCCGGGCGCAGGCCGGCGTCGCGCAGCCCGGCCGACAGCCGGCTGGCCCGGGCGGCGAGCTGGGTGCCGGTCCAGTGCTGGTCCTCGAACAGCAGCAGCGAGCCGTCGCCCACCCGTTCCCGAGCCAGCTCCGCCAACAGCCCCAGCGCGCCCTCGGTCGCCGTCGTCGCCTTCATCGCCGCGCTGTCCTCCTCGTCCGCGCAAGGCCGCGTCCCGGCGCGCGGGGCGGCCGGGCGGCGGGCCGCGACGAGGTCGCGGCACTCGTGGCCGGTCGGCCCGCGTGGTCGCGCGGGGCGGGTCCAAGCGTCAACACGGCGCCACCTGGGTGAGCTGCGCCACATGTCCTTGGCGCCATGTTGCACTACGCAACTCGCTGTTTCCAGCGATACCAGGGGGCGGTCGCGGACAGGGCGGCCGGGCCGGCCGGGCCGGGGGCCGGCCGGCGGCGACCGGGCGCGAGCCGGCGGCCCTGGGTCAGAAAGCCCGGCCCTCGCCGCGATAGGTCGGGACGGCGGCCACCGAGCCGTCGGCGTCGACGAGATGCAGCAGGTCGACGTGCTCGCACAGCTCCCCAGCCTTGGCGTGCCGGAACCACACCCGGTCGCCGACGCGCAGCGCCTCGGCCGCCGGGCCGCGCAGCGGGGTCTGCACCTCACCCGCGCCCTCGGTTCCGATCATTCGGAGCCCGCCCGGGTACACCGGGCTGGGCACCCGGTCCGGCCCCAGCGGCCCGGAGGCGATCCAACCGCCGCCGGCGACGGTGACGATGCCGGGCGCCGGGCGACGCACCACCGGCAGCGCGAAGAACGCCGCGGGGGCCGGCGCGAACGCCCGGTAGCGGTCGAACAGCGTCGGCCCATACAGCCCGGAACCGGCGGCGATCTCGGTGACGGCGGGCTCCGCCGTCGTCAGGTGCACGCTGCCGGTGCCGCCGCCGTTGACGAACTCCAGCCCGGGAGCCGCCGTCCGCGCCGCCGCCACCGAGGCCGCCCGTCGCTCGGCGAGCTCCGCCATCGAGTAGCCCTGCATCCGGCGCACCGCCTGGGCCCTCACCCTGGCCGCCGCGGACCGGCCGAGGCGCCCGGAGGCGCCGCCGGGCGGGGCCGGCGCGTCGCCCACCCCGGCGACCTGCGCCTCGTAGGCCATCAGCCCGACCAGCGCGAGACCGGGGCGGCCGGCGACGGCCCTGGCCAGCGCGAGCACGTCCGCCGAGGTGCGCACCGGCGAGCGGCGCACGCCGAGATGGACCCGGCCGCCGGCGAGGCGCAGCGAGGCGTCCAGGTCGAGGCAGACCCGCAGCGGCGGGTGCTGGCTCCCGACGACGGCGTCGATGAAGTCGAGGTGCTCGACCGAGTCGACCATGAGCGTGACCCGGGCCGCCGCCGCCGGATCGTCGGCCAGCGCGCGCAGCGCCGCCCGGTCGGCCGTCGGGTAGCCCACGACCACGTCGTCGAACTCCTCGGCGAGCCAGATCGCCTCGGCGAGCGTGTAGGCGAGGATCCCCGCGAACCCGTCGACCGCCAGCGCGGCGCGCAGCAGCGCCCGCGACCGCACGGACTTGCTGGCCACCCGGATCGGCTTCCCGCCGGCCCGGCGCGCCAGGTCCGCCGCGTTCGCCAGGAACGCCGGCAGGTCCACCACCGCGAACGGCGGGTCGAGCCCCGCCGTGGCCGCCTCGAGCCGGTCCCAGTCCTGGGCCGTCGGTCCGGTGTTCCTGGCCCGCGCGGACGCGTCCGTCCGCCTCACCCGCCCCAGCATGTCCCCATGCTCCCGGCCGGCGCTCCCTCTCGCCACAACCCCGGCGGTCCGCCACAACCCCGGCGGTCCGCCGCGGACCCCGCGGTCCGCCGCGGACCCCGCGGTCCGCCGCGGACCCCGTGGTCCGGGACGCGCCCGTCCCGGCCCCGGCCGGACAGGAATCGGCCGGACGGGAATCGGCCGGACAGGAATCGGCTGGACGGGAAGAGGGCGCGGGGTTCGGCGGTTGCGGCCAGACGTGACGTCGCAGCCCTCGACGCCCGCGGAGGCGTCCTTCCCGGTGCCCCTGTCCGTGCTCGACCTGGTTCCCGTCGGCACCGGGGTGACGCCAGGCGAGGCGATCCGCAACTCGTTCGACCTGGCGCGGCGTACCGAAGCTCTGGGCTTCACCCGGTACTGGCTCGCGGAGCACCACGGCATGCCCGGGATCGCGAGCTCCGCGACGGCGCTACTGATCGGTCAGATCGCCGCCGCGACGTCGACGATCCGGGTCGGCTCCGGCGGGGTGATGCTGCCCAATCACTCCTCGTTGGTGGTCGCCGAGCAGTTCGGCACACTCGGCGCCCTCTTCCCCGGCCGGATCGACCTCGGCCTCGGCCGCGCCCCGGGTACCGACCAGGCGACCGCCCGGGCGCTGCGGCGCATCGCGGGCCGGTTCCTCACCGAGGACGAGTTCCCGGAGCAGCTCGCCGAGCTCACCACGTTCCTCGCCGGCGGCGAGTTCCCCGAGGGCCACCGGCTGCGCGGGGTGACCGCGGTCCCGCGCGCCGAGATGCCGCCGATCTGGCTGCTCGGGTCGAGCGGCTACAGCGCGCAGGTCGCCGGAGCCCTCGGCCTGCCGTTCGCGTTCGCGCACCACTTCAGCTCGCAGAACACCCTGCCGGCCCTGGAGCTGTACCGGTCGTCGTTCCGCCCGTCGGCGGGCCGGGAACGGCCGTACGCGATGGTGGCCGCCGCGGTGCTGTGCGCCGAGACCGACGAGCACGCCGACTGGCTCGCGGGCCCGATCCGCCTGACGATGGCGCGCCTGCGCACCGGTCGGCCGGCCGCGTACCCGTCTCCCGAGGAGGTGGCCACCCATCCGTGGACGGAGCAGGAACGCGCCGTGGCGCGGGCGGCCACCGCGTCCCACGTCATCGGCTCCCCGGAGACGGTCCGCTCGGGCCTGCGGGACCTGCTCGACGCGACCGGCGCCGACGAGCTGATGGTCACGACCAACGTGCACGCCCACGCCGACCGCGTCCGCTCGTACGAGCTGCTCACCGGCCTGGCCAAGGACCTCGTCCCGCCCGCGGCGCCGGCCCCGACCTGGGCCTGACCAAGGCTCAGCCGGTCTCTCCGCCTGGTTCCTGACCGAAAGCAAGTGTCCGTCAAAACGCGACCCCCGGCTCGCGAATCAGCGGACAGGTCGGGGAGCCCTTCCACCCGGCCACAGCCCTGACCATCGCGGGTGACCGCCACCCACGACTTGTCTGTCAAAACGCGACCTCCGGCTCGCGGATCGGCGGACAGGTCGGGAGTCGGTCTACCCGGCCTGGGCCCTGACCATCGCCGGGGACCGCCACCCATGACTTGTCCGTTAAAACGCGACCTCCGGCTCGCGGATCGGCGGACAGGTCGGGAGTCGGTCTACCCGGCCTGGGCCCTGACCATCGCCG
>NZ_JADWYU010000167.1:0-4631 GCF_016786325.1 Frankia nepalensis | reverse complement strand
GGGACCGCCACCCACGACTTGTCTGTCAAAACGCGACCTCCGGCTCGCGAATCAGCGGACAGGTCGGGACCCTGGTCCGTCCGCCAGGGTTCGAGGGACGCGCCTGCCAGGGTGGGTGCCCGAGGGGGGCGTTGGTCGCCCGCGTCGGACCGTCGGCGGCGCTCGCCGGGCTCACCGCCGGACCTGGGCAAGGATCCGAAGTAAGTCAGGGTTCCGGGTTGGGATCCGGCCCAGAGCTGGCGATCATGCCTGGTGGGGCGGGAAGGGCTCAGGCGGCGGTGGGCTCGGGATCCTCGAAGGGGAGCTGGCGAGGGGGCTTGGCGGGCTTGGTCATCCTGCTGGGGTGGACGACCCGCTCGGTGATCCGGGCGACCAGGCCGCGGGGAAGGACGCCGGTGAGGTGCGCGGTCAGGGCGTGGCGGTGGCCGTCGACCGCGTAGGGGGCGCCGCGCCGCAGGCCGCGGAAGGCGGTGGCGACGACCTCCTCCGGCGTGCGAAGCCGGCCGCCGGGGTTCATCTCGAATCCCAGCTCGTCCATGAAGTCGGTGTCGGTCTGCGCCGGGCACAGCGTCAGGATCCGCACCCCGGTGCCGCGGTACTCCGCCCACAGCGCGGTGGTGAACGACAGGATGAACGCCTTCGCCGCCGCGTAGACGGCCATGTGCGGCACGGCCTGGAAGGACTGCACCGAGCCGACGTTGATCAGCGTGCCGCGGCCCCGCTCGAGCATGCCGGGCAGGAACAGGTGGGTCATCCGCTCGACCGCGGCGCACAGCAGCATGATCTCGCGGTGGTTCTGCTCCAGGTCGAGCTCGTGGTAGTTGCCGTGGGTCCCGAACCCGGCGTTGTTGACCAGCACGTCGATCGTCAGGCCGAGCTCGGCGACCATCGCGGCGAGCTTGTCCGGGCCCTCCTCGAGGGCGAGGTCCACGCCGATCTCGCGCACGGTCACCGGGTGGCGGCGGCGCAGCCAGGCGGCGGCCGCCGGCAGCTTCTCGTTCGGCAGCGCGGCGATCACGACGTCCGCCCCGCGCTTCGCGAAGCCCTCCGCCAGCGCCAGGCCGATGCCGGAGGAGGCTCCCGTGATCAGCGCGGTCTGCCCTCGGTAGTCGTCCACGAGTCTCCCCCGCCAGGCGGCCAATTCCGCCAATCGTAGACATGGGAGTTT
Source organism: Frankia nepalensis (assembly GCF_016786325.1). Classification (GTDB taxonomy): domain Bacteria; phylum Actinomycetota; class Actinomycetes; order Frankiales; family Frankiaceae; genus Pseudofrankia; species Pseudofrankia nepalensis. Next base: position 3,463 of record NZ_JADWYU010000167.1, on the reverse strand, counting down.
GCGCCCCTCGCGGGCTGGCGCGGACGTTTGCGAAGGATCAGGGCCGCCACCCCGCGTGGCCCCGCGCGCTCGCTACGGCCCTTTCCGTGGATCTTTGGTTCACGTGATCCCGGGGCGCCGATCCGCGTACACAGCCAGCGATCTTGGGCCCGTCCCGGCCGGTTCGCCGGGTAGATCGCCAGATCCGTACGGGATTCGGGGGCAAATCGGACGGAAATCGCCGGATAGCGCACACATCTGACGATCAAGGAGGTCGTCGGGTCTTCCGAGGGTTCATGATCACCGGATGTGTGCGCTGATCGGCGGTAGCGCGGTCTGGCCGAGACCCCGGGACGGGCCTTGTGCGGCGCTGCTGCCGGGAAGTCGTCCATTCAAGGGTTGGCGCTACTTTTCGTCCGGCTGGCGGGCTACCGTGCCGGGGTGGAGATCGGCGACCTTGAGCTGGTCTGGCTGGCGATCGGGGTGGTCGTCGGCGCGGCCGCCACCCACGGCGTGCTCGTGCTGCTGCGGGCGGTGCGTAGCCCGGCCGGTCTAGGGACGACGGCGGAACGCGCGACGTTCGCCACCCTGCACACGGCCGCGCTCGCCGCGCCCCACCTGCGCGAGGGGCTGGGCCCGGTCGGCGCCGCGCGGGCGGTACGCCACCTGCGCGCGCTGCTCGGGACGTCGGCCGTCGCGATCACGGGCACGGCCGGCACGCTGGCCTGGGACGGCCCGGGCGAGGCGCGCCACGGCGCGGACGCCGTCCGGCACGCCGCGCCGGCGCTGACCGCCGGCCGGACGGCCGTCCTCACCGCCGCCCACCTCGACGCCACCGCGGCCGGCGACGAGCACGCCCACGGCGACGGGAACGCCCACGGCGACGGGAACGCCCACGGCGACGGGAACGCCCACGGTTACGGGAAGGCGGGCGGTGACGGGAGCGGGCGTGGCGGCGGGCGGTGCGACGACCCGGACTGCCCGATCAGGGCGGCCGTCGTCGCGCCGGTGACCAGCGGCGACGAGGTCGTCGGCGCGCTGCTCGCCTACGCGCCCACGGTCGGCGCCGGGCTCGCGCGCGCCACCGAGGAGCTCGCCCGCTGGGTGTCCACCCAGGTCGAGCTCGCCGAGCTGGAGGCGTCGCGAACCCGGGCCGTCGAGGCCGAGCTGCGCGCGCTGCGGGCGCAGATCAGCCCGCACTTCATCTACAACTCGCTGGCGGCGATCGCCTCGTTCGTGCGCACCGACCCGGAACGGGCCCGCGAGCTGCTGCTGGAGTTCGCCGACTTCACCCGGTACGCGTTCCGGCGCAGCGGCGAGTTCACCACGCTCGCCGACGAGCTGCGCAACATCGAGCGCTACCTGGCGCTGGAGAAGGCCCGGTTCGGGGACCGGCTCGCGGTGCAGATCCTGGTCGCGCCCGAGGTGCTGCCGGTCGTCATCCCGTTCCTGGCCGTGCAGCCGCTGGTGGAGAACGCCGTCCGGCACGGCATCGAGGGCCGCCCCGGCGTCGGGCACGTCTGCCTCGGGGCGACCGACGACGGCGCGGCGGCGCACATCTGGGTCGAGGACGACGGCGTGGGCAGCGACCCGGAGGTGGTGCGCCGGGCGCTCGCCGGAGCGTCCGTCGGCGACTCGGTCGGGCTGGGCAACGTCGACACCCGGCTGCGCTCGGTGTTCGGCGACGAGTGCGGCCTGGTCGTCGAGACCGCTCCCGGCGCCGGCACCAAGGTCAGCTTTCGGGTTCCCAAGTTCGCCCCCGGCGTCCAGCTGCCCTGAGCCGCGCCCGGTCGCCCGGTCGCCTGCCCGCCCGCCCGCCCGCCCGACCGACCGACCGACCGCCTGGCCGCCTGGCCGCCTGGCCGCCTGGCCGGACCGTTCGCCCGGCCGCCAGGACCCGGGCCGCCCGGGCTGGAAAGCCGGGCGGGCCGGGTGAACCAGTCTCCTGAGCCGCGTGGCTTCCGAAAAGAAGATCGAGCCCTGGATACCTGGGGATGGAGCGGCTACCATTTGCGATCATGGTGGGAGCGGCTACCACCCAGACCAGGACGCCGGATCCGGGCGCGCTCGCCGTGCTGGTGGTGGACGACGAGGCACCCGCCCGGGGCGAGCTGGCCTGGCTGCTGGACGCCGACCCAAGGATCCGCCTGGTGCGCGCGGTCGACGACGGCGCCGAGGCGCTGCGGGCCCTGGACGCCGAGCCGTTCGACGCCGTGTTCTGCGACATCCGGATGCCCGGTCTCGACGGCCTGGACCTCGCGCGCGTGCTCGGCCGGTTCGCCGAGCCGCCGCAGGTCGTGTTCGTCACTGCCCACGAGGGGCACGCGGTCGACGCGTTCGACCTGCGGGCGACCGACTACCTGCTCAAGCCCGTGCGCCCGGACCGGCTGGCCGAGGCGGTGCGCCGGGTCGACGCGGCGATCCGCTCCGCCCACCGGGCGCCGGTGGGCCCCTCGTCACGCGGCGCCGGCGCGGTCGACGGGCCTGGCGCGGCCGTCGTCGGCCGCGCGACCGAGGCCGAGGCCGAGACCGAGACCGCGGCTGTGGCGGACGAGACGTTCCCGGTGGAGCTCGGCGGAGTGACGCGGTTCGTGCACCGCTCCCAGGTGCGCTACGCCGTCGCCCAGGGCGACTACGTGCGGCTGCACACGGCCACCGGCGGGCACCTCGTCCGGGTGTCGCTGTCCACCCTCGAGGAGCGCTGGGCCGCGGCGGGCTTCGTCCGGATCCACCGCAGCACGCTGGTCGCGCTCGCCTGCGTCGACGAGCTGCGGATGGAGGACGGGCGCTGTGCCGTCCGGCTCGGCGACCGGGTGCTCCCGGTCAGCCGCCGGCACACCCGCGCGCTGCGCGACCGGCTGATCCGAGCGGCGAGCCTGACCCGTGGCCCCGGACGCGACGGCTGACGGCCCGCCGGCGGCGGAGGAGGCCTTACTGGCCGGCCCGCCCGCGCCGGAGCCCGCCGGGCCCGCCGGGCCCGCGCCGCCGGCCGGGGAGGAGCCCCGGGGAGCCCGGCGGCGGGTGCGGGTGACCGGCCCGCGGGGCACGCCGGCGCCGGGACGGGTCGCGCGGGGCGCGGTCAGCCGCGACCTGGACGAGCAGACCCTGCTCGGGGACGTCTACCTGCGTGGGCTGCTGCGTGACCAGCGCCGGCTCGCCGCCGGAGTACTGGTCGCGCTCGGGGTGGCGCTCGGCCTGCTGCCCGCGCTGTTCGCGCTGGTGCCCGACCTCGCCGCGGCGCGGCTCCCGGGCGTCGGCGTCGGCCTGCCCTGGCTGGTGCTCGGCGTCGCGGTGTACCCGGCGCTGGTTCTCGCGTCCCGGGCCTACCTGCGCGGCGCGGAGCGTACGGAGCGTGACTTCACCGACCTGCTGTCCGGCCGGCCGGTGGGTGGCGAGCGGGCCCGGGGGGGGGCGCCGGGGGGGGGGCCCCCCCCCCCCCCCCCCCCCCCCCCGGGGGGGGGGCCCCCCCGGGGGGGGGGGGCCG
>NZ_JADWYU010000166.1 GCF_016786325.1 Frankia nepalensis | reverse complement strand
GCCGAACTCGTCCCCCGCATCCGCGACATCGAACTCGCCGCACCCGCCGAGTACATCGAGACCCTCTTCGTCGGCGGACCGAAGCACGTCCCCATCCGCTACCAGATGGCCTGACGATCCGCGCCCGACTCCGCGGCCGCTGTCCCGCGGGCCCCGACAGGGCAGAGAAACGCTGATCCTGTCTGCCGGGGGCGTCGCGGTGGGTACCTGACGTCGATCGGTCACGATCCGCCGTCGACGACACCACAACTATCAGATGCGTCGAACGTCGGTGAGCGCTAGCGATCGGCGTTGGGACTGATCCTGCGTCCTCACAGAGACGTTGGGGTCCTGAAAGGAAGGACACCCATGGCCCAGCTTCGGGACAAGGTCGCCATCGTGACGGGCGCCGCCGGCGGTCTCGGGTCGGAGACGTGCCGCCGCCTCGTCGCGGAGGGAGCGCGGGTCGTCGTCGCCGATATCAACGGCCCAGGCGCGGAGCAACTCGCCGGCGAGTTAGGCGACGCCGCGGTCGCCTACAGGTTCGACGCGCGCGACGAGTCACAGGTCCGCGCCCTCGTCGACTCCACGGTCGACCGGTTCGGCCGCCTCGACCTGCTACACAACAACGCCGTCCTGTCGGGGCCGCGTGACGGCATGGTGGAGGACGCGGAAGCCGACGTGTGGGACACCGCGTATGAGATCAACCTGCGCGGCTACATGTTCGGGTGCAAGCACGCGATCCCGCACATGAGGAAAGCGGGTCGTGGGGTCATCGTCAACATGGCGTCGGACTCCGCCCTGGCGGGCGACATGATGCTCACCGCATATGGATGCACAAAGGCCGCGGTGATCACGCTGACCCAGTACGTGGCGACGCAGTACGGGAAGGAGGGCATTCGCTGCGTCTCGGTAACTCCTGGGGCGATGCTGACCGACAGCATGCGCAACCACATGGGACCGGAGGGTGTGGCCATGCTCGAGAACCACCACCTGACACCACGACTCGGCAAGCCGAGCGATCTCGCCGGGCTGATCGTCTACCTGGCGAGCGATGACGCCGAATTCCTCACCGGGATCAACATTCCGCTCGACGGCGGATATTACTCGCACCTGCCGACCACCGCGGATCTGCGGCGGGCTCGACGCTGAACGCCCGCCCTCCGGACGCCGGGGTGAACCTGGCGGAGAGGGCGCCTGTCAGCGGACGGTGGGCGGTCCCCAGAACCGATGTATCGGTCCGCCGCTCATGAGCTGACGAGTGGGTGCGGCCGCGGCGAAGGACAGGGGTCGCCGGAGCCGCGACCCCTGTTCCCTGTTCGCCTACAGGGAGGCGATGGCGGCCGGGTCGCCCCGCAGTTCGACCTGCGCCGCCGAGCGCCGGCCGAAGGCGTGCAGCAGCAGCTCCTCGGGCAGCCCGGCGATGACGACGGTGGGGGACCCGCGCCGCAGCACGCGCCGGTCGTGGGTGTCGGTGCGTTCCGCCACCACCTCGGCGGTGGTCTGCCGGTATCCGGTGCGCCCCACCAGGCGCAGCGCTGACCAGATCCGTTCCCGTACGGCGGGGTCGACCTCGCGCGGCGTGAAGCCGGGCACGGCCCGGTCCACGTCGGCGTAGTGGACGTAGAACTCGTTGATGTTGGTGGCGTCGTCGAACCTGCGCAGCCGTGCCGGGTTCCACAGCGGTGGGCCGGCGCGGAACATCTCGACGAGCTCCGCGAAGGAATGCGCCCGTCCCGTCGACCGCTCGGCTCGCTCGGTGAGGCCGTGCAGCGCCGGGATCACCAGGCCCGGTCCGGCGTAGGGCACGCGCTCCCGGGTGACGAGGTGGGCGACGAGGTCGTGGGTGGTCCAGCCGGCGCACAGCGTGGGCCGGTCCGGGCCGGCGTCGGCCAGCAGGTCCGCCAGCAGCGCCCGCTCGACGCGGGCGGCGCCGGCGTCACCGCGTGGCCCACCGCCGACGGTCTCGTCGGCGGTCCCGTCCGTGGTGGCGCGGCCGTTGACGTCAGACGACATCGAGGGTGACCTCCACGTTGCCCCGGGTCGCGTTCGAGTAGGGGCACACCTGGTGGGCCTCGTGGACGAGCGTCGCCGTGGTCTCGCGGTCGAGGTGGGGGGCATGGACGACGATCCCGACGGCCAGGCCGAACCCGCCGTCGGGCAGCGTGCCGATGGACACGCTGGCGGAGACCTCGGAGTCGGTGAGGTCGGCGGACTTCGACCGGCCGACGAGCTTGAGGGCCGAGTGGAAGCAGGCGGCGTAGCCCGCGGCGAACAGCTGCTCGGGGTTGGTCGCGCCGCCGGGGCCGCCCATCTCCTTGGGGATCCGGACGTCGAGCGCGAGCACGCCGTCGTCGCTCTCGGTGTGGCCGTTGCGGCCGTCTCCTGACGCGGTGGCGGTCGCGGTGTAGAGGGCGTCCATCTGATCCAGCTCCCTTCGGTTAGATTGTGCACAACATTATTGCGCACGATCTGTCAGCGCAAGAGGAGCCTGCTACCGTCTGCCCATGGCGGATCGCCTACCCCAACTCGAGCTGGGAAACCAGCTCTGCTTCGCGCTGTACAGCGCCAGCCGCGCCTCGATCCGCGCCTACGGCCCGCTCCTGGCCGAGCTCGGCCTCACCTACCCGCAGTACCTGACGATGCTCGTGCTCTGGGAGGCGTCCGAACCTCTCACGGTCGGTGACATCGGCGCCCGGCTGCACCTCGACAGCGGCACCCTCACCCCGCTGCTCAAGCGGCTGGAGGATCTCGGCCTGGCCGACCGGACCCGTGACCGGGCCGACGAGCGGCGCGTCCTGGTCTCCCTGACAGAGCGGGGACGGGCGCTGCGCGCGGACGCCGCGGGCATTCCCGAACGGATCTTTCGGCGGTACGGACTCGACATCGCGGCGGCTCAGCGACTCGTCCGGGAGCTGACGGAGATCACCGGCGCGTTGACGCGGCCTCTGTAGGCCTCCGCGTCGCGCGCGGCGGTACGTCGTGCTCCGGCCCCTCCGGCGGTACATGGCGCTCCGCCGGAGGAGTGGACCGGGACGCTTCGGCCGCGGGTGCCGGGCGCGCGGCGTCCGCGTCCGTCCTGCGCCGACTCGAGCGCCTGACATCGAGATCTTTCAAGCGGCCGGCCTGTGCGTGATCCCGGAAGGCCGCGGCGTCTTCCCCGCCTCACCGTGGACGAGCACCTCCGCCTGGTCGCCCGCGACCGAGCAGGCGCCGCGGCGGTCCGGGAACGGGCCAATACACACTTTCCGAAGCTGGCGCAGCGACGCAGGCAACTCGCCGGAACGATGTCCGGCGGCGAGCAGCAGATGTTGGCGCTGGCGCGTTGTTCGGACTGGGGCTCGTCGTGCTGGGATCGGTGCTGTTCGCCGCCAGCACCCTCACGCGCTTCCCGCGCCTGTGGCTGCTTCGGCTGATTTACGAACAGCACGACCACCGCGCCCGGTAGGGCGCTTTCCGGCTGGCTGCCAGGATCCGCCCGCCGCCGCGTCAGCGGCGGCGATGGCTGGACCGTGACCCGGCCGTGGCCCGCCATTGAGCGCATTCCGGCCTGTCACCACCACGGCGGGACCAGCCGGACGTAGCGTCGGGTACCGCGTCCGCCGCCGTGCTCGACCCAACCGGGTTCAGGAACCGTCGTGCCCGAACCGCAGCCGCAACAGCTCGATCATCCGGTCGTTGACCCGATACGCCTCCGCCATCGGAAATTCATGGATGACGCTTCGGGTCAGCAGGCTGGACAGCACCGACCAGACGAGTACCGAGTACTCGGCGGCGCCATCGGGATCCAGCTTCGCGAGGTCCGCCTCGACCAGTCCTTCGATCGACTCACGGAACTGCGACAGGTAGGCCTTGGCGTTCGGGTCGTTGCTCGACATGAGGAGTATGAGTGCGCGAAAGAACTGAGGCCGCCGCTCAAAAGAGGCCAGAACGCTGCGCATACGCTGCTCAAGGCGCCGCATGGGGTCGTCGTCCGCCTGATAGCCGACGCTCGCCCGATCGTAGTCGGATCCCCAGGCGTGCAGGACCGCCGCGTACAGATGCTCCTTTGAACTGAAGTAGCGGTATACTGTGCCCAGCGCGAAACCGGCGGCGGCGGCGACGTCGCGGATCTGGATCTGTTCGTACTCCTGCTTCTCCAGCAGCGAGCGGGCGGCATCGACGATCCGCTTCCGACGAGCGACCTGGTAGGCGGGGAGCTCCTCCTCGGGCAGGGAGCTGACTGCCGGACGGTCAGGCTCCACTGACGCTCCCTTGCAGATAGGCGGAACGGCGAGCGTCTACCAGGATAACAACTAGGTTCCAGTTCCGTCGGTAGCCGAACCGCCACGGGACCAGGCCGGCGCGCGACCCGGGTACCGCCCAGGACCTCTGGCGATCCCGTGAGTTCTGCTGACGCCCCTGATCCGCATACTGACAACCTGTTGGGGTGCGCCGGTTTGAACGCGTGGCTCGCCGCACCGAGGCCTCGTGCCGTTAGGGTCTTCGTCACAGCGGCGCCGCGACACGCCTGTAGTGGCGGTGGGCCGCGCTCGGGGCTGCTCCCTCGCCAGATCAACGAGTTCCGATCCCGGATCCGCGTCACCTAGAGGAGTCCGGCCCTCGCCGCGGAAGCGCGCCTCCTGCCCGTCCTGTCCGGCGTCGAGTCCCCGGCCGGTCAGTTCCCGGAGCACCACACCCCGCAGGTCGGCGACGTAGATCCGGGCCTGCGTGAGGCCCGCTTCGGCGGCGTGCTCGGCCACCAACGTCGGCAGCTGCTCGAAAGCCACCACCCGCCCCAGGTCGAGCAGGCCGCTCAGCACGCGGTTCCTCGAAGCCGACACCGACGCACCACCCTGTCGGACAGGACGCCTCGTTCCGCGGCTGGACCGCCCCCACGGGCGGATCGACCGCTCAGGCCAGGCGGCCAGCAGCCGCGAGCCTCGCGTCCTCCTCGCCGTACGCGCGACGCACCGGGAGCGTTCTGGATCATCTGGCCTGGCTGGCCGGACCCGTTCCGCGCTCGCCACGCGGGCGGCGACGAGAAGAACCGGCCTAGCTGGCCTCGATGGCCTTCCCTCGATGACGTTCGGGAACGCCGCGCCCAGCCCAGGACACGGCGTCCCAGCGCTGGTGGCCAGGCGAACTCGGTGCGTTGGCTGCTCGCCACCCTGGCGCGTCCGTCCTCTGCGGGCGCCGCCAGTTCGCGAATCTTGCGGGCGGGGTCGCGCGCCGCCGCGGCCCGCCTCAGCGCAGGGTCCCCAACGCGTCAAAGAACTGGTAGGTGGCGACGGTCTTGGTCTGCTGCGGGCCGGTGAGGTCGATTCCGTGGGCGGTCAGCACGGTGGCGGTGTGCGCGGCGGCTGACAGCACCTCCCGCGGGTGGCAGCGGGTGGACAGTTCGAGAAGCTGGGAGTTGTCCGGGTAGGTCCAGCATTCGGCGAGGAACGGGACGTCGCAGCCGGTGGGGCGCAGCGTGTGGCGGTGGACCCTGACCGGCCCGATCGCTCGCAGGTCCTTGAGGTCGGCAAGGTCGACATGGGCGGCGGACAGCCGCATGTCGAGCAGCCGCAGCTGGGCGGCGGACAGCAGCCGGCGCGGTGAGCGGCCGTGGCGCACGACGCGCTCGATGTCGGACGAGCCGAGGTGTGTCTTGAGGGCGGCGGAGCAGACGTAGCTGCCGGGCATGCCGTCGACCTCGACCACGAACCGTTTCGAGGCGCGGATGGCCGGCGGGATGTCGGCGGGCGCGGCCGGTCGCAGCTTCACGACCGCGTCGTCCGGCTGGTTGCGTCGGCGGCGGGCGCGGATGATGACGCCGTGCTGGCGTAGCAGCTGGTCCGGGTTGTCGAAGTAGTAGACCTGATGTCTGGGTGCCCGCGGGAACTTGAGTCCCAGCGCGGCCCGTACGGCCTCGTGGGCCGGGCCTGGCACGGTCAGTTTGAGCTCCACCCGGTCGACCTGGCGCGCGAGCGCGACCAGGTCGTCGAGTTCGTGTTCGGGCAGCCGCCAGAACCGTCGTGCCTCCGACACCGGTCTGACCGCTGACCTCGACGCGGGCGCGCTGCTCGCCCGGCGGCCGGGCGGTGGTTTGCGTCGGTTCCGGGCTGGCTGGCGCGACGGCACGACCCCTCCCTCCGCGCGACTCCGTTTCGCCGCGGCTGGTATCGGTCCGTGCGGCCTGTCCGGACTATTGTGACGGATCGATGAACGCGGTTCAGGTTTTGGTAATGATCGGGGCCGGTCGTCCATCAGATGCCGCGGGTGGTCTCGTCGGCGCCCCGGAGGGCGCGCGGGGTCAGATCGGCTGGGTCCGGCAGGATCCTGGCGGCGGCGATGCCGGCGTTGGTGGCGGCGGTGGCGGCGGCGGTGGTGACCGCGGCGGTGAAAGCGGGACTGTCCATGACCGGCTGCCTACCCACCGGCACTGTCCTAGATCCCGAATCCGACCGGCCAAGCGCGAAGCGGCCGGCCTCGGCAGGGGCTCGAGGGGACGCTGGCGGCTGGGCTCGGTCTGGCGCCGGAGCCCTACGGGTCGCCAAGCTGGCGGTCAGTCCGCGCGCGGCGCTCGGCGGTCCGCACGCCGGGCGAGTTCGTCCTCTTCCACGAGCGAAAGCATCGGTTTGCCGGGTTCGCAGAGCATGGTGACAGTGAAGCGCACGGGGATGTCGTCGCGGTTGTTGCCGTCCTGGTAGTGGATGACGTCGCCGCCCGGCTCCCAGAACGCCTCGCCGGCCCGGACGACCCGCGCCGGCTCTCCTTCGAGCTCGAACACCATCTCGCCAGCCAGCACGTAGCCGAAGGCCGGTCCGGTGTGCCGATGGGGCGGGGTACCCGGGTCGCCCGGGGGGAACTCGACGACGATGGTCATCGCGTGGGCGCCCGCTGGGACGAGGGGAGGCTCGACCTCCTGCACGACGGTGATCGCCGACTGCCACGCGTTCGATCGTGGCTTCTGCCGGGCGGTCGTCGACCCGACGTTCGACATGGAAACCTCCCTGGAGAAGAGACGCGGCGGTCCGCGCACCTCGTAGCGGCCGACAACCACACGGGGCGCGACGGCTCGTCTCCTCCTGATTCCCCGTACATGACCGGTCGCACGCCAGACCGCGCCAGGCCGCGCCGTGTTCGGTGAAGCCAGCCCGGACTGGTCGCCCGGTCACCGTCGATCGCCGCCGGCCGGCCGGCGGTCGCGGAGCCGGGCGTGCTTCGTCGGCGCGATCAGACGGGGGAGCGATCAGACGGGGGAGACGGTGGCTGGTCGCCGGGTCACAGAAGGGTCAGGTCGATGGCGTCGGCCATCGCCTGGTAGCCGGCGTCACTGGGATGCAGATGGTCGCCGGAGTCGTGGGCCGGGTCGAGCGCGTCGCCCATGGCCAGGGCCAGGTCGATGACGCGAGCACGGCTAGCTGGTGGCCACGAGCGCCGTAAGGTCCGCCGTATGGCCGCGAGCTGAGAGTGCTCTGTCGCCGCCGATGCCCTTGCCTTCTTTCGTTCAGCCGCCACCTGAATCGCGCGCGGCGGCCGCGACACCGAGCTGTCGACTGCGTCCGGTCGCGGTCCCCCCAAGGGGGACGGCGCCCCGCGGCGCGACCGTCGAGTGCTGGAGAACGGCCCGGCGGCGATGGTCGCGATCATCCTGACCAGGGCGGATGGCATTGTCGGCGGCCGCGCTCCTGACGGCCCGGAAAATGCTCTTCGCGACCGATGGTCACAATCAATATGAATTATACGATCCGGCGGCCGATATTCGATCCGGGTAGAGCATTCAACCGGCGTGGGCAGCCCGATGGTGACGGGATCTCCAGAACCGTCCATTTTGGAAGCTAGGCCCGAAGAGTTGAAATTAATACCCTATTTGGAGGGTGTTAATCGGGCATCTGAACATCTTAGGTTCGGCCAATGCCTGTTCCCCTCCTAGCGCCGCGCCCGTCGAGGACGGGGGTTCCATGGGCGGACAGGTGACCGGACCCGCCTCTCGACGGCACCGAGGGCCAGCCGGCCCCGCGGCGCGGCCTGACCACCCCCAGGCCCGCGGCTCGCTGTTCGACCTGCTGGCCTCGTTGGCGATCGTCCATCCGCGCCGCGTGCTGGGCGTCGCCGCGGTGCTGGGGATACTGCTGGTGCCGTGGGCGGCCGGCGTCTTCGACAAGCTCGCTCCCGGTGGCTTCTACGCGCCCGACAGTTCGGCGACGCGGGCCGAGGCGATGCTGGACGAGGACTTCCCCGGCGCGCCGCCGAACGTCGCCGTCCAGGTCGTCGCGGCCACGGACGTCGACGGCGCGACCCCCAGCCGGCTCGGGCGCGAGCTCACCGAGCAGATCCGGCGGGAGCCGGACGTCACCGGGGTGCTGTCGTACTGGGCCGGCGAGACGACGAATCCGCTGCTGCGGGCCTCCGACGGCCGCTCGGCGCTGATCCTGTTCCGGCTCGTCGGCTCTGAGGACGAGGTGCAGCGGCGGGTCGACTCCCTGCACGACCGCTACGCGCACGACGGTCCGGGCGTGCGGGTCCGGTTCGGGGGCGCGCCGGCGGTGATGCGTGAGGTGACCGAGCACAGCCGCGAGGACCTGGAGCGCGCGGAGCTGGCGACCGCCCCGCTGGTGCTGCTGGTGCTGATCTACGCCTTCGGTGGCGTCGTGCCCGCGCTGTTGCCGTTACTGGTCGGCGGCGCCGCGGTTGTCATGAGCATGGCGCTGCTGCGCGTGCTGGCCGAGATGACCTTCATTTCGGTGTTCTCCATCAACCTGACCACGGCGCTCGGGTTCGCGCTGGCGGTCGACTACAGCCTGTTCATCCTGCGGCGGTTCCGTGAGGAGCAGAGCCGCGGCCTGTCCCGCGAGGATGCGCTGTCCACGAGCCTGCGAACGGCCGGCCGCACGGTGCTGTTCTCCGGGATCACGGTGGCCCTGTCGCTGACCGGTACGCTGCTGTTTCCCCTGCCGTATCTGCGCTCCTTCGCGTTCGCCGGGGTCGGGGTCGTGCTGGCGTCCGAACTCGCGGCACTGGTCCTGCTGCCGGCCGCGATCATGCTGATGGGTGACCGCCTCGACCGGGGCCGGCGAGGTCCAGGGCGCCGGGCGCACGCCGGCCGAAAACGCGCCCCGCTGCCGGCCGGATCGGGCTGGTCCGGGCTCGCGAGGCGGGTCATGGCCCGGCCGGTGTTCTTCGGCTGCCTCGCGGGCGGGTTCATGCTCCTGTTGGCGGCGCCGACGGCCCACCTCCGCCTCGCGGTCGCCGACGACACCGTGCTGCCTGCGACCAGCGAGTCCCACCTCGTCAACGACGCGATGCGCGGCGACTTCCCGGTTTGCCTGCCCTGCCAGGTGCCGGTCGTGGTTCCCGGCGTGGACGCGCGTGAGGTGGGGGTCGCCGGGAAGCTCGCGGACTACGCCATCCGGCTGTCGGTGGTGCCGGGCGTGGCCCAGGTCGACACCGCCGCGGGCAGCTTCAGGGCCGGCAGACAGATCGGCCCGGTGCCGGCCAACGGCGAGGGGTTCCTGGGGGAACACGGGGGAGCGTGGCTGGCGCTGTGGCCGACCAGCCCGGACCCGGTGTCCGCCGAGGCGAAGGACCTCGCCCAGCAGATCCGCGCGGTCCCGTCCCCGTTCCCCATCGATGTCGGAGGGCTCGCCCCACATCTGCTGGAGACCAGGGACGAGGTGCTGCGCAGCCTGCCGGAGGCCCTCGCGGTGGTCGTGGCCGCCACCTTCGTCCTCCTCTTCCTGTTCACGGGCAGCGTGGTGCTGCCGTTGAAAGCGCTGGTTCTCAACGCCCTCAACATGGCGGCGGTGCTAGGGGTGCTGGTGCTGGTGTTCCAGGACGGGCACCTGCTCGGTCTGTTCAACGGCGTCCAGTCGACGGGCACCGTCGAACTGACCACGCCGGTGCTGATGTTCTGCGTCGCGTTCGGGCTCAGCATGGACTACGAGATATTCCTGCTGGCCCGCATCCGGGAGGAGTACCTGCGCCGGGGCGACAACCGGCAGGCCGTCGCCGCCGGGCTGGGTTCCACGGGACCGCTGCTGACCTGCGCCGGCCTCGCGCTGATCGTGGTCATGGTCGGAGTCGCGGCGTCCGGGATCAGCATCGTCGCGATGACGGGCGCCGGCATGGCGCTGGCCGTGCTCCTGGACATCACGGTGATCAGGGCAATCCTGGTCCCGGCGTTCATGGCGCTGGCGGGCAACTACAACTGGTGGGCCCCGGCGCCGCTGCGCCGGCTGCACGCCCGGTTCGGCCTTCGGGAGGCCGAAGACGAAGGCAACGCGCCACCGGTCCTGACCACCCTTTCAGCGGCCCGCGACAGGAATGTCTGGGGCGTCCCGCCGCGGCGTCCCCGGCGGGCCCCCCAAAGCGGCGCGGTGCGTACGTTGCTCACCAGGCCGACCGTCCCGCTGCATCCGCGCGGATCCCGGCAGCCGCCGCTCCCGGCCCGCCCGCTGCCGTCCCCGGCGCGTCCGCCGGTCCGCTCGCTGCCGCACGTCCTGCCGCCCCTGCTCGCGACACCGCCTCCAGCGCCGCCACCTTCGGGGCTCCCACCCGTGGTGGTGGTCTTCCCCGCGTTCGACGCGTGGGCCGCACCCGGGAGGCCGGCCGCCGCGGCGCCGTGGATCGACGGGCCGCCCCCGCGGGTCGCGGACTGGATCGAGGACCGTTCCCAGGAACAGGCCCCCGCGCAGTGGCGGCCGGAACCACGTCCAGACGAATGTGATCCGCTGGCCGAGCCGGTCGCCGAGGTCGACCACGACACGCGCCAGCCCGGCGCGGGGTATTTCTGGATCATCGTTCAGTGACGCGGCACCTGGAGATCCGTCGTGGATCGTGACGGCTCCGAGCAGCAGAGGTGGCTGTCAAGCGGCGTCGTTGTCCCCTCGCCGCGTGACGCGAGGAATGCCAGGATCCATTCCTGGGAGGCCTCGCGCACCTGGCGCTTGTCGGTCAGGTGGCCGTCGACGAGGAGGCTCGCGGCCAGGCCGCGCAGCAGGCTCTGCAACAGGATCGCCCCGGTCGGCGGGTCGACGTCCGCTCGGATCGAGCCGTCCTGCTGGCCCTGTTCGATCAGGCCGGTCCAGCCGTCGCGGCTGCGCCGGTCGGCGTCGAGCATTCCCTCCACGGACGCCTCCGTGGGAAACGTCGCTCCCCACATGACGATCAGGGCCCGGTCGTCGTTCGTGGGGTCTTCGAACCGCGTCAGATAGGTGTCGACGGCTGTCTGTAGCCGTTCGAGGCCTGGGATGTCCTCGACCCGGCGTCCGCCTCGCGTCGCGGCGGCGACCATCGCATCGTCGATCTTGTTCTGCGCCCGGCGCGCGAGCCGGGCCACGAGCGCGTCCTTCGACCCGAAGTGGTGGTTGGGAAGGCCGCGGCTCGCCCCGGCGCGGGTGCCGATGCTGGCCAGTGACGCGCGCTCGACGCCACGCTCGGCCACCAGGTCGGCCGCCGCGTCGAGCAGGGCCTCCTCGGACTCGTGTCGTCGTTCGACCTGAGTCCGACGTTGGGTGACGGCCGAATCCATGACGGCAGAGTACTTGTCCGCTGCCCCACAGTCGCCGATCATGAGCTACTTGCTGAACGCTTAGCAAGCATGTTAGCTTGCCGGCCGCGGGGCGCGCAGCGAGGGGATTTCCCGGGAAGCCGGAGGAACGAGCAGATGGCCCTCTACGACATCGTGATCAAGGGTGGCACCGTCATCGACGGGCTCCGTACGCCTCGTTACCGGGCCGACGTGGCGATCAAGGACGGCAGGATCGCCCAGATCGGGCTCGTCAGCGCCTCGGACGGCGCCGAAGTCGTCGATGCCTCCGGCAAGATCGTTGCCCCTGGCGTCGTGGACATCCACACCCACTACGACAGCCAGCTCTTCTGGGACCCGTGGTGCACGATGTCGAGCTGGCACGGGGTCACCACCGTGCTGATCGGCAACTGCGGTTTCGGCTTCGCGCCGTGTCGGCCGGAGGACCAGGACCGCACGATGCTCAGCCTGTCCCGCAACGAGGCGGTGCCGGTCAAGACGATGCGCGCCGGCATGCCCTGGGACTGGGTCACCTATCCCGAGTTCCTCGACAGCGTCGAGCGGACCCCCAAGGGCGTGAACGTGATGTCGCTGGTGCCGCTGGCACCGCTGTACACCTACGTCGTCGGCATCGAGAAGGCAAAGGCGCACCGCGCGTCGGACGACGAGCTGGACCAGATGTGCCAGCTCCTGCTCGAAGGCATGGAGGCCGGCGGCTGCGGCTGGAGCTCGCAGATCGCGGGCGACCTGTTCAACGTGCAGCTCGACTACGACGGCTCGCCGATGGTCACCGACATGATGACCGAGCGTGAGGTCACGGCATTTTCGAGGGCGCTGCGCCGGATCGGTCGAGGCACCACGCAGATCACCGGGCAGCTCGAGACGGCGGCGCTCATCGCCCGCGAGAGCGGCCGCCCGATCATCTGGAACGCGCTCGCGCCCACGGGTTCGGTGAACCAGCACGGCGAGTCGCAGTTCCCGCACCTCGCGACCATCAGGCGTCTGGACGAGCTGAACGAGCAGGAGGGACTGCGGGTCTTCGCCTCCGCTCAGATCGTGCGGTTCCAGTCCGAGATCGTGCTCGAGAACTACAACCTCATGGACATCTTCCCCGCCTGGAAGGACGCCGGCCTCGGCACCCTGGAAGAGAAGATCGCCAAGTTCGCCGACCCAGAACGCCGCCCGGCGCTGCGGGCGGCGGTCGACGAGCTCGGCGGCGGCTTCGGCGCCGCCGGCTACCCGCTTGCCGAGATCACCGTCAACTGGATCACCAGCGACGCGAGGGACGCCCTGGCGCTCAAGGAGCGCTACGAGGGTTTCACCATCGGCGAGATCGCGACGCGCGAGGACAAGCACCTGGTCGACGCCATGCTCGACATCGCCGTTGCCGGCGATCTCAATGTCGGGTTCGGCACGACCATGATCGACATGGATCCGAAGGCCGTCCGGGAGGTCGCGTCCTGCGCGGTGGCGCTGCCCGGCATCAGCGACGGCGGCGCTCACACCAAGTTCGTCACCACGGGCCGGTTCGCCACCGAACTGCTCGCCCACTGGGTCCGCGAGCACGAGATCATGTCGCTCGAGGAGGCGCACTGGCGCCTGTCCGCCTACCCAGCCATGGCCGTCGGGCTGCGTGATCGAGGTTCGATCGCCGAGGGAAGGCCGGCGGACGTCATCGTCTACGACCCCAACACCGTCGATGCCCTGCCGCAGGAGCGGCTGTTCGACTACCCGGCCGGCGAGTGGCGGCTGGTACAGAAGGCCGTCGGCTACGACCGGGTCATCGTGAACGGCAAGACAACCTTCGTCCACGGCGTCTGCACGGCAGAAACCCCCGGCAAGCTGCTGCGCCACGGCACCGCGTGAGAACGAGCGAGGAGACGACATGACCGAGGCAGGCGCGCAGACCTCCACGCTGTTCGACGCGGACAACCACTACTGGGAGACGAGCGACGCGTTCACGCGCCACCGCGACCCGAAGTTCGCCGACCGCGGCGTTCAGATCAAGAAGGTCGACGGGGTCCTGCGCTACCTGGTCGACGGCGTGCAGACCGAGTGGCTTCCCGGGCCGGCCGACGTACATCCGCGGCCGCTGCCGGGCGCGTTCCTGGAGTACTTCCAGGGCGGCACCAGCCGGGACGTCTTCCTCGCCGGGTTCACGGAGCGGGCGGCGGACCATCCGGACTGGTTCGAACGTGACGCCCGGCTGAAGGTGATGAACGACCAGGGCGTCGAGGCCACCTGGCTGTTCCCGTCCCAGGGCGTCGTGATCGAGCCGTTACTGCATACCGACGTCGAGGCCGCGGTCGAGTGCTACCGAGCCTTCAACCGCTGGATCGAGGAGCAGTGGGGGTTCGCCTACCAGGACCGCATCTTCGGCGTCCCGTACATCACCATGTGCGACCCGGACGAGACGGTACGCGAGCTTCGGTGGTGCCTCGACCATGGCGCCCGGGTGGTGAACATCCGGCACGGCGCCGCCGTCACCCGGGACGGCAACCGGTCACCGGCCGACCCGATGTTCGACCGTTTCTGGCATCTCGCCGCCGAGTCGGGCGTGGTCGTCGCCACCCATGACGGCTCCGACGAGACGTACACCCGGGTGAACGAGCTGATGAGCGAGGCCTGGGGCGAGTCCCACATGGCTGGCATCGCGCCGGGTGACACCCAGCGCCTCGGCCAGTCCTCGACCTTCTCGGGACTCACCAAGCACCGGACCGTTCACGACTTCGCCTACGTCCTCGTAGCCCACCGGCTCTTCGAACGGTTCCCACAGCTGAAGGTCGCCTTCATCGAGAACGGCTGCGCCTGGGTGCCGTCGCTGCTGCTGGCCCTGGACTACCTGGCGCACGGCGGTGGTTTCCAGACCAGCCCGCGCGACCAGTTCATCGAGCACTGCTGGGTCGCGCCCTTCGTCGAGGAGGACGTCCGCGACCTGGCCCGCTTCCTGCCCGTCGAACGCATTCTCTTCGGCTCCGACTGGCCCCACGGCGAAGGCTTCCCGGCGCCGAGCGACTTCCTCGCCAACGTCGCCGACTTCACCGCGGCCGAACAGCGGCGCATCCTGTACGACAACGCGCGGGAACTCACCTTCCCACGCTGAACCGGTAGTGCTGGTTGATCACAGTGGGATGGCCGTCGCGCGGGCCGCTGGCACGGGCCAGCAGGACGGTGGCGTCGTCGGACGCGTCGGCGGGGTCGAGCAGGGCCAGGAGCTGGTCCGCGGCGGTGGACAGGTCGGTGGTTTCCGCGAGAACGCGCAGCAGGTGTTCGGTGCCTTCGCCGACGTGGACCGTGGGGGATTCGACGACGCCGTCGGTGTAGAGGGCGAGCGTGGAGCCGGGTGGGAACGGGCATTGGGTTTCGGTGAAGGCGGCGTCCGCGACGCCGAGCATGATTCCGTCGGTGGTCTCGAGGAGTTCGACGGCTCCGTCGGGGCGGCGTAGCGCGGGGGGAAGATGTCCGCCGTTGGCCATCGTCAGCGTGTGGGCGCCGGGGTCGAAGACCGCGTAGATCATGGTCGCGAGGGTGTCGATGCCGCGGATCAGCGTGTCCAGCTTGCTGAGGACCTCGGCCGGCGGCAGGTCGAGAAGGGCGAGGGTGCGCGTCGCGGTGCGCAGCTGCCCCATCGCGGCGGCGGCGAGCAGGCCGTGGCCCATCACGTCACCGATCACCAGCGCGACGCGGCCGGCCGGCAGCGGGATGACGTCGAGCCAGTCACCGCCCACCTCGGTTCCACCGGTTCCCGGGTGGTAACGCCAGGCCAGGTCGAGTTCCGGCAGCGCGGGGATGTCGTGTGGCAGCAGCGCGCGCTGCAGGGTCAGGGCGGCGGCCCGCTGGGCCTCGTAGGCCCGGGCGTTGGCGATCGCCGCCGCGATCCGGCCGCCCAGCTCGGTGACCGCGCGCAGGTCCTGCTCGTCGTAGCGGCGGTCCGCGGTGAGGCCGAATCCCACGCAGCCCAGGCAGTCCGTGCCGTTCAGCAGCGGCACCAGGATCGCGAACCGCAGTCCCACCTGCCGGGCGAGCCCGGCCGCGCGCAACGGCCCGGCATCGCCGGGTGGCTCGTCCAGGTCGAGCAGGAGCGGCTGGTGGGTCGCGAACACCCGGGTCACCGCGGTCCCCGCCACGTCGATCTCCGAGCCCGGCTGGAAGCGGTCCGGGTCGGGTGGCCTCGGCAGGTCCGCGGAGCGCGCCCATACGGCGCACCGCAGGACGAACGGGTCCGGTTCCACGCCCGACGGGCAAGGCCCGTCGCCGAGGAGCAGCACACACACGTCGGCCACCTCGGGGACGATCAGGGTGACCATCTCGCGCAGGGTCGCGTCCAGATCCAGTGACGCGCCGAGCAGGCCGCTGGCCTCGCTCAGCAGCCACAGCCGCCGCCAGGCCAGGTCACGCTGGGCCTGCGCGCGACGCTCCTCGGTCACGTCCACGGCCGCGAGGCCGACCGCGACGGTCGTGCCGGCGGCGTCGCGCAGGGGGTAGCCGGAGAACCGCCAGGTCCGCGTGTCCGACGGGTCCCGGGGATGCCTCGCGGTGACCTCGTCGTCGTGGACCGGCCGCCCGGTCGCCATCACCTGCCGCAGGGTCTCCCAGTGCGCGTGGTCGACCGTCGGGTACCAGTCCGGGATGTACGCGCCGACCGCCTCGTCCTTCGACACCCCCGTCGCGTCCGACCAGGTCTGGTTCACCGCCAGCACCCTCAGATCGCGATCAGTGACCGTCAGGATGGTCGGCGCCACGTCGAACAGCTGCACGAACAGCTCCACGTCCAGGTCCGTCGGGCGCTCCGACGACGGCGCGGCGGGCCCCGGTGTCCCCCGGTCACCGGGTACCTGGCCACCGGTCTCGGACGGAGGAATCGGGTTCATCTCGGACTCGTCCTGACGGGGGCGACTAGCCGCCGGGCGGCGCCGGCGGTTCTCGGAAGGTAGCCGCCTCCCAGTGTCGGCCTGCTTCCCCGCCCGCGCGAACCGGACCGTGAGCCGTCCTCGCGGGCCGGCCGCCGAGCGCGGCAGACCTGTGCGACGGCCTGTTCGTGTGCGCCCGCGGGCCAGCGACTGGCCGGGGTGTCCGGTCAGTTCACGAGCACGATCCTGCCGAACACCTCGCCGGCGTCCATCTTCTGGTGGGCCAGCACGGCCTGGTCCAGGGGCAGCAGTTCGTGCACTTCCGCGTGCAACTCGCCGCGACTCGCGGCGCTGAACAGGTCGGCGGTCACGGCGCGCAGGTCGGCTTCTCGCACGGTGTTCGCGCTGAAGGTGGCGAACGACATCGACTTCTGGAACGCCGCGAACATCCGCATGGCGAAGTCCGCCGGGGGGTCGCCCGCGACCGCGCCGACGGCCACCAGGCGACCGTTGGGGTTGAGCTTGGCGAAGAACGACGGCAGGTCCGTGCCGGCGACGATGTCGATGATGACGTCGTAGCCGGCGGGGACGTCCTGTCGCGCCTCGCCGGCGCGGTCCAGCACGTGGGTCGCGCCGAGCCTGCGCAGGCGGTCGCCACGCTCGGGCGACGACGTCGTGACCGCGACCGCGCTGGCACCCTGACGAGCCGCGAGCTGGACGGTCATGGTCCCGATGCCGCCGGCGGCGCCGCGGACCAACACTGACTCGCCCGGCGCGAACTGGGCGTGGCGAAGGCCGAAGTGCGCCACTCTTCCGGAGCTGCCCAGCGTCACCGCGGCGGCGGCCGATACCTCCGCCGGAAGAGGAACGATCGTCCCGGCCGGCGCGATCGCCTGCTGGGCGTAGCCGCCGCCCAAGCCGGTGAACGCCCACACACGCTGACCAACCCATGCCGTGTCGACGCCGTCCCCGACCGCGGCGACGGTGCCCGCTATCTCGCCACCGAGAACGTGACCTTCCTGGAAACCGTAGGCGGCGACAGCACCGCTTCGGATCATGACGTCGACGCCGCCGACGCCGATCGCCTCGGTGGCGATCAGTACCTGTCCGGCAGCGGGACTCGGGGCGGGGACGTCGATGAGGGCGAGGCCCTCGGGGCCTCCGAACGCCTGGATCGCCACTGCCTTCACGGTCGTCTCCAGGTGCTGGGCTGTGCCGGACTGGTCCGCCGACCGTAACGGAGCACCCCGTCCGTTTGGCTAAAGTGAGAGCGGTGCCGGCCCAAGTGATAGCGACGCCGCGCTCGGACGCCCGCGACAACCGCGGGCGCATCCTCGCGGTCGCGCGAGCGGCCTTCGCCGCCGAGGGCCTCGACGTGCCCATCCGGGAGATCGCCCGGCGCGCCGAGGTCGGTGTCGCGACCGTCTACCGGCACTTCCCGACCAAGGAGGCCCTGCTGTCCGAGGCCCTCGCCGAGCAGATGTCCTTGTGCTCGGAGGTCGTCGAGGAGGGGCTGGCGGCAGACGACCCGTGGAGCGGGTTCCGCCTGGTGATCGAGAAGCTCATGGAGATGCATGCCCTCGACCGAGGCTTCGCGCGCGCATTCACCTCCCGGCTTCCCCAGGCGGTCGGCTTCGCCACGGACCGCGATCGCGCGCTGCGTCTGTTGCTCGAACTCGTGCGGCGCGCGAAGGCGGCGGGTTCCCTGCGAGAGGATTTCGTCCTCGAGGACATCAGCCTGGCGCTGATGGCGAACGAAGGCATCCGCGCGGAGTCACCCGAGATGAGGGCGGCGGCCTCGCGCCGCTTCGCCGCCTTCATGATCCAGTCTTTCCAGGCGGACCCCGTGCTGGCGCCGCTTCCACCGGCCGTTCGACTGCCTCTCTCCAGGCGCGAGCTGTCCGCGCACGCCACCGACCTCGCGGCGGCTCGACCGCCGAAGGGCGCACACATCCGATGATCACTGGCCGGTAGGTGGCCCGCCGGCTTCCTTGATCGTCAGATGTGTACGCTGTCCAGCCTTAGGCGTCGGGGACGAGAAGCTGGTTCGCCGCGAGTGTTCGGTAGACGGGGTCGGCGTGCAGGAGCTCGCTGTGGGTGCCGACGGCGCGTACCTGCCCGGCCTCCAAGACGACGATCTGGCGGGCGTCGCGCACGGTCGACAGCCGGTGGGCGACGACCATCACCGTCGTGCTCTCGGCCGCCGTCGTGAGAACGTCGCGCAGCGCGGCTTCGTTGACGGCGTCCAGCGCCGAGGTCGCCTCGTCCAGCAGCAGGAGCCGTGGCCGGCGCAGGAGTGCCCGGCCGATGGCGACGCGCTGGCGCTGGCCGCCGGACAGGGTGCCGCCGCGGTGGCCGACCCAGCCGTCGAGGCCACCGGGAAGGGTCTGGACGAGGTCGTCGAGCCGGGCGAGCGCGACTGTCTTCCAGAGCTGCTCGTCGGTGACCCCGGAAAGGCCGAGCGTGAGGTTCTCCCGCAGCGTGCCGGCGAGGACGGGTGCCTCCTGCTCCACATAGCCGATCGAGCGACGCAGGTCCGCCAGCGGCCAGTCACGAACGTCGCGCCCGTCGACGAGCACCCGGCCCGCGTCCACCTCGTAGAACCGTTCGAGCAGGGCGAACAGGCTGGACTTGCCGGCTCCGGACGGCCCGACGACGGCGGTCATGCCGCCGGCTGGGACGGTGAACGTCACGCCTTGGTGGGCGAACGGCAGGCCGGGCCGGTAGCTGAAAACGACGTGCTGGAACTGCACGGTGGCGCAGGTGCCGGCCGGGGCGGGATTGGATCCGCCAACGCCACGACGGACGGCCTCGAGCGTGCCGTTCACGCCGTTCGTGCCGTTCGGGCTCAGGTCGTCCCCTTCGCTGGTTCGTCTCCTGGAACTGCTCGCCGGCGCGGCGATCGCGGCCTCGGGTCCGGCCGCGAGGATGCCCGGCCCGCCGACCTCGATACCGCCAGCTCCAGTACCGCCAGCTCCAGTACCGCCAACTCCAGTACCGCCAACTCTGGTGCCGCCGACCTCGGCCCAGGGCGCAGGGGCGGGGCGGGCGTCGGCGGTCCGGGTGCCGGCCGGCCGGGGACGGGGGGCGGAAAGGCTGGCGGGTTCGACGGCGAGCCCGAGCACGCTCTGGAGGCGGTCGACGGCGGCGCCGCCGGCCTTGAGCTGGCCCCAGGCGCTGACCAGGGTCGTCACGGGCTGGGTGAGGAAGAGCATGTAGAGCAGGTAGGCGATCAGGTCCGCGAGCCGAAGCTGTCCCGACGCCACCCGGGCGCCGCCGACGCCGAGGACCGCGAGGAAGGAGGTCTGCATCAGGAAGTTCGCCGACGCTCCACTGGTGGCCTGCCACCGGGCGACCCGCAGGCCGCGGCGCCAGGCGGCGTCGGCCGCGTCGGTCAGCAGGCCGATCTCGTGGGCCTCGGCGCCGGCCGCCTTCACGGTTCGAAACGCCCCAAGGTCACGGTCGAGCAGCACGGCGAGGTGGGCGACGGCCTCCTGCGCCCTGCCGGTGGCCTGGCCGATCCGGGCCGCGGCCCAGCGGACCGAGACGCTCATCGTCACGACCGCGGTGAGGGTGACCGCCAGCAGCACGTGGTCGATCAGGCCCATGAGCACGAGGGATCCGAGCAGGGCGAGCACGGCCGTGACGGAGGCGACCATCGCCTGGGTCGTCACCTGGCGCAGCAGGGTGGTGTCGGCGACCAGCCGGGATATCAGGTCCGCGGGGCCGATCTCCTCGGTCGCCGACACCCGCAGGCGCAGGATGCGGGTCACCAGCCGCCGCCGCACGGTACGGACGACGGACTCGCCGACCGTCTCGACGAGGAAGTAGCCCACGGCCCCGATGGCGGTTCCCAGCACGACGGCGCCGGCCAGGGCCAGCAGCAGGCCGCTGACCGGCTGGTCGCGGGCGAGCCGGTCGAGGACGCGCTGCGCGATGAGTGGCTGGGCCAGAGCCAGCGCGGTGCTGGCGAGCATCAGCGCGCCACCGAGGGCCAGGCGGACCCGGAAGCCGGCGGTGTACCAGAGGATCAGCTGGAGGCGGCCGCGTGCCCGGTGACGCGGGGCGGGGCCGGACGGTTCGCCGGCGCTCATCCGGGCCGGCCGTGCTCGACGGCGAGCCGCGCCAGGTGGTCCGCCGCCGCGGCGGCGCCGCCGGCGGCCCGGAACGAGGCGCCGATCCCCTGCGCGGCCAGCCGGTAGCGGGGCCTCGTCAGGACGTCGGTGACCGCGGCCGCGATGAGGTCGGCCGTGGCCCGGCCGAAGTGCAGCCGGATGCCGGCGCCGGCGTCGACCACCTGCTGGGCGACGATCGGCTGGTCGTCGCGGATCGGCGCGACGACGAGCGGCAGGTCGTGCGCGAGCGCCTCGCACACCGTGTTGTGCCCGCCGTGGCAGACGACGGCGGCCGCGTGGGGGAGCAGGACGAGGATCGGCAGGCCCGGCCTGACGAGGACGTTGCCGGGCGCCGCCGCGACCGTTCCCGCCGGGTCGGCCACCACCGCCCGCACCCTGTCGCCGAGCGCGCCCAGCGCGTCCACGCAGCTTCGGAGGAAGCGGCCACCAACAGGGCCGTTGACGGTGCCCAGGCTCACGACGACCAGTGGCTTATCGGGGTCGAGCCAGGCCCACGGGAAGGGTTCACCGTCGTCAGGGCCGGCGTGGGGCGAGACGCCCGTCGCGGTCACCGCCGCCAACCCCGCCTCGGGCGGGTGGCGCAGCGCCGGGCCGACCCAGGCGGTCGCCGGCCCCGCCGGGTCGCCTGGGCCGGCGAGCGCCTCGGTCGTGAAGGCGAGCACGAGCAGCGGCGACCGTTCGAGGGTCGCGGGTGTCAGCGAGACGGCCGGGTCCGGGCACAGCCGCGTGATCAGGTCCGCGAACAGGCCGTCGAGCCATTGTCGAACCCTGGGGGTGGCGGTGAAGGGGTCCCGCAACGACCCGGAGGTGGTCGCGGAGGTGACCCACGGGATCCCCGCGCGAGCGGCGGCGATCGCGCCCGCCAGTGCCTGCATGTCGGCGACGACGAGGCCGGCGTCGACCTGCTTGGCCGCGTCGGCGACGGCCTCATGGGTGGCTTCGGCGAGCGGGATGAGGAACTCCTCCCAGAGGAACTGGACGGCCGCGTAGCCGCGCAGGCCGAGACCACGGCCGCCGACGTCGACCGGGCCGCCGAGCGCGGGGTGGACCTCCGCGTCCGGACCGGCCAGCGTTCTGATCAGCGACGGTTCGCCCGCCCAGGCGACGCGGTGGCCCAGGGCGCGCAGCCGGTCGGCCACGGCGACCAGGGGGGTGATGTGTCCCGCCAGCGGCGGGACGACGAGCAGGAACCTGCTCACGTCCGCTGTCCCGGTGCCGCGGTGACGGGGTGATGGGAGAAGACCCAGTCGAGCAGGAGCTCGCGTACCTGCCGGTGGGCCTCGACGAGCACGGAGTGGTCCTGGTCGGGGATCACGACGGTCCGGCAGTCGGGCAGCAGGCCCTCGAGCTGGTACGGGTCGTCGGCCTGGAACCCGTCGCCGCCGATGATGCTGAGGACCGGGACGGTGATCCGGCTCAGGTCGGTCAGGTCGAGCATCGGGCCGGTCGCGATCTCCTCGACCATCGAGGTCTCCGCCAGGCGCCGGTATGCCTGGCGCGAGAGGCGGGCGTGGTGGTCGCCGAACTGCACGGAGATCCAGTGGTAGGTCTCGTCGCGGGACAGCTCCTGTTTGGTGATCTCGAGGACCTCGCCCACGCGCTGGGCCCAGGGCTCGGTGGGCGGTTCCGACTCGATGGACACCAGGCTGGCGACCTTGTCCGGGTAGGCGGCGGCGAACGCGAAGGCGACGGTCCCGCCGAAGCTGTTGCCGATCAGGTGGACGGGTAGCCGCACGTCGAGCGAGCCGAGCAGCCCGTCGAGGTCGGCGACGAAGTCGCCCACCTGGTAGCCGCGGGCCGGCCGGGCGCTGTTGCCGTGGCCGCGCAGGTCGTAGAACAGCATGTCGACGCCGGCGGCGGCCAGCGGCGCGGCCAGGGTCAGGTAGAAGCTGGCGAGGCTGTCGGTCCCGAGACCGTGGATGCAGACGAGGGTGGGCGCCGGGTTCCCGGTCGGCCTGCCCGGTGTGTGCAGGTAGTGGAGGTCGGCGCCGTTGACGCGGATGGTCGGCATGGTCAGTCGACGGCCGTCGCGACGTTGCGGTGGGACACGACGTTCAGACGAGACACGACGTAGTGGACGACCTCGCCGACGCGGAGCGCGATGACGTCGGCGAGATCCTTGTCGGCCAGGAACTCGGCCATGCTCACCTGCTCGCCGTACCGCGCCGCCAGCATGACGCCGAGGGTGACCAGGTCGATGCTCTCCAGTTCGAGCTCGCTGTGGAACGCCGTGTCCATGGTCACCTGGACGGGCGGCGAACCGTACTTTCGCGTGATCTCGTTGATCATGTCGTTGACCTCCGCGAGGACCGCGTTGATCTGGTTGTCGTCCACGGTCATGCCCCGACTCCTCTGAACTCCAGGTGGCTGTCGTCGTGCGTGCGCGGGACGCCGGTCGTGCGGGCGACCGCGTATCTGCGGGCCGGTTGTCCCGGCGGCCTGGTCTCGACCTCGGCGCAGCTCACCGTGAACCGGCTGGGCGCGGACGGTGGGCCGTCGTCGAGGGCCATCACCACGGCCACCGCGTCGGCGTCGGCGCCGGCTCGGGAGATGTCGATGACCTGTGGCCGAGACGCGTCGACGCCGGCGGCCCGCGCGACCGCGGCCGCCGCCGCGTTCCGATACCGATGCGGCCGGGGACCGGCGGCGTCGGAGTCCGCGGGCGGTTCCCGCGTGGCTGGGCCGCCGGCCGGGTCCGCCGGGATCGGCTCGATCGCGAGGCCGACCGGCGCCCGCCCGCCCCGCTCGGCGCGCGCGGCCGAGGCGGGCCCAGCCGCGGGCAGGGCGAGTGCCACCGCGAGGTCCGGGACGCTCGCGACGTGGATCTCGAAGGGCGCCAGCGGGTACCCGTGGACGCCGGAGACGGTCACCGGCCGGGCGTCGTCGCTGCCGGCCCGCCGCCCGGCGCCGTCCGGCCCGTCGGCGCCGAACGGGTCGTGGACCGCTATCTGGGCGGGGAAGACCGCCGGGTGTCGCGTGTCCCAGAGCTGGGTGCGCACGGCGTCCTTGACGGCGATCCGCCGCAGCATCCACTCGCGGCGCTGGCCGGGCGGCAGCGCGTCGTACCGCGCGCGCTCCGCCGAGCCGAGATAGCGGCCGAGAACCATCTCGCGGACGGCGAGGTCGGACCAGCGTTCGGTCGCCATGACCCAGCCGCCCGGATGAGGCTCGGCGAACGTGTTCCCCTCCGGGAAGCGGAACGCCTCGTCGAACTCGGCGGGCAGGTCGAACCGGCGGTCCACCCAGCCGTAGACGACAGCCCAGACCTCGTTGCCGTCGACGAACTGGAGATAGGCCTCCAATGACGTGTCGTCGGCGTGCCTGACCCAGGCGTGGCAGGCGACGAGGCTGCCCGGCCTGGGCTCGGGCCCGAAGAACTCGATCCCGCCGAACCTGACCGGGAACGCCACGAAGCGGTCTGCCTCATGCATGCGCAGCCAGTAGCCGAGCAGCTGACCGCCCGCGTCCAGCAGCGCTCCTGGCGTCGGGGAGGCGGCGAGGACGGCGCGGACGTGCGCCGGCCCGTGCCCGAGGAAGGTGGCCACACGCTGGAAGGCGGGCCCGTGGAACATCCAGCGCTCGCGATAGAGGTCGCGCCCGGTCATGGTGGGCGGCTGTTCGGCGTCGGCGTCGACGGGCCAGCGCGGCGGCCTTTCAGCGGGATAGGCGTCGGCGACCCGGACCAGGCCGCTCGCGTATCCGGCGAACGTGACGCGATAGCGGTCGTTCCCCTCCGGGCGCAGGCTGACGGCCACGTCGACGGCGGGCTCCGCCGGCAGCCAGTTGTCGAAACGCACGTCGTAGACGCCGACGGCGATCCGGCCCGAGGCCCTTCGCGCGTAGTCGGCCATGAGCGCGTAGTCGGCCATGAGATGGACGATGGTCGTCGCGGCCACCACGGGCCGCCGGTCCGCGAGGTCCGGCCAGCCGGGAGGCTGGGGCGTCAGCGCGTGGTCGAGCAGATACGGCATGGTCGACGTCGAGACATGCAGCGTCGCCGTCCAGCCCGTTCCGTCCGCGCGTAGGCCGTCCGCGCGCGGGCCGTCCGCGGGTGGGCCGTCCGGATCGCCGGGGCCGCCCGCGACCGGCTCCGGCCGGAGGCGCTCGGTGCCGTCGGCGGGGCTGGCCAGGAGGGTGCCCGCGATGTCGGCGGTCTCGGTCAGCAGGGCGAGGAGTTCCTTCGCCAGCGGGTCCTCGCTCGCCCGCGCGGTCAGGGGATGCCTGGCGGGCAGCGACCACGGCGGGAGTCCCGCCAACGGCTCGGTGCCGGCCCGGGTGCCGGCGAGGGGGAGCCGGTCGGCACCGAGGAGGCCGAGTTCGGCGAGCCTGCCGGGGTCGACGGCGATCGACGCCGCGCCGAGGCTGAGCCGGACGGCGCTCTCGCGTCGCCCGGCGGGCGCGGGCTCCGCCGGGGTCGCGGCGCGGCCGGGGTCGCGCGGCCCGCGGTGCTCGGCGCCGATCGGGCCAGGGGCGTCCAGTACCGCGAAGTCGGGGTCGCCGTTCTCGACCCAGAGCGCGACCGCGAGCCGGCGGAGCTGACCGAGCCCGTCGCGCCGCTCCGAGTTCGCCGCGATGGTCAGGTGCGGCGAGTCCTCGAGCACGCCGTCGACGAGGCCACCGAGCCTGCCCGGCCCGACCTGGACGAACACCCGCGCGCCGGCCGCGTACATCGCCTCGATGGTCTGGCGGAACAGCACCGGCTCGACCAGATGACGGACGAACAGCTCGCGGACGGCGTCCAGGTCCGCCGGGTAGGGCGAGGCCGTCGTCGCCGACCACAGCGCCACCGCGGCCGGCCGGCGCAGGTGGAGCCGGTCGGTCCGCGCGCGCAGCGCCGGCAGGTGGGGGCGCAGCATCGGGGTGTGGAAGCCGGAGCGGAACGGCAGGACCCGCACGACGATGTTCTTGCGGCGTAGCCGGCCGGCCAGGTCCGCGACCGCCGCGGGCGGCCCGCAGACGACGGAGCTCTGAGGCGCGTTGTCGTGGGACAGCACGACGTCGGGGTAGTCGGCGAGGAACTGCCTGGCCTGCTCGCTCGAACAGGCCAGCGACGCGTAGTCGACCTCGGGGACGGCGCCGTCGTAGGGATCGGCGGCGAAGACGCTGGCGTCGACCTCGTCGTCGTCGAACATCCCGGCGGCGAACATCGCGCTCCACTCGCCGATGCTGTGCCCGGCCAGCGCGTCCGGCTCGATCCGCATCCGGCGCAGCGTCCGGTCGAGCACCCGGCTCACCAGCAGCACGCCGGTGCCGTGGCGGCCGAGGTCGGCCGCGGACAGCTCGGCGGGCAGCGCGATCCCGAAGTGCCGGGCGACGTCGTCGAGCTGGGGCGCGAACTCCGCCTCCAGCCCGGGGAAGACGAACGCGATCCGCCCCGGACGCGGCCCGCCGAGCAGCGGCTGCGCGCTGGCCCAGACCTCGCCGCGCCCGCGCCACGCCGGCCAGGCCCCGAGCCGGATCCCACCGACCGCGTGGCGGGCGGCGGCCAGCCGGCGCGCGTTCGGGTTGACCAGGCCGAGACGCGCGCCGACGGCGGCCGCCTCGGGTGGGCCGGCCGCGGCCCGCAGCGCCGCGTCGTCGACCTCGAGCATCCTGCCCAGCTCGTCCGGGGTCGTCGCGGCGAGCCGCAGCACCAGCTCGGGTTCGACCACGGTGACGCCGGTGACGCGGACCCGCTCCTCGGCCTCGGTCCCGGCCGACCCGGAGGAGGGGACCGGCGGGCGGGGGACCGGCGGAGTGCAGGCCGCGACGGGCAGGCCCCGAACCGGCGCGGCGGCGTACGGCGGGCCGGCGGCCGCCGCCTCCTCCAGCAGGAGGTGCGCGTTCGTGCCACCGAACCCGAAGGCGTTGACGCCCGCGCGACGAGGGCCGCGGGCCTCCCAGGGGACCGGGGCGGACAGCACGCGGAACCTGGTCGCGGCGATCGCTGGATGCGGCTCGTCGCAGTTCACGGCCGGGAGCAGGACCTTGTGGTGCAACGCCAGAGCCGCCTTGACGAGCGCGGCGACGCCGGCGGCCGCCATCGTGTGCCCGATGATCGCCTTGACCGATCCGA
>NZ_JADWYU010000084.1:18278-106425 GCF_016786325.1 Frankia nepalensis | reverse complement strand
GGACAGACGAGTGCTCACCTGCCGGCGGCTACCGCCCGGAGTCTGCCGGATGGCTGGCTCCCAGAACTCATTAGGACACAAACGGCGATCATGAGGGCTGGGGAGAGGGGACCGGGGCCATCGGCGACGTTCACGGGCGACGGCAGCCGGCGGTGACCGGGCGGCGGTGACCGGGCGGGGGTGACCGGGCGGGGGTGACCAGGCGGCGGTCAGGCGTCGGTGACTGGGCGGCCGCGTAGGACGATGAGGTCGGGGACGGCGAGGACGGCGATGTCCTCGCGCGGGTCGGCCGGGTAGACGACGAGGTCCGCGGGGGCGCCCTCCTCCAGGCCGGGGAAGCCGAGCCAGGCGCGGGCGGACCAGGTGGCCGCCGCGAGCGCCGCCACCGGGGGCAGGCCGGCCTTGACCAGTTCGGCGACCTCGGCGGCGGCGAGGCCGTGCGGCAGCGAGCCGCCCGCGTCCGTGCCGACGTAGATCGGGATTCCGGCGTCGTAGGCGGAGCGGATGGTCTCGTAACGGCGGGCGTGCAGGGCGCGCATGTGCGCGGCGTAGCGCGGGAACCGCTCCTCGGCGCCGGCGGCGATGGTCGGGAACGTGGCGATGTTGACCAGCGTCGGCACGATCGCGATGCCGCGGTCGGCGAACAGCGCGATCGTGTCGTCGGTGAGGCCGCAGGCGTGCTCGACGCAGTCGATCCCGGCGGCGGCGAGGCCCTGCAGCGAGTCCTCGGCGAAGCAGTGCGCCGTCACCCGGGCGCCCGCCGCGTGCGCGGCCGCGATCGCCTCGGCGACGGCGTCGGCCGGCCAGCAGGGGGTGAGGTCACCGACGGAGCGGTCGATCCAGTCGCCGACGAGCTTCACCCAGCCGTCGCCGCGCCCGGCCTGCCGCCGCACCTGTTCGACCAGGCCCGCCGGTTCGACCTCCTCGGCGTAGTTACGGATGTAGCGGCGGGTCCTGGCGATGTGCCGGCCGGCGCGCACCAGCCTGGGCAGGTCGTCGCGGTCGTCGATCCAGCGGGTGTCCGCCGGCGACCCGGCGTCACGCAGCAGCAGCGAGCCGGCGTCCCGGTCGGCGCGGGCCTGCGCGAGCGTCGTGTCCGCGTCGACGGCGCCGTGCTCGTCCAGTCCGACGTGGCAGTGGGCGTCCACCAGCCCGGGCAGCACCCAGCCGCGCACCGTCCGAACGTCCGCCGATCCGACGGGCCGCTCGTAGGTGACCCGGCCACCGACGATCCACAGCCCGTCGCGGACGTCGTCCGGCCCGGCCAGCACGGGGCCGTCGACGCGCAGGACCGAGGGCTCCGGCCACCGGGAAGGTGTTTGCTGGGGGTTGGCCACTCGACCATCCTTGTCTCACGTGACATGGCACGCGACCCCGCCCGCGCGTCGCGGCGGGTCCGCCGGACGTCTCGCGGGCCGAGGGGCCGAGCCCCGCTCGCTGCTTCCCGTTCCTCCTGGCTCCCACCGGGGTCGGGCCTTTGGAGGTCTCTGATGAAGTACCGCGTACTCGGCCGCACCGGCGTGCGGGTCACGCCGTTGTGCCTGGGCGCCATGATGTTCGGCGCCTGGGGCACCCAGGACCACGACGAGTCGATAAAGATCATCCATCGGGCGCTCGACGCCGGGATCAACTTCGTGGACACGGCCGACGTCTACTCGGCCGGCGAGTCCGAGGTGATCGTCGGGAAGGCGCTGGCCGGCGGGCGCCGTGACGACATCGTGCTCGCGACCAAGGCGTACATGCCGATGGGCCCCGGGCCCAACCGCGGCGGGCTGTCCCGGCGCTGGCTGATCCAGGAGTGTGAGAACAGCCTGCGCCGGCTCGGTACCGACTACATCGACCTCTACCAGGTGCACCGGCCCGATCCGTCGACCGACATCGACGAGACCCTCGGGGCGCTGACCGACCTGGTCCGCGCCGGCAAGATCCGCTATTTCGGCAGCTCGACGTTCCCGGCGCACGAGGTGGTCGAGGCGCAGTGGGTGGCCGAGCGGCGCGCCAGGGAGCGGTTCGTCACCGAGCAGCCGCCGTACTCGATCCTGGTCCGCGGCATCGAGGCCGACCTGCTGCCGGTTGCCCAGAAGTACGGCCTCGGGGTGTTGCCGTGGAGCCCGCTCGCGGGCGGCTACCTCTCGGGCCGGTACCGCCGCGACGGCGGCCCGGTCACGAGCACCCGGGCCGAGCGGGTGCCCCAGCGGTTCGACCCGGCGATCCCGGAGAACCGGCGCAAGGTCGAGCTCGCGATCGAGCTGGCCGACGTCGCGGCCGAGGCCGGGCTCAGCCTGATCGAACTGGCGATCGCGTTCGTGCTGCGCCACCCGGCCGTCACGTCGGCGATCATCGGCCCGCGCACGATGGAGCATCTGGAAAGCCAGCTTCCGGCCGCCGACGTCACCCTCGACGACGCCGTGCTCGACCGCATCGACGCGCTCGTCCCGCCCGGCACCAACATCAACTCGGCCGACGCCGGCTGGGTCCCCCCGTCGCTGACGAACCCGGCACTGCGCCGCCGCTAGCCCACCCGGCTCGCGTTGACCCGCCGACTCGGGCACGGCCCACCCGCCGTCTCCACGATCGGCGCATGACTCGTGGCGCCGAAAGAACGTTCTCTCGGCGCCACGAGTCATGGGCGGAGGGCGACAAGGCCCCCACGCCATCACCTGTCTCGATCGTCGTCCGGCCGGGCGGATGCCAGGTCAGGCCAGGTCAGGCCCGCGGCCGGCGCCGCCGGCTCGTGTCTCGCCAAGGCCGGCACCGGACCATGCCCAGTGGGGCCGACGCGGGCGCGCTGCGCGCCATGGGCGATGGGCCCCGTGGCCAGATCTCCGGTCTCCAGGACAAACCGGCGGCCCGGGACCTCGTCGTCCACGGGCCGCCGGTAGCTTGTCGGCCCGGCGGCGTGTCAGCCCGGCGGCGCGCCGGGCGGCCCGCGGTGCCTCAGCGCCAGGGACCCTTGATGGCGACCGTGAGGCCGTCCTCCTGGATGTTGGCGTAGAGGTAGGCACCGTCCGGCGAGAAGGTGGCGCCAGCGAACTCGGAGCCACTGCCGGAGCGCGCCAGCGGGTAGGGCTTGCCGTCGTCGCCGACGACGACGAGGTGCTGGTCGTCGTTGCCGTCCTCGCAGAGGATGATCCGGCCCCACGACGAGATGGTGATGTTGTCGGGGCCGTCGAACGGGCTGTCGGGCTGGAAGTGCAGCACCAGTTCCAGCGTGGCCGATTTCGGCTCGTACCGCCACACCTGGCCGGCGTGGAGGTAGGCCTCCTCGTCGTCGGTCTCGGCGTAGCTCGAGACGACGTAGATGTAGCCGTCCGAGTAGTAGGTGCCCTCGCACTTGCGGATCCGCGACACCTTGCCGTCGGCGAACTGGGCGCGGACGGGGGTGCTCGTGGCGTCCGGGTCCGGCACGTCGACCCACGTGGCCCTGAGCCTGGTGCCGACCCTGGTGACCGTCATCAGGTCGGCGATCCCGCGCACGGACAGCGCCTGCAGCTTCCCGCCCGCCCGCAGGCTGCCCGGGCCGCCGTTCGGCCGCTTCGGCAGGAACCGGTAGAACAGGCCGAACGGCGTGTCGGCGTCCTCGGTCAGGTAGGCCACGCCGGTGCGGGGGTCGATCGAGACGGCCTCGTGCTCGAAGCGGCCCAGCGCCTTCAGCGGCACCGGCTCGCGGTCGCGCAGCCGCCGAAACGGGTCGACCTCGAAGACGTAGCCGTGCGGCTTGCCGAAGACGGCGTCGGTCTCCTCGCAGGTCAGCCACGTGTTCCACGGGGTTGGCCCGCCGGCGCAGTTGTTGGCCGTGCCGGCCAGGCTCACCACGTGCGAGCGCAGCCGGTCGCCCGTGAGCACCAGGGTCGTGGTGCCGCCGGGCGCCTCCGGGTCGTAGGTGAGGCCCGGGACGTGCGGCACCGTGGGGACGCCGTCCTCCTCCACGTCCTCGGGCTCGATCTCGTGGTTGCGCACCAGCACGGTGTCGCGGCCGGACCGGAACGCGGCCATGCCGTCGTGCGCGCCCGGGACGTTGCCGCCGCCGGTCAGGGTCTCGCCCACGGCGGAGATCCTGGTGTAGCTGAAGCCCTTGGGCAGATCGCAGATGCCCGCGGGGTCGGGGACGAGGTCACCGTAGCCGGTGAACCTGTGACCGCGGCCGAACCCGGTCGCGTTGGCGGTACCGCCGAACACCGGGCCGACCGCTCCGGTCAGGACAATTCCGAGGCCGGCGGCGCCGGCACCGAGAACACCGCGACGACTGACAGTCATAGAGAAGCCTCCTTTGGCCGGCCGACAGGCTCCCAAGCAGGCATGTCCGCGCCCGGAAACCGCGAGGAACGTCCGAGGTAGGCGAAAAGGCCATGCGGTAACAGCCGATCATCGCGGCGCGGCGGCGACGGCCGCCCCAGCGCGCCACCGCGAGCCTCGGCGGCGGACCGCCCGCGGCGCCCGGGCACTCCGCCGACACGGGCCCGACGCCGATTTCGAGCCGTACGGGCCCGCTACCCCCACCTGCGTGGCTGCGCGCAGGTGGGGGTAACGCGGCCGGGCGGCCCGCGCTGACCGGCCCCGGCGGGAGCTCCCCGCCGGGGCCGAGGGGCGGCTACCGCCAGGGGCCGGTGATCGCGAGCGTGCGGCCGTCGCCCTGGATGTTGGCGTACAGCCACTTGCCATTGGGCGAGAAGGTCGCGCCGGCCCACTCGGAGGTGCTGACGGAGCGGGCGAGCTTGTACGGCTTGTTGTCGTCACCGACGACGACCAGGTAGTTCTCGTCGTCGCCGTCCTCGCAGAGCACGATCCGGCCCCAGGACGACAGGGCGATGTTGTCCGGCCCGTCGAACTCGCTGTCCGGCGCGAACCGCAGCACCAGCTCGAAGGTGTCCCGCTTCGGCTCGTAGCGCCACACCTGGCCCTCGTGCAGGCTGTGGTTGCCGTTCGCGTCCCGCCCGCCGGCGTAGCTGGAGACGACGTAGATGTAGCCGTCCGAGTAGTAGGTGCCCTCGCACTTCGGGATGCCCGAGACGGCGCCGGCGGCGAACTGCTTGCGCACCGAGGTGGTGGTGGCGTCGGGGTCCGGGACGTCGACCCAGGTGGCCTTGAGCTTGGTGCCGATCTCGGTGACCGGGCCGAGGTTGGCCAGGCCGCCGGCGTACAGCGCCTGCAGCTTGCCACCGGCGCGCAGGCTGCCCGGGCCGCCCTTCGGCCGGTTCGGCAGGAACCGGTAGAACAGGCCGTCGGGGCTGCCGGCGTCCTCGGTCAGATAGACGACGCCGGTGCGGGGGTCGATCGCGGTCGCCTCGTGGGCGAAGCGGCCCAGCGCCTTCAGCGGCACCGGCTCGTTGTCGCGCAGCCGGTTGAACGGGTCGACCTCGAAGACATAGCCGTGCCGCTTGGTGAGCGCGGCGTCCTGCGCCGGGGTGAGCTCGGTCTCCTCGCAGGTCAGCCAGGTACCCCAGGGCGTGAAGCCGCCGGCGCAGTTGCGGACCGTGCCGGACAGGCTCGGCACGTGCGAGATCAGCTTGTCCCCGCGGACGACCAGCGTGGTGGTACCACCGTCCGCCCCCGGGTCGTAGGTGATCTTCGCGTTGTGCGGGACCGGGAAGCTGGCGTCGTGCGTCAACTCGTGGTTGCGCACGAGGGCGGTGTTGTGGCCGGCGTCAAACGCCGCCATGCCGTCGTGACCGGCGGGGACAGTACCGCCATCGCTCAGCTTCTCGCCCTTGGTCGAAAGGACCTTGTAGCGGAAGCCGCGGGGAAGGTCCGCGATGCCCGCGGGGTCGGGGATGAGATCCCCGTAGCCGGTGAACTTGGAACCGTGGCCCTGGCCGAACCCGGTCGCGTTGGCGGTGCCGCCGAAGACGGAACCGACTGATCCAGTAAGAACGATGCCGAGACCGGCGGCGCTGGCTCCCAGCACACCACGACGACTGACAGTCATATGAAGCCTCCTCTGGCCGCCCGTCAGGCTTCCAGCCTGGGATGACGGGAAGGAGAAGCCTTCGGAAAGCTCCACCACCGCAGCGCCGACCGGGAGGTATCCAGCCGCCCCCGCGCATGCCCGCGACCACGGGCGGGAGTCCCGAGGTCGCGAGCCGTCGCCCGCTCGACGCGGCGGGCGCCCGTCCCGTCACCGGCCCGGTCACGTGGGCTTTCGACGACGGACTGATCAGTGTCGGACCAGGTCCGCCGAGACACACCGAAACGTGTTTCAGGAAGACCCTGGCCAACTGTTCCGCGATGGGCCAGACTGCGCCGTGGGCCGTGATGTGCAGCACACGGACCCTCTGCGCCTTGGCTGTCATGTATAGGCAATCCCCGGCTCCCGGGGCCGGAGGGTCCGCGTCGCCGCGCGCCACGGGCCACGCGATGGCTCCCCCGACGGGCGCCGCGCGTGGCACCCGCGTTCCAGCGGTGGCCCCGCCGGGCCGGAGCAACGGCCTGGCGGGGAGAGCCACCGCGGCGCCAGCAGCCGAGGAGACCACCCCATGCCCGTTCGGACCAGACCCGCGCCGACCGCGGACCCGGCCGCGCCAGCAGCGAGGCCACGACCCGTCCCGGCGCCCCGAGCAGCCGTCGGCGCCAGGACGCTGCGCCGGGACCGATGGTGGATGCAGCCACTGATCACGGTCGTCGTGCTCGCCGGCTTCGTCGTCTAC
Source organism: Frankia nepalensis (assembly GCF_016786325.1). Classification (GTDB taxonomy): domain Bacteria; phylum Actinomycetota; class Actinomycetes; order Frankiales; family Frankiaceae; genus Pseudofrankia; species Pseudofrankia nepalensis. The sequence goes on along the minus strand of NZ_JADWYU010000084.1, from coordinate 99,781 downwards.
GGCGTCTGGGCGGCGTTGCGGAACGGCGACTACTTCGCCGACCCGTATCTGTCGCCGTTCTACTCGCCGTGTCTTACCGACAACTGTCTGGACGACGCGACGCCGCATGTCTTCGGCGACATCTCGCCGGTGTCGCCGGCGCTCCTCATTCTGATCTTCCCGCTCGGCTTCCGGCTCACCTGCTACTACTACCGGAAGGCCTACTACCGCTCGTTCTGGTGGTCGCCGCCGGCCTGCGCCGTGCCGGACGCCCGCCGGGGCTACAGCGGGGAGAGCAAGTTCCCTCTGGTGCTGCAGAACGTGCACCGGTACTTCTGGTACTTCGCGGTGCTCTTCGCCGGGCTGCTGACCTACGACGCCGTGATCGCGTTCATCCATGACGGGCGGTTCGGCGTGGGGGTCGGCACCGGGATGCTGGTGGTCAACGCCGCGCTGATCTGGCTTTACACCCTGTCCTGCCACTCGTGCCGGCACCTGTGCGGCGGCCGGTTGAACCTGCTCTCCAAGGCGCCGCTGCGCCGCCGGATCTGGGCCAGGATCTCGGTGCTCAACCGGCACCACATGTTCTTCGCCTGGGCGAGCCTGCTCTGGATCATGGCCGCCGACTTCTACATCTGGCTGGTCGCCGCGGGCCATCTGAGCGATCCGCACTGGATCGCCTAGGCGGTCCACGCCGCGCGCGAGGCCTCGCCGTCGTCGCGCGGCTCCAGCCGAGTCGTTTCAGGCGGCCTACGCCGCGCGAGGCTTCGCCATCATCGCGCGGCTCCAGCCGAGTCGTTTCAGGCGGCCCACGCCGCGCGAGGCTTCGCCATCATCGCGCGGCTCCGGCCGGGATCGCCCGGACGCCCAGGCGCCCTTCCGGTCCAGAACCAGGAAAGCGAGCGGGAAAGGAACCCCGTGACAGCCGAGACACACACCTACGACGTCGTGGTGGTCGGCGCCGGCGGCGCCGGGCTGCGCGCCGCGATCGAGGCGCACGAGCAGGGCGCGCGGGTCGCGATCGTCTGTAAGAGCCTGCTGGGCAAGGCGCACACCGTGATGGCCGAGGGCGGCATGGCCGCCGCGATGGCCAACGTGTGGCCCGAGGACAACTGGCAGGTGCACTTCCGCGACACCATGCGCGGCGGCAAGATGCTCAACCAGTGGCGAATGGCCCAGATCCACGCCCAGGAGGCGCCGGACCGGGTCTGGGAGCTGGAGGAATGGGGCGCCGTCTTCGACCGCACCCCGGACGGCAAGATCCTGCAGCGCGACTTCGGCGGCCACCGCTACGCCCGGCTCGCGCACGTCGGTGACCGCACCGGCCTCGAGTTGATCCGCACCCTGCAGAACCGCGTCGTGGCCAAGAAGCTCGACGTCTTCATGGAATGCACCGTGCAGCGGCTGCTGACCGCGCCGGACCCGGAGACCGGCGGCGAGCGGATCGCCGGCGTGTTCGCCTACTGGCGCGAGACCGGCACGTTCGTCCGGTTCGACGCGCCGGCCGTGGTGCTCGCCACCGGCGGCATCGGCAAGTCCTGGCAGATCACGTCGAACTCGTGGGAGTACACCGGCGACGGCCAGGCGCTCGCGCTGAAGGCCGGCGCCGCGCTGATGGACATGGAGTTCGTCCAGTTCCATCCGACCGGGATGGTCTGGCCGCCGTCGGTGCGCGGGATCCTCGTCACCGAGGGCGTGCGCGGCGACGGCGGCGTGCTGCGCAACTCCGAGGGCCGCAGGTTCATGTTCGACTACATCCCCGAGGTGTTCGCGGCGGACACGGCCGACACCGAGGAGGAGGCGGACCGCTGGTACACGGACAAGAAGACGGCGCGGCGCCCACCCGAGCTGCTCCCGCGTGACGAGGTCGCCCGCGCGATCAACTCCGAGGTGAAGGCCGGCCGCGGCTCGCCGCACGGCGGCGTCTACCTCGACATCGCCAGCCGCCGCGACCCGGAGACCATCCGCCGCCGGCTGCCGTCGATGTACCACCAGTTCAAGGAGCTGGCCGACGTCGACATCACGAGCGAGCCGATGGAGGTCGGCCCGACCTGCCACTACGTGATGGGTGGGATCAAGGTCGACCCGGAGAGCCAGCAGACGACCCTGCCGGGCCTGTTCGCCGCCGGCGAGTGCGCCGCCGGGCTGCACGGGTCGAACCGTCTCGGCGGCAACTCGCTGTCCGACCTGGTGGTGTTCGGCCGCCGCGCCGGCCTGTCGGCCGCCGAGTACGCCCAGGCGATCCCAGCGGACGCGCGGCCGGCCGCCGACGAGGGCCAGGTCGCCGAGGTCACGGCGGCGGCGCTCGCGCCGTTCGAGCGGTTCGGTACCGAGGGCGCCGAGAACCCCTACCAGCTGCAGTTCGACCTGCAGGCGGTGATGCAGTCCCTGGTCGGCATCATCCGCACCGAGCACGAGCTGACCCAGGCGATCAAGGAGATCGCCGGGCTGCGGGAGCGCGCCGAGCGGGTCGCCGTCGAGGGCCACCGCCAGTACAACCCGGGCTGGCACCTGGCGCTCGACCTGCGTTCGATGCTGCTGGTCGCCGAGTGCGTCGCCGCCGCGGCGCTCGCCCGCAAGGAGAGCCGCGGCGGGCACACGCGCGACGACTACCCGGGGCCCGACCCGGAGTTCGCGAAGATCAACCACGTGCTCCGGCTGCGCGACGGGCAACTGGAGCTCACGGCCCAGGCGCTGCCCGCGCTGCCGCCGGAACTCGCCACGCTGTTCGAGACGCCGAGCGCGCCGCCGGCGCCGGTCTCCGCGCCGGGCGCGGCGGGCGCCGCGGCGCAGGCGACGGTGCCGCCGCGGCAGGCCGACGACAACCCCCCACCGCAGGCGCCCCCGGTCACCGGGACGAGCAACGGAAGGAACGGCTGATGGGCTACGAGCTGGCGATGCGGGTGTGGCGCGGCGACGCCGAGGGCGGCGGGCTCGAGGACTTCACCGTCGAGGTCGAGGAGGGCATGGTCGTCCTCGACGCGGTGCACCGGCTGCAGGCGACGCAGGCCAACGACCTCGCCGTCCGGTGGAACTGCAAGGCCGGCAAGTGCGGGTCGTGCTCGGCCGAGGTGAACGGCAAGCCGCGGCTGATGTGCATGACCCGGCTGAACCTGTTCGGCCCAGGCGAGACCATCACGATCACTCCGCTGCGCACGTTCCCGGTGGTGCGCGACCTGGTCACCGACGTGACCTACAACTACGAGAAGGCCGAGGAGGTGCCGACGTTCGCGCCGGGCCGGCCGGCGGGCGACGACGGGCACCACCGGATGTTCCAGGAGGACGTGGACCGCATCCAGGAGTTCCGCAAGTGCATCGAGTGCTTCATGTGCCAGAACGTCTGCCACGTCATCCGTGACCACGAGGACAACAAGCAGGTGTTCGCCGGGCCCCGGCTGATGATCCGCTACGCCGAGCTCGAGATGCACCCGCTGGACACCAACGACCGCCTGGAGCTGCTGCGCGCCGAGGCCGGCATCAGCTACTGCAACATCACCAAGTGCTGCACCGAGGTCTGCCCGGAACACATCAAGATCACCGATAACGGCATCATCCCGCTCAAGGAACGGGTGGTGGACGCCTCCTACGACCCGCTCGCCGCGCTCGGCCGCCGGCTGTTCCGCCGCTCCGCCGACGACAGCGCCACCTGAGCGGCCGGGCCGGGTAGCCGCGCAAGGAACGGGCCGCTCCCGCGGGGTGGGAGCGGCCCGTCCTGTGTTACAGCCGGATACGGAGCGCCTCAGGCCTCGGTGCGCGTCCCGACGAGGGACTCCCGGCGGCGCCGCGTCACGACCCGCAGCGCCACGCCGCTACCGAGCATGACCACCGCGAGCGTGGCCAGAGCCTCGGTCTCGACACCGGTGAAGGGCAGCGCCCCGCCGGCCCCGGTCGCGCCGCCGACGCCGCCGCCGGCGACACCGACGCCGACCACGCCGACGCCGACCCCGCCGAACCCGTCACAGCGGTCCTTGTCCCGGTCCTTGTCGTCCCGGTTCTTGTCGTCGAACAGGCCATCCCCGTCCGCGAGGGTGTCCTTGTCGCCCCGGTCATCCCGGACGTCCTTGTCATCCCGGACGTCCTTGTCGTCGCGGTCCTTGTCGTCGCGGTCCTTGTCACCGAGGAGGCCGCCGTCCTTGTCCCGGCAGTCCCGGTCCTTGTCGTGGAACCAGTCGCCAATCGGGATCGGGATCGGGATCGGGATGCCGTTGATGGCGATGATGTCCCCGTCACGGCCTACGGCGATGTCGTCCGCCCACTCGCCGTCCTCCCACCCGTCGCCGGGCACCCACTCGCCGTCAGGCCCGTAGTACCCGGCAGGCCCGTAGGACCCGTCACCGGGCACCCACTCACCGTCAGGCCCGTAGTACCCGTCACCGGGCACCCACTCGCCGTCAGGCCCGTAGTACCCGGCAGGACCGGCAGGACCGTCAGGGCCGGCAGGACCACCAGGCCCGCCCACGCTGGAGTACCAGTGGCGATCCTTGATCACAAGGACCTCGGCCGAGGCGATGCGGGTGATCGCCGCCAGCGAGGTCTTCGCGCCGGCCGGCGCGGCCAGCTCCAGCTCCAGCCCCTCGCCGAGGATGGCCTCCTCACCGGGCTTGTCGTCCCCGCCGAGGATGTCGTCCCCGCCGAGGATGTCGTCCTTGCCGGGCTCCTCGGGCTTGCCGAAGAGGCCGGCCTTCTCGAAGCCCGGACCGGTGGCGGTGATCGTCACCCGCTTGAAGCGCGGCGACCGGGCCGCGACGGTGACGTCGGTGGAGGCCTCCGCGAGGGCCGCCTGCTCGTCGGCTCCCGACGGCACGATCACGGCGTTGATGTTGCCGTAGGCGTTCGCGACGACCGACTTCGCGAGGATGCCGTTGAGCGCGATGTCGATGTACGCGCCGGGTATGAAGCCACAGGCCGAGACGACGATCGACTGCCCGACCTGGACGACCGACTGGCTCACCTCGAGCACGCCGGTGCTGCCACCGCAGACCTTCGACGGCGGATACGGGTCGAACGGCACCGGGCCGAACAAGGGCTCGTCCAAAGCCTGAGCCGCCGTTGCCGGTAGGACGCTGATCGCGAGCCCGCAGCTTGCGAGCATCGCGACTCCTAGCGCGCGGAGTTTCATCGAGGCACTCCCCAGAGGGTGATCCATGCAAGCAATCGAACGATTGACTACGCGGAGGTTACTGAGAGTGACTCCGAGTGTCACGCACCCTCAGTAGTCAGTCGGAGTCGATGAGCTGCCAGGGGGTGCGAGTCGGTAGACCGACGACGGCGATCCGCTCCGGATTCGCCAACGGTTGACCACGGACAGTTAGTTCCGGCCCGCCGATGGGTTCCCAGACCCGCAGCACGAGAGTCCGCGGTCGGTCCCGGGCAAGCGGCACGAACGTGGACAGCACGGTGTGCTCACGCTCAGTCTCGGCCGTGAGCGGAATCGGCTTGCCGTCCAGCGCCGCGCCGAGCAACCGACTGTCGACCCCTGTGTAGACCGACAGCCAGGTGTCGTTCACTGCGTCCGGGTTTCCGGGGGGCCCGCCGCCCTCGAGCCGGTAGCGCACATACTCGGGGAGACCCGCCGGAGCCGCATTGAACAGCTGGATCACGATGGTCGCGACGCCGCTGCCGTCCTTCGCGCGCTCCATCCGGTACCCGACGGCGCGGTGCAGCCAGTAGTCAAGCTTTCCGCCCGTCGCGTTCTGGGTGAGCACGCCCAGGAACGGCCCGGGGGCGGTCGGCAGCGCGCCCCCCAGCGCGGTGGTGGAAAGAATTCGCTGCTCGTCCGCGTGGGTGCTTGACACCAGCAACCGGCCCTCCCCAGCTGACCGGCCGAGCGCCGTCAGCAAGGCCCGCGTATTTCCGTCGCCGGAGATGACGGCCTCGTAGACGGCCTTGCCCACGTCCGCGAAGTACTCATCCCGCGCTTGGACGCCGTCGATCAGCGCGTACACGTCGGAGGAGACCAGCTTCACCAGCCTGTCGGCTGTAACCACCTGGCCGTCGGGCAGCGTCGCCGGTCTGGTGGCGGCGAGCAGGTACGACAGCGCGGTCGGGTCGACGCTGATCGTCCCGTCGACCTCGACGCCGGTGCCCGCCGCGTACATGCCCGCGTAGAACCGCCCAACCGTCGGGTAGTCCGGGGTGAGGTTGGCGTTCGGCCAGACCCTGCTCGGCTCGTACGAGCCGTACCGCTCGGCCAGCTCCGGCGACAGGCCCGGGTCACGGCGCAGCGCCGAACCCTCCCGGGGGACCGGCAGCGAGCCGTTGCCGGAGATGTCATCGAGTCGCAGCACGCCGTCGCGCGCGGTGAGCAGTCCGTACCCACCGACGATGCCGCCATTGGCCCGGGCCTCGGCCGGGTTCTGCACGACCAGCAGGTAGCGGCGGGTCTCGCCGTGGGCCCCGAGCATCGGCGGCCCGAGCTCGGTGGCGAGCTTCAGCCCGGCCAGCGACCCGGCGAGCCGGTCCGTCTGGGCGGCGACGGTGGCACGCGTCGAACCGAGCCTCAGGGGCGCGCCCCGCCAGCCGCAGTCGTCGACGTCCGCGAGCGCCGTCCGGAACGTCTCGACCGCGGTGGTGGCCCGCCCCACCGGAGGACCGCCCGCGGCCAGCGCCGGCAGCACGATCGTCGTCCCGGAGCGCAGTGACTCCGGATTGAGCAGGCCCGCCGCTTCGGCCATCGCGGGCAGGCCGTCACCGGCGACCCGCTCGACGGCGGCGACGAGCGCGTGCGCCGACTTCAGGGGGCAGCCGATACCGGGCAGGGCGCCGACCGCCGACCACACCGGGTCGCCGGTCAGGTCACGCGCGGTTCGAGTCCGCTGGGCGATCCGATCCACCTGGGCCGCCAGTTCGGCTTTCGCCGGCACGTCGCCGGCCAGCAACCGGTCCTGCAGGTCGGCGATGTCAGCCCGGGCGCGGGTCAGCTCCTGGTAGGCGAGCAGCCCGCGCACGCCGAGCCATCCGGCCACCGCCAGGACGAACACAAAGGCGCAGGCCAGCCCCAGCAGCACCCGCCGGGTCGGCCGGCGGATCCGCGCGCGCATCCACCGCCAGCCCCGCCGCCAGCCCCGGCCACGCGTTCCCACGCGGACGGGCCGGGGGACGGGACCGGCGGGCGGGAGACGCCGCGGCGTGGCAGCGGCACCATCGTCCTCGGCGCCGGGGCCGCCGACCGGCCCGTCGCCCGCCGCCCTGGGCTCGGCCCGCCGCTGCCGGGGCACCACTCCCGACGTTTCCGCCGGATCGGGGACGCCCGGGGTTCCCGCCGGATCCGGGGTTCCTGCCCGATCGGCGGCAGGGTTCCTGCCGGATCCGCGAAGCGGATCTGGGAGGTCGGCGATCGGGGAGGTCTGGAACCGGATCGGGCGAGTCTGCCGGCTGGTCCAGCCTTCCCGCTGGTCGGCGCCCCGCTCGCGGCCGGCCTCGCCCCGAGTTCCCGCCGCGGTGGCGTCGCCTGCCTGGAAGGTCCGGGCCGAGCGGTCACCGCGCCGGTTCACTTCGGCATCAGGCACGCCCGCGTCACTGTCTCGCCCGTTCATCGCGCCCCGCCGTATCCCTGCCGCGTTCCGCCACCCGTTCCCTGCCGCGTCACGTGTCCCGGGCCGAGGGTGCGCGGTCATGGTCCGGGCCGCGGCCCCCGTCGCGGTCCGGGCCGCGGCCCCCATCGCGGTCCGCGCCGCGACCGCGCTCCGCGGCGCCGCCCGGGCCGTGGCCGCGGCCCGACGGACCGCTGTCGTGGTCGGGGGACCGCTGCTCGGTGATCGCGGTGAGGCTGACCGGTTCCCGCCCGGCGGCGCCGGTGGCGGCACCGCGGGCCCAGCCCTCACCGGCGGCGGGCCTCCCGGAGGGGCCGCGCCCGGACGGCGGGGACCCCGGCCGGGTGGTGTTGGACAGCAGGGCGCGGGCGTGCCGGCCCCGGGTCGACGCGTTGCTGAAGTAGGAGCTGTAGTCGTAGGCGGACAGCCCCTTGGTCGGGATCATGTTCAGCACGGTGCCGAGCACGCGGGCGTCGACGGCGCGCAGCAACGTGACCGCGCGCCGCAGCTGCTCGCGCCGGGTCCGCCCGAGCCGGGCGACCAGCAGGGTGCCGTCCGCCCGGCTGGCCAGGACGGCGGCGTCGGTAACCGGCAGCAGCGGCGGGGCGTCGATGATCACGCTGTCGTAGCGGTCGGTCAGCTTTTTGATCAGTTCCGCCATCCCGCGCGAGCCGAGCAGCTCGCTCGGGTTCGGCGGGATCGGCCCGCTCGGCAGCACGTCGATGCACCCGGCACCGACCCGGCCCTGGCCCCACGGCTGCAGGACGTCGTCGATCCCGGCGGCCCCGATGAGCACCGAGGTGAGACCCGCCGCCGACTCGACCCCGAGGTACTCGCCGAACGACGGCCGGCGCAGGTCGCCCTCGACGAGGCACACCCGGGCACCACCCTGCGCGAGCGTGATCGCCAGATTGCAGCTCGTCGTCGACTTGCCCTCGGCCGGCAGGGGGCTGGTGATCACGATCGAGCGCGGGCCGCTGTCGACGTCGACGAACCGCAGGTTGGTCCGCAGCTGGCGGAACGCCTCCGCGCGGGGCGACTGTGGGCTCGCATGCACGATGAGCGGTCGCCGCCCGGCATCCGTCTCGAAGACGATCGCTCCGAGGTTCGGCCGTTCGGTGATCGTGACCGTCTCCTCCTCGTCGGCGAGCGTGGTGTCCAGCCGGAAGCGCACGAACGCGGCCACGATGCCGACGAACAGGCCGATCATGATTCCCAACGCCAGGTTGCGCACTGGCTGCGGCGCGACCGGGCCGTCCGGAAGCTTCGCCCGCTCCCACACTGTGATCCGCAGGGCCGCCGGCTCGTTGTCATCGTCCGGGGCCTCCATCGCGGCGACCGCGTCGGCGAACACCTCGCCGACCGTGTCGGCCAGCGAGCGGGCCCTGGCCGGGTCCGAGTCGCGGATGCTGACCCGCAGCAGTACCGTGTCGGGCACGGCCATGGCCGCGATCCGCTTCCGCAGGTCGTCGGGCTCCTCGGCGAGCCCCAGCCGGCCGATCACGACTGTGGCGACCCGGTCGCTCGCCACCAGGCTCGCGTATGACTTGATCCGCTGCTGGGACAACAGCCCGCCCTGGTAGGCGGTCGCGCTGTCCGGGGCGCTTTCCGCGCTGGACACGACGAGCGTCACGCTGGCCGCGTACATCTTGGTCGACCGCCACGTGGCAAGCGCCGCGAGCAACCCGCCCAGGACGACACAAACCAGGACAAGGAGCCAGCCGCGACGCAGGACCCGCGTGTAGTCCCGTAGTTCCACCCGACGTCCACCTCTCCGGAGCGTCTCGTCTCACCGAGCTCGGCGCGGGGCGCGCCAGTAGGGCCGTTCCACCGGCCGGAAAGGCGGCCGGCCCGGGTCGCGGGCACGCCCGCGGAGGTGACCGACGGGCCGACTGGCCACGCCTCGCCCGCCCAGCCGCACGCATCCGGTAACGGCGGATCGACCACCACATGCGTTTACCCTATGAATCCATGTGGAGACCCAGGGTAAGCGTGAGAGTAGACGGCACGCGTGGGCGACTGTGGGCGGCGGCGGTCGCACGGCGCGTGTCGCGGCTCGAGCTGCGTCAGCGGGTCGGTCTCCAGATCACCCTCGACAGCCTCGCGCTGGTCGTCGGACTGGCTGCCGCGCAGGCCGGCCGGTTCGACTTCTCCGTCGGCGCGCTGCACGACGTCGGCTTCTGGGTGGTCGTGCTGCTCGCGGTCTGCGTTCTCCACTTCGTGGGCACCGCCCTGCATCTTTATCTCGGGCGCTACCGGTTCGGCGGGTTCGACGAGGTGCTCGGCCTGCTGCTCTCGGTGTCGCTGACCGTCGTCGGTCTGGAGGTCGCGCTCCTCGCGTTCGGCCATCCCCGGCCGTTGCCGCTTTCCGTGCCGCCGCTCGGCGGCACGGTCACGCTCACGGTCATGTTCGGCGCGCGCTACCTCTACCGGCTCGCCGAGGAGCAACTCGCGCGGCCGTCCGCGGAGACGGGTACGGACGGGGCCGACCCGGCCGCCGGTTCCGGCGCGCTCGACGCCGCCGAGGCCGAGGCCGCCGCGCTGCTCGGCCGCCGCCCCATCGGCGTCGACGCCGGCGCCATAGCCGGCTACGTGACCGGCAGGCGGGTGCTGGTCACCGGCGCCGGCGGCGCGGTCGGGTCCGCGCTGTGCCGGGCGCTGCGCGCCTACCATCCCGCCGAGCTCGTCATGCTGGACCGGGACGAGTCCGCGCTGCGCGCGCTGGCGCTGGCGCTGCGCGGGCGCGCCGACCTGCCCGGGGACGGCCTGGCCAGCGAGGGCCTGGCCGGCGACGACGCCGGCCCCGACGAGACGGTGGTCCTGTGCGACATCCGCGACGTCGACATGGTGGCCGCGCTGTTCGCGCGGTACCGGCCCGAGGTCGTCTTCCACACCGCGGCGCTCACCCACCTCCCGCTCCTGGAGCGCTTTCCCGGCGAGTCGGTGAAGACCAACGTCTGGGGCACCCTGTCCGTGCTCGAGGCGGCGGCCACCCACGGCGTGGCGCGGCTGCTCAACCTCTCCACGCTGTCGGCCACCGACGCCGTCGGCGTGCTCGGCTACTCGAAGCGGATCACCGAGCGGCTCACCGCGCACGTCGCGCGCGAGCACGGGGTCGCCTACGTGAGCGCGCGGTTCGGCGAGGTGCTGGGCGCCGGCGCCTCGGCGCTGACCGTCCTGGCCAGGCAACTGGCCGCGGGCGGCCCGCTCACCGTCCCCGACCAGGACGCGGTCAGGCACTTCCTGGCCGTCGACGACGCGGTGACGCTGCTGCTGCAGGCGGGCGCGGTCGGCTCGGGCGGGGACGTGCTGGTGCTCGACATGGGCAAGCCCATCCGGCTCGCGGACATCGCGCGGCGGCTCGCGGCTCGCGCCGACCCTGCGGTCGGCGTCGTCTACGCCGGGCTCGGCGCCGGCGAGAAACTCTACGAGGCGCCGTTCGGGATCGGCGAGACCGACGACCGGCCGCACCACCCGCTGATCTCCGAGGTACCGGTGCCGCCACTCGACCCGGGGCTGGCCGTCGAACTGGACCCGTGGGCGGACGACGAGAAGATCCGGGCCGCGCTGCGCGAGCTCGGCCGCGGCGACGACCTCACCGCCATCACCGCCGGCCTCACCCGCATCCCGCGCCAGGCCACCGGCCCCGGCTCCGCCTCCCCACACCGGCGCCACCAGGCGGACTGACCGGCCGGGCGACCGCCGCGGGAAGGGGTTCTACGCGCGCCCGCGCACCGGCGGCGGCTCCTGGATGCCCAGCGGGTGACCGCCGCGGGCCGCGTACCAGGCGACCGTGGCGTCCAGGGCGGTCGCGAGGTCGACCTCCTTCGCCCGCGGGAACAGCGCCAGCGCCGTCGTCGGATCGGCCCGCAGGTCACGCACGTCGCCCGCGCGCCGCGGCCCGAAGGCGACCGGAAGCTGGTAGCCGAGGATCTCCTCCAGCTGGGCGACCAGGGTGAGCAGGTCGACCTGGGCTCCGAACGCCAGGTTCACCGGCCGCGGGTGCGCGAGCCGGCGGGTGGTCGCCTCGGCGAGCATCGCCGCGATCGGCTCGACGTAGCCGACGTCACGGGTCTGCCTGCCGTCGCCGTGCACCGTGAGCGGGCGTCCGGACAGCGCGGCGTCGATGAACGACGGGATGACGGCCGCGTAGGCATGCCCGACCGACTGGAAGGGACCGAAGACGGTGAACAGCCGGGCGACCAGGACCGGCAGCGAAAAGCTCGCGGAGAAGCCGAGCGCGTAGGCCTCCGCCGCCAGCTTGCTCGCCGCGTACGGGCTGCGTGGGGCGACCGGGCCGTCCTCCCGGCACGGCAGCGACCCGGCGTCGCCGTAGACGGAGGCGGACGAGGTGACGATGACGTGCGCCTCGGCCCGCTGGGCGACGTCCAGCACGGTGAGGGTTCCGGTGACGTTGACGTCGTGGCTGGCCATCGGGTCGAGCAGCGAGCGTTCCACCGAGGGCCGGGCGGCCAGGTGGACGATGCTGTCCGCGCCGGCGGCCGCCTCCTCGAGCAGCGCGCGGTCGGTGACGCTGCCGACGACGAGCTTCACCGGCAGCCCGGACAGGTTGGACACGGCGCCGGTACTCAGGTCGTCGACGACGATCACCTCGCAGCCGGCGGAGAGCAACGCCCTGGTCAGATGGGACCCGAGGAAGCCGGCCCCGCCGGTCACCACGACCTTCATCGTCATATCACCCTTCGAAGTCGGTCAGGTGCTAGCGGTAGTATGCTGGCTATCCCTCCAAGCTCTGGTCACCCTCGATAATCAAAGCTGAGCGTGGCGCAACCTCTGTGCGGTCGGCGATCAGTCGACCACACATCCGCCCACGACGACCGCCGCCCGCCATGGCAGCCGCCACCGGGCCGCCGGGCCGCCGCCTTGTTGAAGTCGCCGGCCACCCGTTCTACGGTCACGTTGTGTCAACACGCCGCCACCGCCGGCAGCTGGTCATCGTGGGGACCGGCGGTTACGGCCGCGAACTGCTCGACCTCGTCGAAGCCGTCAACGCCGCCGCGGACCAGCCCCTCTACCGCTTCCTGGGCTTCCTGGACGACGAGCCCGCCGGCTCGGCGGACACCGACCTGCTCGCCCGCCGCGGCGCGCGGCTGCTCGGCGGGCTGGACCTGCTGACCGGGCTCGACGTCGACTACCTCATCGGCGTGCGGTCCGCGGCCGCGCGGGCCCGGATAGACCGTTACGCGAGCGCCGCCGGCCGCCGCCCCGCGACGCTGGTGCACCCGCGGGCCAACATCGGCGGCGACGTCCGGCTCGGGCCGGGCACCGTGATCTGCGCGATGGCCAGCGTCAGCACGAACGTCTCCACCGGGCGGCACGTGCGCGTCGACGTCGGGGCGAGCGTCGCCTACGACTGCCGTCTCGGCGACCACGCGACGCTGGCCCCGGGCGCGCGGCTGTGCGGCGGAGCGGAGGTCGGCCCGCGGGCCTGGATCGGCAGCCAGGCGAACGTCGTCGGGCTGTGCCAGGTCGGCGCGGGCGCGGTGGTGGGCGCGGGGGCCGTGGTGGTCGACGACGTCCCAGCGGAACTGGTCGTCTCCGGCATCCCCGCCCGCCCGATCGCCGCCGGCGGCGGCGCGGCCGACCTCGCCGGGCTGCCGACCGACGACCCGAGGGTCCGCCCGGATCGACGAGACCTGGCCGACAGCCGGGCCTCGTCGGCCTCGCCGCCGCCACCGCGGCACGACCCGGCCGGCACGCGGGCCGCCAACGAGCTGGTCACGTGAACGGCCGGGAACGAGTGCCCGACCACCGGCGCAAGCCCCACGCGGGCTGTTGATGGCGTTTTATCATCGTGCAAATGAATCGGTGGTATGAACTCGACGGTTGCAGCAATGCCCGGGACCTGGGCGGACTGCCCACCGTGGACGGCGGCCAGACCCGCTACGGCGTCCTGCTGCGCAGCGACACCCCCCAGCAGCTGACCGCGGTCGCCGTGGCCCGGCTGCGCGACGAGTTCGGGCTGCGCACCGTGCTCGACCTGCGGGCCGTCGAGGAGGCCGAGCGGGAGGGCCGCGGCCTGCTCGCCCAGGAGGCGATCGCCTACCACAACCTGTCCTTCCTGACGAACCGCTGGGTGATGCCGTCGGACCCCAGCTACGACACCCTGGTGCGCGCCCGCGACACCGGCGACCGGGTCGCGCACTACCTCGACTACCTGCGCCTCGCCGGCGTCTCGGTCGCGACCGCGGTCCGCCTGGCGGCCGACGAGAACAGCGGTCCGACCCTGTTCCACTGCGCCGCGGGCAAGGACCGCACCGGCGTGCTGGCCGCCCTGGTGCTCTCGCTCGTCGGCGTCGACCGCGAGACGATCATCGCCGACTACCTGGCGACCAACGAGCGCCTGCACCTGATCGAGGCGCGGCTCGCCGCCCTCCCGTCCTACGGCGGGGGGATCAGGGTCCGGCAGGAGGCCGACCAGCTGCGCGTCCGCGCCGAGGTCATGGCCGGCTTCCTCGACGGCCTCGACGAGATCTGGGGCGGCGCCGTCGCCTGGGCCCGCCACGCCGGCATCGCCGACGACTCCCTGACCGCCCTGCACCAGCGCCTGGTCACCATGAAAATCGGCTGAGCCGTCCCCAACCGGACCCGCGTTCCGACCAGGCCCGGAGGGTGGCTCCTGGGCCGGGTTGTCGTAGGCCGTGGATAAGGTCCGGTCGTGACACGACACGACGGCAGGGCCGCCGACCAGCTTCGAGACGTGACGATCGTCCGGGGGTGGCAGGAGCACGCGGAGGGGTCCGCGCTGATCTCGGCCGGCAGTACCCGGGTGCTGTGCGCCGCCTCCGTGACCGAAGGGGTGCCGCGCTGGCGCAAGGGCAGCGGGCTGGGCTGGGTGACGGCCGAGTACGCGATGCTGCCGCGGGCGACCAACACCCGCAATGACCGCGAGTCGGTCCGCGGCAGGATCGGTGGGCGGACCCACGAGATCTCCCGGCTGATCGGGCGCAGCCTGCGGGCCAGCATCGATCTCAAGCAGCTCGGGGAGAACACCATCGCCATCGACTGCGACGTCCTGCTCGCCGACGGCGGTACCCGCACCGCGGCGATCACCGGCGCCTACGTCGCCCTCGTCGACGCATGCCGGTGGCTCGGCCGGCCGAAGGCCATCGTCCATGGCGTCAGCGCCGTCAGCGTCGGCGTGGTGGGCGGCGTTCCGATGCTCGACCTCGCCTATGTCGAGGACTCGGCCGCCGACACCGACATGAACGTCGTGTGCACCGACGACGGCGGCTTCGTGGAGGTCCAGGGCACCGCCGAGGGCAGGACCTTCGACCGCGCGACGCTCGACCGGATGCTCGATTTCGCCGTCGCCGGCTGTGCCCAGCTCTCGAAGATTCAGAACGACGCGCTGGCCGGTCCGCTTCCCGCTGGCCCGCCCCGTCCGGCGTCCCTGGGAGGTAACCGTTGAGCACCGGCACGCGGATCGTGCTCGCCAGCCGCAACGAGGCCAAGCTCGTCGAGCTGCGCCGCATCCTCGCCGCGAGCGGCCTGGCCGTCGAACTGGTGGGGCTGCCGCCCGGCCCCGACGTGCCCGAGACCGGCCGCACGTTCGCCGAGAACGCGCTGATCAAGGCCCGTGACGCGGTGGCCACGACCGGCCTGCCCGCCGTCGCCGACGACTCCGGGCTCACCGTCGACGAGCTGAACGGCATGCCCGGCGTCCGGTCCGCCCGCTGGGCGGGCAGCCCCGTTGGTACCAAGGGCGCCGAGCGGGACGCGGCGAACAACGCGCTGCTGCTCGCCCAGCTCGACGACGTGCCGCCCGACCGCCGGGGCGCCGCGTTCGTCTGCGCCGCCGCGTTCGTCAGCCCTGACGGCCGGGAGCACGTCGTCCACGGCGAGCTGCGCGGCTTGCTGCTGACGGCACCCCGCGGCGAGAACGGCTTCGGCTATGACCCGCTGTTCGTCGGCGACGGCGAGACCCGTACCACCGCGGAGCTGTCCGCCGACGAGAAGGACGCCATCAGCCACCGCGGCCAGGCCTTCCGCGCGCTCGCCGGCGTCCTCCCCGGCCTGCTTTCCCCACGGCCGGCCGGCACCACCCAGTAGCGGCGAGGAGGCCAGGCCCCGCCTTCTCGCCGTCGGATAGTTCACCAGGACATTACCTGGTGGTACGCAAATGGTAACATTGAGCGACGGAACGGAGCTGGCACGTGGGGGCGGCGGCCAGCTCGGCGCGCGGCGGGTCGTCTCCGGACGGCTCGTGGGGTAGCGGAAAGGTGCGACGGGTCCCGTGACGGCCGGGAAGTTCACAGTCATTTTTGGCGCGGATGACACCAACGAGTGCGTGACCGCGGTCCGGGAGTATCTCCAGGCCAACTTCGAAACCAGCGTCGTGGACACGACCAGCTGGCCGGAGCTCTCCGAAACCGTCGGCAGAGGCGTCGCGAGCGGTGAGTACCGTTTCGGCGTCCTCATGTGCTGGACCGGCACAGGCACGGCGATGGCGGCGAACAAGGTCCCCGGAGTTCGCGCCGCGCAGGCCTGGGAGCCGTGGATCGCCACGAACGCCCGTCTCTGGAACGACGCGAACGTCCTCACCCTGAGCCTGAAGCGGACGGCTCCCGACGTCGCCGTCGACTGCCTGAAGGCGTTCTTCGCGGTCGACGCCCCCGACCCGGAGGAAGCCCTCCAGATCGACAAGCTCCGCGGCAGGTAGCGGGCCGCGCGGGAACGACGCGGGAACGACGCGGGAACCGGGGCCGGGAAGACCATCGCCGCCGCCACCGGGGTCAGCCGATGGATCTCGGGCGGCCGGCGAAGGGAGATCGCGTGACGGTCGACGGCCCGCCACACGCGCTGACCGACAGCGAGCGCGCATGGCTGCGAGTTCGTGACCAGCTGAAACGTCACCGCCACGAGCTCGCCGTGGCGGCAGCCGGCCAGTACCCGGCGGCGACGCACGTCGCCGGTACGCCGCTGCTCGCCGACCCGCGCTGGCTGCCCCCGGTTCCGATCGACCTGTCCGAGGTCGACCTCCAGCTCGTCCCCGATCGGCCCGCCGGCGGCCTGACCGGCAGGGAGCCGGTTTCCGAGGCCATGCGCCCGCTGCGCCGGGACGGCTCCCGCCATGACACCTACGCGGCCGCGGTCGCGACGCTGGCACCCCCGGCCGTGTTCGCGAACCTGCCGACCTACCGGCTTCTGGAAGCCGACCTCGCGGGTGGGCGGGGCCGGATGGTGTTCCGGCTGGGCCGCTACTTCGACGGCCTGAACGTGGGCGAGGCGTGCGCCCACGAGTACGCCGCCCACGTCCTCGAGGGCGGCGGGCAGCCGTTGCGCGCCGCGGTCGGCGATCCGCGCGATCTCACCCGTAGAGCGGCGAACCTCGCCATCAGCACGCTGACGCTGCGGCTGGACCGCGCCGCCGGCACCGCCACGTTCCTGCTGCACCTGCGCGACCCGGCCAAGGTCGGCCATGCCGGTGGCCTCTACCAGGTCATCCCGGCCGGCATCTTCCAGCCCGCCGGCCCGGCGCCGTGGAACGAGCGCAACGACTTCGACCTGTGGCGGTCCATGGTCCGCGAGTTCGCCGAGGAGCTGGGCGGGGAGCCGGAGGGGCACGGCAGCGACCTCGCGCCGGTCGACTACGCCGCCTGGCCGTTCGCCGCCCGGCTCACCCGGGCCCGCGCCGAGGGCGGGGTCCGGGTGCGCGTCCTCGGCATGGGCACCGACCCGCTCACGTTCGCGACCGATCTGCTCACCGTCGCGGTGTTCGACGCTCCGACGTTCGACGCGGTCTTCGGAGCGCGTGTCGACGCCAACGACGAGGGCCAGGTCCTGTCCGCGCTGGATGGCGCCACCGGGACCGGGATCGCCTTCGACCAGGCCAACGTCGACCGCCTCACCCGGCGGGAGCCGATGCAGGCCGCCGGCGCCGCCCTCCTGGCCCTGGCCTGGCGACACCGCGGCGTGCTGCTACGCGACGACCCCGCCCAGACCGGCTAGGCGGCCGCTCACCCCGGCGTGACCGGGCCGGGGAGGTCCGACCCGCGAATGACCTGTGTGCGCGGGGTGGTCAGACCTCGTAGCTGGCGCCGGGCGTGGCGAGGCTGAGCTGGCCGCGGAAGGTGGAGGCGGCTTCCTCCTGACTGCGGGCCGCGTCGCCCCAGGGAACCAAGTGGGTGACGACGAGCTGGCCGACGCCGGCGGCCTCGGCGTGCTGACCCGCTTCGCGGCCGGTCAGGTGCAGGTCCGGCGGGTTGTCCTCGTGGTCGAGGAAGGCGGCCTCGCAGAGGAAGAGATCGCTGTCCTTCGCGAGCCGGACGAGCTTCTCGCAGGGGCCGGTGTCACCGGAGTAGGTCAGCACCTTGCCGTCGGCGCTGATCCGCACGCCATAGGCCTCGACCGGGTGGGCGACCCGGGCCAGATCGATCAGGAACGGCCCGATATGGACACGACCCGGGCCGATCGTCTGGAAGTCGTAGATGTCGGCGAGCGAGTCGTCGGGCCAGCGCTCGAAGGCGCCACACAGCCGTTCCCGGGTGTTGATCGGCCCATAGACGGGCAGCTTGGGAGGCATGCCCTGGGGGTGGTAACGGCGCGCATAGCTCTGCACGACGAGATCCAAACAGTGGTCGCCATGCAGGTGGCTGAGCAGCACCGCGTCGACGTCCCGCAGGTCGCAGTGCCGCTGCAGCTCGCCCATCGAGCCGTTGCCGGCGTCCAGGACGAGCCGGAACCCGCCGGACTCGACCAGATAGGAGGAGCACGCGGAGCTTGGTCCGGGATAGGTCCCGGAGCAGCCCAGAATGGTGAGTTTCACCGACGCACCGCCTCAGCCGTCGCCGTCGCTGTCGCCAGGACCGCCGCCATCTCGCCGCCCTCGTCCGCTTCCCGGGTGTTCACCGCCATGCTCACGGGCAAAGGCTGTTGCGCGCCACTGGTGTCCGCGTCACGGGTACCGCCGCCGACCGGCTGGCCGGGAAGCACGGCTCCCAGCTCCGGGCCGAGGAACCGGCGGCCGACCCGGGTGAACGAGCGGGGATCGCCAGTGGCGAGGAACCGGTGGGCGGGTGCGGGCAGGTCCGGGTCACGGAACAACCCACCGCGTGCCAACACTCGGTAGGTGTCCTTGGCGGTTTCCTCAGCGCTACTCACCAGCGTCACCCCTTCCCCCATAACGAGGCTGATAACCCCAGTCAGCAGCGGATAATGGGTACATCCGAGGATCAGGGTGTCGACGCCCGCTTCCTGTAGCGGCGCCAGGTATGCCTCGGTCAGGCCGAGCAGCTGCCGGCCCGCCGTCGTACCGCGTTCGACGAAGTCGACGAACGCGGGGCAGGCAACGCTCGTCAGGGTCACCCCCGCGGCGGCGACCGCGTCGTCGTAGGCGCGGCTGGTGATCGTCGCGCTCGTCCCGATCACGCCGACCCGCCCGCTCCGGCTGGCGGCCACCGCGCGGCGGGCGGCCGGGAGGACGACCTCGACCACCGGAACGTCGTAACGCTCCCGGGCATCGCGCAGGCAGGCCGCGCTGGCCGTGTTGCACGCGATCACGAGGAGCTTGACGCCATCGGCGACCAGCGTGTCCATGGCGGCGAGCGCGAGCCGGCGGATCTCGGCGATCGGCCGCGGGCCGTACGGGGCGTGCGCGGTATCGCCGAAGTACAGGAGCGGCTCATGCGGCAGCTGGTCGAGGATGGCCCTGGCCACCGTCAGACCGCCTACGCCACTGTCGAACACCCCTATCGGCGCGTCGCTCATGAAGGCAAAGACTAAGCCGGAACCGCTGGACACACCCTGTGGGTGTCGTCACCAGCCGATTGCCGAACCGCGGACATCCGGGTAGATCGTCCACGAGTGCCCGGATCTTGCCTGATATGCGTCCAACGTGATAGTGGGCACGCCACGGCAAGGAAGACGCCGAAGTCGACAGTTCCTCGAACGAACTGCGTACCCAGGCGTTGTCGCCCCCTCACACGACCATACGGTCCGCGAACCCCGGCTCCCCTTCGAGGGCGACATCGCCGCCGATGAGCCCTTCCGTGCCGAAATGGCGACCATACGGAGTGTCATCCGGCAAGGACCGGTCTCAGGGTGTAGCCTGGGAACTGCCTGTAATCGATCAGTGACTATCAGCTATCGAGCAGGTAGGTTGAGGACGCGGCTGAGGTGTCCGGGCCGATCCATCCGTCCCCGGGCCGTGACACCCCAGCCGCATCCCTCGTCCCGATTCGTCGCCCGGCGACGGCCACAGGTGCCTTCGCCGGGCGGATCGGCGCTCGGCTGCGGCAGAGTGCGCGATAGGTGTCACCCCCAGCAACAAAGCCCGGCTGCCTACCCCTTGGCGGCGTCAAAGCGCTTTCGCGCCGCCGAGGTGCTCCAGGCAGCCGCTAGGCCGGCTTATTCGGCTGATTTCGCCCACAAAGTCGCCCACCCGCCCGTTAGAGCGAAATTGGATCGCGGCGGATCAACCGGTCGGAACCAGCTCACGGCGCCGCGAGCGCGCGCCCGCGGCGAGCCAGGCCCCGTAGGTCTGCTCGGCCAGCAGCCAGGCCGTGCCCGCCGTCGGCCGCCCGGCCGGAGAATCCGCCGCGGTGACGACCTCGGGGCCGGGCCAGCGGGTGACCAGCCCTACCCCGCGGACCGCCGCGGCGACGAGCACCGCCGCGTCCACCCGACGGTCACCGCTGACCACCCAACGACGCGCGTGAGGCGCGAACCGGTCGGCGACCCACACATGCCGGGTCTGCGCGGGACCGACCGCCGGCACTACCACCGCGTCCAGGACAACCGGCGGCTCCAGGAGGCGCCCGATCCCGGCCGCCGACCGTTCGACCACGCCCTCGGGCAGCGGACACGTCTCGACCCACGGAACGGGGTCACCGACGAGGACTCCCGAGGGAAGGCGCTCGAGCCGGCGCAGCAGATGCGGATAGCACAGCGCTCTCAACCCGAACCGCGCCCTTCGCGCGTGCTCGCCGGCTTCCACGCGGAACACCGCATCGACCAACCGGCCATCGAGCAGGACCCTGACCACCTCCCTTTCAGGAAACAGGAGGTTCATCAGGTCGCCGTCGAGAAGCGCACCGTACCTGCCCGCTCGCCGCACCGGGATCCCTCCCTCTGGTCCACCGGCAGGCCCGCCCAGAGCACCACGTGATGGTGTCATCGCGACTCCCGCCTCTCAGGCCGCCGCCCGTCGCTTCACCGCGCCGGCGGTCGCCGGAGCGGGTGCTACCTGTCCTACCGAGCCCTCATCAAAGGCCGGCCGATACTGACGGCTGGCGCGTGGGCCAAGCCGGCGGCCGGGCTCTGGAACGACGATCCGTGCCCGCTCGACGAGCGCGCATCGAGCGCTCGCGAAGCGGCGGCACGTCGTCCCCGCGCCTCGCCCACCAGCCGACCCTCACCCCGGCCAAGCCGGACCTTTGTGGCCTCTGACGCGAAGGTTGCCAGCCACGTTGCACCCAGCAGCGTGTCACACCGCGCCAGGACTACTGAGAAGCCACCGAACGTTTCGGCGGCGCGTCGCCAGCCACGCGCCGTAACCAGCGCCGGGGAGTTCGACGGCCGCCGCCGCGACCGGGGTACTTCTCACGGATCTTGGCGTGGCCAGTTCGATCGCCGGTCCGCGCACGCTTCTGACGATCAAGGACCATGGCGAGTCGGAGCTACCTTCACGATCGACAATTCTGTGCACTATTCGGCGACTTCTGTCCGCTTTGTCCCCCTGACTTCAGGGGGTCAACGCACAGATCTGACAGATCAACCGGGTGGACCGGGTCCGGACGCGCCAAAGATCGCCAGTTGTGTGCACGGATCGGCGCTTGGACACAGGACGTCCCGCACGCCCAAGGACCCAGAAACGCCACAACCTGAGGCGCCACGGCCACCTGACCATGATCGGCCGACACCGCCACGGACCAACCATGTCAGCCGATCGCTTCCGATCGCCACAGCGGTCATGATCTTAATGCGATGACCGAGCGCCGAACCCTGAGATCTCCCCACTGCGCCCCAGCGAGACCGACCGTCGAGCAGGATGCCGGCGGGCGCCCCGGCCCGTGCCGGCAGGGCGCACGCCACTGACCATCCGCGCCCACGGCCCACTCCTCGATCGATAGGCTGGAGGCACGCGGGAGTGGCGGAATGGCAGACGCAGCAGACTTAGGATCTGCCGCCCTAGGGCGTGGGGGTTCAAGTCCCCCCTCCCGCACACCTTGCCTACCAGGCGTTTTGCGCCTGAAGCGATCCACCGCCGCGGCCGTTGAAGATCCACGTGGAATACGTCTTCGATGGTCGACGGGACGTCTCCGACCCCTGCCGAACGACCGCGAACGAGACCGCGGCACGCGCGACCGGCCGAAGCCACCAAGGTCGAGACATTGAGATCTTCGCTGGCTCGTCCGCCCGTGTCTGTGGGCGTTCGCTGGTCCAGGTCACGTGGCCGACGGCGTTCACGGACGCCCGTGGTCGCACGCCATTGTTCGCTGGCTGCCACAGAGCAGGCGGCGGCGCCGGGGGGCAGGCAAGCAGTTGCGTCAGAGGGCGTTGACTCGTCAGCGCCTTGCTGCTCATATAGTCGTCGTGGAGATCGTCGGGATGACCGAGGAGTACGCGGCGAATATCGTCACGTGGCGTTATCCTCCGCCGTACGACTGCTATGATCTTGTTGGCACAGAACCCGCGTTCTTCACAGATCCCCAAAACGGGTACGTCGCCCTGGTGGATGAGGGCAAGCTCATCGGCTATCGGACTTTTGGTGCTGACGGCCGTGTTCCAGGTGGCGAGTACGACGAGTGTGCCCTGGACACGGGTGGAGGCCTGCGTCCCGAGCTGACGGGCCTTGGTCTTGGAAGACAGGCAATCGCAATCGGCCTGGAGTACGGTGCCGCATGTTTCCGCCCCACGGCCTTTCGGGTGACTCTAGCCAGCTTCAACATCCGTGCCCAGCGGGTGTTTCGGGGACTGGGGTTCGCGCCGACCGCGACGTTCAACGCCACAACGGACGGCCGCGGCTTTGTCATCCTAAGCCGCCAGCAGCCTTAGATCTGACGGGCCAATAGTGTGGAGTTGCTCGCTCGGTGGGGACGCTGTCGTCATTGACCGCGGGCGGTGGCGCTTACGGCCGCCCAGGGCCGCATGCGCAAGTCCGCCAAACCACCGAGCGGCTCGGCGGCCGCGTAGGCGAGCGAAGCACGCGCCTTGATCCTCTAAAGAGCGCAATTCGGCAGGCAGCCTATGCGGCCTATGCGGCCGCGGGCCACAGCGACGCGGCGCCGGCGGCCCGCCCGGTCCGAGCTGCGCCGTAGCACGACATTCAGGCTCAGTCATGCGGCGGGCCGTGGAACTTGCTTGGATGATTGGCGCCGGGGTGCCCGTCATGGCTGGCGGTGCCGGGTGGCACGCTTCGCAGGTGGGCACGCAGGCGGGGGGACACAAGCCAGAGCTTGAGTTGCCGTCGCCGGTGGCCGAGCTGCTGGACGACCGGCTGGGCGCGGTGCGGCTGCTGCTCAAGCGGGACGACCTGATCCACCCCGACTTCCCGGGCAACAAGTGGCGGAAGTTGGCCGGCAACCTGGCCGTGGCCGCCGAGCAGGGCGCAGAGACGCTGTTGACCTTCGGCGGGGCGTACTCGAATCACATCGCGGCGACCGCGGCAGCCGGTTGGCACTTCGGCTTCCGCACGGTCGGCGTGATCCGAGGAGAGGAGCACCTGCCGCTCAATCCGGTTCTCGCCCACGCGACCGAGCAGCACGGGATGCGACTGACCTACCTCGACCGGACCCGCTACCGGGCCAAGCGAGACCCGGGCCTGCTCGCCGAACTGGCCGCCGAGTTCGGCCCGTTCTACCTGCTCCCCGAAGGCGGCAGCAACGAACTGGCGGTCGCTGGCTGCGCCCAGCTGGCGACCGAGCTCGTCGGCCAGGTCCCCGACGTCGACGTAGTCGTCTGCCCGGTCGGCACCGGCGGCACCCTCGCGGGCCTCGCCGGTGGGCTGGGTCCGGACCGACAGGCGGTCGGGGTCTCCGTGCTCAAGGGCGGCGGCTTCCTTGCTGACGAAGTCGCCGCTTTCCAGCGCGCCGCATTCGGCTACACAACCGCCAACTGGCGGATCGCCGAGGAGTTCCACTTCGGCGGCTTCGCCCGCCGCACGCCGATACTGGACGCCTTCATCGACGACTTCGCCGGCCGACACGGCCTGCTCCTGGACTGGGTGTACGTCGCGAAAATGATGTACGGCTTGTTCGCGATGGTCGCGGATGGGCGGATCTCGGCGGGCTCGACCATCGTCGCGGTCATCACCGGTCGGCGCGAGGACGTCGTCAGACCTTGAGGTGGTACTCGCGGGCCGTGCGCGCGGACACCGCCCTGTTGACCCAGGTCAGGGTCCAGCCTCCGTCGTTGACCTTGAAGTCCTGTCATAGCTGATCGTTTGGCGCGAGATCTCGCGGAATAGGCTGGCAGTCGAGACCGACTTTTCGCGGGGTTTGCGGGGCATGTGGAGGCGCGGAAACGCTGGTAGCGCGTCTTGATCTTGGACGAGACCTTCCTAGATCTGCCGCCCTAGGACCTGGGTTCACATCCCGCGCCCGGACACGGGTGGGCCGGACCTCATGGCTAAGGCATTAGGGATCGGTCCGATGGCTGTGCGCGGAGGGTTTTACGTCGGGAGCGGACGCGCTCGCAGTTCGGCCAGGCCGTCCGCGAGGGTTCTCACGGAGTCCGGTGGTGGGAGCAGGACATGCCTGTTCCAGGTCAGCTCGGCGCATATCTGGTCGGAGGTGCGCCCGCGGGCGAGAATGCCGCCGACCAGGGCGGCGACCGTGTCCGTATCCCCGCCGAGGCCCACGGCCGTCAGCATCGCCGATTCCAGCGTCGACGTGGCGCTGACGCAATGCAGCACGGCACCGACGGTCTCCAGCGGATCAAGGCTGACGCCCGTGGTGGGCGGTGTCCACGCGCCCTGATCGATCGCCCGGATCAGTTCCTCCAACGAGGCGTTCATTCCGGCTTTTCGCAGCGCCGACGCCTCCGCCAGCGCCACCGCCAGAAGGGCCCGCCCGTCAACGCCCTCGATCGCCCAGGACGCGCATGCGGCGACGACGCACGCGGCGGCCTGTGCGTCAGGGCTGGGATGGGTCGCCGAGGACAGCGTGACGACCCACCGGCGGCGCAGCTCGGCGGCGTCCGCGGGGGTCGCCCAACCGGCCGGCAGAGCCCGCATCGCCGCGCCGTTGGTCCGGCCGCCCTCCGCTGGCAATTGACCGGACCGCTGGAAGTGCCGGATTGCCGCGACCGTGCTGGGTCCAAGTCCAAAGATCGACTCGGCTCGCCCGGCCAGCGTCCGCAGCAGATCGGCCGGGTCGCCCGCCCCGCCGCACGCGATCAGATGCTCCGCCACGAGCAGGGTCAGGGCGGTGTCGTCGGACGTGCCGCCGCGCGGCCACCGCGCACGAGCCGGGATCTCGATCGCGCGATCCGGCTCCGCCGCCCCCGGCGCTGATCCTTCCCACGGAAGTCCGAAGGCGTCACCACAGGCATACGCCGTCAGCGCCCCCGCGATCGCCGGGCCGGCCGGCGGTCGCCCCGTCCCACCGGCATCATCTCCGTCACGACCCCGCGCGGTCACCCTTGAAGCGCCCCAGTCATGATCACAGTGTATGGAAACAGGCTTTCCCGGTTGTTCGACTCCGGCTATTGGCCGCTTTCCAACACCGAAAGACGGCTCTGAAGGCCACCGGAGGACGTGGCGAACGCCCGGATCGGCCGGCGCGCCGCTCCTCGACCAGCGTGTCGCGGCCGACCAGCTCGACGGGGACGGACCCGGCACCGCCGGGAGCCCCGGCGGCACCGGTCAGGCGGTCAGGCGGTCAGGCGGTCAGGCCCAGAGCTGGCCTTCGAGGGCGGCTTCGGCCTCCTCGAGGGTGCCGGCGTACGCGCCGGTGGACAGGTACTTCCAGCCGCCGTCACAGACGATGAAGGCGATGTCGGCGCGCTTGCCGTCCTTCACCGCCTTGTCCGCCTGGGCGAGGGCGGCGTGCAGGATCGCGCCGGTGGAGATGCCGGCGAAGATGCCCTCCTCGGTGACCAGCTCGCGGGTGCGCCGCAGCGCCTCGCGCGGGCCGACCGAGTAGCGCGACGTCAGCACCGACGGGTCGTAGAGCTCGGGCACGAAGCCCTCGTCGATGTTGCGCAGGCCGTAGACGAGCTCGCCGTAGCGCGGCTCGGCGGCGACGACCGTGATGCCCGGGACTTGCTCCTTGAGGTAGCGGCCGGTGCCCATCAGCGTGCCGGTGGTGCCGAGGCCGGCGACGAAGTGGGTGATGC
This sequence comes from Frankia nepalensis, assembly GCF_016786325.1. Classification (GTDB taxonomy): domain Bacteria; phylum Actinomycetota; class Actinomycetes; order Frankiales; family Frankiaceae; genus Pseudofrankia; species Pseudofrankia nepalensis. The sequence goes on along the minus strand of NZ_JADWYU010000084.1, from coordinate 73,970 downwards.
TCGGCAGGTCCTCGAGGATCTCGGGCCCGGTCGTCTCGTAGTGCGCCTGCGCGTTCGCCGGGTTGCCGTACTGGTAGAGCATCACCCAGTCGGGATGTTCCGCCGCGAGGCGCTTGGCCACCGCGACCGCCTCGTTCGAGCCGCCGGCCGCCGGCGAGAAGATGATCTCGGCGCCCCACATCGTCAGCAGCTGGCGGCGCTCGACCGAGGTGTTCTCGGGCATGACGCAGATCAGGCGGTAGCCCCGCTGGCTGCAGACCATGGCCAGCGAGATCCCGGTGTTGCCGGACGTCGGCTCGAGCACGGTCGCGCCGGGGCTGAGGACGCCGCGCTTCTCGGCGTCCTGCACCATCCACAGCGCCGCCCGGTCCTTGATCGAGCCGGTCGGGTTGTTCTGCTCCAGCTTGGCCCACAGCCGGACGTCCGCGGACGGCGACAGCCTCGGCAGGCCGACCAGAGGGGTCCGGCCCACCGAGCTCACCAGGGAGTCGTAACGCATGATCTGCTACCGCCGACTTCCGATCAGCCGCCGGCGACGGCGGGGAGAATAGTCACGTTGTCGCCGTCGGAGAGCTTGGCGTCGAGGCCACCGAGGAAGCGGACGTCCTCGTCGTTGATGTAGACGTTCACGAAACGGTGCAGCCCCTCGTCGGCGACGAGGCGGCCGCGCAGCCCGGCGTGGCGGGTGTCGAGGTCCTCGAACAGCGCGCCCAGGGTCTCACCCGCGCCCTCCACGACCTTCGAACCGCCGGTGTAGTTGCGCAGGATGGTCGGCACGCGGACCTGGACTGCCATGGTGCTCCTCGTCTCCCTCGGTTTCGTGTCGCGCCCTTCGCCCGGCGGGCGACGGCGGCGCGCCCGGCGCATCCGGGCGCGAAACGTGTTCGTCTCGACCAAGTCCATGCTCGCGGCCGGGCCGGTCGGGCTGGCCGGCCCCGCGAGCAGTCTCCAGTGTTTCAGGCTTCACAGCGTCCGCGCGCGCGTCCATGAGCATGGCCGCGCCTCCGGGGGCCGCATCGGCTACAACGCCGGCCACGCCGCGAGCGCTTCCCGACGGCGCGCGGGCAGCGAAGAAGATCAGCGGATGTCGTGACAGCGGGTGTCGTGACAGCGCGCGTCGTGACAGCGGGCGCTGGCGACCCGGAGCAGGTCGACGTGCAGGCGCGCGAACAGGCGCAGCTCCGGGATGCCCTCGGCCATCGCGGCGCGGACCTTCCAGATCGCCGACCTCCCAGATCGGCTACGCCGATCCGGCAGGGACCCTGTCGCCGATCCGGAAGGAACCCCGGGCCGCGTCGGGTGGCGGGGGGCGGTCATAGCAACCATCGTTGCACAGATGTGACACCGGCTCCGAGCACAACCGCTGTGACCCCGCGCCGAAGACGGCCGCTGGCCGGAGGCGACGGCACCCTCAGCCGATCTCGACCGGCTCCTCGGTGACCGCGCCGTCGATGATCCGGAACGAGCGGAACTCGGTCACGTCGGGCTCACGGGTGGAGACCAGCACATAGTGCGCACCGGGCTCGGAGGCGTAGGAGATGTCGGTCCTCGACGGGTAAGCCTCGGTCGCGGTATGCGAGTGATAGATCACGACAGGCTCCTCGTCCCGGTCGTCCATCTCCCGCCAGACCTTCAGCTGCTCCATCGAGTCGAACCGGTAGAAGGTCGGCGACCGCTCCGCGTTCTCCATCGCGATGAAACGGACCGGGTTGTCCGAGCCGGCGGGACCGGCGACCACGCCGCATGCCTCGTCCGGGTGGTCACGCCGGGCATGGTCGATGATCGCCTGGTGGAGGGCAGGGTCGATGCGCAGCACGCCGACCACCGTATGAGATGCCCGGCCTTCGAGGTGCCGGTCGGTGGAGGGCGTCAGTAGAGAGCGCGGATGAGGTTGTCCACCAGGGCCGTGAGCAGCTCGTACATCTGGATGACCGGGAGACGCTCGTCGTCGGGCGTCAGCTCGCCGAGCTCGTCGAAGTAGCGCTCGTCGGTGATGCCGAGCCTGGTGCCAAGGACCAGCCGCAGGTCGTTGAGCGTGGTCAGCCAGTCCTGCGCCGCTTCGTCGTCGAGGAGCAGCACCTCGCCGGGGGCGGGCACGGTCGCGAGCACCCGGTGGGCCGCCGCCCGCTTGTGCGCCAGCGCGTCGTCGGTGCGGCGGCGGCGGAAGTCCCCGGAGGCCAACGGGTCCTCCGGGTACGGGTCGGGCAGGAGCCGGGCCAGCGCCGGGTCGTCCGGCGGCGGCGGGGCGGTGTCGCGCAGGCCGACCAGGGCTTCCAGCGGGTCGTCCACCGGCGGCGGCTCGAGCATTCCGTCCATCAGCCGCACGAGCTCGGTGAGCAGCGTCCCCTCCCAGCGGGGCAGCCGCAGCTCGACCCCCTTGCGGGTCCGCCGGAAACAGTTACCGAACCCTCTGTACAACTCGTCCGCCACGTCCCCGTCGTCGTCCCGCGGTGCGCTCATACCGGCGTCGCACATCCATCCCAGCTCGTATGGCCCTGTCGGCGCGCCCCCGCCGCGCACGGCTAATCCTGGCGGACGGTCGCCCAGAGGCCGTAGGTGTGCAGGCGCGCGGCGTCGCGCTCCATCTCGTCGCGGGTGCCGCTGCTGACGGAGGCCCGGCCCTTGTGATGGACGTCGAGCATGAGTTTGCGCGCCGTTGCCCGGTCATAGCCGAACAGCTTCTGGAAGACATACGCGACGTACGACATCAGGTTGATCGGGTCGTTCCAGACGACCGTGACCCAGGGCCGGTCGTCGCTGAGCGCCTCATCGATCTCCTCGATGTCGGCGGGTGAGACGGTGGTGGCAGTCACGGTGCCTATTGTTACGCATTCCACGGACCTCTTCCCGTCGGGCACCGGCCACACTCGGAAGTCGGCCACGACGGGGCCTGGCCCGGCCACGCTTCCTGTCCCAGCGGCCATCCCCGCCCCCAGGGGCCCGGCGGGAGCCGGGCGCGCCCACCGCCGCCGGCCCGCGGCGCGGCCCGCCGGGACGAACCGCGCCGGGTCATTCCGCCCTCGGCCGGTTCCCGCCCGGACGGGCGGCTTCGCGGTCCCGTCGATCCGCCCCTGCCCGTCACCCCGCCGGCTGACCGGCGCGCGGGAACGCGCCGGTGCCGACGCCTATACCGAGCGGCGCAGGAGCGGGGGGTGCAGAGCGGTGGCGGTGCCCCGGCGGTAGAGCTGGGCGGGGCGCCCGCCGCCGCGCGGCGAGCTGACGGCGCCGACCGGGACGACGAAGTCCGGCGTGGACAGCACCTTACGGCGGAAGTTCGGCGGGTCGAGGCCGACGCCCCAGGCAGCTTCGTAGACCCGGCGCAGATCGGCGAGGGTGAACGGCTCCTCGCAGAACGCGGCCGCCATCGGCGTGTACTCCAGCTTCGAGCGGGCCCGCTCGACGCCGTCCGCGACGATGCGCGGGTGGTCGAACGCCAGCGTCGGCCCGTCCGGGGGGCCCAGGTCCTCGACCGGCCACCAGCGCGCCTGCTGGCCGCGTTGCCCGGGGCCGGGCTGGGGCAGGTTCGGCAGCAGCGCCAGGTAGGCGACGCTGACCACGCGGGTGCGCGGGTCGCGGCCCGGGTCGCCGTAGGTGTAGAGCTGCTCCAGGTGGCCGGCGGTCGTCACGCCGGTCTCCTCGGTGAGCTGGCGGCGCGCCGAGGAGTCCAGGTCCTCGTCGGCGCCGACGAAGCCGCCGGGCAGCGCCCAGTAGTCCTCGAACGGGGCCTCGTTTCGCTGGATGACCAGCACGCACAGCCGCCCAGCCCGCAGCGTGAGCAGCACGACGTCCACGCTCACGCTGATGCTCGGGACGCCCGGCGCGCCCGCTGGGCCGCGCCGCGCCCCGGCGACGCTGCCTTCACCGCGGGTCGACGCTCGGCTCACAGATCTAGCTTCTCGCACCCGGCCCGCCCCGGACGGCGCGGGTTACGCGGCTGTTGGGTGCGTGCCGGGGCGCGCCGCGCCGGACACGCCGAACGGCGCGTTGGCACGGTTGCCACCATTTCGGACTTTTGCCGCGCGCCGGGTCGCGCGCGTCCCTAGGCTGGTCCGGATGTCCACGGCGCTTCTCACTGACCACTATGAGCTGACCATGCTCCGCGCGGCTCTGCGGTCCGGCGCGGCGCATCGGCGCGTCACCTTCGAGGTGTTCGCCCGGTCGCTGCCGCCCGGTCGCCGCTACGGCGTGGTCGCCGGCACCGGCCGGCTGTTGGCGGCGCTCGCCGACTTCCGGTTCGGGCCGGACGAGCTGGCGCTGCTCACCGGCACCGGCGTCATCGACGCCGCCACCGCCGGCTGGCTGGCCGGCTACCGCTTCCGCGGCGACATCCGCGGCTTCGCCGAGGGCGAGCCCTTCCTGCCCGGCGCGCCGGTGCTGGCGGTCGAGGGCACGTTCGCCGAGTGCGTGCTGCTGGAGACGCTGACGCTGTCGGTGCTCAACCACGACAGCGCGATCGCCGCGGCCGGTGCCCGGATGGTGCAGGCCGCCGCCGGCCGGCCGGTGATCGAGATGGGCTCCCGGCGCACGCACGAGGAGGCCGCGGTCGCCGCCGCCCGGGCGGCCTACCTGGTCGGCTTCGACGCCACGTCCAATCTGGAGGCGGCCAGGCGCTGGGGAGTGCCGACCACCGGCACCGCGGCGCACGCCTTCACGCTCGCGCACCCGACCGAACACGACGCGTTCGCCGCCCAGGTCGCCGCCCTCGGCGTCGACACGACGCTGCTGGTCGACACCTACGACACCCGGGAGGGCATCTCCACGGCGGTCGCCGCCGCCGGCCCCGGCCTCGGCGCCGTCCGGATCGACAGCGGCGACCTCGCCGCCGGCGTGCGCGCGGCCCGCGCGCAGCTGGACGCGCTGGGCGCCACGGGAACCCGCGTCGTCGTCACCGGCGACCTCGACGAGCACAGCATCGCCCGGCTCGCCCGCGTCCCCGCCGCCGGCTACGGCGTCGGCACCAGCCTGGTCACCGGGTCCGGCGCGCCCACCGCCGGCTTCGTGTACAAGCTCGTCGAGGTCGACGGCCGGCCGGTCGCGAAGTCCTCGGTCGGCAAGGCCACCCGCGGCGGGCGCAAGGACGTGCTGCGCCGGCACGACGCCGACGGGATCGCCGTCGCCGACCTGGTGCTGCCCGCGGGGTCGACCGACGGACCCGTGCCCGTCGAGCTCGACGGCCCGGCGCCCGCGCCGGGCCGGCCGGCGGGCACCAGCCGCGACCGGCCGCTGATGGCGCCGCTGGTCCGCGGCGGCATCCTGGCCGACGCCACGCTGGCCGGCCCGGAGGGCCTGCGCCGGGCCAGGGACCACCATCGGGCCGCCCTCGCAGACCTGCCCGCGCACGCCCGCGACGTCACCTTCGGTCACCCCTGCATCCCGGTCATCACAGCCCTGACCCACCCATAACGTCCCACCTCCGCCAAAACCGGACCACAACCACAACCACAGGCACGGCCCGACCCCAGGTCCTCGGTCCCGCGCCGCGGGCCGGTGCCGGTGCCGGTGCCGGTGCCGGTGCCGGTGAAGTGTCCGCGGTAGCGCGGTCCCTGGCTCGCGTTCTGGCGGACACTTCGGGGCCGCCGCTCACGGACGGGTGGCCAGCGGCCGGCGAACGTCGCTGGGTACGGCCCCGACAGCCCGGCTCTGGCCGGCCCGTTGGTGTGGGGCCCGGACGCGCCAGGCCGGGCCAGCGCGGATGCCGGGGTGTCCTGGAATGCCAACGGGCACAGGTAAGCCGGCCGCGTTGGCGCCGGTTGCCGCCGGTGGAGCACACAGGCAGATCACGCCCAACGAGTCCCGGCTATGTCGAAAGCCAACCGGGATCGGGCAGGCTAGGACGTGCGCGAGCGCACCGGACGTGGGCTGATGAACGGGTCAGACCATTCGAGCCCCGTCCGTTCACCGCCCCCCGGAGCCGAGCGGAGCCCCGGCTCCGGGCGGCGCGGATGGGGGGCAGTCGGCGTGCGATCGTGACTGTGTGCAAGGTAACTATGCGGGGGTTTTCCTGCTGGTCGTCGGCGGAGCGCTGTTCGCCCTTCTGGTACTCGGCGGCCGGGCAGGCAGAGGCCTGGTGCGGGAGATCTGGGGCCGGATGGGCCTGCTGCGGTGGATCGCGGTGGCAATCGTGATCATCGCCTTCCTCGACCTCGCGGACGGCGTCTCGAACGGATAAGACAACGAAATAACAACAACATGGCCGTTTTGTGCGACGGAAAGACATCGATCGACCAACTGTCGGACGGCCGACAGATGGAACCGCTGGGCGTTTTCCGCCTTCGGCGCCGGCCGGAGAGGCTTTGCTCCGGTGAAGGGTGCCAAATGCCCCACTAGCTAGGCTTACGTCCTGTAATGCCGCTTCGACCCGAGAGGAAGCCGGGTGACCGGTCAGTCCTGGCTTTGGACGCCTCCAAGGCCGACCCCCGCGCCCGTCGGGGTCGGCCAGCTGCTCCGGGCCTATAGACAGGCACATGGCCTCACCCAGCAGCAGCTCGCCGACCAGCTGGGTTTCGACCAGTCCTACGTGTCCAAGGTCGAAAGTGGCCGACGTGCGATCCATGACATCTCGACGCTGCGTCACATCGCCCGCCACCTCGACCTCGCCCCGGAGGATGTCGGCCTCGCGCCGGGCGCGCTGGCCGACCGGCGGCGCGAGATCGGCCGGGACACCCTCGCCGAGCAGGCGACCGCCAGCCAGCGCGCGTGGCGGGTCACCAGGGACACCCTCAACCGCAACCGGATCAAGCTCGCGAAGGCCGCGGCGGGGCTCTACCCGGACACCTACCGCCTGCTCGGCTCGGGCCTGCTGACCCGGTCGGACTGGACCTGGCAGCGCCCGCTGGACATCTCCGAGATCGGGCTGCGCTGGTCCGACGAGCTCGCGGAGCCGACCATCACGGGCGGCGAGCCGGAGACCGACGGCGCGCGCCCGCTGATCGCCGACGGCGGCCCGTTCGTGCGCTACCAGCGCTACACCCGCGCGATGCGCGACCTGGACCGGCCAACCCTGTTCGAGAACCGGCTGAGCTTCCGGCTGCTGGACGTCACGCGAGACGACCGGGGCGTGGGCGGCGACGCCGGGCGCCCGGTGCTCACCTTCGGCCACACCACCTATTTCGACGCCGTCGACGTCTGCGAGACCGTGGCGCACGAGACCGCCACGGCGATGATGGCGGGCGGGCTGTCCTGGCCGGCCCTCCCGTTCCGCCGCCGCATCGGCGACCCGTTCGACCTCGCCGCCCGGCCCGTGCTGCCGTCGATCAACACGCTGACCATCCGGGCGGACCGCGACTCGGCCAGCTTCCTGCTGCACCGGCGCAGCGCGGGCTCGGTGGCCACCGCCGGCGGCGTCTACCACGTGATCCCCGCGGGGGTCTTCCAGCCGTCCGGGATCACGCCGTTCCACCACCGCGCCGATTTCGACCTGTGGCGCAACATCATGCGCGAGCTGTCCGAGGAGCTGCTCGGCAACACCGAGCACGACGGCAACTCTTCCAACCCGATCGACTACGAGGCCGACGAGCCGTTCCGCGCCTTCGAGCAGGCCCGCAACGACGGCCGGATACAGATCTCCTGCTTCGGGGTGGGGCTGGACGCGCTCACGCTGTTCAGCGAGATCCTCACCGTCGTCGTCATCGAGGCCGACGCCTTCGACGCCATGTTCGCGGAGATGGTCCACAGCAACGCGGAGGGCTCCGTGGTCTCCGCCGGCCCGAACCATCCCGTCGCCGACGGCATCCCGTTCACCTACGCCACCCTGCGCCGGCTGGTCGACAGCGAGCCACTGGCGCCCGCCGCCGCCGCCTGCCTGGAGCTCGCCTGGCGCCACCGCGAGCTGCTGCTGCCGGGGCTGCGGCTGCGAGCGGCGTCCTGAGTGCGACCCCACGGGGGCGGCTCGCGGGTCCTGGTCACCGGAGCGGGCGGGTTCATCGGCGGCGTGCTCGCCGACCTGCTGGCGGCGCGCGGCCACCGGGTCACCGCGCTGGTGCGCGGGCACGGCCCCGTGCGAGGCGGGCACGCGCTGGCCGGTGACGTCGAGGTCGTGACCGCGGACCTGCTCGACCCGCGCTCGCTGGCCGCGGCCCGCGTCGACCGGGGCTTCGACGCCGTCTGCCACCTCGCCGCGCTGACCAGGGTCCGCCAGTCCCGCGACGAGCCGCTGCGCTACTTCGAGACCAACGTCACCGGCACCATCAACCTGCTCGCCGCGCTCGACCGGGGATTCGACGCCAGCGGCCGGGCGCCAACCGTGGTCCTCGGCTCCACCGCGGCGGTCTACGGCGACCCGGACGCGGGCCCGATCCCGGAGTCCCGGCCGCCCGACCCGCGCCACCCGTACGGGGCGTCGAAGCTCGCCGCCGAGCAGGTCATCGCCCACCAGGCGGCGACCGGGCGGATCGGCGCGGTCGTGCTGCGCTCGTTCAACGTCGCCGGGGCCGCGCCCGGGCACGTGGACCGCGACGCGACCAGGATCATCCCGGCGGCGCTGCGGGTCGCGGCCGGCGAGGCCGACGCCTTCCGGATCAACGGCGACGGCGCGTCGCTGCGCGAGTACGTGCACGTCGACGACGTCGCGGCGGCCTACGCGCTGGCGCTGGAGGCCACGCGGCCAGGCGACCGGCGGGTCTACAACGTCGGCAGCGGGACGGGGGTGAGCGTCAACGACGTGCTCGCCGCCGTGGAGCGGGTGACCGGTCGCCCGGTGCGCCGCGTCAGCGGGCCGCCGGTGGCCGAGCCACGGGCGCTCGTCGTCGACAGCCACCGCATCCGCGCCGAGCTGGGCTGGGAGCCTCGCCGGTCGGCGCTCGACCGGATCATCACCGACGCCTGGCGCTGGTCGCACCAGCCGACGGTCGAGGCGGCGGCGAACGGGGGGCCGCCGAGCCGGACGGATGTGACAAATACCGCACCCCTATGACGTGAGGGCCTTGGACCGTCACGGGCCGCGACCGTGAGTCTGGACGATGTCCGGGTAGCGCCGACGGAAGCGGGTCCCAGATGGCTGACTGCCCCTGGCAGCGCGCGGAATCCAAAGATCAGGACTTCGCGGGTGGCCCGGGCCGTCCGCTCCACGTCTACGACCACGAGGGCACGCACCTGGGCTCCTTCGCCGCCTGGGAGACCGCCCACGAGTGGGCCCACCTGCAGGTGGCCCTGACCAGCCTGCCCGGGCCGCTCGAGATCGAGGACCGCCGCCGGGGCACGCGCCGCCGCGTCTGGGCCGACCACTGCGAGCCCTTCCCCGCCGCCGCCCCGCACACCGGCGCCCAGCACATTGGTGCCCCGCACACGGACACCCAGCACACCGCCGCCCACGCACGGGACACGCACACGCTGGAAACCCACGCGCGGGACACCGACACCGCCGCCCGCGCCGGCGGCCCCCGCGCGCGAGCCACGACGCCCACCCCGCCGGGCCTGCTGACGACGGCCCCCGAGGAGGATCCGGCCGCGGGCGCCAAGCCGCGGCGCTCCACCGCGACGGTCACGATGACGACGGCCACCACTGCAACACCGGGCGGTTTCACCCCACCCAGGCCGCGCGACCCGAGCTGAGCCGCCCCGCTCGAGCCGGCGGTTGAGCCGGCAGTCGTCACCGCGATATGTCTCCCGGCCCCCCAAGGGCACACATCGCCAGCTCCGCACACTAATCTGGCGTCTAACGGCTGGCGATCTCTTCGCGTGTTCACGCGTGTCGGAGATCGCCTTGGCGGAAACGGACGGGGTGCGCCCGCCCGGCTTCCGGATGAACAGGTTCCTGGGGGAACACAGTGGACGAACAGAGCGCTGGCGCGACCGGGTCGCGTTCCACCTCGCGGCTCGTGGTGGACGTCGTCCGGGCGCTGCGGGGCTGGGTGGTGATCGCGGCTGGCGTCGTCCTGCTGCTGAGCTGCTACCTGGGGGTGTCGGCCGAGACCGAGGCCGGGCTCCAGTTGCCCTACCTGGTATCGGGTGGGTTCGGCGGGCTCGCGGCGGTGCTCATCGGCAGCGCCTTGCTCATCGCCGACCGGATCGAGTCGTCGCGGGCCGGCCAGGTCACGGCCGCGCAGGCGCGGCTGGCCGAGCAGGTCGACGACCTGCACGCGCTGGTCGTGGCGGCCACCCAGGGGGCACCCGCCGTCCCGGCCCCGGCCGCGCCCTCGCTGGCGAAGCCCGCCGCCCAGGAGCCCGCGGAGCCGGTCGTCGACGACGGCTCGGTCTACGCGGTGCCCGGCGGGCGCACCTTCCACCGGCCTGGCTGCGACCTGCTGGCCGGCAAGGCCGCGCAGCGGGTCGAGGCGTCGCAGGTGAGCGGGCGCGGCCTGTCGCCGTGCTCGGTCTGCGCGCCGGTCCCGGTCGCCTAGTCCGGTGGTCAGCGTCGAGCTCGCGATCGCCGGCCTCGCCATCGGCGCGGTCGCGGCGCTTTCCGGCATCGGCCTGCTGGTCACCTACCGCACGAACGGCGTCCTGAACCTCGCGCACGGCGGTATCGCGACCCTGGTCGCCTATGTCTATCGGGAAATGACGGTCGAGTGGGGCTTCCCCGTCTGGCTGTCGGCCGTGATCGCCATGGCGTTCCTCGCCCCCGGGCTCGGCCTCCTGCTAGAGCGGCTGGTCTTCCGCCCGCTCGCGCGCCGGCGCGCGTCCGCCGCCGAGACACTGGTCGCCAGCCTCGGCGTGCTGGTGCTCTCGCTGGGCATGTGCGCCGGCATCTGGGGCCTGGGCACCCGCAACGACACTCCGTCCATCTTCCCGGACGAGCGGGTGGGCTCGGGTTCCTGGTCCATCGAGGTCGACACGCTGAGCACGCTCGCGCTGATCCTGGTCGCCTGCGTGTTCCTCGGGGTGGTGCAGAACCGCACCCGGTTCGGCCGGCAGGTGCGCGCGGTCGTCGATGACCGCGAGCTCGCCGAGATGTCCTCGATCCCCGCCGACCGGGTGGCCGCCGTCGGCTGGGCGTTCGGCACGACGCTCGCTGGTTTCACCGGCGTGCTGCTCGCCCCCCGGTTCGGGCTGAGCCCCTATGGGCTGTCGCTGGTCGTGCTGACGACGTTCGCCGTGATCGTCGCGGCCCGGCTGTCCAGCCTGCCGGTCGCGGTGCTCACCGGTCTCGCGATCGGCATCGCGCAGAGCGAGCTGACGCAGTTCAGCGTGACCGGCGTGTTCGCCGACACCTACCGCACGCTGACCTCGAGCCTGTTCGTGGTCGTCCTGCTGGTGCTGCTGCTGTTGAGCCCCAAGCTGCGGGAGCTCGGTGGCGACGCGGGCTCGGCCGGCCGGCTCTCCAGCCGGGAGGCGCCAGAGCGCGGCACGCTGGGCGAGCGGCACAAGAACCTGATCATCATCTTCGCCGGCATCGTCATGTTGATGGCCCCGCTCTTCTTCGGGGCGGCCGACCTGCGCAAGGCCTTCCTGGTGCCCGCGCTCGCGCTGATCTTCCTGTCGCTGGTGATCGTCACCGGCTACAGCGGCCAGGTCTCGCTCGGCGTCGCCGGCTACGCCGGCCTCGGCGCGCTGTTCTCGCTCAAGCTCGAGGCCGGCGAGTTCCCCGGCCTGCCCGAAATGCCGGGCCTGCTCGCGATCCTTATCGGCGCGCTGCTCGTCGCGCCGATCGGCCTCATCACCGGCTACCCGGCGATCCGCCGCCGCGGGCTCGCGCTGGCGCTCACGACGTTCGCCGTCGGCGCCACCGTCACCGTGTTCGTCTTCAACCAGCCCGACCTGTCCGTCGGCGTGTACGCCGAGCCGCTGTACCTGGGCGGCTGGATGCTGAACGACAAGGCCTTCTACATCGTAGAGATGGTCGGTCTCGGCCTCGGCCTGCTCGCGGTGTACAACCTGCACCGCGGGCGGCTCGGCCGGGCCCTGGTCGCCGTCCGCGACCACACCGAGGGCGCGGCCGCGGTCGGCGTGGACGTGCGCAACCTCAAGCTGCTGGCGTTCACGGTGTCCTCGGTGGTCGCCGGCCTCGGTGGCGCGCTGCTTTCGCACAGCACCGGGTCGTTCAGCTCGACCCAGTTCGAGCCGATGCAGAGCCTGCTGTGGTTCACCGCCGTCGTCGTGTTCGGCGCGGACAGCGCCGTCGGCGCGATCATCGCCGCCGCGTTCATCGTGTCCATCAACGTGTTCTTCCCGGAGGGCTCGTCGACACTGGCGGTCGGCATTCTCGCCCTCTCACTCGGCTGGCTGCCCGGCGGGCTCGCCTCCGCGGTCCGTGGGCTGGTCCGGTTCGTCGCGCTGCGGCTCGCCGACGAGTTCGTCGAGCCAGAAGGCACCGCGCCGCGGCCACGGATCCCGTCCCAGGCCGGCGTCCTGACGCCGGCGGCCCAGCCGACGACTGGCCGCTCCCCGGCCGCCGTCGCGCCAGGCGGCGGCGTGACCGTCGACCTGACCGCCGTCGACCGGGTCGCCGCGGCCCGCGGACTCACGCTCACCCCGTTCGGCCGGTCGCTGCTCGGGCGCCTCGGCGGCGGCGCGCCCGCCGCCGCGCTGCCCGTGGCCGCGAGCCTGCCCGGGCCGAACGGCGCGAGCCCCGTGACGGCCGGGACCGGCACGCTCAACCATCCGGAAGGGGGCCGGCCGTGAGCCGCGCCGAGCTGCGCGCCGTCGGCCTCGTCCGCCGCTACGGCGGGCTCACGGCCGTCGACCACGTCGACATGTCCGCCCCACCCGGGATGATCACCGGGCTGATCGGGCCGAACGGCGCCGGCAAGTCGACGCTGTTCAAGCTGCTCACCGGCGTCGAGCAGCCCGACGAGGGCGCGGTGCTGCTGGGCGACCGGGACATCAGCAAGCTGCGGCCGGACAAGCGCTCCCGGCTCGGGCTGGTGCAGACGTTCCAGGTGCCGTCGCTGTTCACCAGCATGACCGTGCGGGACAACCTGCTGGTCGGCGTGGAGAACCGGCGCCGGGACTACGGCGGCGGCCTGTTCGGCCTCGGCGTGCGCAAGAACCCCTCGCACGAGCAGGTCGTCGACGACATGCTCGCCTCGCTCGGCCTGAGCGACCTCGCCGACTTCGTCGCGGGCTCGCTGCCGACGGGCGCGCTGCGGCTGGCCGAGTGCGCCAGGGCGCTGTGCGCCCATCCGGACGTGCTGCTGCTCGACGAGCCCGCGAGCGGCCTGGACGCGGTCGAGACCGAGCGGTTCTCCGCCCTGCTGCGCCGGATCGCCGACGCCGGCGTGGCGATCGTCCTCGTCGACCACGACGTCGACCTGGTCTTCACCGTGTGCGACCAGGTGTACGCCATGGTCGGCGGCAAAGTGGTCGCTCACGGCGACCCGGCCACGGTCCGCGCGAACCCGACCGTCCAGTCCGTCTACCTCGCCCAGGGATCGGTGGCGGCGTGAGCATGTTCCCCTCGAAGGACAGGGCTCCGTCGAATGCCGGAGCCGGAGCCGGCCCCTCAGCCGAGATCGCGGCTGGCTCCTCGGCCAGCGCCCTGGCCGCCGCCGCGGCGGCCACCCGCAGGGGCGGCACGCCGGCGTCGGACGGCATCGAGCTGCGGCTGACCGGTGGCCGGGCCGGCTACGGAAACGTCGAGGTGCTGCACGGCCTGGACCTCGTCATCCCGTCCGGCAAGGTCGTGGCCATGCTCGGCGTCAACGGCGCGGGCAAGAGCACCACGCTGCGGGTACTCGCCGGCCTGGTGCCGCTGCGCCAGGGCACGCTCACCTGGCGAGGCGAGGTCATCACGAAGATGTCCGCGCTCGACCGGTCGCGGCGCGGCCTGCTGCTCGTGCCGGACGAGCGGGCGGTGTTCGCGAGCCTGTCGGTCCGGGACAACCTGATGGTGGTCGCCGAGGCGGCCGGCTACCCGGACATCACCCCCGCGCTGGACGCGTTCCCGAAGCTGCGTGACCGGCTCCCCCAGCGGGCCGGCTCGATGTCGGGCGGCGAGCGGCGGATGCTCGCGCTCGCCCGCGCGCTGCTCGCCCGGCCCAGCGTGCTGATGGTCGACGAACTCTCCCTGGGACTGTCGCCGAAGGTGGCCGCCGAGCTGTTCGAGTGGCTCGCGACCATCGCCGCGGGCGGAACGACGGTCATCCTGGCCGACCAGTACACCGAGGCGGCGCTCGGCATGGCCGACCTCGTCTATGTCCTGCACCGCGGCGAGCGCTCGTTCGTCGGCGACCCGGCCGAGCTCGCGCACGCCTGAGCGACCGGAGGGGCGGGGCCGGTCTGGCCGGGCCGCTCCGTCGTTTCTTCCAGTCCGTCCGGCGCCTTGGGGCGGGCGGCCTGCCCAGCCTCACGTGGCCTCCGCACGCCGCATGGCCTTCCTGGCTCACTCACGCCCCGAGCCCACGGGACAGCCGCCCGGCTCGCGCCGTCGACTGCCCCAGCTGACACCGTCGCGTCCCGGAACGACCGAGGGCCCCGCCCCGGCGAGTAGCTCGCCGGGGCGGGGCCCCTTCTGGTCTTGGCCGGAGGTCAGCCGGCGTCGAAGCTGAAGGTCGGGACCTGGAAGCAGTTCGTCGTCATGTCGTCGGTCTGTGAGGTCCAGCCAGCCTTGCCGGTCGGAGCGCTCGAGGTCCAGCGGACGACGTTCAGGCAGTCCTTGGCGCTGGTCGGCGGCGGGTTGTCGACCTTGAAGTCCCGCGGGATCAGCAGCCCTTCGGCGTCATAGGTCTCGGTCGTCATGTAGTTCTCGACGCATTCACGGGTCAGGTCCGCGCCACAGGACGACATCGCGTCCGTGAGCCACTTCGCCGAGATGTAGCCCTCGAACATCCACTGGTTGAGCTTGTTCACGCGGTCCGGCGTGTACTTCGCGACGTCGTCGCGGTACTGCTTGACCAGCGGGTCGTCGATGTCGTTGTAGTTCTTGGCGGTGCTGATCGCGTACAGGTTGTTCAGGCAGGTCGGCGACTTCGCGTAGATCGTGGCGGCGGAGTCCGAGAGGCTCTGCGTGGTGGTGACCTTGGCCTTCAGCGGCATCTGTCGCGACTGGATGGCCTCGCACAGCTGGCCGTTGAAGTCGTCGGTCAGCGCGTCGAAGACGACCTCGACGCCCTTGTTCTTCATGTCGATGACGGCCGCGTCCCAGTTACGCAGGGCGAGGTCGACCTGCTCGGAGACGACCGTGTAGCCCTCCTTCTGGAGGCCCAGCGCGATCGAGGACGCGTACTGCTGCGACTGCGGGACGTTCAGGAAGACGACGGCCGCCGTCTTGGCGTTGAGCTTCTCCTTGAACCAGCGGTAGTTCCCGGTCGGGGCGTAGAGCTTGCCGTCGTAGCCCGGCGCCTTGCCGTCCCGCGGGTAGCCGAAGCCACCGTAGATCGAGAACATGTGCGGGTACTGGTAGTAGGCGTCGCCGACCGGCTGGCCGCCGATGTCCGGGACACCCTGCGAGTCGAGGTACTGCGCACCGGCGTAGTCGAAAGCCGTGGTGCCGGCGAGCGCGAACACCTTCTCGTCGTCGGCCAGCGTGTGCGCGCATTCGACGTTGCCGTCGCCCGTGCCCTTGTCGTCGCACGGGACGAGCTTGACCTTGCGGCCGTTCACGCCACCCTTGTCGTTGAGCGCGTCGAAGTAGGCCTGCGCGCCGTACAGCGACGCCGAGAACGTGTCCGGACCGAGCCCGCTGGTCTGGCCGCTGATCAGGCCGACCTTGATCTCGGTGGGGCTCACCCCCGTGTCGGACGCCGTGTTGTTGGACGCCTGCGTGGTGCCGCCGCCGTCCGGATTGCTGGGCTGGTCGTCAGAGTTGACCCTGCTGCCGCAGGCAGTCAGCGCCAACGACGTCAACGCCACAGCGGCGACGAGCGCTCGGGCTCGGATGGACATGCTCTCCCCTGATTGAGTTCCGTGACGCTGCCACGCTATGCCGGGCCGATTCCCCGCCGGTAGCCGCCCGACGGGACACACCTAACACCTTCGGCAACCAGATTGGTAACCGTAGTGGCTCCCCGGCCGCGCGGCTGTCGGGCCGGCGATACCCACCGCGAACCGCTCCGGGGCATTGCCGAACGACCTCCCAGGACCTCCGGGCCGCCGAAAGCGAGATCCGGACTGGCTTTTCCGATCCGGCGCGGATCCCGGCGGCGCGGATCACCGGCGGATCGCGCCGGGAGCTAACGCAACGGCAACAGGCGCCGCCACCATGGCCGGCGGGGACCGGACGGCGACGCCGACGGGTCGGGCTCGGCGGACGTCTCGGCGTCCACGATGTCGCTGTCGTCGGCCGCCTCGGCCGCGGCCGGCGCCGGCTCCACGAGCTCTCCCTCGGCCACCTCAGCGTCGGTCACCTCAGCGTCGGTCACCTCGCCGTCCGCGACGGCGCCGGCGGGCTCCGGCTCGACGACGGCCTCGGCCTCTGGCTCGGGCTCCGCCGCGACCGGCTCGGCCTCGGCCACTGGCTCAGGCTCGGCCTCGGCCACGACCGGCTCAGGCTCGGCCTCCGGCTCCACCGGCTCCACCGGCTCAGGCTCGGCCTCCGCCACGACCGGCTCAGGCTCGGCCACCGGCTCCGCCGCGGCGGCGATCTCGTCATCGCCGGGCAGGCGGGCCGCGGGGATGCCGGGCACGTCGTCCGGGCCCGAGCGCGCGGCCGGGATCTCCGGGACGACGGCCGGCTCGTCGGCCGGCTCCGCCACGGACGCCACCGGCAGCTCGGGCTCGGGCGTGGCCGGCTCAGCCGCGGCCACCGACCCGCCTTCGGCGGGCGCGGACCCACTCCCGACCATGTTCAAGATCTTGCCGTCGGCTCCGACGGCCCGTACCAGCCGCCCCTGCTCGGCGAGCTTGCGACACGCGTTATTGACAGAGCTGCGGCTGGCGCCGATCGCCTCCGCGAGCCTGCCGTCGTCCAAACCGGCCGGCACCCCGGCCAGATGGCCAAGAATCCGGTCCGCAACAGTAGCCACGAAGCGGGACGCTATACGTTATCGGCGCCTCACCGACGAGCGGGGTGGAACTGCCCGCGCGGCGTGAACACCCTGGCGCGCGCCGCCTATACCCTTCCACACGCGCACGGGCCATCGATCACTCGATGTAACCACTCGCTA
Organism: Frankia nepalensis; assembly: GCF_016786325.1. Classification (GTDB taxonomy): domain Bacteria; phylum Actinomycetota; class Actinomycetes; order Frankiales; family Frankiaceae; genus Pseudofrankia; species Pseudofrankia nepalensis. The sequence continues at coordinate 56,991 of NZ_JADWYU010000084.1, read as the reverse complement.
CCGCCAGGTAGCGGGGCGGCCACGACCGGGAATCCCATGCCCCGCTTTGCCGGGTACACCCCCTTGGACGCCGCCCCTCAGTCGAGATGCAACGCATCCTCCTCCGGCGCGAGCGGCCAGGCCTCGCCGTCACCCTGACCTGCCAGGCCCGCCTCGCCGGTTCGGCGGAGAGTCCGGGCGTTCACCGGGCGGGCCGTCAACGGCTCCCCGAGCCCGGCCGCGTCGTCGGCGACCAGGCCCGCCAGCCGTGGGCCCGGGTTCGACTCCGCGAACGGCGTGTCGACGCCCTCGACGTCGTCGTCGAGCACCAGGCCGGTCTCGAGGCGCTCCGCCTCCAGGTAGGGATCGACGTCCGGGACCTCCTGGGCCAGCGCCTCGTCCAGCGACGCACCCGCGAGGCGCTCGTTGGCGGTCGGGCGCTGCCGGGTCTCCGCGCTCGGCGAGTCGGGGGCGTCCCAGCTGTCGTCGAGAGGGTCCAGGCCCGCGTCGGTGGTTCCCAGGTCGTCGCTGTCCAGGCTCTCCTCGACGGTCAGCGGAACGTCGTCGAGCACGTTGAACATGTCGACACCGTCAGGCCGGTACTCGGCGGGCTTGGTCATCTCTGCCTCCCGGTGGGTCTGGGTCGGGGCCCCCGCGGTGCCTCCCGTCCGCCACGTCGTTCGGGTACCTGTGCGTTCGGTACTCGTTCTCGCCTCGGGTACTTGCCTCGCCCGTTCCCGGCAGCGGCCGAGGTAATCAGGAGTGGGCGGCCCCGGGGCGGGAGCGCCGGCGGTCGGCTCCGGTGGCCGAGCACGGACGGCGCCGGGAGAACGAGCCGAAAGCGTGGAAGAAAGCCGGTCGCGGCCGGGCGGGCGTCGCCGGCGGGCCACGGCGCGGCCGGGCCCGCGCTCGACCCGCCGCGGCGGTCCTTCAGGCGGCGGGGGCGCCCGCGCCCGGGTCGTCGGCCGCGGCCAGCATCGCGTCGACGTCACCCGCCGGCAGGTCACCAGCGGGGTCGTCGTCCGCCCGGGCGCGGGCGACCGCGTCCTCGGCCGGCTGCGCCTCGAGCAGGAGTCTCCCGTTCGCGAGGACGGCGACCCGTTCGGCGACCGCGCTCGCCTCACCGGCCGACCGGGTCGCGTAGATCATGGTGATCCCGAGCTGGCGGTGCAGCGCGCACAGGTCGGCGGCGAGCCGTACGCGCAGGTCGTCGTCGTCGAGCGCGCCGAGCGGCTCGTCGAGCACGAGCACCCGCGGGCGCAGCACGAGCGCCCGGGCGATCGCCACCCGCTGCTGGTGCGCCGGGGCGAGCTGCGGTGGGCGGCGCCGGGCGTAGTCGCCCATCCGGACCAGTTCCAACGCCTCGCGTACCCGGCGGGCCGTGCCCGCCCTGCCGGCGAGCGTGGCGAGCGCCCGGCCACGCGGGTCCGGCGCGCCGGCCAGCGAGCCGCTCCCCCGCAGGCCGAGGGCGACGTTCGCCGCGACGTCGAGGAACGGGAAGAGGCTGTAGCGACCGAAGACGGCGGCGACCGGCCGGCGCGGCGCCGGCAGTCCCGCGACGTCGACGCCGTCGAGCAGCACCCGGCCCTCGACCGGCCGGTCGAGCCCGGCGACGAGCCGCAGCACCGTCGTCTTGCCCGCGCCCTCAGGGCCGACAAGCGCGAGCGATCCCCCGGAGGCGACGGTGAGGTCGACGTCCGCGACGGCGGCCGCCTCGGCGCCGGGATGATGATGCGTCAGCCCGACCAGCCTGACCTCACCCGCTCGCCGGCACGCGCCCTGCGCCATCCTCACCCCCTGCGTCCTGAGGCCGCATACGGCCTGGGGTTACCGTTGCCCGCACGAACTGTAGCGAAGCCACCTAAGCCACCGGCCGCCGCTTCCCTCAGCAAGCAGGGACGCCGATCAACCGCGCTGATCCCGATGCCGCCACCGGGTGATGCTTGGCTGGCAGGCTCCGGACCGGGGCGAACCGTCGCGGCGCCGGCCATGGGTACGGCATCATCGTCTGCTGGCGCCGGATGGCGCCCGCTGGCTGGAGCAAGCGCCCCGCAGCGCCCCGCGAGGAGGCCGCCATCGTGGACGTCAAGGTTCCCGGCGCGGCGACCGCCGCCGAGCTGGACGGCTACCTCGCCACACCGCCGGCCGGATCCGGGCCGTGGCCGGGCGTCGTCGTGCTGCACGACGCCTTCGGGCTGACGGCCGACACCCGCCGCCACGTCGACCGGCTGGCCGCGGCCGGTTATGTCGCCCTCGCGCCCAACCTGTTCAGCGCCCGCGGCCCGCGGTGCGTGACCGCGACGATCCGGGCCGCGATGTCCGGGCGAGGGCCGGCGTACGACGATCTCGAGGCGGTCCGGCGCTACCTCGCCGGCCGGGACGACTGCGCCGGCCGGGTGGGCGTCGTCGGCTTCTGCATGGGCGGTGGGTTCGCGCTGGTGGCCGCCACCCGCGGCTTCGACGCCGCGGCGCCGAACTACGGCATGATGCCCAAGGGCGATCTCGCCGCGGTGTTCGCGGGCGCCTGCCCGATCGTCGCCAGCTTTGGCGCCCGGGACGTCTCCCTGCGCGGCGCCGCCGCCAGGCTCGACGCCGCTCTCACCGAGGCGGGCGTGCCACACGACGTCAAGGAATACCCGAAGGTAGGCCACTCCTTCATGAACAAGCATCCGGTGTATTCGGCCGTCGGAAAGGTCCTCGGAGTCGGCCACGACGAGGCAGCCACGAACGACGCGTACGCGCGCATCCTGGACTTCTTCGACCGCCATCTCCGGTAGCCCGCCGTGCGGGGCAGGTCCGCCGGCGCGAGGCTACGAGTGCAGCCAGTCGCCCACAGGACCTGGGGTGTTGCGCACGATCCAGTAGGCGACGACGAGTACCGGCAGCGCCCGGTAGATCGCGACCGGCATGCGTGGCGTCCGGATCGGCAGGCCGAGCAGCCGGCCCACGGCGACGAACCAGCCAAGCAGGAGCAGCGGCGCGGCGATCACGAAGAAGAGGTTGTAGTCCGCCGCGGCGCCGAGGTGGCCGTGCAGCGCCTGGTGCAGGCCGCGCATCGAGCCGCAGCCGGGACAGTCCAGGCCACCGGTCGCCCACTTGAACGGACACGTCGGGTAATGGCCCGGCTCGGCCGGGTCGACCAGGTAGACCATCGTCGAGCCCGCCACGGCGGCCGCGGCGACGCCCAGATACCCGCCGAGCCTGGCGCGGCGCGACCAGCGCCGCGTCGCCGCGCCGGCCGGCGGCCCACCCGCCAGGTGGGCGTCGGCGGGCGCCGTCCCCGACCCCGACCGCGGCATGGAGACCGACGGTCGCGTGGAGCCCGACGGCGAGGTGGAGCCCGACGGTGACACGGAGCCCGACGGTGACACGGAGCCCGACGGCGCCGCGAAACCAGGTGGCCTCGCGGTTTCCGGCGCCGCGACGGCGCTGGGTGCCGCCGGAAGGCCGGATTCGGCCGGACGACTCATACTGGGCAGCGTAGAACGAGGCTTCCCAGAACGAGGGCTTCTGGCACGGAGTGCCTGGACCGAGGGCGAGGAGACACCGGACGTGGCGGACGGGACGCCGGGCCGCCCGGTCCCGCCGTACGCGGCACGCGAGGCCGCGGGCGGCAAGCCGGACGGGCAGGGCTTCGCCGGGCTCGCGACGTTCTGCGGCCGGCCGTGGCTGGAGACCGAGGCCGAGCTGCTCGAGCGGCGCCCCGACGTGGCCGTCGTCGGCGCCCCGTTCGACATCTCGACGACCAACCGGCCCGGTGCCCGGTTCGGCCCGCGCGCGCTGCGCGCGCAGGCCTACGACCCGGGCACCTTCCACCTCGACCTCGGCATCGAGATCTTCGAGTGGCTCGACGTCGTCGACGCGGGCGACGCGCACTGCCCGCACGGGTTGACCGAAGCCTCGCACGCGAACATCCGGGCCAAGGTTCACGAGGTCGCGCGTAACGGGATCTTTCCGCTCATCCTCGGTGGCGACCATTCGATCACGTGGCCGGCGGCGACGGCGGTGGCCGAAGCGGTCGGCTGGGGCGAGGTGGGCCTGCTGCACTTCGACGCGCACGCCGACACCGCCGACATCATCGACGGCAACCTGGCCTCGCACGGCACCCCGATGCGCCGGCTGATCGAGTCGGGCGCGGTCCGCGGCAGCAACTTCGTCCAGGTCGGGCTACGCGGCTACTGGCCGCCGGCAGACGTCTTCGCCTGGATGCAGGAGAATGGGCTGCGCTGGCACCTGATGCACGAGATCTGGGAGCGCGGCTCGCGGGCGGTCATCGCCGACGCGATCGCGCAGGCGGTCGACGGCTGCAAGGCGCTGTACCTGTCCGTCGACATCGACGTGCTCGACCCGGGCTTCGCGCCGGGTACCGGCACCCCGGAGCCCGGCGGCATGAACCCGGCCGACCTGCTGCGCGCCGTCCGCCAGATCGCGCTCGACACCCCGCTGGTGGCGGCGGACATCGTCGAGGTCTCCCCGCCCTACGACCACGCCGACACCACGGTCAACAGCGCCCACCGGGTCGCCATGGAGGTCTTCGCCGCGCTCGCCCACCGCCGCCGCGCCGCCGCCGGAGGCGCTCCCGACCTCCCTGGCTCCCCGCCCTGACCCCCAAGCGGTTCTTCTGCCTCAACCCTGCCGCGGGGTCCCCGCCGATGGGCTACCGAGCGGCGGGGGGTCGAACGTGCCGCTGTGCGTCCAGCCCTTACTAGCCAATCGGTGGGGAAGGTGGGCGGCCGAGGGCGTAGCAGGCGATGGCGGCGGTGGCCGCCACGTTGAGGGAGTCGACGCCGGCGGCCATGGGGATACGGACGCGACGGGTGGCGGCGGCCTGGGCGGCGACCGACAGGCCCTCACCCTCGGTGCCGAGCAGGACGGCGATCCGCGCGTCCGGGGCGGGGCGCAGGGCCGCCAGGTCGGTCGCGTCGGCGGCGGGGGTCAGCGCGAGCGCCTCGAAGCCGCGGTCCGTCAGCGCGGCGAGGCTCGCGGGCCAGGGATCCAGCCGGGCGTAGGGGACCGCGAAGACCTCGCCCATCGAGACACGGACCGACCGCCGGTACAGCGGGTCGGCGCAGCGCGGGCTGAGCAGGATGGCGTCCATGCCGAGGCCGGCGGCCGAGCGGAAGATCGCGCCCAGGTTGGTGTGCGAGACGAGGTCCTCGAGGACGAGGACCCGCAGCGCCCAGGAGAGCAGTTCGGCCGGGTCGCGGTCCGGGTGGCGCGCCATAGCGGCGAGCGCGCCCCGGTGCACCTCGAATCCTGTGATCTGGGCCATGATCTCCGGGCCGGCCAGGTAAACGGGTACATCCGAGCCGATCTCCGTCGGCACCGCGTCCAACCGGTTGGGTGAGACCAGCACCGAGCGCGGCTGGTAACCGGCCCGCAGCGCGCGGTAGATCACCCGCTCTCCTTCGGCGATGAACAGGCCCTCGGCTGGCTCCCTGCGGCGCCGGAGCGCGACGTCGGTGAGCGCGAGGTAGTCGGTCACCCGCGGGTCGGCCGGGTCGTCGACGGGCACGACGGTCAGCGCCGTCGGCAGCGCGGACGCCGGCGGGACTTGTGGGATCGGCCGCGTCATGCGCGCGTAATCCCAGGCCAGCAGAATCGGCCCCCATGACCACGCACCCGGACTCTCCCTCTCCCGCCACCCTGGATGGCCAGCCGGCCGACCTGCTGGTGGCCGGAGCCGAGCTGGTCGCGACCGTCGACGCCGAACGCCGTGAGCTGCCCGGCGGCTGGGTGGCGATCACCGACGGACTGGTGACCGGCGTCGGCGCCGCCGGTGACGAGCCGCCGGCGGCCAGGCGCGTGCTGCGTGCCGACGGCTGCCTGGTCACCCCGGGGCTGGTCAACACCCACCATCACATCTACCAGAACCTCACCCGGGCCTTCGCGCCGTCGCTGCACGGCACACTCTTCCAGTGGCTGACCACGCTCTACCCGCTGTGGTCACGCCTGGACGAGGAAGCGGTGCACGTCTCCGCCTATGTCGGCCTCACCGAACTCGCCCTCGGCGGCTGCACGACCACCACGGACCACCTCTACGTGCACCCGAAGGGCGGCGGCGACCTGATCTCCGCGGAGATCGCCGCCGCCCGCGCGCTGGGCATGCGCTTTCACCCGACGCGCGGCTCGATGTCGCTGTCGAAGAAGGACGGCGGGCTGCCGCCGGACTCGGTGGTCCAGGACCCGGACGAGATCCTCGCCGAGTCGGCCCGGCTCGTCGCCGCGCACCACGACCCGGGCCACGGCGCGATGGTGCGGGTCGCGCTGGCGCCGTGCTCGCCGTTCTCGGTCAGCCCCGAGCTGATGAAGGCGACGGCCGAGCTGGCCGAGCAGCTCGACGTCCGGCTGCACACCCACCTCGCGGAGGACCCGGAGGAGGACGAGTACTGCCTCGCGGTCTACGGCCGTCGGCCCATCGACCACTTCGCCGAGGTCGGCTGGGGCGGCGACCGGTCCTGGGTCGCGCACTGCATCTGCCCGAACCCCGAGGAGGTCGCCCGGCTGGGCGCCTGGGGCACCGGGGTGGCGCACTGCCCGAGCAGCAACATGATCCTCGGCGGCGGCCTCGCGCCAGTCGCCGAGCTGCGCGCCGCCGGGGCACCGGTGGGCCTTGGCTGCGACGGGTCGAGCTCGGCGGACGCGGCGTCGCTGTGGCTGGAGGCTCGCACGGCGATGCTGCTGGGCCGGCTGCGGCACGGCTCGGCGGCGATGTCGGCGCGGGACGCGCTCGAGATCGCGACGAGGGGCGGCGCGGGCTGCCTGGGGCGGGTCGGCGAGATCGGCGAGCTGTCCGTCGGCGCGGTCGGCGACCTGGTCGTCTGGCCGCTGACCGGGGTCGCGTTCGCGGGCGCCCTGTCGGACCCCGTCGAGGCGTGGCTGCGCTGCGGACCGGTCGCCGCGCGGCACACTGTCGTCGCCGGGCGCCTCGTCGTCGAGGACGGGGTGCCGACGCACCCCGCGCTGGACGAGATGCTGGCCCGGCACCGGACGATCGCGACGGGCATCCAGGCCGCCGTCGAGGACGCGGGACCCGTCCCGGCCGCCGCGACACGGGTCTGATCGGGGATTCGGGTCTGAGATCTTTCTAGCCGCGGAGGCGCTGGGATGGGGCAGGGCACGACAACGGGCACGACGGGCATGGAGCCGCTCGACCTGGCCACCGCGCTGGACCTGCTGCCGAAGGTGGAGCTGCACTGCCACGTCGAGGGCACGATGCGGCCGGGAACGGTGATCGAGCTGGCCCACCGGGGCGGGCTCGCCCTGCCGACCGAGAACCTCGACGAGCTGTACTCGTACGGCTCGCTCGACGAGTTCCTGTCGATCTTCTGGCTGGTCCAGTCGACGCTGGCGGGCCGGGACGACTGGGCGCGGCTCGGGTACGAGAGCGTGCTCGACGCCGCCGCCCACGGGCGGGTCTACGCGGAGATGTTCTTCACCCCCGCCCGTCACCTGGCCGGTGGCCAGCGGCTGGGCGACGTCGTCGCCGGGCTGGCCGAGGGGATCGCGGCGGCGGAGGCCCAGACCGGGTCGAAGGCGATGCTCATCGCCGACATCGACCGCGCGTTCGGCCCGGCGGCCGGGCTGGACATGGTGACGGAACTCGGCGAGCTGCGCCGCGCGGGCGCGCCCGGCATCGAGCGGGTGCTCGGCGTCGGGATGGACTCGACCGAGCTCGGCGTCGACCCGGTGTCGTTCACGGAGGCGTACCGGGCCGCCGCGGCGGCCGGGTTCCGCCTGACCGGCCACCAGGGCGAGAACTCGCCGCCGTCGGCGATCGCCGCGGTGGTCGACGTGCTGGGCGCCGAACGCGTCGACCACGGGCTCTCGCTGGTCGACGACCCGGAGCTGGTCCGCCGGTTCGCGGCCGAGCGGATCCCGCTCACCGTCTGCCCCAACTCCAACATCCGGATCGCCAACGCGTTCCCGGCGCTCGCCGACCACCCCTACCCGGCGATGCGTGCCGCCGGCCTGCTCGCGACCGTGAACACCGACGACCCGGCGATGACCGACCTCGACCTCGGCTACGAGTACACCTCGGTCGCCGAGGCCTTCGGCTACACCTTCGACGACATGGTCACCATCGCCCTCGACGGCGTCGAGGCCACCTGGCTCGACCCCGACGCCAAGCGCGCCCTGCGCACCCGCGTCACCGCCGAGGCCGCGGCCCTGGCCGCCCGTCTCGCGCCGTCCTGACCACCGAGGGTCAGACGATCTCCTTGAGCAGGCCGGTGGCGACGTCGAAGACGAAGCCCCGGACGGCGTCCCGGTGGGGGATGAACGGGCTGGCCTTGATCCGGGCGATCGACTGGCGCACATCCTCGTCGAGGTCCGGGAACGCCTCCGCGGCCCAGGCGGGCTTGATACCGGTCTCGTCCTGGATCGCGCGCTTGAAGGCGTCGTCGGTGAAGGTCACCATCCCGCACTCGGTGTGGTGAATCAGGATGATCTCCCTGGTGCCGAGCAGGCGCTGGCTGATCGCCAGCGACCGGATCGCGTCGTCGGTGACCACCCCACCGGCGTTGCGGATCACATGCGCCTCGCCCTCGGCGAGCCCGAGGATCCCGTAGACGTTGAGCCGCGCGTCCATGCAGGCGACGACGGCGACCTGCCGGGCCGGCGGCAGCGGCAGCGGACCCGCGAAGCTCTGCGCGTAGACGGTGTTGTTTGCCAGGTACTCATCCGTGACGGACACGGAGCCTCCACAGCGTCGATCGACATCCACCCAATTTCCATCGACATGATGGAGTTCTTCGCCCCACCCCCGTCAACCCCGCCCTCCACCAGACGGAACCCGGCAGGTCCACACCCCCGAAGGCGCCCACCTGAGCGGGCACGCGCCGGTCGCCGCCACCGTCTCGGCGCCGCCTGCCGTTCTGGCTGTTCTGGTGGCGATTGCGCGCGGGACGGCAGCGGACCTCGCCCGACGGCCGCACTTCCCCGTGCGCGTCCGGCCCGGGTTCCGCCGGGCAGGCCCAGCCCAGAACCCAGCCACGGGCCGCCACCTACGTGCCACGCCCGACGGCCCGGGAGACGACGACGGACCGGGCGTCTCGTCGGCGGCCGCGCTCCACGAGGCTCCAGGGCGGATAGGTACGGAACGACCAACCACGCCGTGGGCACCACCGGATGCAGAGCCGCCCGCGACGGCCAGCGATGTCCAGTGATGTCGTCTCGATTGTGCACCCGATGGGCGAGCCTCCGACGGGGACGAGTGAGCGGCGGTGCGCGGCCGTAATACAACCGCTGGTCACAGTTCACCGACCTCGGTAACAGATGAACCAGGCGGCGGACTCTGTCACCGTTGAATGGTGACCCACAGCATCGAGATCCGCACTCTCGACAAGGGGGAGTGGGCCGTACTGCGTGAGCTACGCCTACAGGCGCTGACCGATGCTCCCGCAGCCTTCGCCTCGACCGCCACGCGGGAGAGCGGCTTCGCCGAGTCCGACTGGCACACCCGGATGGAAAGCTGCTCCTGGTTCGTCGCCTGGGAGGACCAGCATCAGGTGGGCCTCGTCGCCGGCTCGGCCGAGTTCGGCGACTCCCCCGACGACCGCCACCTGCTGAGTCTCTGGGTCGCGCCTCCCTGGCGCCGTCGCGGGGTCGCCCACAGCCTGGTCGAGACTGTCGCGGCGTGGGCCGCGGATGACGCGGCCACCTCCCTGTCGCTATGGGTGGCCGACAACAACGTGCCGGCCATCGCATTGTACGAACGCCTCGGATTCCAGCGGACCGGACTAGCCCAGCCCTTTCCCACCGATTCCAGCCGCCAAGAGGTCCGAATGATCAGACATCTCGGCGATCCACCCGACTGACCGACCTTCGACCCGATTTTGTCTGGCGGGCAAGCAGCCCTTGCCGCGTGTCCCGGTCACCGGCCGCCGAGCAGCTTCGTCCGGTCCATGAGTTCCAGCGCCCTCAGTCCGTCGGCAAGCGAGGAACCGGCGACCAGCCTGGACCGGAGCCGGCGCCAACGGGCAAGGTCTGCCCGCCAGTGCTGAACATAGTCGGCCAGGTACTCGGGGCGGATCTCGGACCGGGTCAGGTCGGCGGTACGCAGCGCGCACCGGGCGGCGGCGGCCTGGGCGTGGTTCAGACCCGAGTTCGCTTCCAGCCGCCGCCGGATATCCTTGACGAACCGCCCGCGTTCCTCCAAGAACTTCGCCCAGAAATCCGGGCTCTTCGCTTCGTCGACGCTTCCGGCGTGCATCAGTGCCATATGGCCCTCAGCAAGCACGTCGCCGAACTCCTCATCGGCCGCGCGCCGCGGGTTCGCGTACGGATCGAATTCCAGCTGTCGGACGTAACCGGTGGCGCCAAGCGCGCCACGCTGGACGATGTCGAAGAGGAAGAACCAGTCCTCGTTGTAGATGCGGGGGAAGAAGCTGACATCCCTTGAGGAGTCGACCAGAAGAGCGGACCCGCTGACGAAGACGTCCTGCCGCCCGCCGGCGAGTCGGTTGGCGTGACAGACGACCGAGTTGTCCGGGAAATCACGCGCGATCATGCCGACGGCATCGAAATGACGCAGTCCCGCCGCGGCCTCGCGGACGAGCATCGGTTCGACATCCCGGATGTCGTCGTCCAGGAAGAGCAGCGAGCGCCACCCCGCCGCGGCGCCGAGCAGCAGTCCGAGATTCCGCTTGAGACTGAGGTCGCCAAGGTAGGCGGGAGCCGCGCCGAGCACATGGGCCGTCTCGAACTCGTCGAGCTTGTCGTTCTTGTATCCGTCGGCGAGGTCCACCACCGCGGCGCGCAGCCCGGGCATGGTACGCGCCTGCTCGACGACCTGGGTGGCCTCCGTTCCCCCACTGCACAGCGCGACCAGCTCGGCGCCCACCGAGACGGCCAGTTCCATCGCGCTGGTCAGGTTATGAGCCGGGCGGGAGGCGGGAACCACGATGGCGGCGAGCTGGCCGGCGGCGCCCGCGTCGCACCGGCGCAGCAGCGCGCGGTGCGACGTCCGGTGGGAGACAGCTGGAGGCTGCGCGGCGCCCTCCTCGCCAGACGACTCGCCGGAGCCGTGCTCAACCGTCGGACCGGTCCTTGTCACCGATCGGGTCCTTTCAGGGCCATTCGAAGAGACGAATGTCCGGGTCATGCAGGTCAGGCGTTATCGTCTTTCCCCTGAGCACTCGCACGCGCATCAGGATGCCGAACTCTCCAGCTTCGCCGAACCTGTCGAATATGTATTGTTCGTTCCGTTCCCTGAGGTTCGCGTCGGTGAGACAGCGGACCGCCCCCAACACGCCTCTCGAGTACACACCGTTACAGATGGTCAGTGTCCGGGAACGGTTGAACGGATTGGCTATCCGTACCAGCAGCCCGAGATCCTCGACGAGGCCGAGGTCCGGGTTGTCGGCCATTCTTGGCACATATTTGCGGCGCCCTCCGTCCCGCGTGACCTCGAAGATCTCCCCGTCAGGGAAATCGGGATCGGAGATCTGGGTGACCGGCACGTCGGCCTGCCGCGTGTACCACACCGTGGCCTGGTTCCAACCGAGGCCGCCCAGAAGGACGAGGTGGCCGGACACGTCGTCCGACCCCATGCCCGCGGAGGTGCGGAACCGGACGTCCAGGGCGGGGTTCTCCGCCCTGATGTGCCCGAACAACTCGACGAGGGCGTCAGCGTCCGCGAACGAGAACATCTCGGTGTGGTTGAGATTGTCCGGTGACGCGAGCGGCGAGCGAGCCTCCACCGGGATCTGCCCGCACACCACCCGGACGGGTGCCTCGTCGTCGAAACGCCAGGTGCGGCGAGGCGCCGCGTTGGGGAGCATGGACGCCGGCGGGTCGGGCACCGGCGCCGCGGCGCCCCGCAACGCTTTCAGTTCGTCCAGCAGGTCATCCCGAGCCGCGCGCTCCTCGTCGGTGAGCTCGTCCTCCGCGGCTAACCGTGCCCTCGCGTCCTCGTCGGCGCGAGGGGCGGCGTAGAACGTCGCGTATTTCCCAAGCCTCGTGAGCGGGATACCCCGCGCGATGTTCTCGTCGGATGAGACCGTCGCCACCGACACGCCGAGAGCCCTGGCGACCTGAGGCTGCGTGAGCCGGCCCTCGACCGCCTCTCGCTGCCGTCGGAGGCGCTGAGCCAACGTCCGGTTTGCCTCCGACATCATCCCTCCACCCGGTCCAGTGTCGACGGTGAAATTCAGCGAACCTCAAGCGTGTCGATGGACGGAAAGCGTATCAGGAGATCTCGCGGAACCGCGACCCGGGCAGTCGAGAGGCTTGTGGCGCACCGCGGGCTCCGGATTCGGCTATTTCTCTAGTCTTGTCGGCATCTTGGTCATACAGTGGGACTTGGTAGAGCACCCAGTCTCTACCGGTGGAGTTCAGAAATACAGTGTAGCTCTCTGAAGTTCAGAGAGAAGAGATGGAGGCGGCAGGCCCGAGACCACAGGAACCAGCCAAGGCGCACAACAGAACACCCCCGGCCTCGACCACACGAAGTACCGGGGGCGTCCTGTCAACCTAGGCGGGCTCCAGCCCGTCGCCCCTTGCGGCACCTCGACGCAGCGGTGCCAGAGTGCCGCCGTAGCGCCAACTACGGCGGCCGCACACCTACGCGGTAGCGCAAGTCCGAGCGGGGAGCGGAACCTACCAAATGACTAGACTAGACCTTGCTCAACATGCAGTAAATGCCCAGGTGGCGGAGTCGGACGGCCAGGGCGGCCTGTTCCTTCTGGCCCTGATCGTCGTCGTCGGGTTGAGCGTCCTGATTAGCGGACTCACCCGACACATCCGCAGCCTCTGGGGGATCGCGCAGACCTTTCTCAAGCCGATGTACGCGGCGGTGAAGACCCTCGTGCTCGTCGCCTTCGTACTCATCACCGTGCTGGTCGGCCTCGCCAGGACCTCCGGCGGTGACGACGCCTCGGCCCCGGCGGCCATCATCGTCGCGGTCAGCGGCGACTCGGTCACCACAGCGCCGCTCCCATAACCATGGAGCCGAGCCCAGAAGCGTGTCCACGATGGCCGCCCTCCGAGGAGGGCGGCCATCCCCGTGTGAGGCGGAGGCCCGACTGCCCGACCGCTTCAGCGGCGTTCCCGCCGGGCGTTCGGCGGCGGCCGCCGGTCTTGGCGAGTTCAGCCGCGGCCGCCGAGCTTCGCGACGACCGCGCGGTCGAGGTCGGCGGCGGCCAGGCCCGTGTCGTCCAGCAGGCCCGCGTCCAGCGCCCGTAGGACATGGCCGGCCAGTGCCCGGGCGGTGGCCGGCTCGTCGGCCACGGCGCCGGCGAAGCGGGCCTCCGCGTAGGCGGACAGCCGCGTGAGCGCGGCCGGCAGGCCCGCGAGCAGGTTCGCGGCCACCGCCGCGTGCCGGCTCACCAGCTGGGCGGGGTGCAGGTCCCAGCCCTGGTAGAGGCCGCGCCGCCAGGCCCGGGTGACGAGTCCGGCGTGCCGGTGCCAGCCGGCCCACACCGCCTCGGTCGCCCCGACCGGCAGCAGGTTGGACGAGCCGTCGGAGACCCGGATCCCGGTCCCGGCGGTGACCAGCTGCATGAGCGTGGTGGCATGTTCGACCGCCGGGTGGTCGCTGGCCTGGTGTTCGGCGGCGATCCCGAGCGCGGCCGAGTAGTCGTAGGTGCCGACGTGCAGCCCGGTGACCCGGCCGCGCCCGGCCTCCACCAGCGCGGGCAGGGCGAGCACCGCCGCCGGGGTCTCGATCTGCAGCTCGACGGCCGGCGGGCGCAGGTCGATCCGGGGCACCAGCTCGTCGAGGACCGCCAGGAACACGCCGACCTGCTCGGGCGCGCTCACCTTCGGCAGGGTGATCACCAGTCCTGGCGGGCCGCCGTCGTCGCCGGCGAGCGCGGTGAGGAACAGGTCGAGGCTGCGCAGGCCGCGGTCGCGCACGGCCGGGTCGAGTGACTTGGGCCGCAGCCCGTAGCTGGCCGGCAGCGCCCCGGCCGCGGCGGCCGCCCGCAGCGCCTCGGCGGCGACGACGGCGTGCTCGTCCTCCACCTCGTCCGGGCGGATGCCGTAGCCGTCCTCCAGGTCGACCCGCAGGTCCTGGATGGGTTCCATCGACAGCACGCGCAGCACGTGGGCGTACACCCGCTCGGCCAGCGCCGGGTCCGCCCCGCCCGGCTGCCTGCCCGCGGTGCCCGCCGCCCAGGGGGCGGTCGGCGTGTCGAGGCCGGTGGCCTCGGCGAGCTCGGCCGGCGAGGGCGCGTGTGCCGCGAGCGCCTCGCGGGCGGTCTCCCCCCACTCGAGCACGACGTCGAGATGCAGCCGCTCGGCCGAGACGTAGCAGGTGTGCACCGGTTGGCGGGTGCCCGGATCGCCGGGATGGCGGGCCGCGAGCGTCGCGTCGACCGGGCCGAGCGGCGCCGTCAGCCGGCCGAGCAGGTGTTCCGACAGGGTGGGCACGCCCTCCAGTGTGGACGTGGGCTCGAAGGTGCGCTTAGCGCACCGCTCGCCCACGTCCTGTCGGACGCTCCGCGCCCGACGAACCTGATACGGGCCCGGTGCATCCAGCCGAATCGGGGCAATCCGGGGACGAAAGCGGTAGCACAGGCGCGCTTGTCGGGCGCTCCGCGTCCGACCGGTCCTGGCGGCGGGCGTGGGCGCGTGGTCAGCTGCCCCGGTAGGAGGAGATGCCGAAGGGCGCGAGCAGCAGGGGTACGTGGTGATGGGCGGCCGGGTCCTCGATCTGGAAGGTGATGGTCACCTCGGGGAAGAACGCCGAACGCTGCGCGGTGTCGAACACCAGCCGCCATCGACCGGCGGCGTCCGCCGGCAGTGACGCGATCCGGCCGTCCTCGTCCGTCACGGCCTCGGTGATCAGCCGCCAGCCCATGGGCTGGCCGTCGAAGCCGAGGATGATCTTCTCCAGCCGGACGGCGACCCCGGCCGCGGGGCGGCCGGCCCCGGTGTCAAGGACATGCGTGGACAGTGACATCTGGGCCTCACGACTCGCGGACGGGAACGGGGAGGGCCGGCTGGCACCTGAGTGGTACCGGACAGGAACAGGAATGACGACCGGTGCCAGGCATGAAGGAATGCGCTGAACGGGACGAGACCCCACTAGGCGCCGCTGGAGACCGTACCTGACCAGCGGGTCGAGACGTCGCGCGTGACGGGCTCGCGCCGCTTCCCGCCCGCGCCGCCAGGTTCCGCGCGCGGGCGCCACCTCCGGGCGACCGACGGTACCGTCTCGCCGTCGTGCGACTACTATGCGCCGCAAAGCGGGTCCCAGCCTGGTCAGGGGCGCGCACCGGGGGGCGAGTCGGCACAAAGTCAACGGACTAGTCGAAAGCGGGTCGAGACAGGCGGAATGGCGCTTTTTGTCGGTCGTGAATCCGAGCTCAACCAGCTTCATGGGCAGTACGCGGCGGTGGTGTCGTCCGGTCTGCGCTGCGTGTTCCTCGAAGGCCCGGCCGGCATCGGCAAGACGACGTTGCTCGACCGGTTCCTCGGCGACCTGGCGGCCGGTGCCGCGCCGGCCGGTGCCGCGCCGGCCGGCGGTGCCGTGGTGGCGGACGACGAGGCACCTGTCGACGCGGCGCCCGGCGAGCGGGCACCGGACGAGCGGGCACCGGGCGAACCGGCGCCGCGTGGGCCGGCGGTCCACGGCGACACCCGCGGCGCCCCGGAGGGTGACACCCCGGCAGTCGGCGGTCGTCGCCGCCCGCCTCCTGGCGGTCGCCGACCGGCGGGAATCGTGCGCGTCGAGGCCTCCCAGAGCGCGCGGACGCACGACCTGGACCTGGCGAACCGGCTGATCGACGCGCTCGCGGACGGCTCGCCCCGGCGGCACCCGTCGGGCCGGGGACGCCTGGACAGCCAGCCGTTGCTGGACCTCGACCAGGTCAGGCAGGCCGGGGACGCGCTCGTGGGCGCCGTGACCCAGGCCTGCGCGCGCGGACCGGTCGTGGTGCGCGTCGACGACGTGCACTGGTGCGACTCGCCCTCACTGCGCGCTCTGAAGTACCTGATGCTGCACGCCCCGAGGCTCCCGCTGCTCCTGCTGCTCGCCGGCCGGCCGCACGAGTCGCCGTGGATCGACGGCGTGCGCCGCCTGGCCACCGCCAGCGGCGCCACGATCAACATGGCGGGGTTCGGCGTGGCGGAGCTCGCCGAGCTGTTCGCCACGGCCGGCGTGGACCCGCCCCCGCCCCGGCGGCTGTGGGCCCTCGTCGACGCCACCGACGGCAACCCGCTGTGGTTGACCAGGCTGATCGTCCCCGGCCCGCGCGCCGCCCCTGACGGCGACCGCGGAGCCGGCTGGGACGGCTACCGGGACCCCGTCAGCCAGGTTCGGGTCGGCACGCCCCCGGCCCCCGAGCCGCTGGCGGCGCTGGTGGCCCGCGACCTGCGCGCCTGCCCACCGGACGGCCGCCGGCTCGCCGCCGCGGTCGCCGTGCTCGGCCGGGCCGCCCCGCTGGCCCAGGTCGCGACGCTCGCGGGACTCGCGGACCCGGCGGGGGCGCTCGACGAGGCGTTGCGGCACGGCCTGGTCGGCACGGTCGGCCGGCCACCACGGGTGACGCCTCCGCACGCGCTGGTCCGCGCCGCCATCTACCACCGTCTCGACGTCACCGAGCGGACCGCGCTGCACCTCACCATCGCCGCGGCGAGCTCCGACCGGACGGCCGCGCTGGAACACCGGGCCGCGGCGGCGCTCGGCCACGACGACGGGCTCGCCGCGGAACTCTCGGCGTGCGCGGCGGCCGAGTCCGCCGCCGGCCTGTTCGCCAGGGCCGGCGATCATCGCCTGCTCGCCTCCCGGCTCGCCGCGGACCCGGCCGCGGCCGGCGTGCTTCGCCTGGACGCGGCGATGTCGTTCATGCAGGCGGGCGAACGCGCCGACGCGGAGGCCGCCCTGGCCGACGGCGCGGACCACACCGGTGAGCCGGCGCGGGCCACCGGCCCGGCCGGCGGGGACGACCCGCCCTCACCGCGGCGTCTCTACGTCCAGGCGCACCTGGACCTGCTGGCCAACAAGGCGCCGGAGGCCGTGTTCGGGTTCATGGGCGCCTGGGAGGCGGCCCGCGCCGCCGACGACGCCGAGACCGCCGCCCAGTGCGCGGTGTGGCTCGCCCAGGCGCTCATCCCCGCCGGCTACTACGACGAGGCGGCCCAGTGGGGCCGGCGCGCGTTCGAGCAGGCGGGCGCGCCGTCGGCGATCCAGGCTTCGGGCCTCGGCATGCAGGCCTCGGCGCTCATGGCCGCGACCGGCGACCTCGAGCGGGTGCTCGGCGAGCTGGCCGCCGGTGAGCGGCAGCTGGAGCAGATTCCGCAGCTGGGCGTCATGATGCGGATCGCCCGTGGCGTGGTGCTGCTGTGGGGAGGAGACCTCGCCGGCGCCCTCGACCGGCTGGACCCGTCGTCCTGGGCCAGCGTCGACTTCCTGCACGGGCGGTTCCTCTCCGCCGCCCACTACGCGGAGGCCGCCTTCCGCGCGGGCCAGTGGGACGAGTCGGCCGGCGCCGGCCGCGAGGTCGTGGCGATGGCCGAGGCAGCCGGGCACGAGTGGGTGATGCCGTTCGTCTACCCGATCGCCGCGCTCGCGCCGGCGGCGCGCGGTGACGCGGCGACGGCGCGCCCGCTGCTGGCCAGGGCCGCCGAGTACCTCCCCCAGGACCTGGCGGCGATGCGCGCCTACTACGCCACCGCCGCCGCCCATCTCGCGGCCGCGCTCGACGACCCCGCGGGAGTCGTCGAGGCGTGCACTCCGGTGTCGGCGCTGAGCAACCCGGCGGGCGCGCTCGCCCCCGGGCTGTTCGACTGGCGGGACCTGCACGTCGAGGCGCTGGTGAAGCTGCGCCGGCTCGACGAGGCCGAGCACGCGCTCGACCTGTTCGAGACCCAGGCGCGCGAGCGCGCCTCGCCGGACGGCACCGCTCAGGCGCTGCGGGCACGCGGCACGCTGCTGACCGCCCGCGGCCGCCTCGACGAGGCGGTCGTCGCGCTGGACGAGGCCATCGCCCGGGCCGACCAGCTGGGCATGCGGCTGCCGGCGGCGCTCGCCCGGGTGCGCGTCGCCGACGTCCACCGCCGCAGGCGACGAACACCGCGGGCGCACGAGGCCCTGACCGCGGCGTTGGAGATCTTCGAGTCGCTCGGCGCGACCACCTACGCGCGACGCTGCCGCGACCTGCGCGAGTCCCTGCGACGCCAGGCGCCGTCCAGGGGCGGCGGCCGGGCCACCGACGGCGCGGCCGAGGCGCCGACGGGCCAGGGGGCGGGCTCCGGCGCGGGTGGGCCCGGGCGCGAGGCGACGGGGCGCCGGCAGGGCCCGACGGAACGCGAACTGGCGCTGCTGGCCAGGATCCTGCGCGGCGACGACTTCGAGTCGATCGCCAAGGAGCTCTACATGTCGAAGGGCCACGCCGAGAACGTCGCCCGGGAGTTGTACCGGATGCACGGCGTCACCTCCCGCGCGGAGCTCGCTGGCATCTATCTGGGCCTACGGGACCCCGGCGCCTTCCCCGTCCATCCGCTGCCCCTTCTGCCTCCGCGCCAGGAGGAGGCAGAAGGGTCGCGGCCGGCGCCACCGCCGGCCGACAGCCTCGGCGGGCCTGGCCGGCCCCTCGGTCGCTGATCGCGCGGTCACGGCAGTCGAAGGTCACGGCAGCCAGCGGTCACGGCAGCCAAAGACGGCCGTCGACGGCGATGGGCGGCGGTCGCGACTCGGCTACGCGGCGGCCCCGTGCCGGACCGCCGCGTAACCGGCCCCGTGCCGCGCCAGAGGCGGCGGCCAGGATCCTCCGCGTCTCGAGCCGTCACCTCCCGTAATTTTGACGGATCGAGTCGTGAAGGGTGGGCACCCGGAGGAACGACCCCCCGACGACCGTCCGGGCAGCACCGATGACGATGCTAGGCCCCCCGATGAGCTCACCAACAGTGGAAAATCCCATGTAACGCCCTCTTTGAGGGGTGTCACTCCGCCCTCGACACGGGACAGCGCTGCCCGCTCGGAATGGTGGTCCCTGGCGGGAACAGGTGACGAGCCGGCACGGCCGCGTCCTGGGCGCCGCGTCGGCTTTGGGCGCCAGCCCCCAGACCTCTGGGGGCTGGCGCTCCGTCAGGAACCCGTGACCAGGCGGTGCAGCCGCATCGCGGTGATCTCCGCCTGCTGGCCGGCGGCGACCCGCAACTCGCGGCCCGGATCGTTCTCGAGGCGCTCGCGCAGCAGAGCCAGCATCTCCTCGGCGGTCCGCCCCGCGGCCCGGATCAGGAAGATGTAGCCGAAGCGCTCCTCGTAGGCCGCGTTGCCTTCGGCCATGGCCGCGCGGATCTCGGCGGCGGCCGACTCCATCGCGGCCTGCTCGCGGCGCGGCGCGTCCAGGCCGACGACGGTGGCGCGCGCCGACGTGGGGGGCGCCGACGACACGGCCGGGCGCTCGCCGATCCGCGGGTGCGCGGTGAACGCCTCCAGCCAGGCCGGCTCCGGCAGCCGCCACCACTCCTGCTCGGCGACGGCGAGCAGCTCCTCGAGGGTGCCGAACGGCCGGCGGGCGACGACGGCGTCCGCCCAGTCCTCCGAGCCGCAGCAGGCGAGCAGCTCCTCCTTGGCCGCGCCCGGCGAGAGCGCGTCCAGCCAGCTCATCGCCAGCGCCTCGCGGCCCTGGTCGGTCGGCGAGCCGAGCAGGCGCAGCCGCGCGAGCCCGCCGTCCGGGATCGCGTCGACCCGCACGTGCGTCGCCTCGACCGGGACCTCCAGGTCGAACAGGTGCCGGGTGTTCGGCTGGGTCCGCGTCGGCGGCAGCATGGGGCGCCATTCGGTGATCGCCGAGATGTCGGCGGACGAGGCCAGCTCGGGCGCGTTCGCCGCCCAGAGCGCGACGGCCCGCGGCGCGTTGCCGCGGAAGTGGCGGGTGTCGACCTCGGCGCGCACGATCCGCCCGGTGGTGGCCAGGCGCACGACCGCCCAGTCGTAGCCGGGGGTGCGCCGGCGGCGGGTCTCCCAGCCCTCCCCCATCACCCGGGCCTCACCGGAGGCGTTCAGGTTGTGCCGGTCGCCGTAGTGCATGTCGCTGGCGGCGACGACCACCCCGCCGAGGTAGGTGGCGGCCAGGTCGGAGGTGACCCGGTCCAGCAGCCGCGGGTCGGGCACGACCTCGCCGTGGGCGCGCAGCCGAGCCACGCCGCCGTCCGGGTAGATCGTGAGGCGCAGGTGGGTGATCCGCAGCCGGCCGGCCGCCTCGACGGGCAGCACGTTGACCGAGTCGGCGTTCACCGGGGTGCGCGGCACCAGCGTCACCCACTGCACCGACTCGTCGAGCAGCTCCTCCGGCGACGGGTAGCCGCCGACGGTGGCGCCCTGGATCTCGACCGCCTCGGGCGAGTTGCCGGTGAAGTGGCTCGTGTCGACGGTCACCGCGTGCACGATGCCGGGCACGCCCAGGCGGATCACCGCCCAGTCGGCGCCCGGCAGCACCCGGCGGCGCCGGGTCTCCCAGCCGTCGGTCCACTGGCCGCGCTCGGTGAACACCCCCGGGCGCACGACCGGCGGCTCGGGCAGCAGCATCCGCTCAGCGAACGCGAAGAACTCGTCGTTGACGGCCACCACCGTGCCACCGAGCCGAGCGCCGGCAAGGTCGACGAGGTTGGTCAGGTCGGGGGCGTCAGCCATCCGAGGCACTTCCTCCCAGTAGATCGGGAACCTGGCGGTCAGTGGGCGGACCGTCAGGTCCGGACACTGCCGGGTTCATCCCCCTCGGTCGAGCGATGCTTGGTGCCAAGGAGTCCGGGCCCGCTCCACGCAGTCCTCGCGGCCGCCGGATGGCCACCCCGAGGAACCCCCCGCCCGGACTGCTGGCGCGGATCGGCGGGGCCTTCACGGAACAGGACTACCCGCTTCGGCTCAGGAGCTGACCGCGTGGCGGGCGGTCACCGTCGATCCGTCGGCCGCGCAGGTACGTCGCGTGGACCACGCCGTCCAGCGTCCGTCCAGCGTAGGGGGTCAGCGGGTGGCGGTGGGCCAGGGCTGCGGCGTCCACCACAGATGAACTTTCCGGGTCGAACACCACGAGATCCGCGTCGGCGCCCACCGCGATCCGGCCCTTGTGGGCGAGCCCGGCATGGTCGGCTGGCCCGGTCGCCACCCAGCGGGCAAGGTCGGCGAGGCCGGCCGAACGCGCGCGCGCTCCGGTCCACACCGCGCGCGGGCCGAGCTGGACGGAGGCGATGCCACCCCAGGCGGTGCCGAAGTCGCCGGTGTCGACCGACTTGACGTCGGGGCTCGCGGGCGAGTGATCGGAGACGACCCCGACGAACAGCCCCTCGACGAGGCCGTCCCACAGGCGTTCCAGGTTGGCGCGCTCCCGGATCGGCGGCGCGCACTTGAACTCGGTCGCGCCGTCCGGGACCTCCTCGGCGGTGAAGCTGAGGTAGTGCGGGCAGGTCTCGACGGTCAGTGGCAGCCCCGCGTCACGGGCGGCGAGCACGTCGTCGAGCGCCTCGGCCGCCGCCAGGTGCAGCACGTGCAGCCGGGCACCGGTGGCGCCGGCGAGCGCCGCGAGCGCGGCGACCGCCTCGGTCTCGGCCGCCGGCGGCCGGGACCGCAGCCAGCTCGCGAACGCGCGCCCGGCGGCGGCCGGCGCGGCGTCCAGGACGGACGGTGACTCGGCGTGGACGACGGTGAGCGCGCCCAGGCGCGCGGTGTGTCGCGCGGCCGCGGCGAGCGCCTCCATCGACACGTGCGGGAACTCCTCGACGCCGGACGGCGCGAGGAACGCCTTGAACCCGAACACGCCGGCGTCGTGCAGCTCGGCGAGGTCACGGACGCTCGTCGCGTCGGCGCCGATGATGCCGCCCCAGAAGCCGACGTCCACCGAGATCTGCCCGGCGGCCACGGCCCGCTTGGCCTCGAGCGCCGCGACCGACGTGGTCGGCGGGATCGAGTTCAGCGGCATGTCGATGATCGTCGTCACGCCGCCGGCGGCCGCGGCCCTGGTGGCGGTGGCGAAACCCTCCCAGTGGGTGCGGCCCGGCTCGTTGACGTGCACGTGCGCGTCGACGGCGCCGGGCAGCAGCGCGAGGTCGCCCAGGTCGGTGACGGCCGCGTCCGGGCCGACCTCGTCCGGAGCGGTGATCGCGGCGATCCGCCCACCCGCCACGTGCACGGCGGCGGCGATCACCCCGCCCGGGGTGACCACCCGGCGGGAACGGACGACCTCGACCCGCTCCGGCGGCTCCCACGCCTTCGGCCGCTTCGGTGCCGCCGCGGACCGCTCAGCCGGCATGGCCGTCCTCCCCTCCGATCGTCTCGGCCTCTCCGATCGTCTCGGCCCCGCCAGGGCTCGCGGCGCCCGCGGAGGCGGTCGGGCCGGGCATCACCAGATCCGCCGGGCGGACCGGGACGCGGCGCAGGTCGCGGCCGACCGCGGCGCGGATCGCCGCCACGATCGCCGGCGTCGCGGTGCCGGTCGGCGCCTCGCCGACCCCCTTGACCCCGTACGGCGCGTCCAGCTGCGGGTAGGTGACGGCGACGAAGTCCAGATCGGGCACGTCGGCGATGGTCGGCAGCAGGTAGTCGTGGAAGGTCGGGTTGACGACGACACCGTCGACGGTCACCAGCTCCTCCATCACCGCGAGGCCCAGGCCCTGCGCGGTGCCGCCCTCGACCTGGCCGGTCAGCGACAGCGGGTTGAGCACGGTCCCGCAGTCCTGCGCGAGCGCCAGCGACACCACCCGGACCAGCCCCAGGTCGAGGTCGACGTCGACGACCGCGCGGTGCGCCGCGGCGGCGTAGGCGACGTGCGCGTCCCCCTGGCCACGCTCGTCGAGCCGCTCGGTGCGCCGGTGGTGGTGGGTGTACTCCGCCTCCACCGGCCCGTCGGCCAGCGCCTCGGCGAGCGGGATCCGCGCGCCGACCTCGGGCCCGATGATCTCCCCGTCCCGCAGGCTGAGCACCCGGCGGGGCGCCTCGACGACCGACGGCGGCAGGCCCAGCGCGCGCGCCACCCGGGCGAGCAGCCGGTCGGCGACCGCGGCGCACGCGCCGCGCACCGCGCCGCCGCTCATCCAGGTCTGGCGGGAGGCGCTGGTGGAGCCGGCACTGCCGACGGCGGTGTCCGCCGGGGCGAGCACGATCTGTTCGACGGCGAGCTCGGTGCGCGCGATCTGCCCGGCGATCGTGACGAACCCCTGCCCGACCTCGGCGCACGCGGTGTGCAGCCAGGCCCGCGGGACGCCGTCGGGCCCGAGCTCCAGGCGCGCCCGCGCGGCCGAGGAGTCGTCGGCGCCCTCGGAGAACAGCAGGTTCTTGATGCCGAGCGCGTAGCCGACCCCCCGGCGCACCCGGGCGGGGTCGGCGCCGGCCGGCCGGCCGCCGGGCAGCGCGAGGCCGCTGGCGACGCCGGGGCTCGCCGGGTCGAGCGGCGGCGGCAGCGGGCGGGCGGCGACCAGCTCGACCAGCTCGCGGGCCGGCATCGGGCCGGGGATCGGCACGCCCATCGGCAGGACGTCGCCGGCTTTCAGCGCGTTGCGGGCCCGCAGCTCGACCGGGTCCATCCCGAGCGCGTCGGCGAGCCGGTCCATCTGCGCCTCGTGCCCGAAGGTCACCTGCGGCACCCCGAAGCCGCGCATCGCGCCACAGGGCGGGTTGTTCGTCCGCACGGAGGCGCCGTAGAGGTGGGCGGCCCGCACCCGGTAGGGCCCGGCGGCGTGGGTGACCGCGTTGCCGATCACGGCCACCGAGCTCGACGCGTACGCCCCACCGTCCAGGATGACCCTGGCCTGCACCGCCACCAGCTCGCCGTCCCTGGTCGCCGAGTGCCGGAACCACATCCGCGCCGGGTGGCGGTGCGGGTGGCCGAGGAAGCTCTCGACCCGGTCGTAGGCGATCCGCACCGGCGCGCCGGTGGCCAGCGCCAGCAGCGCGCCGTGGATCTGCAGGGTGACGTCCTCGCGCCCGCCGAACGCGCCGCCGACGCCGCCCAGGGTGAGCCGCGTCAGCTCCTCCGGCAGCCCGAGACACGCGGCGATCTGCTCCCGGTCGGAGTGCAGCCACTGGGTGGCGGTCACCATGTCGATGCCGCCGTCGGCCGCGGGGGTGATCAGCGCGGCCTCCGGCGCGAGGAACGCCTGGTCCTGCATGCCGAAGACGTAGGTGTCCTCGACGACGACGTCGCCGACCAGGTCCGGGTCGTCGCCGTGGCGGATGTCGATCTGCCGGTAGATGTTGGGGTGGCCGGAGCCGGCGTGGTCACCGCCCGGGCCGTAGCCGGGGCTGTCCGGGTGCAGCGGCGCGGCTCCTGGCGCCATCGCCGCCTCGGGGTCGGTGACCGGGGGCAGCGGCTCGTAGTCGACCTGGATCGCCGCGAGCGCCCGCCGGGCGGCGCGGGCGTCGACGGCGGCGACGGCGGCCACCGGCTCGCCGGCATAGCGGGCCTCGGTGGCCGCGAAGACCGGCTGGTCGAGCCCGATCAGCCCGTACGTCGCGACCCCCGGGACGTCGGCGGCGGTGACGACGGCGGCCACCCCGGGGACCCGGAGCGCGGCCGAGGTGTCGATCCCGACGATCCGGGCGCGCGGATGGGGGCTGCGCAGCGTGCGGGCGTGCAGCATCCCGGGCAGCGCCAGGTCGCCCGCGTACGGGAAGGTGCCGGTCACCTTGGCCGGGCCGTCGGGGCGCAGGCTGGACGCGCCGATCCCGGCGCGCCCCGGCTCGGGCAGCGCGGCCGTCATGACGCCTCCTCCCCGGGAGCCGCCTCGCCGGGCCGCCCGGCCTGCCCCGCCAGGTCCTCCTGGACGGCCCGGACGGCCGCGACGATCCGGCCATAGCCGGTGCAGCGGCAGATGTTGCCCGCGAGCGCCTCGCGGACCTCGTGCTCGTCCGCGTCCGGCCGCCGGCCCAGCAGGTCGGTGACGGCGACGACGAAGCCGGGCGAGCAGAAGCCGCACTGCACGGCCCCGTGGCGCAGGAAGGCCGCCTGGACGGCGGGCGCGAGGCCGTCGTCCGGCAGGCCCGCGAGCGTCGTCACCCGGGAGTCGGCGGCGTCGGCGGCGAGCACGGTGCAGGCGGTGACCAGCTTCCCGTCGAGCAGCACCGAGCAGGACCCGCAGCGGCCCTGCTCGCAGCCGTCCTTCACG
Organism: Frankia nepalensis; assembly: GCF_016786325.1. Lineage (GTDB taxonomy): Bacteria > Actinomycetota > Actinomycetes > Frankiales > Frankiaceae > Pseudofrankia > Pseudofrankia nepalensis. Next base: position 31,965 of record NZ_JADWYU010000084.1, on the reverse strand, counting down.
CTGGTGACCCCGAGGCGCTCGCGCAGCACGGTCAGCAGCGACTCGCCCAGCCAGGCTCCGTCGACCGTGCGCAGGGTGCCGTCCACGAGAAGGCGGTACACGCCGGCCAGCGGGCCCGCGTCGGCGCCCGGGTACCCGTCGTCACCCGCACCGGGACCAGCGCCGCCGGCGAGCACCCGCCGGACGACCGGACCCGAGGCCCTCCCCGTCCCAGCCGTCCCGACCGTCCCGGCCGTCCCAACCGTTCCGGCCGTCCCGTCCTGGCCCGTTCCCGCGACCGTCACCAGCTCCCCTCCCTCACGAGCCTCACGAGCCCGCCACGGTCCCGCCGCCGCGGCCCTCGGCCGCGGGTCCCTCGGCCCCGGCCGGCGCCGCCAGGCACCGGGCGAGCGCCCGGGCGGCCAGCACCCCGACGGCGTGCCAGCGGTAGTCGGCCGGGTCGCGCGGCCCTTCCGGCAGCTGCGCCGCGGCGGAGCGGGCCGCCTCGGTGACCAGCTCACCGAACCTGCGCGCGAGGGCCTGCGCCCGGGCACCGGTGGGGACGGCCGACCAGTCGATCTCGGCCAGGGCGAACTGTTCGGCGGCCCGCGCGCGCGGCGGGGTGGCGGCGACGCCGCCGAACGCGCAGCCGACCCGGCCGTCGGCCCGGTCGACGACCAGCGCGCACGACACCAGCGCCGGGTACGCCGCCTGCCGGCCGCCGATCTTCAGGAAGACCTGGGGGCCGTGAGTCGGCGGGATGCGCACCGCGGTCACCAGCTCGCCCCGGCGACGGCCCGCCAGCAGGAAGTCGGGCAGCGGCACGGTACGCGGACCGCGGCGGGCCGAGCAGGTCAGCACCTGGGCGTCCGCGGCGGTGAGGAAGGTGAGCAGGTCACCGCGCGGGTTCGCCGAGCCGAGCGCGCCGCCGACCGTGCCGGCGTTGCGGATCTGCGCCGAGCCGACCGCCCGGGCGGTCGCCGCGAGGCCGGGGGCGGGCGCCCAGCCCGCGAGCTCGGCGTAGGTCACCCCGGCGCCGACGACGATTCCGTCCGCCCCGACGCCGCGGGTACGCAGCTCGAGGACGCGGCGCAACGCGACGATCGCCCGCGGCCGGCGGGTACCCGCGCGCAACGCCGGGACGAGGTCCGTGCCGCCCGCGAGCAGGTCCGCGTCGCCCAGCTCGGCGAGCACCCGCGTCGCCTCGCCGACCGTGCCCGGCCGATGCAGCGCGGCAGTGGTGCCTGTCACCTGGCCTGCCTCCCGCCTGTCACTCACCGTCAATACCGCCGATGGCCTCGGGCCACGCCGCCGGAGGCGTCGGGACGCGCCGCCGGGAGCGGTCGGCCACGCCCACGGCGCGGCGCGCCGCCGGGCCCGACGGACCTGGCCGTCGCGGCCGTGCCAGGCACGGCCGGTGAAACGGCGCGGGTCGCGCGACCAGCCGCGCGACCGCCCGTCGACCATAGGACCCGCAGGTTACGAGCGTGTTGTCCGCCGCGTACCTCACTGGGGACGGCGCCGGGACGCGCCGCCCGGCCAGCCCTGGGACCCGCGCGGCCCGGCCGCGGCGGCTACTCACAGCGGGTTACGTCACGGATTCCCGAAACCGGACGGTCCCGGCGTGGAACGGTGGATGATGTGCGGGGCGACTGACGAACCGGGTCTACGGACCGTAGCCGCGATGGCGCGGCCACGGGGCCCGGACGGCGGGCGGCACGAGCCCGTCCGAAGCCCGGGAACATCCAGGCCCAGGGCACCCAGGCCCAGGACACCCAGGCCCGCGAGCACCATGGCCCGCGAGCACCAGGCCCGGGAACATCGCGCGAGCCGGACGGCCGAACCGGATGGCACCTGAACCGGATGAGTAGGAGGCGGGCAGGCGTGTCGCGCCGTATGACGAACACGGATCCAGCGCTGCGGCACGGCTGGCATCCGGTGGCGCTGTCCACCGAGCTCGGCGACGGGCCGCTCGGGGTGCGCCTCCTCGGCGAGCCCTGGGTGCTCGCCCGCCCGGACGGCGTGCTCACCGCCTTCGAGGATCGCTGCCCGCACCGGCTCGCGCCGCTGTCGGCCGGCAAGGTCGAGGGCGCGACGCTCGTCTGCCCGTACCACGGCTGGCGGTTCGCCAGCGACGGCAACTGCGTGGCGGTGCCGGCGCTGGGGCCGGGGGTCCCGGCACCACGCCGCGCCCGGGCCAGGCGGGCCTGGGGGGTCACCGAACGCCACGGGCTGATCTGGCTCGCGCCGGACGAGCCGTTCTCCGAAATCATGGATCTGCCGGAGGAGACGGACGACACCTTCGACTCGGTGTGGCTGGACCCGGCGCGCACCACCGCCGCCGCGGGACTGCTCGCCGACAACTTCCTCGACACCGCGCACTTCCCGTTCGTGCACTCCGCGACCATCGGCGCCGGCGAGGACATGGTCGTACCGCCCTACCGGGTCGAGGCCGACGGTGACGGGTTCCGCGTCACGATGGAGCAGGAGGTCGCGAACCCGGAGGACCCCGGGGTCGCCGCCGGGCTGCGCCCACTCGTCCAGCGACGGGTGTCGACGTACGTGTTCCGGCCGCCGTTCATGCTGCGGCTGCGGATGGAGTACCCGGACGCCTGCATCACCAACACGATCCACTTCTGTCTGCAGCCCGAGGACGACGGCGCGACGCGCGTCTACACCCGGCTGCTGCGCGACGACCTCGGCGCCGACCCCGCGCGCCTCGCCGCGGCGGCCCGCTTCGAGCAGGCCGTCCTCGACGAGGACCTCGCCCTGCAGGAGCGGTTCACCATCGACGGCCTGCCGCTGATCAGCGGCGACGGGGAGCTGGCCGAGGAGGTCAGCATCCGGGCGGACGCCGCCGGGGTGGCGCTGCGCCGGGTGCTCGCCGCGTTCGTCACCCGCGCCGGCCGCTATCCCCGCCACCCCGGCTTCACCCCGGTTGAAGTCGTTTCCGGTGGTTCGTCCGTGGCCGGTCGTCGCCCGGTGGCGGGATAGCCGCAATCTGACAACCGGGAGTGGCCGCGCGCGAACCCTCTCGTCCCTACGATGTTGGTTGTGCGAAGCGCTGGGGACACGTCTGGTTTGGCCGCCGGGAGCGTGCCGGTGACCGGCACGGTGGACGTCACCGGCCGGGTGGTGCCCGGCGCGACCTGGGATGATCTCGACCCGGTCGAGTTCGACCGGCTGCGCCGGCTCGTCGGCGCGGCCAGGGAGAAGGCCGACCAGCGGCTCGCCAGCCTGGGCGACCTCGCGCTCGCGACCGAGCTGGGCGTCGTGCGCGTCGTGCCCGCCGCGGGCGCCGCCGACGCGGACGGTGTCGGCGCGTCCGGCCCGGAACGCGTGGAGGTCCTGCTCGCCGGGCTGCTGTTGTTCGGGCGGCCGCAGGCGCTGCGCCGGCACGTGCCCACCCATGAGGCCGCGATCCAGGTCTTCGACCGGGTGGACAGGCTGGCGACCGGGACCAACATGTTCCTGCGGTGGCCGCTGCTGCGGCTCGTCGAGGAGTTCCTGGCCCGTTTCCGGGCGCTGAACCCGATGCGGGAGGTCCGCTTCGACCTGGTCCGCATGCGGGTGCCGGTGTACTCGGAGAGCGCGTTTCGCGAGGCGCTGGCCAACGCCCTCATCCACCGTGACTACACCGCCCCCGGCGCGGTGCACGTGCAGTGGACGACGGACCAGATCGTCGTCTCCAATCCGTCCGGGCTGCCGGCCGGGATCACCGTCGAGTCGCTGCTGACGGCCCCGCCGAGCCCGCGCAACCCGCTGCTCGCCGACGCGTTCCGCCGGGCCGGTCTCGTCGAGCGCACCGGCCGGGGCGTCAGCCACATCTGGCGCGAGCAGCTGCGCCACGGGCATGCTCCGCCGGACCACGGCCGCAGCGGCGACCACGCCGTCGTCGTGGTGCTCCCCGGCGGGCGCCCGGACCTGGGCTTCGCCCGCTTCGTGCTCAGCCACGAGCTGATCGGCCGGCCGCTGTCGCTGCCCGAGCTGCAGATCATCACCCGGATGCGCCGCCAGCCGCGGCTGCGGACCGAGGACGTCGCCCAGATGCTCGCCGTCTCCAAGACGGAGGCGCGCCGGGCGCTGTTCCGGATGGTCCGCGCCGGCCTGGTCGAGATCCAGGACGCGTCCACCCCGCGGCGCTCCTGGATGCTCAGCGACTACACGGAGCAGGCCCTGCGCGAGTCGGCGGCCGCCGTCGCCGCCGAGGCGAAGCTTCGTGCCAGCCGGGAACGGGACTCCGTCGCCGGTGACAGCGCCGTCGCCAGTGACAGGGCCGGCGACCGTGACAGGGCCGGCCGCGGTGACGTGGCCGGCGCTGGTGACGGGGCCGGCGCTGGCGACCGGGCCGCGGCCGCCGGGCGTCCCCAGCCGTCGAGGCGCGACGTCGATCCGGAGAGCCCCGGCGACGACGCGGCGGGGCCCGCGGCCGAGGCCGGCTAGCGGCCACCGGCCGGGCCCGGGTTTCCAGGAGGCGCCGCCTGACTGCCGGCGCCGCCTGACTGCCGGCGCCGTCCGACTACCGGCGCCGTCCGCCGCCGAGACCCGTTCGGCGCGGAAAGTCGTTCAGGGCCGGATGCCCTTCACCGCTCGGCGCACAGGGTCACGGCTCGGTGTACAGGGAACCGCCCAGCTCGGCCATGGTCTGCAGCGGGTTGGTGAGGCGGCAGCCGATCGCCGCGGCCGCGGCGTCGGCCGCGGCCAGCTGGCCGTCGACCGCCTCCCAGGGCGCGTCACTGACCAGGCCGGCCACCGGCAGCGGGCACGCCGCCTGCACCCAGCCCCGGTCGACGACCACGAACCCGCCGCCCATGCCTTCCAGCGCCCGGGCCGCGGTGAGCAGGTCGGCGTCGTTGGTGCCGACCAGCACCAGGTCCCCGGACGGCGCGGTCGCGGTCACGCCGATCGCGCCGCTGGTGAGCCCGAGGCCGCGCACCAGGCCGACCCGCACCGGCTCGGGGCCGGGAGAACGGTCGATGACGGCCACCTTGAGCAGGTCGCGCGCGGGATCGGCCACGACCACGCCGTCGCGCACCGTCGGCTCGACGCGCACGAGCCGCGGCGTGGCCTCGCCGGGGCCGCCCGGGTCGGGGTCGCTGATCCGGGCGGGGCTCCGGGGCGCCGCCCCCGGCTGCGCCGGCACGCCGGGCACCGCGGCGGGAAGCCCCGGGGCCATGAGCAGCGCGGACGGCAGCCCGCTCAGGCCGACCGAGCGCGACGGGACCACCGGGGTGGTGAACCGCGCCGCGACCTCGACGGCGGCCGGCAGCGGCGCCGGATGTCCCGGCCAGCGGTCGAGCGCGAACGAGCCGACGTGCAGGCTCGCCGGGAGCCGGACGGTGTCGAGCGCCCAACGGGGTGCCCGGTCGGGGTCGTCGAACAGCGGCCGGCCCTGCCCGGCGGCGATCCGGCCGCCCGCCACCACCAGGTCCGGCGGCTCGATCCCGCCGATCTCGGTGACGATGAGCAGATCGGCCAGGTGGGCGGGTGTGATCGCGCCGAGCACGTGGTCGAGCCCATGCCGGCGGGCCGGCGCGAGCGTCGCGCGCCGGATCGCCTCGGCCGGCGGCATTCCGGCCACCACCGCGCGCCGCACGGCGCAGGCCAGCTGGCCGTAGCCGACGAGGTCGGCGAGCGTTCGCTGCCCGCCGGGCCGCTCGCTGGGCAGCAGGTCGGCCGGGGCCGGCCCGGCCGCCCCCGGGCGGCGGGGCAGCACCCGCAGGGGGGTGGCCGTCGTGGTCGCGAGCGCGGCGCCGCGCGGCCCGCAGCGGGTGACCAGCGCGGTCGTGTCGGCCAGCACGGTCAGGGTGCCGCGCGGTACCAGCAGCCGCGCCGCCTCGCCGGGCAGCAGCAGCGTGCGTTCCGGGCGCAGGTGGGCGTCGACGTACGCGGGCAGCAGATAACGGCCGGACGCGTCGAGCGAGCGCCGGCCGGCGAGCGCTCCGGGCCTGGTCACCGCGGCGATGAACCGGCCGACGATCGCGACGTCGCGGCGCACCAGGTCCCCGGTCTGCACGACGACCACCGTCCCGCTGTGGACCAGCAGGTCGGCTTCCTCCTCGCCGATCGCGACCCGGCGCAGCCTCGCCAGCTCGGCCGCGCTGGGCCCGAGGCCGTAGCCGCCGCCGGCGGGTGCCCCGGCCTCCTGACGAGCCGCGACGGCCCGTCCCGCCCCCACCGCGACGTCCGGCGGACTCGCTCCAGGCAGGGCACCCAGCGCTCTCCCGAGATACGGGGTCGTCGCACTCACGTGGGCCCTCCGGTCTCCGTTACCGGCATGCCCCTAACGGCCGCCGCCGCCCTCATTGTCGCAGGCACGTACTGCACAGTCACCGATTGCTGTGAAGCATTGGTCGCTACCGCGTCGGCCTGGTCGTGGAGATGTCTCGCGGAAAGTGAAAGCACAGGTCAAACCGTGCTCGACCTGTGCTTTCGAGTCCGCGGGATCTGGTCACTTGCCCCGCGCGGGCGCCGGGCCGTAGCGGGCGAGGACAATCGTCTCGATCACACCGACCACCGCGTAGATCACGACGCTGACCGCGGTGATGACGACGACGGATGTCCAGACGCCGCTGTAGTTGAACGTCTGCTGGGCGTGCTGCATGTAGTAGCCGAGGCCCTTGCCGGTGGCGAGCCATTCGGCGAGCAGCGCGCCGATGATGGCGCCGGGCACGGCGATGCGAGCCGAGACGAACAACGCGGGCAGGGCGCTGGGCAGCGCCACCTTGCGGAGCACGGTCAGGGGGCTGCCGCCATAGGCGAGGACCAGGTCGGACGCGGCCTGGGGCGTCGAACGCAGGCCGAAGACCAGGTTAACCAGAGATGGAAAGAACACGACGATGCCGGCGATAACCGTGACACCGAGCAGGTCCCGGCCGAAGACCAGCGTGATAATCGGCGTCATCGCGACCAGCGGCACCGAACGCAGGATCATCGCGATCGGCATGAACGACTGCTCAACCGGTCGATAGAGCACGAACAGGACCGCCACGACCATCGCGGCCGCCGTGCCGGCGACGTAGCCGGCCGCCGCGTCGCCCAGGGTGTGCATCAGCTGCTCGAAGATCTCCCGCCGGTTCTCCGGCGCTTTCGGCGCGGTGAACAGATAGCGGTAGACCGCCTCCGGCCGCTTGGCGACCAGCTTGTTCAGGTCGAAGACCTCGAGGAACGCGTACCACAGGCCAAGGATGACGGCGACCGACGCGATCACGGACCCGAAGGTCCGCCCGAGCCGGACCAGCGCCGTCGCGAGCAGCCCGGAGCCCCGGCCGCCGCGCCGCCGCGCGGCGTCTGCCGGCGGCGAGACGCTCGCCGCCGCCTTCTTCGGAGCCGCCGGCGGAGCCACCGCGGTCACGAGCCACCTCCGACGTTGGTACGCGGCGCCCACGGGGTGAGCAGCCGGCCGATCAGCGCGATCAGGCCGTAGCCGATGCCGGCCGCCGCCGAGGAGATGAAGGCGAGCGCCCAGGTGCCGGCGACGTTCAGGTTCTGCTGCGCGGCGACCATCGCGACCCCGAGCCCCCGGTCCGCGCCCAGGTACTCGCCGATGATCGCGCCGAGCACGGCGGCCGGCGCGGCGATCTGCAGCGCGGCGAAGGTGCTGGGCAGCGCGGCGCGCAGCCGGACATAGCGCAGTTGGCGGATCCGGCCGCCGCCACTGGCCCGGATCACGTCCAGGGCCGCCTGGTCCGCGCCGCGCAGGCCGACCAGCGTGCCGATCAAGGTGGTGAAGAAGACCGAGATCCCCGCGAGCGCCACCTGGGGCGTGGAGCCGTCGAACACCGTGGTCAGGATCGGCCCGATCGCGATGATCGGCAGACAGTAGGACGCGACCCCGATCTGCAGGACGATCCTGTCGACCACCGGGATGCCGAAGGTCAGGATCGCGAGCCCGATCGCCAGGCCGTTGCCTATCAGGAAGCCCTTGATCGCGATCCACAGGGTGGACTTGATCGACGGGATGTACCGGTCGAAGTCGGTCACCAGCTTGACGAGCACGTCGTCGGGCGTCGGCACCGCGCCGCCGTCCCTCAGCCAGGTGAGCGCGAGGATCCACCACAGCGCGATCACCGCGACGGTGCCAACCAGGCCGCCGAGCCAGGGCGGGGCGCCGCCGAGCCGGCCGCGACGGGCGCCCGCGGCGCCACCGGCGGTGCTGGTCGCGACGTCCTGCAGCGTCGTCATCGGGCCCCCCGCCCCAGGTCCGTTCCGGCCGTCATGCGGATCATCGTCATCTCAGCGGCCTCGGCCGTCACGCGGCCTGCTCGTCCGGGTCGGCCGCGCCGCCGAACAGCAGGCCGGACAACTCGTCGTGCAGCTCGTGGAACCGCGGGGTCCGCAGCATCTCGGGGGTGCGCGGCCTGGGAAGGTCGATATCGACGATCGCGGCGATCCGTCCCGGCCGCGGGCTCATCACCGCGACCTTGTCGGAGAGGATGACCGCCTCCGGGATCGAGTGGGTGACCAGCAGGGTCGTCGTCTTGCGTTCGGCCCAGATCCGCAGCAGCTCGAAGTTCAGGCGCTGGCGGGTCATGTCATCCAGCGCCCCGAACGGCTCGTCGAGCAGCAACACCTTCGGCTCGACGACCAGCGCCCGGGCGATCGCGACCCGCTGGCGCATGCCGCCGGACAGCTGGGCCGGGCGCGCCTTCTCGAAGCCGGTGAGGCCGACCAGCGTGATCAGGTCGGCGATCACCTTCTTGTCGGCCTTGGTGCCCGCAACCTCGAGTGGGAGCCGGATGTTCGCCTCCACCGACCGCCACGGCAGGAGCGCGGCGTCCTGGAAGGCGATGCCGAGGTGGTGGTTGCGCCGCGCCGTCGACGGCGGCTCGCCGTGTACCAGCACCTCGCCCGCCGACGGCGCCTCCAGGTCGGCCAGGATCCGCAACACCGTCGACTTCCCGCAGCCGGACGGCCCGATGAGCGTGAGGAAGGAGCCCTCCTCGGTGGACAGGTTGACGTCGTCCAGGGCGATGACGGACTTGCGGCCGAGGCGGAACTCCTTGCGCAGACCGGCCACGCTCACGCCGGACCCGGGGGCCGGCGCGGCGACGGGCCGCTGCCCGTCGGACGCCAGGCCCTCGGGCGCGCCCTCGGCGGCGTCGATGGCGGGCTCGGGGACGGGCGTGGCGGAGGCACTCATGTCGGTTCCGACTTCTCCTCGCGAAGCTCGGCTTCGAACTGTCCCTGGAACTGTCCGAAGGCCCGGACGGGCCCCGGCGCGGCGGAACGGTGCCCTTGGCCCGCGCCGGGGATCGTGCTGGTGTCGTCGATCAGCTCAGGTTGCTCAGGTTGCTCAGGCGGTCAGGTCGGCCAGGGCGGTGATGAGCTCCGGGTGCTCCTCATAGACCTCGGTGAGGACCGAGAGGTCGAACAGGTCCTCGGCCTTGAGCTCGAGCCCGGCGAGCTTGAGGGTGGCGATGTTCTCCTCGATCAGCGCGGGGGTGATGGTGAACAGGCCGTTCTTCTTCGTGTCCTCGGTGAGGATCAGCTTGTTCTGGTCCTTGCTCTCCAGCGTCTGCTCCTCGACCTCGAGCGTGCCGAGGTCCTTGCCGTAGATCTCGACGGCGTACTTCGCGCCGAGGACCGGGTCCTTGAGGCTCTCCGTCCAGCCCTTGATCTCGGCGACGAGGAAGGCCTTGAGCTTCTCCCGCTCGTTCGCCAGGGTCTCGTCGGTGACGACCAGCACCTCGGACACCAGCGGGTAGTTGAAGTCGGCCAGCAGGAAGGTCACGACGTCGAAACCGGCGATCCGCAGCGCGTTCGGCTCGTTGGTGATGAAGGAGAACCAGCCGTCGGCCTGGCCGGTGGTCAGCGGCAGCGGGTCGAACTCGACCGGCACCTTCTCGATCGACGCCGGGTCGAGGTTGTTCGCCTTGAGGAAGGCGGACCACACCGACTCGTTGGTCGCCTGGACGCCGATCTTCTTGCCGACCATGTCCTGCGCGGTCTTGATCGGGTTGTCCGCCATCGAGAGGATCGCGAACGGGTTCTTCTGGTACTGAGCGCCGACGATCTTGAGCGGGAAGTCCTCGTTGAGGATCGCGGAACCGGTGATGTCCGGCGACGAGATGCCGACGAACGCCTTGCCGGTCGCCACGTCGGTGTCCTGCGGCGTCGCGCTCGGGCCGCCGGCGATCAGCGAGACCTTGTCGAAGCCGGCTTCCTTGTAGAAGCCCTTCTGGTCCGCGATGTAGGCGCCCGCGAACTCGACGTTCTTGATCCAGGAAAGCCGGTAGGTCAGCTCGCCGAACGAGCTCGCGCCGTCGCCGGACGACGACCCCTCGTCGTCGTCACCACACGCGACGAGCAGGCCGCTGCCGCCGATCGCGAGCGCGGCCGCCCCCGCCGTCACGCCGGCGCCCCTCTTCAGGAACCCCCGCCGGTTGAAACCAGTTGTCACCGAACCCCCATCGCATTACCCCGGGTGCAGTCCCCACCGGCCGGCCCATCCGGCCCGCCCGGGCGGTGCCCCGGACGTTAGAAAGCGGTCGTATCGCACCCATCGCCCCTTTGTGAACAGCAGGTAACTCCAGCCGACTGTGACCAACGCGGCTGCGCCTCGGAGCACGGATGACCTGGCGACGGCGGATACCGACGGCAAGCAGGCGACCCGATCGACGACGGAGCGTGACGGCTCTCCGGGTGGATGCCGGTTTGCGGCCCGCATAGCGAGGACTCACCCAGCGGCGGTGTTACGCCGATGTCATCTGCTGGCCCTAGGTTTGGCGCCGTGCTGCTGAGCCCGCATGAACAGGAACGGCTGCTGATCCATGTCGCGGCGAACCTCGCGAGGGAGCGGCGGGCCCGCGGCCTGCGGCTCAACTACCCGGAAGCGGTCGCGCTCCTGACCTCCTTCCTCCTCGAGGGGGCGCGCGACGGCCGCACCGTGGCCGAGCTGATGGCGGCCGGCCGCACCGTGCTGACCAGGGAGGACGTCCTGGAGGGCATCCCGGAGATGCTGGCCGAGGTACAGGTCGAGGCGACCTTCCCCGACGGCACCAAGCTCGTCACGGTCCACCACCCGATCCCGTGAGGGTGCGCTCTGTGTTTCTTGGTTCGCTCCGTCCGGGCGGCGAGCTCCGGCCCCGTCCTCGCTTCGCTCCGACGGGACCTCCGCGCGCCGTCCTCCTCCGCGAACGTGCCCTCCGGCGACCTCCGCTGCGGCCCGGCCCCTTCGCTTCGCTCGGGGACGGGCCTCCGCGGAGGCGCGCCTCCGGGCCAGCTCGATTGCGTACCGCTGGAACGGTACGAATCAAGGCTGACCCATCCGGGAGAGGCCACCTCGCTTCGCTCGTGGATGGGGCTGTGCGGAGGTGCGCCTGTGCGCCGTGTGGGTGCGACAGCATGCACGTATCTGGATCTCGGATGACACAGGAGCGAGTGGATGCCGATCATTCCGGGTGAGGTTCTGCACGACGACGACCCGATCGAGATCAATCCGGGGCGCCCGACGCTCACGCTGCTGGTGCGCAACACGGGCGACCGGCCGGTCCAGGTGGGGTCGCACTACCACTTCGCCGCCGCGAATCCGGCGCTCGAGTTCGACCGCGCCGCGGCCTGGGGCCACCGGCTCGCGGTGCCCGCGGGTACGGCGATCCGCTTCGAGCCGGGGATCGAGCGCGAGGTTCCTTTGGTGCCGCTGGCCGGCGCCCGCGACGTTCCCGGCCTGCGCCTGGAGTGGGCCGGCAGGCTCGACGAGCGCGACGCCACCCCGACGGCGTCCTGACGCCGCGGGACGCCCGCCGCTGGCCGGCGGCGAGGCCCACGGCCAGCCGCCGGCTCCCGCGCCCCCGCCTCACGGACCCTGCCACCCGAGCCCCGTCTCCCGAGTCCTCCCGGCTGAGAGGACGGACTCCCAGCTGAGAGGACAGACATGGCCACGCTGGACCGTTCGCGCTATGCCGCGCTGTACGGACCGACGGTCGGCGACCGGGTCCGGCTCGCGGACACCGACCTGGTCATCGAGGTCACCGAGGACCTCAGCCGCGGGCCCGGCGGCGCCGGCACCGGCGACGAGGCGGTGTTCGGCGGCGGCAAGGTCATCCGCGAGTCCATGGGCCAGGCGCGGGCGACCCGGGCGCAGGGCGCGCCGGACCTGGTCATCACCGGCGTGATCGTGCTCGACCACTGGGGCGTGGTGAAGGCCGATGTCGGCGTCCGCGACGGCCGAATCGTCGCGCTCGGCAAGGCTGGCAACCCGGACACAATGGACGGGGTGCACCCGGACCTGGTCATCGGTCCCGGTACCGAGATCATCGCCGGCAACGGCAAGATCATGACTGCCGGCGCGATCGACTCCCACGTGCACCTGATCTGCCCACAGCAGGTCCCCGAAGCGCTCGGCGCGGGGATCACCACGCTGATCGGCGGCGGCACCGGCCCGGCCGAGGGCACCAAGGCGACGACGGTGACGCCCGGCGGCTGGAACCTGGCCCGGATGCTGTCCGCGATGGACGACTGGCCGGTCAACGTCGTCCTGCTCGGCAAGGGCAACACCATGAGCGAGGAGTCGCTCTGGGAGCAGTTGCGCGCCGGTGCCGCCGGATTCAAGCTGCACGAGGACTGGGGCACCACCCCGGCCGTGATCGATGCCTCTCTGCGCGTGGCGGACGCGGCCGGTGTGCAGGTCGCGCTGCACTCGGACACCCTCAACGAGGCCGGATACGTCGAGAGCACGCTGGCGGCGATCGCCGGCCGGGCGATCCACGCGTACCACACCGAGGGCGCGGGCGGCGGGCACGCGCCGGACATCATCACCGTCGCCGCGGCCGGCAACGTGCTGCCCTCCTCGACGAACCCGACCCGTCCGCACACCGTCAACACGCTCGACGAGCACCTCGACATGCTGATGGTCTGTCACCACCTGAACCCGACGGTCCCCGAGGACCTGGCATTCGCCGAGAGCCGCATCCGGCCATCGACGATCGCGGCCGAGGATTTCCTGCACGACATGGGCGCGATCTCGATGATCGGCTCGGACTCGCAGGCAATGGGCCGGATCGGCGAGGTGGTGATCCGGACGTGGCAGACCGCCCATGTGATGAAGAAGCGACGCGGGACGCTGCCCGGCGACAGCCGGGCCGACAACGTACGCGCCCAGCGCTACGTCGCGAAGTACACGATCTGTCCGGCGGTGGCGCACGGCCTGGACGGCGAGGTCGGCTCGGTGGAGGTCGGCAAACTCGCCGACCTGGTCCTCTACGAGCCCGCGTTCTTCGGGGTACGCCCGTCGCTCGTCATCAAGGGCGGCTTCATCGCCTGGGCGGCGATGGGCGACGCCAACGCGTCCATCCCGACCCCGCAGCCGGTGCTGCCCCGCCCGATGTTCGGCGCGGCCCGCGGCCCCGCGGCCGCCTCGTCGCTGGCCTTCGTCGCGCCGGCCGCGCTCGAGGACGGCCTCGCCGACAGGCTCCAGCTCGCGACGCCGATGGCGGCCGTGGCCGACGTCCGCTCCCGCGGCAAGGCCGACCTGCCCGGTAACACCGCCACCCCGGACATCCGCGTCGACCCCGACACCTTCACCGTCACCATCGACGGCGACGCCATCGACCCCGACCCAGTCCGCGAGCTCCCCATGGCCCAGCGCTACTTCCTCTTCTAGCTCGGGGCGGGCGCACCGCGGAACACCGAGATCCACAGCGCACCGCGGAACACCGAGATCCACAGCGCACCGCGGAACACCGAGATCCACAGCGCACCGCGGAAC
>NZ_JADWYU010000084.1:0-18178 GCF_016786325.1 Frankia nepalensis | reverse complement strand
CCGAGATCCACAGCGCACCGCGGAACGCCGAGATCCACAGCGCACCGCGGAACGCCGAGATCCACAGCGCACCGCGGAACGCCGAGATCCACAGCGCACCGCGGAACGCCGAGATCCACAGCGCACCGCGGAACGCCGAGATCCACAGCGCACCGCGGAACGCCTTCGGGCGATGAGCGCCCTCGGCATCGGTTCAAGGCCCGAGGCCCGAGGCCGGTTCCGCGAGGCGCTCGGAGGGCGAGCGCCGGACGCACCCTGGTGCCGTGCCCGGCAGCGTTCGCCCTGTGCCGCGCGCGGCCGCGTGCTCGTCCTGTCCGACGTCACGGGGAATCGGGTCCGACACCAGAGCCAGGACCAGCGCCGTCTTGTGACCCTGATGTCTGACGGGACGTCCGGGATCCCTCGGGTGTCTGCCACGGTGCGGGAGAGGGGTGGCGGGGGCGCCGCTCTGCCCGTCCGTCGACCGGGCAGCCATTGCCTGAAGCGGCACTAGCCTGCTCGTGGCTCTTGCCGGAGCCGCTCGACCGCCGATCCGCGCGCGCATCCGGCGATCACCGGCCCGCGAGTGGCCCGGCGACTTCTTGATCGCTAGATATGTGCACAGTTCGGCAATTTCTGTCTGTTTGTCCCTGAACTTCGCGCGAATCTGGTGATCTACCGCGGAGGCCGGGCCGAGGCGGGTCGATGATCGCGGGTTGTGTGCGCGGATCGGTGGTCCCGAACCACGAACATGATCCACAAGACGCGCACCGACGGTGAGAGACGACGGGCGCCGACGTCGGGGCGCGCCGGATTTCTCCGGCGACATCGACTGCCCGGCATGCCACATCCGGGACGCGGGGAACATCGAGACCCAGCGTCGACCACCCGCCGGCCGCCAGGCCGGCCGCTCGGCCCAGAAGTCAAGCTCGACTTCGATATTGACTTACGACCCCTTCGACGCCAACATCAACCTCCCAAAGGGGTAGGTCAAGGGATCCGCGACAGTTCGACCGCCGGTTCCACTCGCCCGTTTGTCCGGCAAAACCACGCTCGGAGATCCTGCGACTACCGAAGGCACCCGACCTCTCAGAAGGGACGGCCAACTCATGCGGCAGCCAGGGAGTTCGTTCGATTCGACGGCACACAAGCGGCCATCGCGAGGGTTGTCCGCCGCGCGCCTCGGCGCCGTGTCATTAGCCGCGAGTTTGCTCCTGGTCACTGCCTGTGGCGGCAGCGACGATGACGGCTCGGACGCCGCGGCGGGCACGCCGACCGACACGACGTCGGTGCTCGGGCCGCTCGACAAGGCGACCGGCACACCGGTGCGGATCGGATTGATCTCGGACGACAAGGGTCCCGTCTCGGACCTGGCCATCGAGACCGCGGTCGCCAAGGCAACCGTCACCTACATCAACGAGCACAAGGGCGGCATCGCAGGGCATCCGATTGAGCTGGTCGTCTGCAAGGCATTCGCCGACCCGGCTGTGGGCACCGACTGCGCGAACCAGATGGTCGAGGAGGACGTCACCGCCGTCCTCGTCGGCTCCTCGTCGGTCCCGGAGGCCATCTGGGAGCCGCTGCACGGGGCCCACATGCCGGTCCTGCTCGCCTACGCGGCCGGCGCCCCGACCCGCGACACCGAGTCGACCTTTGCCATGGCCGACACCACCTACGTCCTCCAGGCGCTGCTCCAGCTCGCGAAGAGCGAGGGCGCGAAGAAGGTCACGGCCGTCGCGATCGACGTGCCGGCGACGCGGATCGCCTGGACGCAGCTCGCGCCGGCACAGTTCAAGGCGGCGAACATCGAGCTTGAGTTCATCCCGATTCCCCCGGGTACCGCCGACATGACACCGCAGATGCAGCCCGTCGCGAACGGCGACGCGGACATCGTGCACGTGGTGGGCAACGACGCGTTCTGCATCGCCGCGTTCAAAGGCCTACAGACGGGCGGGTACACCGGGACGGTCCTGTCGCACCCGAACTGCCTCTCCGACCGGACCCGCTCGGCGGTGTCTGGTGACTTCCTCGAGGGAATGGTCCTTCCGGGGCTGGTGCCGATCGGTCACGACAATCCGTCGACCCGCCTCTACGAGGCCGTCGTGGCCGCCTACGGCAAGGACATCGACACCCACCGGGTCGCCGGTCTGAACATGTTCTCGCAGGTCACCGCGTTCGAGCTGGGGGCCGACGGGGTTACCGGTGAGGTCACACAGCAAGCCATCATCACCGCCTTCAAGACGATGCCAGAGAAGGACCTGCCGGGCGCCACTGGACTGAAGTTCCGGTGCAACGGGAAGGCTGTCCCCGCGACTCCGGCGATCTGCACCCGCGGCTGGCTGATGACGACTCTGGACGGCGAAGGTCAACCCACTGGGTACAAGCCGGTGGGTGTCACTCCGATCGAGGGCTGAGCCCCAGGACAGGTACCGATTGGCTGGTTCGCCGGCGGCCGGCCGGTTCGGCCGCGGTGATCGGATACGGCTTCGATCCCGCGCCGAACCGGCCATTCGGCCCAGTCCGCTGGCTGGAATCGACCTTCGGCATGCGCGGAGCCGGAGCGCCGCCACGAGCACGACACCGCTGGCTTGGTCCGTCGAGGGCTCACCCGAGCAGACGCTCGGCCGCGATCGCTCAGCGGGCGGCGTTCTCCTCGCTCAGCGGGCGGCGTTCTTGAGGAACTGGGGACGGTAATTGGCTTCGGGGCCACCGAGGTAGTTGCCGCGCACGTGGCGACGGATTCCGTCGTCGACGGTGGCGCGGGCCGCGGCGTGCCACAGGTAGGCGTCGTGCAGGATCACGTCGCCGCGCTCGGTGTAGACCGGAACCTCGCCCCGGATCTTCTCGAAGCCAAGCGGCATCTCGAACGGCGGCGGGTTCGGGGTGTAGCCGCCCGCCGGGCGGGCATCGTCGGGCACCGCGACGTTGTTGACGTTCCGGTACGGCGCCGGAGTCGCCCACGCCTGGCTGCCCGGCACCACCCGCAGGAAGCCGTTCGCCGGGCTGGTGCCGTCGAGGTGGAAGGTGAACGCCACCCCGGGCCAGATGTCGACGCTGGGCATGGCCTGCCAGTCGGAATGCCAGCCGATCCGGGTGTAGCCGGACTCCCGGCCCGGCCGGGAGTCCTGGTAGACGACGCCCGCCTGCGCCGAGCCGTTCAGCCAGGCGCCGTCGCCGACCAGCCGGCGGATCACCGCGACCAGCGCCGGGTGGGTCGCCGCGGCCAGGACCGCGGGTGAGAGCTCCTGGATGTGCTCGACGTAGTTGACGAACTTCTCGATCTTCTCGGCGGCGTCGAGGTACTTCGTCGAGCCGTAGCGCTCGGACAGCCGCCCGGACAGCACGTCGGCCTGCGCCGCGGCGCACTCCGTCTCCATCCGGTCGGTCAGCTCGTCGGGGATCAGGCCACGCAGCAGCACGTAGCCGAAGTCCCGGTAGAACCGCTCGATCTCGTCGAGACCGGGCGGGCCGGCGCCTTCCGCGTCCGCCCGGTCCATCTCGAACACGCCGAAGGTCGCCGGAGTCGTCAGCGCGGTGGTCGTCTGCATGGGCTGCCCTCCTGGTCCGGGTCGCGGTGCGCGCTCGCGGACGATCCATGAACCGAGTGGTTCAAAAACTAGGGCGCAACTGTTTCTCCCTCATTACCAACACGGGCCGGAGATCGTGAAGTAATCGGATCGCCAGCCGCGGCCGGCCCGGCAAGCACCCGGTCCGCCCGGCACCCGGCCCAGCCAGCGCTCAGGCCCTCGCCCGGCCTTCCCTCAGCCAGGGGCGGCCGTCGCGTCAGCGAAGGGCGGCCGTGGCGGGCAGGCGCGTGGCCGCCGAGCCGCCCGCGGCGACGCGGTCCGCGACGGCCCGGGCGGCGGTCGCGTGCGCGCGGTCGAGAACGGCGCGCGGCGTGCCCGACAGCAGCGCGAACTGCAGACCGCGCCACAGCGCGACCACCTCGATGCCGATCTCCCGGGCCGCCTCGTCCTGGGCGCCCGCCAGGGCCAGCACCCTCGCGACCCGCTCGGCCCAGTCCGCGACGGAGGTCAGGAACATGCCGTACCGGTCGGGCTGGTGCGCGGCAAGGCCGAACAGCTCGAAGAACAGCCGCAGGAACGGCTCGTTCTCGTCGGCGGCGATGTCGAGCCACACCTGGTGCAGGCGCGCGTCGAGCGGATGGTCGGCGAAGGACCTGTCGTCGGCGGACAGCCGGTCGAGGGCGGTCGCGAGCCGTGGGAAGCGTCGGACGGCCTCCAGGATCCCCTCGGCCATCAGCCGTTCCTTGGAGCCGAAGTAGTACAGCAGCATCCGGTTGTTCGACCCGACGCCGGCCGCGAGCGCGCGCAGCGTCAGCTCGCTCACCCCATGCTCGAGGATGTAGTCCGCGATCAGGGCGAGCAGTCGCCCCCGTTGGGGCGGCCCGTCGGTGACCATCAGCGACGCGGTCGGATCATCCACACCACCAGGCTAGTGCCCGCCGCGGATGGCGTTGGGCCGACGGAGATCACCCTCCGTCTTGGGAAACGACGTGACCCGCGCGCGCCCCGCCGCAAGCCGACAGTCGACCGTCTGGATCGGCCTGCCGGGCTACCTCCTGGACTTCGACTTGCCACCCGAGGAGCCCTTGTCGCCGCTGTTCGAGGTGCTCGGCGCCGCGCACAGCCCCTTCTTTTCCTCGTCGGACCACTTCGCTTTCAAGGGTGCGGTGCACGTGAAACCCGCGAGCTTGGGCGGTGCTTCTTGCCACAGGCGGTGAGGGAGCCGGCGGCCAGGGCGACCAGGAGCACGGCCAGCAGGACCCGCGGCCAGCGCTGACGTGCCAGCCCGCCGCGCATGATGGGCTGGGAGGCCGCCCGGCGACGGTCCTGGCCACGGGAGCCCAGCTCGGGCCCGCCGCCGAGCTCGGCGTGGGCGCGGCGGCGCGCGGGACCCCGGCCTCGGGTGGCGCCGGCTGAATGGTCAGGCTGTCGAGAACGGCGGGGCCGCGGGCATCGGACGGCCTCCTTGTCACGCGATCATCAACAAGCGAGATCAACTACGGCAGCGGAAGGTCGACAATGACGGGTTTGTCACCAGTGCGACGCCCCGACAACGGCGACGACGACGCCCGGCTGGCCGGTCATGGCCCGAACGGCGGTCATGGCCCGAGCAGCGGCGCGCGGGCGGCGCTGCTGGTGCTGGCGGACGGCCGGCTGCCCGCCGGCGGGCACGCGCATTCGGGCGGCGTCGAGGCAGCGGTGGTCGATGGCGGGCTGACGAGCGTCGACGACCTCGCCGCGTTCCTGCGCGGCCGGCTGGCCACCGCGGGGCTGCTGGCCGCGTCGTTCGCGGCCGCCGCCTGCCGGGCCTGCCAGCCCGAGCTCCCCGTCGTGCCAGAAGGCCCCGGCCGGCCGGGGCCGACGGCCGGCGCCGACCCGCTCGCGGCGCTCGACGCGGAGCTGGACGCGCGGACCCCCTCGCCCGCGCAGCGCGAGGCGAGCCGGGCGCAGGGCCGGACGCTGCTGCGCGCCGGCCGCGCCGCCTGGGAGCTGCCCGCGGGAATCACGCTGCCGCCCGCCCCACACCATCCGGTCGCGCTCGGCGTCGTCGCGGCCGCGGCGGGGCTCGCGCCCGCGGATGCCGCGCTCGCCGCCGTCTACGGCGCCGCGTCCGGCCCGGCGTCCGCGGCCACCCGGCTGCTCGGGCTCGACCCGCTCGCCGTCACCGGCCTGCTCGCCCGGCTGGCCGGCGAGCTGGAACGCGTCGCCGCCGAGGCGGCCGCCGCCGCCGCGACCGCCGGTTCGGCGGCCGACCTGCCGGCGCCGTCGGCCGTCCGCCTCGACCTGCTCGCCGAACGGCACCGCGTGGCGCCGGTCCGGATGTTCGCGTCCTGATCCCACGGCGGCGGCCGAATCCCGGCACGCTCTGGGTCGGGGACAAAGCGGACGGAAATCGCCGAAGGGCGCACACAGCTGACGATCAAGAAGGGTGCCGCGCCTCCCGCGAGCTGGTGATCGTCGGATGTGTGCGCCGTTCGGCGGCCGCGCCGCCTCAGCAAGATCACGGGAAGGACCCTAGGCGAGATGAGCGAAGACGACGATGTTGTCGGTGTAGTGACCGCTCGACTTGTTGAAGACGCCGCCGCACGTGATCAGGCGTAGCTGCGCGCCGCTGCCCGAGTAGTAGACCTCCTGGTCCGGGAAGTTCGCCTTCGAGTACTGGGCCAGCCTGTCGACCACGAAGGTCGCGGTGGTGCCGTCGGCCCGGTCGACGAGCACGGGCGCGCCCGGACGCAGCTCGCCAAGCCGGTAGAACACCGCCGGCCCACTCCGCGAGTCCACGTGGCCGGCGATGACGGCGACGCCGTCGTCCCCCGGCTCCGGCCCGGCGTGGTTCCAGCCGACCTCGCTGAATCCCTTCGGCGCGATCAGGCGCCCGGCCCCGTCGAGGTCCAGCGGCACGACCGGCGCCGCCACGCCGAGATCCGGCACGCGCAGCCCGACCGGGTCCGCCGCCTTGCCAGCTGGCGTCGACGAGCCGTCGCCCGAGACCGGGCCATCGCCGCCCGCGGCGGGGGCGCCACCGGCCGACGCGGCGGACGTGGTGGCCGCGGGCGGCCGGTCGGTGCCGGCCGGCGACCCGCAGCCCGTGAGCACGGTCGGGACCAGCGCGAGCCCTCCCACCAGCACCAGCACCGCCCGCCGCCGTGCCCGTCGCGCCGGCCGGGCCGGCGCCCGGCGGCGCGGGCGGTGACCGGCCGGGAACGGGCCGGTCACCGGGCTGCCCGGCGTCACCCGCGCGCGGCCGCGCGCCGTCGCCTCCGCCACCCGCCGAAGCCGGCGAGCGCCACGAGACCGGCGCCGGTCGCCGCGAGTGGGACGGCGGCGCCCGTGCCGTCGTCAGCGGCCAGCTGGCTGCCACCGAGGCCGGTGTCGACTCCGCCGCGGGGCTGGGTCGGCGGGCCGGCCTCGCCGGGCGCGACCACGGTCACCTGGCCGTCAGGCCCCACCCGCACGACCGAGGGAGGCCCGGACGGCCCCGGGGCCGCCGCGGCGGGCGTGGGCACGGTGGTGGAGGGGGCCGGGACCGGCGTCGCCGCGCTCGGGGCCGGCGCCGGCGCGCCCGGGGCCGGCGACGTCGTCCTCGGGGCCGGCGTCGCCGCGCCCGCGACCGCCGGCAGCGCCACGCCGGCACCGCCCAGGGCCACCGTGACCGCGGCGGTGGTGACAAGTCGTCGGGCCCACGCCGAAGGCGTCGGAGCGTTCATCGACTGGGTGCCTCGTTTCTGTCGTCGTGACCGGTCTCCAGGACCGGCGTGACCGGTCTCCAGGACCGGGGTCTCGGCCGGGAGAATCGGTCGCCCGGCTGTTCGGAGCCTCTCGACGGCAGGTGGGCTGACCATGAGACGACGGTTAGAGCCTTCTCACGCGCTCCACGGCGCGTGGTCCGGCGGCACTTCGGCGCGGCCTACGATGACGGGTATGGCGGATCACCCGGTTACGCCGGTAACCGGCGGGCGGTCGGTCCCCGACCAGGCGCGGGCGGCCGCGCCGGACTCGGCGCGGCGCGCGCCGGAGGCACGGCCGGGGGTCTGGCGCATCTGGCTCGCCAGCATCGGGCTGCTCGCGACCGTGGGCGGTCTGGCCGCGGCCGTCCTGTCCACCTCCGCGCCGCCGCGCCCGCCCGACCTGGGCGGGCCCATCCTGGCCGGCGGCCGCGCGGTCCCGCCCTCGGCGGCCCCGCCCTCGGAGCCCTCGGCGGCCCCAGCCCGCACGACCGCCCCGGAGCCCGTCCCCAGCCCGCGGGAGGAGCTGACAGGTCGGGTCCCGGACGCGACGACGAGCCTGACGGTGATCCGCGTCGCCCCTGGGCCGCTGCCCGCGGTGGGGGCGGACACGCGAAGCCCGTGGCCGTCGGGGGTACCCGCCGCCGAGATACCGGCTCCGGCGCGGGCGACGACCCGCTCGCCGTGACACGACGCGCGGTGACACGACGCGCGGTGACACGACGCGCGGTGACACGACGCGCGGTGACACGACGCGCGGTGACATGACGCGCGGCGCCTCCCCGGGCCGCCGGCGAGCCTACGGCCGGGCGCCGCGCCGGCCGGCCGGCGCCCGATCCCGCGGCCGCGCGGCCTTCGATGAGAACCTCCTCATCCTCGTCTCATCCGGTGCCGTGGCGGTCCCGGCATGCTGGGGCGCATGGTGGCGGCCCGGATCTCGCCAGGACGCCTCCCCATGAGGATCTGGGCCGTGGCGGGCTCGGCGCGGCTGCGCATCCTCGGCTGGCAGCTGCTGCTGGTGGCGCTGGCGCTGGCCGGCTCGGTGCTGGCCTCGCGCGAGGTCCTGCTCGCGCGGGTCGACGAGCGCGTGGACCAGGGCCTGGCCCGGCAGGTCGCCGAGCTGCGCCGGTTCGCCAACACCCCGATCGACCCGAGCACCGCGCGGCCGTTCCCCGACGTGCGCGCGCTGCTGCGCGCCCACCTGGAACGGTCGATCCCGGACAGGAACCAGACGATGCTGGCGCTCGTCGACGGAGCGCCGGTGTTCCGCGGCCCGGAGACTCCGCCCTACCGGCGGCTGGACACCGACCCGGCCGCGATCCACGCGTTCGTGTCGTCGGTGGCGTCCGGCCAGCCGAGCTACGGCGACGTGCGCACCCCGGCGGGCGAGGTTCGCTATGTCGCGGCGCCGGTCCGCGTACCGGGCCGCCCAGAACAGGGAATCTTCGTGTCGGCGGTGTTCGTCGACCGGGAACGGGCC
Source organism: Frankia nepalensis (assembly GCF_016786325.1). Classification (GTDB taxonomy): domain Bacteria; phylum Actinomycetota; class Actinomycetes; order Frankiales; family Frankiaceae; genus Pseudofrankia; species Pseudofrankia nepalensis. The sequence goes on along the minus strand of NZ_JADWYU010000084.1, from coordinate 9,467 downwards.
GAGGTGGACGAGGTGGCCCGGGTGCTCGGCGTCGTCGGGTTCGGCGCGCTCGCGGTCGCGGGCGTCGCCGGCTGGCTGGTCGCCGGGCGCGTGCTGGCGCCGGTGCGGATGGTCCGCCGGGCCGCCCAGAGCATCACCGAGACGGACCTGTCGCGCCGGATCCCGATCGGGCGCCGGGCTCGGAGCCGCGGCGGGCGCGGCGCGGCCCGGGACGAGATCTCCGAGCTGGCCCGCACGTTCAACGGCATGCTCGACCGGTTGGAGGAGGCGTTCGCGACCCAGCGCGCCTTCGTCGACGACGCCGGGCACGAGCTGCGCACCCCGATCACGATCATCCGGGGCCATCTGGAGCTGCTGGGCGACGACCCGGACGAGCGCGCGGAGACGACCGCGCTGGTCCTTGACGAGCTCGACCGGATGAGCCGGATGGTGGACGACCTGCTGACGCTCGCGAAGGCCGAGCGACCGGACTTCCTGCGGCGCGAGCCGGTCGAGGTCGCGGCGTTCACCGCGGACCTGTTCGTGAAGGCGCGGGCGTTGGCGCCGCGCGACTGGCGGCTGGACGGCGTCGGGCAGGGACGGGTGCTGGCCGACCGGCAGCGGCTGACCCAGGCGATGGCGCAGCTCGCGCAGAACGCGACCCAGCACACCCGGGCCGGCGACCCGATCACGATCGGTTCGGCGGTCACCGGGCGGGCCGCCCGGTTCTGGGTGACCGACTCCGGTCCCGGGGTCGCGCCGGCCGACCGCGCGCGCATCTTCGAGCGCTTCGCCCGGGGCGCGTTGCCCCGGCCCGCCGGCACCGCGTCCGCCCGGCGGTCCCTCCCGCGGCACTCCCGGATCGGCTCGCCCGGTTCGGGAGACGACCCGGGCCGCGCCGAGCCGGCGGGAACCGCGGGGAACGCCGGTGCCGGCCTGGGGCTCGCGATCGTCCGGGCAATCGCGGCCGCGCACGGCGGAACCGTCCAGGTGACCGGCGAACCCGGTGAAGGAGCCACCTTCACGCTGGAGCTGGCCCTTCTCGACCACGGCGCCCGCGACTCCCGGCCCCGTGAGCCGGCCGGCGGCGCCACCCGGCCGGACGACGCGGAACCGGACGCCGGACCGGGCGTTCCTCGAGCGGGACCGGCCGACCGCGACGACGGGAGACGACCATGACGAACCGGGTGCTCATCGCGGAGGACGAGCACCGGATCGCGTCGTTCGTCTCGAAGGGCCTGCGGTCCAACGGCTTCATCCCGACCTGCGTCGCCGACGGCCAGTCGGCGCTGGAGGTCGCCCTGTCCGGCGAGGTCGACCTGCTGATCCTCGACATCGGGCTGCCCGACCTGGACGGGTTCACGGTGCTGCGGCGGCTGCGCGGCGCCGGCTCGCGGCTACCGGTCGTCGTGCTCACCGCCCGCGACGGCGTCCGGGACACGGTCGCCGTTCTGGAGGGCGGTGCCGACGACTACATGAGCAAGCCGTTCCGGTTCGAGGAGCTGCTTGCCCGCGTGCGCCTGCGGCTGCGCCCCGAGCGGGCGGCCACGGCCGAGCCGACCGTGTTGCGAAGCGGAGACCTCGCGCTCGACCTGCGGACCCGGCGCGCGCACGTCGGCGACCGGGTGGTCGACCTGACGGCCCGGGAGTTCGTCCTCGCCGAGACCTTCCTGCGCCACCCCGGCCAGGTGCTCGCCCGTGAGCAGCTGCTCTCCGCCGTCTGGGGCTACGACTACGACCCCGGTAGCAACATCGTCGACGTCTACATCGGCTACCTGCGCCGCAAGCTCGGCGCGGCCCGCATCACCACCGTCCGCGGCATGGGCTACCGCCTGGAAGGCTAGCCGCGAAACGCCGAACGCCCGGGGAGCAAGGGTTCCGGGAGCACGGGCCAGGGCTCACGGGCCCCTGGGCCCCTGGGCTCACGGGCTCACGGGCTCACGGGCTCACGGGCTCACGCCCCAGGGTTCACGGGCCCAGGTGCCGGCGCAGGGTGACGGCGTCGGCGGCCAGCGCGGTGACCAGGATGCCGGGGCCGGCCAGTGGCAGCACCGCCGCCCCACCAGCCAGGGCGCCCCCGGTCGCGGGCGTGACCGCGGCGGCGAGGCCGAGCCCCGCCGGGCCGGCGCCGTCGGGCGCGGCCGGCGCCGCGACCAGCAGCGAGCCGACCGCGCGCGCCGACCCGACGACGGCCGCTCCGGCCAGGCCGGGGACGTCGGGGCCGAGCGGCAGCCGCTGGCGCAGCAACGGCCGGTCCCCGCCTGGCGCGCGCACGTCGACGCGCAGGTCCGTCTCGACGTGGCCCGACGGCTCGCCGAACCGGCCGAGCAGGATCTCCTCCCGCCAGCGCAGCCAGCCGCCCGCGGCGACCACCGCGCGGCCGACCATCCGGTGGTCGCAGCCGCGCACGGCGACCGTCGGCTCCGGCAGCAGGTCGAGCGCCCCGCCGGCCGCGACCTCCGCGTGGATCCGCGTCACGGACGGGCCGGGGCCATGCCCGGGCATCGCCAGGGTGGCGGCCACCGAGCGCAGCACCAGCCGCACACCGGCCCCGACGCTGATGTCGAGCCGCAGCTGGTCACCCGCGAGCGGCCCAGCCGCCGCCCCGACGAGGTGCACGGTCACGGTCGGCAGCCCGGGCGGCCGTGGGATCTCCGCCTGGCTGGCCGCCTCCGGCTCCGTCCCAGGCTCCAGGGGCCGCGGGGCGGCGGCGTCCATGGGCCGCGGGGCGGCGGCGTCCATGGGCCGCGAGGCGGTGCTGTCCCGAAGCCGCGGGGCCGCGGTGTCGGTATGGCGCAGCACGAGCGGGACCGCCGAACGCGACTCGACGACCCGCGCGGACCCGTCCGGGGCGGCCTCGACCCGCAGCACGGCGTGCGCGCGCACGGCGGCGCGGCCAGTGCCCGCCGGGCGGCGGCCCGCCGCCTCGCCGGTGTCGGCGAGCGCGGTCACCGGGCTCCCCGGCGGCGGGCGCGAGCGCCGCCGCCGCGCCAGGCCATGATCACCGGGTGCCCGGCAGGTCGAGGCCGACGGAGGCGAGCGGGGTGAGGTTGTCCTCGTTCGCGCCGGCGTCCACGGTCCTGGCCTCCACCAGCTGGGCGAAGACCCAGCGGGCGACGGCGGTCGCCTCCGGATCCTCGACGAGGCTGGTGAACAGCACCGGACGGCCGCGGCGCATCGCCTCGGCGTCACGGGCCATCACGTCCAGGTCGGCGCCGACCCGTGGCGCCAGGTCGGTCTTGTTGATGACGAGCAGGTCGCTGCTGGTCACGCCGGGGCCGCCCTTGCGCGGCACCTTGTCGCCGCCTGCGACGTCGACGACGAAGATCTGCCGGTCGATGAGGCCGTAGCTGAAGGTGGCCGTCAGGTTGTCGCCGCCGGACTCGACGAGGATCAGGTCGAGCGGGCCGAACACCGCGTCGAGGTCCTCGACGGCGTCGAGGTTGGCCGTGATGTCGTCGCGGATCGCGGTGTGCGGGCAGCAGCCGGTCTCGACGGCGCGGATCCTGGCCGGGTCGAGCACGCCGGCGCGGCGCAGGAAGTCCGCGTCCTCGGTCGTGTAGATGTCGTTGGTCACCACGGCGAGATCGACCTTCTCGGTCAGCGCCCGGCACAGCGCGGCGACCAGCGCGGTCTTGCCGCTGCCGACCGGTCCGCCGATGCCGATCCGCAGCGCCCGCCCGGCGGGCACGGACCGTGGGGCGGCCGGCGCCGCGGCCTGCCAGGTGGCCACCCCGTTCGCGGGCCCGCCTCCGGCCATGGCCCCGAGCAACGAGTGGCCGTGCCCGTGGTCGCCATGATCGTGGTCGAGGTGCATGACGCCTCCCGGAATGTGATGTCCGCCGCGTACGGCCTGCTCACGCGGGCCGTGAGCCGTCGCCAGCCTAGGGCGTCCAGGTGACGGTTTCGTAAGCCCGCCCGGCCTGGTCACCGCTGGCGGCCGGGTCGGCGAAGGCCGGCGGGCGGGGGCCGTCCCCGCGCGGGATCGACGCCGTGGCGGGCGCGCGGCCCGACAAAGCGGTTACTTTAGCTTAACTAAACATAGAACCCACAATCTGAGGACCTGCCCATGACGACGTCCGCCCAGCGTCCCGTGACCGGGGACGCACCGGCCGACGGGGGCACTCAGCCGGCACCGCGGGCCATGACGCAACGGGAGATCGACCGGGCGGTCTGGGCACTGGTGCTGGGCCTGTTCGTCACCATGATTTCGGCGACCGTGGTGTCGAACGCGCTCCCACACATCATCGGTGACCTGCACGGCAGCTCGACCGACTACACCTGGGTGGTCGCGACGACGCTGCTGCTGCTCACGGCGACGACGCCGGTCTGGGGCAAGCTGGCCGACCTGCTCGACAAGAAGATGCTGCTCATGGTCGGGCTGGCGATCTTCACGGTCGGCTCGGCGCTGGGCGGGTTCGCCCACTCCCCCCAGTGGCTGATCGCCGCGCGGGCGATCCAGGGCATCGGCGCCGGGGGGACGAGCGCGCTGGTGCAGGTGGCGATCGCCGCGATGGTCCCGGCGCGGGAGCGGGCCAGGTACAACGGCTACACCGGCTCCGCGTACGCGATCTCGACGCTGTCCGGGCCGCTGGTCGGCGGCCTGATCGTGGACACGCCATGGCTCGGCTGGCGCTGGTGCTTCTTCTTCTGCGTCCCGGTCGCGGCCGCTGCCCTGGTCGTGCTGGCGCGCACGCTGCGGCTGCCCGACGAGCGGCGGCCGGTGAACATCGACTACTTCGGCGCCGCGCTGATCCCCGGCGGCGTGGGCCTGCTGCTGCTGTGGCTGACGCTCGGCGGGGACATGGTCGAATGGCTGTCCGGCACCGGCCTCGCGATGCTGCTCGGCGGCGTGGCGGCCCTCGCGATCGCCGTCGTCGTGGAGTCCCGCGTGGCCGAACCGATCGTGCCGCTGCGGCTGTTCCGGGAGCGCACCATCGTGCTCGCCGTGGTCGGCAGCGTCGCGACCGGCGGCGTGACGATGACCGTGCCCATGCTGTTCAGCCAGTACTTCCAACTGGGCCGCGGGCTCACTCCCACGGTGTCCGGCCTGCTGACCGCGCCGATGGTCTGCGGGCTGGCGGTCTCCGGCAACGTGGCCGGCCGCGCCATCGCCCGCACGGGCCGGTGGAAACGCATCCTGGTCGGCGGCGCGCTGTTCCTGATCGGCGGGCTGGCGCTGTTCTCGACCATCCGCGCGACCACCCCGCTGGTGGCGGTCGCGGCCTACCTGGCGCTCGTCGGCGTCGGGATCGGCATGACCCAGCAGAACCTGATCGTCGCCGCGCAGAACAGCGCCCCCCGGGCGGACCTCGGCGCCGCGAGCGCGACGGTCTCCTTCTTCCGCAGCCTCGGCGCGACCGCCGGCATCGCCGCGCTCGGCGCGATGTACGGCGACCGGGCCGCCCACCTGATCAGCGGCGGCCTGGCCGCGGCGGGCCTGCCCGCGGGCTCGGTCGGGACAGGTGTGCCGCGGCTCGCGGACCTGCCCGCGCCGGTCGCGGCGGTGGTCGAGAACGCCTACGGCGACGCGCTCGGGCAGACCTGGCTGGTGGCGGTCCCCCTCGCGGTCGTGACCCTCGTCGCGGTGTTGCTGATCCGCGAGACCCGGCTGCACACGGGCGACGACCTGGAAGCCGCCGACACCCTCACCCAACCGCCCCTGTCCACGGGCTGATCGACCCAACTGGCCGGGACCGGTGTCATACCGGGCTACCCCAGCTGTTCGCCGTGAAAGCCCGGCTGGCTGTGCACCATAATTGAGCGGTGACGAGGGCCCGCCGGTATGCGAGGACGGCGGACGTCCGGCCAGGCGACGCCCGCTCGGCGGACACCCGGGCGGCGCTGCTGGCCGCGGCCCGCCGGCGGTTCGCCGACCAGGGATACGCGGCCACCGGCACCGAGGAGATCGTCGCCGACGCGAAGGTGACCAGGGGCGCGCTGTACCACCACTTCCGGGACAAGGCGGACCTGTTCCGGGAGGTGATGAAGGACGTCGCCAGCGAGGTCGCGGCCGCGCTCGTCGCGAACGAGCTGACCCGCGACGATCCGGAAGGGCGGGACGCCTGGACCCAGCTGCGCACGGGCTTCCAGTCGCTCCTTGACATCTCCACCCGGACCGACACCGACTTCCAGCGGATCGTGCTGGTGGACGGGCCCTCCGTGCTCGGCAGCGACGTCTGGGACGAGCTGGTCGAGAAGCATGGCTACCGGCTGCTCGCGCAATGGCTGGAACGCGCCATGACCGAGGAAAAGATCGACAGGATCCCGCTGGTGCCGCTGACCCGGCTGGTCGTCGCGCTGCTCGCGGAGGCGAGCATCTACGTGGCGCGTTCCGCGGATCCGCTGGCGGCCCGCCAGGAGACCGGCATAGCCCTCGACCGGCTGCTCTCCGGCCTGGTCCGCGCCCCACGCCCGGCCGTCCCGCAGCCCCTTTAAGCCCAGCCCCACGCGCCCAACCCCGCCCGCCACCTGGCCAGGCCGTCTTCTTTCTGGATCCGCCCACGGCAAGCGGCCCGTCCCGACTACGGGACGGGCCTCCTACAGACGGCGGTCACCCGCCACGACGAACTCGGCCGCTCTGGCCACCCAGGACGACGACCGGCTGGCAGCGACACAGCCTCACGGCCCACGCCGCCGGTCGCCGGACGCCTGCCGCACCGCCGCGCACCGGTCGACGCAAGGCGACCACCCGCCGGAACAGACACGCGCCCACTCAACCACCAGACCGACCCTGGACCAGGACCGGCCACCGCCTTCCGGTCCGCCCCCGGTCCAGGATGGGTCGGGCGCGAAGCGTCCGACAGACGGGCGCGCTCCGCGCGCCCGTCACATGCGTATCGCGCGGATCTGCTCCTTGAGAGAGCCCATGGTGGCGAGCACAGCGGACGTCTCGTAGCCGCAGTGCGCCATGCAGTTGGCGCACCGTGGGTCCTTGCCGCGGCCGTACTTGTCCCAGTCGGTGGTCTCGACGAGTTCCTTGTAGGAGCCGACGTAGCCGTCACTCATGAGGTAGCAGGGCTTCTGCCAGCCGAACAGCGAGTAGCTCGGGATGCCCCAGGCGGTGCAGGCGAGCTCGCGCTTGCCCTCCAGGAAGTCCAGGAAGACCGGCGAGTGGTTCAGCCGCCACTTCTTCCGCCGTCCCTCGCCGAACACCTTGGAGAACATCTCGCGGGTCTCCTGGACCGCGAGGAAGTGCTCCTGGTCGGGCGCCTTCTCGTAGGCATAGCCCGGCGAGAGCTGGATCTGGTCGACCTTGAGATCGTCGTTCAGGAAGTTCAGGATGTCGATCACATCCTGCGGGCTGTCGTTGTTGAAGAACGTCGAGTTCGTGCCGACCCGGAACCCGGCCTCCTTCGCCGCCCTGAACGCCTCGACGCACTCGTCGAATGTTCCCGGCTTCTCCACGACGGCGTCGTGCCGTTCCTTCAGGCCGTCGATGTGGAGCACGAAGGTGAAGTAGGGCGAGGGGGTGAAGTTCTTCAGCTTCTTACGCAGCAGCAGCCCATTGGTGCAAAGAATCACAAACTTCTTGCGCTTGATCAGCTGATTGACGATCTCGTGGATCTGCGGGTGCATGAGCGGCTCGCCGCCGGCGATCGCCACGACGGGCGCGCCGCACTCCTTGACCGCCGCCAGGGCGTCCTCGACGCTCATCCGCTGCTTGAGCACGGAGGCGGGGTGCTGGATCTTGCCGCAGCCTGTGCAGGACAGGTTGCAGGCGAAGAGCGGCTCCAGCTCGAGGACGAGCGGGAAGAACTTCTTCCGCATCAGTTTCTGCTTGGCCAGGTAAGACCCGACCCGGACCGAGTAGCGCCACTGAACCGCCACGGCAGATGTCTCCCTCTCGTCAGGCCGCCCGGTGGTGACCTGGGGTCGCCGAAGGATCACCATACAGCGAGTACGTACAGCTTGTATGTCAACCCCACCAGCAACATACAAGCTGTATGTCGGACGCGCATCTCGATCAGGTGAATCCCCAGCGACGCCCTCGGCTTGACACCACGTCCGAGCGCGATCCACTACCGTCCGCGTCCATTTCCGGGAGGGTCGTCCCAGCCGCACTTCCACTGGGACAGCGCCTTTCGCGGGCAGCAACGTATGCGCAGTGTGCACGCCCCCCGGGATTTTCGCCACTCGACGTAGCCATGAACAGAACAACTACAAAGTGGTAGAAGAAAGCATGGTGATCGAGATCACACGGCGTCCGATGGGCGGGCACCACTTCTTGACCAGGATGAGCGAGTGCCCCTCCTCCCGACCGTGGCCCGCTCCCAGAGTGGGACGATCGGGTGAGGTCCGCGTGCCCACGCGGCCACGGGGCGGGCGACACGGGCGGGAGAAGAGCGTGAGAGGCCGATGACCGCCGTGACGGGTGAAGGGCGGCTGGTCGCCGGCCGGTACCGGCTGCTGCACGCGCTGGGGCGCGGCGGGATGGGCACCGTCTGGCGTGCCCACGACACCGCGCTCGGCGTCGACCGGGCGCTCAAGGAGATCCGCTTCCTCGACGAGCCGAGTGCCGCGGACCGGCACGCGCGCGCCGAGCGGGCCCGCCGGGAGGCGCGCGCCGCCGCCCGGCTCGCCACGCACCCCGGCGTCGTCGTCGTGCACGACCTGGTCGAGGAGCGGGACGCTCCCTGGATCGTCATGGAGCTGCTCGAGTCCTGCCGCTCGCTCGACCAGGTGGTCCGCCAGGACGGCCCGCTCCCCGCGCCCGAGGCCGCGCGGGTCGCGCTGACTGTCGTGGAGGCCCTCGACCACGGCCACCGCCACGAGATCCTGCACCGCGACGTGAAGCCGGCCAACGTGCTGATCGCCGGGGACGGCCGAGTCAAGATCGCCGACTTCGGCATCGCCACCTATCTCGACCGGGAGCCGCTGACCCTGGCCGGCTCGATCTCCGGCACGCCGACCTACATGGCGCCCGAGCGGCTGCGCAAGGACAAGGCCGGACCGGCGAGCGACCTCTTCTCCCTGGGCGCCACGCTGTACGCCGCCGTCGAGGGCCGGGCCCCGTTCCCGACCGCCACCGACGCCGCCCGCTTCGCCTTCGACGCGCGGTTCGGGCCGCCGCGGCCCCAGCGCGCCGGCCCGCTCCTGCCCGTGCTCGACGGCCTGATGACCCACGACCCTGGCAGGCGGCTGTCCGCGACCTCGGCCGTCCGCATGCTGCGCGAGATCGCCGGCCCGCTTCGCGCGCCACGGTCCCGCGACGGCGGGGACACCACGACGGCGTTCGTGCCGCTGCCGGCCGCGGGCGGCCCGGCCCCCGGCCGGCTGGGGGCACCGCTGCCCGCGCGCGACCCCCTCGTGGGCGGCCCGGCCGGCCCCACACCCGCGCCGACGCCCTCGGGGCGGACACCCACGCCCGCGCCCTCGGCCCCGCCCTCGCCGTACCCGCCGCCCGGGGGGGGGCCCCCCCCCCCCCCCCCCCCCCGGGGGGCCGGGGCCCCCCCCCCCCCCCCCGGGCCCCCCCGGGGCCCCCCCCC
>NZ_JADWYU010000165.1 GCF_016786325.1 Frankia nepalensis | reverse complement strand
ACCCCACACGCGCCCGAACGGGCCACACCCGTTTCCCGCCGGGGCGGCGGGCCCGAAGGGCCAGGGGAACTTTTGGGCAGGTCGCTGATGTCCGGGTCCACGTTCTCCGGCAGCACGTCCTTGGCCTCCGGCAGCACGTCGGCCAGGTAGAGGGTCGCGGCGGTCACCATCGTTGCGATCATGTGGTCTCTTTCAGGGCAAGGTGGCGGACCAGGGCGGTGGCCGCGCGTTCGGCCGGGCGGCCGCCGTGCCCGGCCTCCAGCCGGCCGGCGGCGCGGACGGACGTCAGGTGCGGGACACGGGCGACGGCGCCACATTCGGCGCCGAGCAGGGTCATGCGGGCCAGGGCCGGGCGAGGCACCCGCCCGGCACTGATGTCGGCCACCGCGGCGACGAGGTTGCCCTGGGCGACCCCGGCCTGCCGCAGCGCGCGGGCGGCGGTGACCGCCTGCTGGAGCGGGCCGGTGGCCGAGGCGGTCGCCAGCAGCACCCGGGCCCACGGCGCGGTCAGCAGCCGGGACCAGGGGTCGGAGCGCAGCAGGTACAGGACGCCGTCGTAGGTGTCGATGACGAGGCTGGACCAGGAGGGGCCCGCCGCCTCGACCATGGCGAGCGTGTCGATCCGGCTCATCGGCTCCTCCGGCGCCAGCACCTCGTAGTCACCGTCGTAGCCAGGGACGACCGCCAGGCCGTCCCGGTCCCGTGGCAGGGTCCGGCGCGAGCTGAACAGACCGGGCGTGTCGTCGACGAGCAGCACCGGACCCGCCCCGCACAGGCCGCGGGCAACCAGATCGGCGATCGTCGACCGCCCCACCCCACCCCCGGCCCCCACGACGATCACCAGGTCCCACGCCGGCGCGTCCGGCTCAGCCGGGACCGGCGGTGCAGGCGGGGCGGGCCGCGGCGGGGCGGGCGCCGGAAAGGCGGCCTGGTCGACGGCAGGCACCCATCCACCCGTCGAGGTGACGGACATCCCCCCGTCTCTCCTTCTGTTGTGACTCTTAGCCACCTTGTCTGCACGCCTCGCATCATCCTCTCCGGGAGGGTAACGTGGCCAATACACCCAATCAAGCGACTTGTTGCTTTTGAACCTTTGGCGCTGGATGGCCGAGGATGGTTGCCTTGCCCGACGGCGACGTGGGATAGATGGCGTTGACATCCACTTCGTTGCGTGGCGGCGCCCCGGCCTCAGTGATCGTGCCGCTGGTCGCCGTTCTCGGCCTGCTCCTCCTGAGCACCGTGACCCTGCCCGTGCTGGTGGGCGCCGGAGTCTTCTCCGGTGAGGAGGACACACCGGCCTCCGCCTACGGCGACGCCGGGGACATCCCCGCGGAGCTCGTGGGCGCGATCCTGAGCGTGGGCCGGACCTGCGCCACGGTCAGCCCCGGCCTGCTCGCCGCCCAGCTCGAACAGGAATCCGGCTTCGACCCCCGCGCCCGCTCACCGGTCGGCGCCCAGGGCATCGCGCAGTTCCTGCCCGGCACCTGGAGTGCCTACGGCTCCGACGGAGACGGCGACGGGCGCGCCGACCCCGACAACCCCGCCGACGCCATCCCCGCCGCGGCCCGCTACGACTGCGCCGTCGCGGCCGCCGTCGCCCACCTGCCCGGCGACTCCCGCCGCGTCATGCTCGCCGCCTACAACGCCGGACCCGGCGCCGTCCTCACCCACGGCGGTGTGCCGCCCTACCAGGAAACCCAGACCTACGTGGAGCGGATCCTCGCCCGCGAACCCGCGATGACCGCCGCGCTGACGGCCGCCGGCTCCCCAGCCGGACAGGCCACCCCGGCCGCGCGGGCCGCGATCGCCTTCGCCAGAAACCAGCTCGGCGACCCCTACGCCTGGGGCGCGAACGGCCCGGACGCCTGGGACTGCTCGTCCCTCGTCCAGGCCGCCTACGCCGCGGCCGGTATCAGGCTCCCCCGCGTCACCTACGACCAGGCCGACCAGTCCGGACCCACCATCCCCCTCGAAGACGTCGACGCCTGGCAGCCAGGCGACCTGCTCTTCGCCGCCGGGTCCGACGGAACCCCCGACAACCCCGGCCACGTGGGCATCTATCTGGGAAACAGGCAGGTCCTACACGCCCCACGCACCGGCGACGTCGTGAAAATCGTGCCCCTGGACGCCTACCCGACCGTCACCGGAGTCACCCGACCAGCCACACTCGCGGAACCGTAGCAAGCCCTGGCCGGAGATCCCCACTGCCACGTGGGCAGCCGCGGGCACTGACTCGTCGCGGTCGACCTGAGCGGCACCACCGCCGTCGCCGACGTCTCCGGCCTGGTACAGGTCCGGCCGCGTTACTGGTCGACCGCGCCGCGGCGCGCCCGGAGGGAGTTCCTCACGGAACGAGACGATTCGAGTATCTTTGGGCTATGGCGACACCTTATGATGACGGCGGCGCCGCCGAACGTGCGCGAGCCTGGCTCGCCACCCTGCGCGAACAGGAATACCAGGAGCTCGTCAGGCGGGCCCAGGAGTGGCGCTCGCAGGCCGGGGCGGCGGACCCACGGTTTCATCTGGTATCACTTTCCGACTATTCGGCCGGCCTACCGGCCCGCCCTATCCCCCTCGTCGCCCAGGCGGCCGACATCCGAGCCATTCTCGGCAACCCCAGCGACTCCGACGACGAGATCACGAGGACGCGCAGGAATCTCGCGATTCAGGCGCTGCGGGAGTTCGCGACCCGCCTTCTGCTGGAAGACGTGCCCGAGGAGTACGTGCGGGCCATCAGTGACATCGCCGTCGCGAACTCGCTCGACAACATCGAGGAAGACCCGCGGTACTGAGAGCACCGAAAGGACCGCGCGCATGACCAGCAGACGGTCAGCGGACATCGTGACGTTGTGCGATGGCTGGGACTCGAGCACCGGCGGGATAGCGACCTTCAACCGGCTGCTGACGATAGGTCTTGCCGACGCCGGATACGACGTGATCGGCCGGGTTTCCAGCAGCGGCGGGGCGACACACCCTCGGGTCACGATTTCCGAAGCGCCACAGGTGCCTGGCATCGACGACCCCCGCGCCTGGCTGCTCGACCCGTCCGGTCTGCCGGAGCGGGTCGGCGTCCTCGTCGGCCATTCCCGCTTCTCCGGCGGCCCCGCCGCGAGGTTGCAGGCAACCCGCTACCCGGACGCCCAGCGGGTGCACTTCCTGCACACCGCCCCCGAGGATCTCGGCCGGGAACAGGACCGTCCCGCCAAGGGGGACAGGAATGCAGCCATCGAACGGCGGCTCATGGCCGACGCGGACCTCGTCGTCGGGGTCGGCCCACTGCTCGCCGAGGAAGCCCGCCGGCTCGCCCGCCAGTCGGCGCAGCACCCACCTCCGGTGCACGAGCTGATTCCCGGCATGGACGCCCAGCCGGTGCCGGGATATTCCGCCGACCCCGCACGGCGGGTACACCTGCTGCTGTTCGGCCGGGCCGACGATCCCCTCAAGGGCGCCACGAACGCCGGGAAGATTGTCCGCGTGCTGGCCGAACGTGGGCTGGACCCGCAGCTGACGGTGCGCGGCGCCGCCCCCGACAAGGCCCACCAACAGGAAATGGACCTTTCGAAGTTGGCAGGCCGGCCGGTGTGGGTCAAACCGTTCACCACCGACCCGCGGGAACTGACCCAGGACCTGTGGGGAACCGACCTCGTTCTCGTCGCCTCCAGACACGAGGCCTTCGGCCTGGTCGCCACCGAGGCCGCCAGCCACGGCGTCCCCCTCCTCGTCGGCAGTCACACAGGTGTGGGGATGTTCCTCACCGACCCCGACCGGGTTCCCGAACCGCTGGGCGCTCCCTGCGTCGTCCCGGACACCAGCGCCAACGTGACGTTGTGGGCCGACCGCGCGCAGGAAGTTCTCACCAACCTGCCCGCCGCCCGGGCGCGGGCCGCCGAGCTACGCGAAGACCTGGGCTCCCGTTTCACCTGGCGGGCTGCCGGCGCGCAGCTGATGGAGACGCTGGAAAGAATTTCGCCCTCCTCCGGCCGACACGGACCTGCAGCCACCATCGCCGCGGCGCGAGTCGCGGAGCTGCAGAACCGCCTTCGATCCGCCCCGAGGCCGGAACCTGCTCCCGCGCCGCGCGCCGATCCGGACCTCCCAGGTCCTGGTCTCGAGCCCGATCCATCTCCTGGACCCGACTACCTTCGATAGCTGGCGGGTGGGCAACCGTAGCTTCCGGACCGTCTCATCCGAGTGACCGAAGGTGGTTGAGGGCGGATCACCTGGCTCTGATGGGGTATGCGGGGCATCGTCGGCGAGGTGAGCTCGGATATGAAGGGCCGCCGGTCGCGTACGAGGATTGCCGCCCAAGAAGGAGTGAACTTGGTCCACAAACTCCACGACGGGTCGACGGGTTGGCTGGCCGACGCGGTGCTTTACCAGGTCTACCCGCAGAGCTTTGCCGACAGCGACGGTGACGGCATCGGGGATCTGCGTGGGGTTGAGGAGCGGCTGGACTACCTGGAGTGGCTCGGCGTCGACGTGGTCTGGCTGAACCCCATCTTCGCCTCGCCGTTTCGCGACGCCGGCTACGACGTCTCCGACCACCGGGCGGTGGCGGCGCGCTATGGCACGACGGACGACCTGGTGTCGCTGGTCGAGGCGGCGCGGCGGCGCGGCATCAGGGTGCTGCTCGATCTGGTCGCCGGGCACACCTCCGACCAGCATCCGCTGTTCCTGGCAGCGGCCGACGATCCGGACGACCAGCGCTACATCTGGGGACCGTCGCCGGGCAGGCGGTTCGTCGCCTCCCCGGGCCGCCGCGCGGGCTACTACCTGGCGAACTTCCTGCCCTGCCAGCCGGCACTGAACTACGGCTACGCACGCGGCGACGAGCGGGAGCCCTGGCGTCTGCCCGTGGACGCGCCGGGCCCGCGCCGCAACCGCGCCCAGCTGCGCGAGATCATGGACCACTGGCTGCGGCTGGGTGTGGCCGGATTTCGCTGCGACATGGCCTACTCGCTCATCAAGGACGATCCGGGATATGGCGAGACCGCCAAGCTGTGGCGCGAGGTGCGCGGCTGGCTGGACCGTCGCTACCCCGAGGCGGCGCTGATCGCCGAGTGGGGCCAGCCCGCCGTGTCGGTGCCCGCCGGATTCCACGCGGACTTCTTCCTGCAGTTGCACGGCGACGGCTGGAAGACGCTGATCGACAACGGTGCCGGGCTCGCCCCCCGGCCGGGCACCACGACGGCGGTGCCGTACTTCGACCCGTCCTGCCGCGGCTCGCCCCGGCGCTTTCTCGACGTGTGGAGGGCGGCCAGCGCGGAGGTAGACGGGCATGGGCACGCGATCCTTCCGACGTCCAACCACGACACCTCGCGGCTGGCCTGCGGGCCGCGCACCGGCGAGGCGCTCAAACCGGTGTTCGCCATGCAGTTCACCTGGCCGGCGCTGCCCGCCGTGTACTACGGCGACGAGATCGGGATGCGCTTCCTGCCGGCGATGCCGGACCTGGAGGGCAGCCAGGTCCGGCCGGGCGACAACCGGGCAGGCTCGCGCAGCCCGATGCAGTGGGACGACACCCCGGGCTGCGGCTTCTCCACGGCCCCGCCGAAGCAGTTCTACCTGCCTGTCGACCCGGACCCGGACCGGCCCACCGTCGCCAGGCAGCTCGTCGATGACACCTCCCTGTTGCACACCGTCCGCCAGCTCATCGCTCTGCGCCGCGCCCACCCCGGGCTCGGCCGCGGTGGCGATGTGGCCGTTCTCGCGGACGGCTACCCGCTGGTCTACCGTCGTGACAGCGGGCGCTACCTGGTCGCGGTCAACCCGGGCGGCACCACTGCCGTCGTCCACGTCCCCGGGCTGGCCCACGCCCGGCCGCTGCTGGTGGACGGCGCGGCGGCGCACCACGGGGAAATCCTTATGGAAAGCAACGGCTTCGGCATCTTTGAGATGTGATCATGCCGACGGAGCCCGCGATATGCCAGTAGCCCTTGCTGCTGGCGGCTATGCCCGGCCACAGCCCGCCCGGACCGCGGACTTACTCGTCTGGCCGCCGCCCGCCGGGAACTGCGCGAGACGGCCCGACGCTGGCCGCCGAGGCGCCCCGAGGCGCTAGAGAAGGACGATCATGCTGGCCAGCGCGGCCAGGACCAGCAGGCCGAGCGGGACCGAGGTCCAGTAGACGGCCCGGCGCCAGCGGCGGTACGGGTCGGTCGTCGGGGCGCTCACGGGCGGTCTCCTTCGGCGCGGACGGCGATCGGGACGGGCCCTATGTGAGGCGCAGGCCGTGGCGAGCCAGCGTCCAGCTGGTGAGGCGCTCGACGGAGTCGTCCACCCGGTAGGCCTGGTCGAGGACCGAGGCCGTCAGGAAGAAATGCGTCTCGCCGAAGGCATGGCGCATCGCGCGCAGCAGGTTGCCCTGGCCGAGCTTGTCGTCGAGCCAGCCGACCAGCGCCTCCTCGCGGTCCTCGACGCCGTCGGCGGCGAGAACCGGCCGGACCAGGTCGCTCTTGGTCACGACCACCACGAGCCGCGCCCTGCCGGTCTTCACGCCCATCGCGGTGAGGTTGTCCACCGCCTGGGCGAACACGAACTCCGGCTCCTGGGCCGCCCGGATCTGCTGGTAGCGGTCCCGCACCTCGGCGGGCAGCCGGGACCACAGGGCGCCCAGCGACAGCGGGTCGATGACGAACACGAACGTGCTGGCCGCCCGCAGGTAGCGCAGCTCCTGCAGGTTCTCGGACCGGTTGAAGTACTCGCCGGCGGCGTCGAAGACGTGCACCAGCCGGCGGGACCCGCGCGCCGGCTTCACGTAGAGGGAGTACGCGCGCGGCAGGCGGACCCGGGTCTTCTGCACCGCCCCGCTGTCGATGAGCTCGCGCCGGGCGTTCGCCTCCCAGGCACGGGTGTCGTCGTCCGCGAGCTCCACCCGGGCGCCGCCGCGGCGGGCGAGCGCCTCGATCGCCATCATCACGACAATCATCAGTCGCGTCTTGCCGGCCGCGACCGCGCCGAACACCGGCAGCACGATCTCAGCCGCGGTACCGGCCCGCTCGGCCAGCGGCGCGCCGCAGTGCGCGCAGCACGCCCGCAGGCGGTGGCTGCCGAGCAGCAGCAGGGTGGGCAGGCGGGTGCCGCAGGCACAGACCCGGCGGATGACCCCGTAGCGCCCCGGCCGGACATCCTGATGGCGGGTCGCGCAGCCGTCGCACTCGTAGGACGGGTAGAAGCCGCGCTCGTAGCACGCCGGGCAGGTGATCCGCACGCCGCGGGCCCACATCAGCAGGGTGTCGGCGCCGCGCAGCAGGTAGATCCCGCCGAGGGCCACCAGGCCGACGACGAGCAGCACGAGCACCTGCGACGCGGCGGTGAGGGCGAGCAGGACGAGCGCCAGCAGGCCGCCGACGGCCTGCCCGACCACCAGGACGACGCCGACCGGCCAGCGCCAGTCGGCGAAGCCCTGGAACCAGTGGGACTGGAACGTGCGCCCGTAGCCGTTGTACCGCGCCGTCAGCCTCGCCCAGGCGAGCTTGTGGGCGTGGGAGAAGTCGCGCCGTGCCTGCTCGAAGAGGTACTGGGTGTACGCCGGTTCCCGGCCTTCCGGGGTGCGCTGGCGCGGTGGGGCCTCGACGGCCAGCGTCTTCGGGCTCCCGCCGAGGCCGAAGGCCCGGCCGAGCTCCTGGTAGAAGGCGACGACCAGCGCGAAGAAGATGAACAGCGCGGTGCCGGCGCCGAGCACCGGCCCGACGAACACGAAGAAGCCGACGAGCGCCGCCAGAATCGCCGCGGCGACCATCAGGAACAGGATGGCGCCGAGGATGAAGACGATGGCCTCATCCACCGGAGACCACCTCCGCCAGGGGGCGCGGGCGGCCCCTGGCGGGCCGGCGCGACGGTGGGCGAGCGGCCGTCATCGGTCACCCCTGGGTCTTTCCGGGCCGGGCTGGCCGGGATCCTCCCGCCGCGGTGGGGCACCCCGCCCACCGTCCGCCCGCGGCTCGCTCGCGTGGTCCTTCCCGGGCTCCTGGGCGCGCCGCCGGGCCTCGTGGGCCGCCCTGCGTTCCGTTTCCTCGTTCTTGAGGCGACGCTCGGCGAGCTGCCGGCGCATCCAGCCGCCGGCGTTGACGTCGCGCCAGTCCTTGAACTCCTTGGCGGCGCCCCTGTCGATGCGGTGAATCTCGTGCTCGACGGTCTTCAGCGTCGAGAAACGCCAGTCCACCAGCAGGCCCAGCAGGAAGCCGACGAGATCGTTGCCGGTCTTCCTGTTCTCGCGCGAACGTTCCCGCCGCAGCCGGTACTGCGCGTAGTAGAGCCGGGCGGCGAGGTCGATCCGGGCGTGGTCCGGCCGCAGCTCCGCCTCGACCGCGCGCAGGTAGGCGCTCAGCGCCCGGGCGGAGAAGGTCGCGAAGACCTCGGGGAGCAGCATCGGGCTCTGCTTGTCGACGAGCCGTTCCAGCCTGCGCAGCACGCTCCCGTTGTCGGCGGACCGTAGCTGGTCCAGCTCGGCGACGAGAACCGCCGCCTGGCTGGCCGGGCCCTTCCTCGCCGCCGCGGCGACCCTGCGGTCGGTGTCCGCGCCGCGCGCGATGATCTCGGCGGCGGCCCCGGTCAGCGACGCGGCCACCGGGCTCGCCGCGACCTCCTGGCGCAGCCTGTCCAGCTCGTCGAGGTAGCCGGCGCCCGCGCCCGGGTCCTCGCGGGCGATGGCGTTCTCCAGCCAGGTCACCGGCGGACCGGCCAGCGCCCTCGGGTCCACCTCGGCGAGGACGCGGCGAGCCTCGGCGGGCGTCCAGGGGCCGGCCGGCCACAGCAGCCGCAGGACGTCGGCGCCCAGCACGAAGTCGCGGGGGCCGGGGTGACGGGGCCCGCCGTGACCGGGGCCACCGCGACTGGGGCCGCTGTGCCGGGCTCCGCCGTGGCGGGCACCGGCGGGCACGTCGTCGCCCCAGGTGTCGCCCGGGTCCACGGCGCCGCCGCGGGCGGGCGCGCCGCCGGGCCGGGCCAGCCTGCGGGCCGCGAGCCGCGCGAGCACGTCGACGCGCTGGTCGCCGGCGTGCCGTCCCTGCGCGACCAGCCGGGCGTCGGCGAGCGCGGGCCACCCGGCGGCCTCGGCCTTGGTGACGCCCTGGCCGAACGGGCCCGAGAGGACCTCCACGGTCCGTTCGAGCGACTCCTCCGCCACCGCCGCCAGGTGGGTGAGCGCGCCGGCGCGCAGCTCGGGCCACGCGCCGGCCAACCGGTCGGCGGCCGAGCCCCCGGCCGGCCGCGCCACGACCATCGGCCCGATCAGCCGCTCGCCGAGGCGCTCGAGCAGGGCCGGGTTCAGCGCCAGGCCCGCCGCGGCGGCCCACTCCAGCAGGCGCAGCGCCGCGGCGGAGTCGACCTGGCCGTAGAAGGCCCGACCGCACTGCTCGGCGGCGTGCGCGCGGCCCTCCGGCGTCCTCGGCGGCGGGATCTCATCGTCGCTGTACTGGCGGCCCGCGCGCGCCGGGTCCACCAGCGAGGCGACCCGCAGGTCGGTGGCCCGTTTCTCCACCACGACGGCCAGGTCATGGGCCAGGGCCCCGTGCGCGGCGGCGGCCAGGTTCGCCAGGCCGGGCAGCGCGGCCGGCCCGTCCGGGAGGAACGGCAGCGCGAGAGCGCCGAGCCGCGCCACGTCGTCCGGGCGCAGCTCGGCCGCCTGGCTCGCGAGCCAGGCGGCGCCCGCCATCGCCGAGGCCACCACGTCGGCCGGACCGGCCTCCTTGACCAGGTCACGCAGGTCGAAGAGGGCCGCGGACAGCAGCGGGAACCAGTCGTCCGGCTCATGCGGGACGTCGCCCGTGAGCCTGGCGGCGGCGGCCCACAGCTCACCCGCCTCGACCGGCCCGATCCGGGCGAGCAGTTCGGCCCACGGCTCGACGCGGACCTCGCTCGCCCGGCCCGCTGGCAGGTCGAACTGGACGAAGCTGGCGAACCCGTTCGCGCCGCGGTCGACGTCCGCGTCGGGAACGGTCGCCACCAGGTCCAGGTCCGCGAACGACGGGCGGTGATGGTAGGTCGCGAACGACATCCGCCTGGCCAGCGACGACGGCAGCAGGTAGCTGATGGCGGCGATCCAGTGGGCGGCCGCCTCGCTGTCCCGCTCGATCAGGACGGTCGAGCGGCGTTGGCCCGTCATGCCGGTGACGACGGCGGTCAGCAGCGCGGGCAGCACCTCCCGGCGGCGCCGGTCGGCCGCCAGGAAGTCGCCCGCGGCGGCCCGGTCCAGCAGGCCGCCCGCCGCCGGCCGGGACGGCAGGTGCGCGAGCCGGGTGTCGCCGACCGGGGTGCGCGCCCAGATCGGCGAGCCCCACATCTCGATGGGCAACGTCGTCCCGAGGTCGGCGACCAGGTCGGCGGTCACCAGCGCGTGCGCGAAGTAGTTCCCGAACCGGTTGGAGTAGTCACTGCCGACGAACACGACATTGGCGAGCACCGAACCGTTGTCGGCGGGCTCGTAGCAGAGGTTCACCGGGCAGGCGGCGATCGTCTGGGCGTCGGCGTTGTACGGCACCGAGCCCGGCGGGTCGTAGGCGGTGAGCGTCTCGACCCGGCGCATCACCTCCGGCGGGATGTCGTCGCTGGCGGCGTTGAACTGGAACCCGGGAAAACCGGAGAGGCCCACCTCGCACGAGGTGTAGTAGAGCTGCTGGAATCCCATGCGACCGTCGACCTCTCCGCCGTCAGGGCTTGCTGGGCTTGGTCCGCGGAATGGCGCCGAACTCGCTCAGGAGCCACAGGAACGGGTCCGCGACCCGATAGGGCTGGACCACCCCGGTCGCCACCCTGCGGTCCGCGGTCGGCGGCGCGCCCAGCGCGGACAGGCCGAAGTAGCGGTAGCGCGCATAGTTGTGCCGCAGGGTCTGGTCGATCGCCGCGCCTTCCCACTCGTCGAGCAGCGCCCGGACGTAGTCGTGGACCTCGGCGCTGTCCTGGGTGTCGAAGCGGTCGCCGTTCGGCGTGGGCCGGCGCAGCGGGCCGTTCTCGACGAGGCCGCCACGCAGCGCGTCCATCTTGGAGAACGCGACCGCGATCGGCGTGGGGATCATCTTGGTCGGTTTCACCTTGAGCGCCAGCTGCAGCAGCTCGGTGATCCGGCCGAGCACGTTGACCGGGCTGTCCAGGCCCTGCTCGGCCGGCCGGGGAGCGTCGACGTCGATCTGGTCGCGGGTGCCGCGCATCGTCAGCGGGTCGAGCAGCAGGATGATGCCGTCGGCGCTGGCCAGATAGCGCACGTTCTGCTCGATGCTCTCCGCGGTGTTCAGGTCCTCGCCCGCGGTGTCGAAGAACGAGAGCACCGTGCGTTCCTGCCTCGTGCGCAGCCCGCCGTTCGAGCGCACCGAGAACGTGAACACGAGCGGGCGCCGGGAGGCCTGCGCCGTCGCGCGCTGAGTCGGCGCGGCGAGCTGGCGGTTCTCGTAGAGCGGGGCCTCGTAACGGCGGCGGAAGCTGTCCCGGGTCTCGTCGTCGGCACCGAGCACCGCGGCGTCGAAACGGACGCCGACGGTGTTCATCAGCTCGTGCAGCAGAACCGTCATGAACACCGTCTTGCCGCTTTCCTTGGCCCCGACGAGCGCGATGAGCCGGCTGTCGATCTTGCCGAAGTGCACCGGCAGCCGGCTGTGGCACTCCGGGCATAGCCGGTAGTTGGTCTCGGCGCCGCAGTCGGGATGCACCGCGGACAGCCTGCGGCCGTCGGCCTCGAAGGCGGGCGGCAGCAGGCCGGCGAACCCCATCCGGCTGGCGAGTCGCTCGTCGCGCCTGCTGGCGCAGGCCTGCTGCGCCGGCCCCGGCCGACCGGAGCAACGGAACTTGATCGCCTTCTCCCTGAACCGCAGGTAGCAGTAGGGGCAGACCAACCCGGAACTCACCCGTCACCTCATCCCACGTGAACGCACCAACGTCACCCGCGCGGCCTCCGGGTCCGGCGCGGCGCCCCCGTCGACGAAGCAGGCCAGCCCGGGCGGGCTCTTCCAGGCCGCCTCCAACGGGATGTCGACCGGCTGCCTGGCGACCACGTCGCGGGCCGCCAGCGCGGCGACGACGGTCCCGCGGGAGGCATCCAGCGGCAGGATCCCGTCGGGGCGGCCGACCACGACCAGCGGCGGCAGCCGGCAGGTCGCCTCGGGCGTGAGCGTGACGACGAGCCGGCGCCGGCCCGGCAGCCCGGCCTGCCGGACGGTGTAGGTGACCTCGATCGCCCGCCCCGGCACGGCGACGGTGACGGCCGGCGAGGCCGTCTCGGTGCCGTCGGCACCGGCCACGGTGCGCACGGAGATCGTCACCGCCCCAGGCCCGACCGTGATCTCGGCGCCGCCGTCGTCGACGTAGCGACGCAGCCGCAGGTCGACCCGCCCGCCACCGACCAGCCCGCCACCGGCAGGCCCGGCCCGCCCGTCCAGGCCGCCGGCCGCGGGCCCGGGCGCGCCCGTGGGCCACCACTCGACCCGGGCGAGCCCGGCGCCCTCCGGCCAGTCCCAGCGCAGCCGTACGGTGTCACCGAACCGCGTGGCGACCAGCGCGGTCACCGCGTCCACCAGCGACACCGGCACCGTGTTGCCGACGGCCACGGTCGCGCCGGCGGGCACCGCGGTCAGCGCGGTCACGTAACAGCGCCCGCGGCGCGGGTCGATCCGCAGCGCCACCCGCCCGTCGGGCCGGCGTGTCGGGCTGCCCGGCGCCACCATCCCGTGCCGCCCCGCCCGGTCCGCCGGGACCTGGTCGCCGACCGTCCAGGCCGGCGCCGACCCGGCCAGCCTGATCTCGACCGCGCCGGCGCGCGGCGGCGTCCAGCTGGCGACGGCCGTCACGGCGGCCGGCCCATCGCCGCGTGGTTCGGCCCGCAGGTCGACGACCAGGTCACGCACCGGTTCTGGCGGCCGCTGCGGGCGGGCGAGGGCGACCCGGCCGGGCGACTGGCGGCGGGTGCCGTCCCGGCCGAGGTAGACGGCCCGCACCGTGTACTCGTAGGTGGTGTCCCGGCGGACGTCGACGTCCTCGAACCCGGCGGGGCTCGCCCGGACCAGCACCGGCGAGGCCGGCAGCTGCCCACGCGCCGCGCCGGCGGCCGCCGGCTTCTCCCGGCGCACCACGGCGACCTCGCGGACGGCCGGGTGCGCGCGCCAGCTGCCGCGGACCGACCGGTCCGTGGCGGCGACCGTCAGCTCCTCGACGTCGGGGACGAGCAGGACCGGCGCGGCGGACGCGTCCGCGGACCAGATCCCGTCCTTGCGGCACGCGAACACCGCGTACCGGGCCGGCTCACCCAGCGGCGGGTCGGGGTCGACCGCCGTGTTGGCCCGCGTGTCGGCCACCCGGTCGGCGCTTTCCGGGCTCGCCGCGGCGCCGGTGGCCACGCGCACCAGCCGGTAGGTGACCTGGCCGGTGCGCGCGGCGCTCGGGGCCCAGCGGACCGTGACCCGGCCCCCGTCCACCGCCGCGACGACGTCGGTCGGCGGGGGCGGCGGAATGGCCCGCAGCCGGTCGGCCAGGTCCTCGTCATCGGCGGCGATCTCGACCGCCTCGGCGAGCAGCTCGGCGGCGGCCTCGGAGCGACCGGCGGCGCTGGCCCGGCCGGCGTCCCGCGCGAGGCGGTCCACCCGGGCGACGGCGGAGGCGATCCGCGTCCGCAGCTCGACGAGCTGGTCGCCGCCGTCGGCCGCCGGCACCGCCGCGAGCAGCCGGGCGGCGAGCCGCAGCTGGCCGCCGGCGAGCGCCTCGTGGACCTCCTGGAGCGGGTCGCCGCCGGTCCTGGCCGCGCGCGCCGCCTCCACCAGCAGCACGGCGAACTCGTCGGCCTCCGCGCGGACCAGCCCAAGCGCCACCGCCTCGTCGGCGACCGCCGGCGCCGGCCAGCCGGCCGCGACCCGGCCGCGCAGCGCCTCCGCCACCTCCCAGCGGACGAGCGCGTCGTAGTCCAGGCCGGGCCCGCCGCGCGTCGCGGCCGCGACGATCGCGAACACGTTCTCGGCGGCCGTCTTGCGCTCGTCCTGTGGGCTGCCCGCCCTGGCCCGGCGGGCCGCGTCGACCCGCGGCTGGGTGACGGACTCGCCCCTGGCGGCCAGCCGGAATCCGCCGCGCAGGTGGAACCCGGCCCGGACCTCGTCGACGCCGAGGACCAGGTCCGCGGACAGCCGCAGGCCGAGCGTGCCGAGCGGGACGCGCAGCGACCGGGCCCGCGGCGTCGGCGGGCCGTCGGGAACCACCCAGCCGGGCTGGACGAGCCGCACCCGGTGCCGGCCGAGCGCCGCGAGCACCGCGGCGCGGTCGAAGACGCCGGCGACGTCGGCGACCAGGGCGTCGACCATCGCCTCGGTGACGCACGGCCCGGCGGCCGCGAGCGAGCGGACCAGCCGATCGAGCCGGTCCGACTCCGTCTTGCGCAGCCGGTCGCGCTCCTGGCGGAAGAAGGCGGGCGTGAGCCGTCCCTCGGCCTCCAGCTGGGCGTGCGCCGCGAGCAGCGCGTCCGCGACGGTGGCGTACGTCTTCTTCAGCTGCAACGTCCGCCAGTAGCGGACCACCTCGTCCACCCGGGCGCTGAACCGGACCGGGCTGGTGGCGGTGACGTCGTCCAGCGCGTATCGCAGGAACGGGTCCGCCGGGACACCCGACCGCCGCGCGGGGTCCACGACCCGCGCGCGGTATCCGTCAACGTCGAACGCCATCTGACCTCCCCCCGTCCAGCCCCCCGTGGCCCGCCGGGGCGGGGTGTCCTTTCGCCCGCCCGCGGCGGCTGCCGCCTTTCGGTATGAACGCCGGCCTTGTCTCTGTCAGCGCCGTCGGCGGCGACGCGATCTCAACGACTCCGCGTCAACGACGCGGTGCCAACGACCTAGTGCCAACGACGTAGTGCCAACGACGTAGTGCCAACGACGCGGTGGCGGCGGCGCCGTCAGCCGCCCCCCGGCCGTCCTCCTCTCGGTCACCGACCTCTCAGTCGCCGACGCGGTAGCGCGACACCGCGGCGCGCGCCTCGGCCACCTCCCGCGCGGAAAGGCCCTCGATCTGCAGTTCGATCTGCAGGTCCTTGCCGGTCTTCAGCTCGACCGCGTGCACCGAGAGCAGGCCGGTCTCGTTCATCGAGAAGGTGATGTCGACCGGCGAGTTGCGCGGCAGCGGAGGCAGCCGGTCGATGACGCCTCGCCCGATCTCGGCGTTGTGCGCGAGCTCGGGCGACGCCACGTCGCCCTTCTGCTCCCAGATCTCGACACTGATCCCGGTCTGGTTGTCATGGACGGTGTAGAACTGCTCGGTCCGAGCGGAGGGCAGCTCGGTGTTCGCCGCCAGGACGTGGTCGATGATCTCCCGTTTGAGGGAAGGATCCGAGCTGTCGACGACCCGGACGCCGAACGCCCGCGGCGTGGTGACGGCGACCCGTTTCGCCGCGAGCTCGCGCACCGCCTCGGCGCTGATCCCCAGTTGGTCGGCCACCTGCTGGACCTTGGTCATCGAGACCGGGGCGCCGGCCGTCTCGGGCAGCTCCAGCTTGATCGACTCGATCAGCGCGAACCGGGCGGCGCCCTTCGCGACGGCGAGGTCGGGGTCGTGCAGCCTGGGAGCGAACCCGAACCGCTCGGACAGGCTCGCCGCGACCGCCGGCATCCGGGTCGAGCCGCCGACCAGGAGCACCTCGTCGAACGACGACACGCCCTTTTCGGCCGCCGTCGCGACGGTGCGGGCCGTGATGTCGAGGGTGCGCTCCAGCAGCTCGGCGGTGATCTGCTCGAACGTGGCCCGGCTCAGCTCGACCTTGGACACGTCGCCCTCGAACCGCATGTTGTGCCGGCGGGCCTGGGCGCTGGACAGTTCCTTCTTCAGCTCCTCGGCGGCCAGCGTCAGCTCCTGCATGAACTCCTCGCTGTCGCCGGCGGCCGAGCCCGGGTGTTCGGCGAGGAAGGCCTCGAGGAGGTGGCCGGCGATCCGGTCGTCCCAGTCGGCCCCGCCGAGGTGGTGGTCGCCGTCGGTGCACACCACCTTGATCTCGTTCGCCGAGATCCGGATGACGGTCGTGTCGAACGTGCCGCCGCCCAGGTCGTAGACGAGCACGGTGCGTTCGGCCGCCCCGGCCACCACTTCGTAGTGCAGCGCCGCGGCGACCGGCTCGGGGACGATGTTCAGCACGTTCAGCCCGGCGATCCGGCCGGCGTTCTTGGTGGCCTCCCGCTCGGCGACGCCGAAGTACGCGGGAACGGTGATGACGGCGTCTCGGACCTCGTCACCGGTGAACTCGCCCGCGGCCGTCGCCAGCTCGGTGAGGATCAGCGCGGAGATGCTCTCCGGGGTGTGCTCCACACCGTGGAAGCCCAGCCGCACCTCCTGGCCCATCCGCCGCTTGATGAGCGACACGACCAGGTCCGGCTCGTCCTTCGCCGACCGCTTCGCGACCTTCCCGACGATGACGTTGTCGGGCGTCTCGAAATAGACCACCGACGGGGTCGTGTCGTCGCCGTCCCGGTTCTTCGCGATCGCGGGACGCCCGGTGTCGTCGATGTAGGCGACGCAGGAATAGGTGGTGCCGAGGTCGATGCCGTAGGTGGCCATGGCTCCTCGCTGTCGTCGATACCGGGACTAGGCGTCGGCGGCCGGCGGCCCGGCGCCGGGCCCGGCCTGGTCCGGGGGCGCGGGCGGGGGCCGCTCGTCGGCCGGCCGGCGCAGCCGGTGGACCCGGGTCCGCGCGGGCCGGCGGACACGGCCCGTGTCCCGGTCGACGAATCCGGCCTGGGTGACCTCGGCGACCGTGTTGTGCGCCGCAGGGTCCTCGGTGGGCACCATGCCGGCCACGACATGGGACTCGGTCTGGTACGGGGCCCCGGGCGCGGGGCGCAGCAGGTCGAGGCCGCAGCGCTCCAGCGCGAGCTCCACGTCGTCGGCGAAGCTCGCGAGCAGGTCGGCGACGCGGGTGTCGCCTCGGTCGGCGAGCCGGCGCGACTCGGCGTCCAGACCGTCGTACAGGCGGATCAGGTCGCTGACCACCGGGTCGAGGATCGCCCGGCGGATCCCGGCGCGCTGCTCGGTCCGCTCCTCGTGCAGCCGGTCGATGACCGCCTCGCGGTGCGCCGAGCGCCGGTGGAAGTCCGTGAGCGCCGCCTCGATCACGTCGAGCCTTCGGGTGACCTCGGCGAACCCGGCCCCGAGGTTGTCGCCCGGCCCGTGCTCGGCGTCGGTGCCAGCCAGGACGCCGGTGTCAGCCAGGACGCCGGTGTCAGCCAGGACGCCGGTGTCAGCCAGAAGGTCGGTGCCAGCCAGGACGTCGTCATCCGTGTCGGCCGGCGCCGGCGGGCCGCCCGGCTCGCCCGCCGCCCAGGGCGCCGACGGGCCAGGCGGCGCCGACCGCGGCCACGGCCGGGTCGCCTCGACGTCCCCGGGGGCCGCCCCTGCCTGGGCCGCGCCGGGCTCCCACCACGGGGGCGGCGGGGCCGTCGTTGGCGGCTCGTTCACATCCCCCGACATGCCGCCCGGCCATTTCGTCCCGCCGCCGGCGGCCGCCGGAAGTGTGCTTCTCCGGCGATTCCCACGCGACGTGAGCAGGGCTTTCGTCGTACGGAAGCGAGCGGCGTGGTCCGTCGACGCGGACCCGGTGGTCGTGGCGGACGAAAACCCATGAATCCCCCCGGATCAATTACGCCGAGTATACGCACGGGCCGACAGATGCGACATCCCGCCACCATCCCGCCCGCATTTCGCCGGCGATGTCGGCCGTGGGCGCCACGCGGCCCGTTCCCTCCCTATCTGACGGAAGGCGGCCGCGCTTCCGCCGGATGGCCGCTACTTCCGCCGGATGGCCGCCGCTTCTGGCGGATGGCCGTCGCGCCCGCCAGAACCGGCTACGACACCTCTAGTGGATCTTGTAAACGGATCCCGGAAACGCCAACGGCGGGCGTCCCCAGAGGGAACGCCCGCCGTTGTGCGGACTAACGCGTAACCGGTGTTGACGCCCCGGCCCCGGTACCAGTCCGGGTCCCGCAAGCGACCTTGAGCCGACCGCCCTAACGGAAGTCGGACCGGCCGAAGTCGAACTCGTCGAGCGGTACGGCCTGGCCGCTGCCGGCCCCGAACGCGCCGTATTCGACGGCACCACCGTCTTCGAAGCCACCGACCGTGTACATCGCGGCCCGCGCCTCCTCGGTCGGCTCGACCCGGATGTTGCGGTACCGGGTGATGCCGGTACCCGCCGGGATGAGCTTGCCGATGATGACGTTCTCCTTCAGGCCGACCAGCGAGTCCGACCGGGCGTTGATCGCCGCGTCGGTGAGCACCCGGGTGGTCTCCTGGAAGGAGGCCGCCGACAGCCACGACTCGGTGGCCAGCGACGCCTTGGTGATACCCATGAGCACCGGCCGGGCCGACGCCGGCTGGCCGCCGGACTCGACGACGCGCCGGTTCTCCGCCTCGAACTTCGCCCGCTCGACCAGCTCGCCGGGCAGCAGCGTGGTCTCCCCCGACTCCAGCACGTTCACCCGCTTGAGCATCTGGCGAATGATGATCTCGATGTGCTTGTCGTGGATCGACACACCCTGCGACCGGTACACCTCCTGGACCTGCTCGACCAGGTGCAGCTGCACCTGGCGCGGGCCGAGGATGCGCAGCACCTCGTGCGGGTCGACGGCGCCGTCGATGAGCTGGGTGCCCACGTCGACGTGCTGGCCCTCGGCGACCCGCAGGCGGGAGCGCCGCGGCACCGGGTAGGCGATCTCCTCGGAGCCGTCGTCGGGGACGACGACGACCTTGAAGGTCTTCTCCGTCTCCTCGATCTTCACCCGGCCGACGACCTCGCTGATCGGCGCCTTGCCCTTCGGGCTGCGGGCCTCGAACAGCTCGACCACTCGCGGCAGACCCTGCGTGATGTCGTCGCCGGCGACGCCACCCGCGTGGAACGTACGCATGGTCAGCTGGGTGCCCGGCTCACCGATCGACTGGGCCGCGACGATGCCGACCGCCTCGCCGACGTCGACCAGCTTGCCGGTCGCGAGCGACCGGCCGTAGCACTGGGCGCACACGCCGCGGCGGGACTCGCAGGTCAGGGCCGAACGGATCCGGACCGTCTCGATCCCGGCCTCGAGCAGCTGCCCGATGACCACGTCGCCGAGGTCCGCGCCGGCCGGCACGATGACCTCGCCGCCCGTGTCGACGGCGTCCGCGGCCAGCGTCCGCGCGTACGCCGACGTCTCCGCGTACCGGTCCCGGACCAGCTGGCCGGTCTGCGGGCTCTTGGTGGCGATGCGGGTGAGCACGCCGCGCTCGGTGCCGCAGTCGTCGTCGCGGACGATGACGTCCTGGCTGACGTCGACGAGCCGGCGGGTCAGGTAGCCGGAGTCGGCGGTCCGCAGCGCGGTGTCGGCGAGGCCCTTGCGGGCGCCGTGTGTGGAGATGAAGTACTCCAGCACGGACAGGCCCTCGCGGAAGTTCGCCTTGATCGGCCGCGGGATGATCTCACCCTTCGGGTTGGAGACCAGACCACGCATACCCGCCAGCTGGCGGATCTGCATCATGTTTCCGGCCGCGCCCGAGTTGACCAGCGTCGCGACCGGGTTGGTCGCGGGGAAGTTCTCCTCCATCGCGCTCGCGACCTCGTTGGTCGCACTGGTCCAGATCTGAACCAGCTCGCTGCGGCGCTCCTCGTCGGAGAGGAAGCCACGGTCGAACTGCTTCTGGACCTTCTCGGCGAGGTCCTCGTACTTGGCGAGGATGTCGCCCTTGTTCGGCGGCGCGATGACGTCCTCGATCGCGACGGTGACACCGGACCGGGTGGCCCAGTAGAAACCGGCGCTCTTGAGCGCGTCCAGCGTCGCGGCGACCTGGATCTTCGGGTACCGCTCGGCCAGGTCGTTGACGATCGCGGCCTGGTCACGCTTGTGCAGCAGCATGTTGATGAACGGGTAGCCCTCCGGCAGGGCCTCGTTCAGCAGGCAGCGCCCGAAGGTCGTCTCCAGGGTGAACGGGTCGCCCGGGATCCAGTCGGCCGGGGCCTCCCACTCGGCCGGCGGCGTGTGGTCCCGCAGCCGGACCTTGATCTGCGCCTGCAGCGCGATCTCGCGCGCGTCGAAGGCCATCTGCGCCTCGGCGACGCTCGAGAACGACCGGCCCTCGCCGAGGGCGTTCTCGGCCAGCCGGGACAGGTGGAACACCCCGGTGACCATGTCGAGGCTGGGCATGGCCAGCGGGCGGCCCGACGCCGGCGACAGGATGTTGTTGCTCGACAGCATCAG
The DNA here is from genome assembly GCF_016786325.1 of Frankia nepalensis. Classification (GTDB taxonomy): domain Bacteria; phylum Actinomycetota; class Actinomycetes; order Frankiales; family Frankiaceae; genus Pseudofrankia; species Pseudofrankia nepalensis. The sequence continues at coordinate 6,399 of NZ_JADWYU010000165.1, read as the reverse complement.
GATCCGGGCCTCGGCCTGCGCCTCGGCGGACAGCGGCAGGTGCACCGCCATCTGGTCGCCGTCGAAGTCCGCGTTGAACGCGGTGCAGACCAGCGGGTGGATCTGGATGGCCTTGCCCTCGACGAGCTGCGGCTCGAACGCCTGGATGCCGAGGCGGTGCAGCGTCGGCGCCCGGTTGAGCAGCACCGGGTGCTCGGTGATGACCTCCTCGAGCACGTCCCAGACGACCGGCCGGGCGCGCTCCACCATCCGCTTCGCGGACTTGATGTTCTGCGCGTGGTTGAGGTCGACCAGCCGCTTCATCACGAACGGCTTGAACAGCTCCAGCGCCATCTGCTTGGGCAGGCCGCACTGGTGCAGCTTGAGCTGCGGGCCGACGACGATGACCGACCGGCCGGAGTAGTCGACGCGCTTGCCGAGCAGGTTCTGGCGGAACCGGCCCTGCTTGCCCTTGAGCATGTCGGACAGCGACTTGAGCGGACGGTTGCCGGGCCCGGTGACCGGGCGGCCGCGGCGGCCGTTGTCGAACAGCGCGTCGACGGCCTCCTGCAGCATCCGCTTCTCGTTGTTGACGATGATCTCGGGCGCGCCGAGGTCGAGCAGCCTCTTCAGCCGGTTGTTCCGGTTGATGACCCGGCGGTACAGGTCGTTCAGGTCGGACGTGGCGAACCGGCCACCGTCGAGCTGCACCATCGGGCGCAGGTCCGGCGGGATGACCGGGACGCAGTCCAGCACCATCCCCATCGGGGAGTTACGGGTGTTCAGGAACGCCGAGACGACCTTGAGCCGCTTCAGCGCCCGGGCCTTCTTCTGGCCCTTGCCGGTGCGGATGGTCTCGCGCAGCGACTCCGCCTCGGCGGCCAGGTCGAAGTCGGCCAGCCGGCGCTGCAGCGCCTCGGCGCCCATCCCGCCCTCGAAGTACTGGCCGAACCGGTCGCGCAGCTCGCGGTAGAGCAGCTCGTCCGGCTCCAGGTCCTGGACCTTCATGCTCTTGAAGCGGTCGAAGACCCGGTCCAGATCGTCGATCTTGCGCTGGGCGCGGTCGCGGATCTGGCGCATCTCGCGCTCGGCCGACTCGCGCACCTTGCGGCGCGCGTCGCCCTTGGCGCCCTCGGCCTCGAGCTGGGCCAGGTCGGCCTCCAGCTTGCGCTGGCGGGCCTCCACGTCGGCGTTCTTGCGGTCTTCCATGGCCTGCTTCTCGACGCCGATGCGGGCCTCGAGGGTCGGCAGGTCGCGGTGGCGCGCGTCGACGTCCACCTTTACGATCATGTAGGCGGCGAAGTAGATGACCTTCTCCAGGTCCTTCGGCGCCAGGTCCAGCAGGTAGCCGAGCCGGCTCGGCACGCCCTTGAAGTACCAGATGTGCGTGACGGGCGCGGCCAGCTCGATGTGGCCCATCCGCTCACGGCGCACCTTGGCCCGGGTCACCTCGACGCCGCAGCGCTCACAGATGATGCCCTTGAACCGGACCCGCTTGTACTTACCGCAGTAGCACTCCCAGTCCCGGGTCGGACCGAAGATCTTCTCGCAGAAGAGCCCGTCCTTCTCCGGCTTGAGGGTGCGGTAGTTAATGGTCTCCGGCTTCTTGACCTCGCCGTGCGACCACTGGCGGATGTCGTCCGCGGTGGCCAGGCCGATGCGCAGCTCGTCGAAGAAGTTGACGTCCAGCAAGACTGTCGCCTGCTCTCTCTTTCTAGGTCCGGACGCTCAGTCGAAGTCATCTAGCGGCGGGGCGGCTTCCCGTCTGCCCCGGTCGCGCGAAGCGCGACACCGGGGGTTCCAGGGGGTCGCCCCCCTGGGCAGACATCGGGTGGTGGGGCTCCCGGGAAGCTGACCGAAGGTCAGCGAACAGGGAGCCCCCCGCCCCGCCACCGCTCAGACTTCTTCGACGCTGCTCGGCTCGCGCCGGGACAGGTCGATCCCAAGCTCCTCCGCCGCCCGGAACACGTCCTCATCGGTGTCGCGCATCTCGATCTGGACGCCGTCGCTGGAGAGCACCTCGACGTTCAGGCACAGCGACTGCATTTCCTTGATGAGCACCTTGAAGGACTCGGGAATCCCGGGCTCCGGGATGTTCTCGCCCTTGACGATCGCCTCGTAGACCTTGACGCGGCCGTGCACGTCGTCGGACTTGATCGTCAGTAGCTCCTGCAGGGCGTAGGCGGCGCCATACGCCTCCAGCGCCCACACCTCCATCTCGCCGAACCGCTGGCCACCGAACTGCGCCTTGCCACCCAGGGGCTGCTGGGTGATCATCGAGTAGGGGCCGGTCGAGCGAGCGTGGATCTTGTCGTCGACCAGGTGCAGCAGCTTGAGGATGTAGATGTAGCCGACCGCGACCGGGTACGGGTACTGCTCGCCGGTGCGGCCGTCGAACAGCTTGGCCTTGCCGGACGCCCCGATCAGCTGGACGCCGTCCCGGTTCGGGAGGGTGGAGTCCAGGAGGCCGGTGATCTCCTCCTCGCGGGCGCCGTCGAACACCGGAGTGGCGACGTTCGTCCCGGGATTGGCCGCGTCCGCGCCGATGACGCGCAGCCGCTCCTTCCAGTCCTCCGACCCGGAGTCGACCTGCCAGCCGGTCTTGGCGACCCACCCGAGGTGGGTCTCCAGGATCTGGCCGATGTTCATACGCCGCGGCACACCGTGCGGGTTGAGCACGACGTCGACGGGCGTGCCGTCCTCGAGGAACGGCATGTCCTCCTGCGGCATGATCTTGGCGATGACGCCCTTGTTGCCGTGCCGGCCAGCAAGCTTGTCGCCGTCAGTGATCTTCCGCTTCTGGGCGACGTAGACCCGGACCAGCTCGTTGACGCCGGGCGGCAGCTCGTCGCCGTCCTCACGGGAGAACACCCGGACGCCGATGACCTTGCCGGACTCGCCGTGCGGCACCTTCAGCGAGGTGTCCCGGACCTCCCGGGCCTTCTCGCCGAAGATCGCGCGCAGGAGCCGCTCCTCCGGGGTCAGCTCGGTCTCGCCCTTGGGGGTGACCTTGCCGACCAGCACGTCGCCGGGGTTCACCTCGGCGCCGATCCGGATGATCCCGCGCTCGTCGAGGTCGGCCAGGACCTCCTCGGCGACGTTCGGGATGTCGCGGGTGATCTCCTCCGGGCCCAGCTTCGTGTCCCGGGCGTCGACCTCGTGCTCCTCGATGTGGATCGAGGACAGGACGTCGTCCTGGACCAGCCGCTGGGAGAGGATGATCGCGTCCTCGTAGTTGTGCCCCTCCCACGGCATGAAGGCGACCAGCAGGTTCTTGCCGAGCGCCATCTCGCCGTTGTCGGTGCACGGGCCGTCCGCGATCACCTGGCCGGCCTCGACGCGGTCACCCTCGTCGACGATCGGCTTCTGGTTGATGCAGGTGCCCTGGTTGGAGCGGCGGAACTTGGCCAGCCGGTAGGTGCGCCGGGTGCCGTCGTCGTGCATGACGGTGATGTAGTCGGCGGACAGGTCCTCGACCACGCCGGCCTGCTGGCAGACGACCACGTCACCGGCGTCCTTGGCCGCGCGGGCCTCCATGCCGGTGCCGACCAGCGGCGACTCCGAGCGCAGCAGCGGCACGGACTGGCGCTGCATGTTCGAGCCCATGAGCGCGCGGTTCGCGTCGTCGTGCTCCAGGAAGGGGATCATGGCGGTCGCGACCGACACCATCTGGCGCGGCGAGACGTCCATGTAGTCGACCTCGTCCGGCGGGATGAACTCGACCTCGCCGCCCTTCCGGCGGACCAGCACCCGCTCCTCGGCGAACGAGCCGTCCGCGGTCAGCGGGGCGTTCGCCTGCGCGACGACGTGCCGGTCCTCCTCGTCCGCGGTCAGGTAGTCGATCTGGTCGGTGACCCGGCCAGCGACGACCTTGCGGTACGGGGTCTCGACGAAGCCGAACGGGTTGACCCGCGCGAACGTCGACAGCGAGCCAATGAGGCCGATGTTCGGGCCTTCCGGCGTCTCGATCGGGCACATCCGGCCGTAGTGGCTCGGGTGGACGTCGCGGACCTCCATGCCGGCCCGCTCCCGGGACAGACCGCCGGGACCGAGCGCCGAGAGGCGGCGCTTGTGGGTCAGGCCGGCCAGCGGGTTGGTCTGGTCCATGAACTGCGACAGCTGGCTGGTGCCGAAGAACTCCTTGATGGAGGCGACGACCGGCCGGATGTTGATCAGGGTCTGCGGCGTGATCGCCTCGACGTCCTGGGTGGTCATCCGCTCGCGGACGACCCGCTCCATCCGGGCGAGGCCAAGCCGCACCTGGTTCTGGATCAGCTCGCCGACCGTGCGCAGCCGCCGGTTGCCGAAGTGGTCGATATCGTCCACCTCGTACGCCGGGTCGGTGCCCTCGTGCAGCTTCACGACGTACTCGATCGTGCGGACGATGTCGTCCTCGGTGAGGACGCCGGCCGAGCCGGCGACGTTCAGCTCCAGCTTCTTGTTCACCTTGTAGCGGCCGACCTTGGCCAGGTCGTAACGCTTCGGGTTGAAGAAGAGGTTCTCCAGCAGCGTCTGCGCGGACTCCCGCGTCGGCGGCTCACCCGGGCGCAGCTTGCGGTAGATGTCGAGCAGCGCGTCGTCCTGGCCCGAGGTGTGGTCCTTCTCCAGGGTGGTGCGCATCGACGGGTAGTCACCGAAACGCTCGAGGATGCGCGCCTCGTCCCAGCCGAGGGCCTTGAGGAGAACAGTGACGGACTGGCGCCGCTTGCGGTCGATACGGACGCCGACGGTGTCCCGCTTGTCGATCTCGAACTCCAGCCAGGCCCCCCGCGACGGGATCACCTTGCAGGAGAAAAGGTCCTTGTCGGAGGTCTTGTCGAGCGTCTTCTCGAAGTACACGCCCGGCGAGCGGACGAGCTGGGAGACGACCACACGCTCGGTGCCGTTGATCACAAACGTGCCCTTGGTGGTCATGAGCGGGAAGTCGCCCATGAACACCGTCTGGCTCTTGATCTCACCGGTGGTGTTGTTGGTGAACTCGGCGGTGACGAACATCGGCGCCGAGTAGGTCATGTCCTTGTCCTTGCACTCCTCGACGGAGTACTTGGGCGGCTCGAACCGGTGGTCCCGGAACGACAGGGACATGGAACCGGAGAAGTCCTCGATCGGGGAGATCTCCTCGAAGACCTCCTCCAGACCCGAGGTGAGGGGCACATCGTCGCGATCTGCGTCGATGGACTCCTGGACCCTCTCCTGCCAGGCATCGCTGCCGATCAGCCAGTCAAACGACTGGGTCTGCAGGGCGAGCAGGTCCGGGACCTCAAGAGGCTCGACGATCTTGGCGAACGAGATGCGAGGGGCGGAGCGCGAGGCGGCCAAGGTGGTCCTTCCGGTGGCCTGGCGTCGGGCGGGAGACGCCGAGGAGCCGTCGGGGTAGTCAGGTGATCAGTGTCTCGCCGCGGCGGCGCGCGGCGTCAGCGGGGTAGGGCGGCAGGTTGTCTCGGCACGTTCAGCGCGCTGCGACCTACTGCACGGGGCCCATCAGACCTGGCCCGGCGGGTATGGCGGGGCGGCCGAGAGACCCCGCGGGAGGGGTCGGCGAGCCCGCCATGGCTGGCGGAACGGATCTGACAGGCCCAGTGCGACTAGGTCTGGTGCAACGAAAAGGACAGCGCAAACTAGCAGTGTAGCCTCAGGCCGCACTGCTGACAAGCCCCGTCGTCATGTCCGTGGTGCACTACTTCCGCGCTAGCTGAACTTCGCGCCGCTCGCTGTCTGTCACCGGCCTGCCGTGTGCCTCGCCGCTCCCGCCTTCCCTCTCACCTGTATGCCCGGCCCGCCGCGCTCCCTGGCGCCCACGGCCGGTTCGACCACCAACCACCGCCTCGCCGGCCCGTTGGCTCCCTATCTGCCCACTTGGCCAGGGTGCCCGACTTCGCCAGATCGCGGTGGTGGTCCGCCAAATGATGGAACTCCGTTGTTGGGGATGGCGTCAACCCCTCAGACGGACCCATGACCGGGTAGTTACCGTTCGACCGGCTGTGCGCCCCGTAGCCCCGTCGTCCGGATGGCCCGCCGCCCGCGCACACGCCCTGTCACCACGACCCGCGCCGCCGGCCGCCGGCGGTGTCCCACCAGCATCCGCCAACCTGGTGCCGCCGGCCACCGCGACCACGCGTAGCCAAAGATTCCCCACGTCGGGAGGATCAGCGGGCTCGCCCGGCCGCCCGGGCCGGGCCCCACGGCCCGCCACGCCCGCTCCGACGGCGCCGAGGACGCGCGGCGGGCCGCTCCGCGTTCCGACGAGCCCAGTCCCCCAACGACGCCGTGAGCGGGCCGAGGCTGGACCGTAACGCATCTCACGCCACCAGAGCCACAACCAGGCCGCCGCGCGCCGGCACCGCGTGGGCCGGCCAGCCAGGGGACGACGCCCGCCCTCCCCAGAAACGACGTGAGCCGTGCCGGCCCCTTGTCTGGGGC
>NZ_JADWYU010000164.1 GCF_016786325.1 Frankia nepalensis | reverse complement strand
CCGGCTGCTCGCCGGTCCGGTCGGCCTGTTCCGCGGCGCCCGACGCGGCGGGGAAGGCGGTCTCGACGCGGCCGTCGCCAGCCGGCGGACCGGCGGCGGGGGAGGGCCGGGCGGCGGGCGCCGCGCCGCCGGGAGACGTGTCGCCGGGAGACGTGTCGCCGGGGGGCGGGGACCCGGCGGCCAGGGCGGCGCCCTGGGCGCCGTCCGGCGTGTCGGTCATGACGGCGGGAACCGGGCGAGCAGGTAGTTCTCGTACACGTCGGTCGGCGAGCCCTGCTCCATCTCCTGGCTCCCCTGGGGGCGCTGCTGTCCCAGGTGGGTCTGGATCTGCAGGCACAGGGTCTCGTAGGTCCGGTAGCCACCGGAGGTGGCGAGGAAGACCGAGTGGTCCTTACCGGCCTCCGCCAGTGCCCGGTCGGCGATCGCGACGCCGTCCGCGGCCTCGTTGCGTTCCTCGTAGTCGACCCAGTTGACCCGGTCCGGCGGCCGGTAGTCCGGCACCAGGTGGGTGGTGGGCAGCAGGAACGACGGGATGGTGCGGGCCAGGCCCGGGCCGACCTGGTCGGGGCAGATGAGCAGCACGTCGCCGGGCTTCGCCTTCGCCGCCAGGATCTCGGCGGCCTCGGTGGCCTGGGTGCGCGGCATCTGCACGTCGTTGTAGCCAGCGATCACCCCGGCGGCGGCGCACAGCGCGACGACACCCTGGGTGAAACGCTCGTGGCGCACGATCGTCGCGCCGAGGCCGACGACGAGCAGGAACGGCACGAACGCCGTCGCCGTGTACCGGTCGGCCCAGGCGTTGCCGACGACCTTGCCGACGGTGACGGCGACGACCAGGGTGACCGTGGACAGCAGGAACAGGGTGCGGCCCGGCTCGCCGCCACGCAGGTCGATGAGCACGAACCGGCCGCCCAGGCCCCGCCCGGCGATCCCGAGCGCGACCAGGCAGGTGATCACCAGCAGCAGCAGCCGGCCCAGTGTCGTCGGCCCGCCGGCCCACTGGCCGTAGGCGTGCGAGACGGCGGCGTAGGACGCCGGCTCGCCCCACGGGGTGCCGGTGTGCGCGGACTGGTACAGGAACTGGCTGAACCAGGGCAGGAAGATGATCGCCCCGCCGGCGACCCCGAGCAGTGCCGCCAGCGCCCCGCGCCGCCCGCCGGCGAGCCGGCCCGTGGGGCCGCCGGCGGTGCGGGCCGCCGCCCCGGCGGCCGAGTGGCGGCCGGGCTCGGCGGGCGGCGCGGTCGGCGCGAGCACGTCGTCGTTGTCCGGCAGCCCGGCGGCGTCGAGGCCCTCGGTGACCGCGGCCCGCGTCGCCGAATCGACGTCCTGCCCGCCACCGCGCTCGCCCGCGCCGGCCCGGTCCGAGCGGAACAGGAAGCCGGGCCGCCACCACAGCAGGACCAGCCAGCCGCCGACGGTCAGCAGGACGTAGAAGCACCAGTAGTGGGTGAGCGCCAGGCAGCCGGACGCGAGGGCGACGTACACCACCGCCAGCGGGGACGGCCTGCGCAGCGCCCGCTCGATCGCGAGGCCGCCGAGCGCGGTGAGCAGCACGATCAGGCTGTACATCCGGGTCTCGGTCGCGAACCGCAGCGCGAACGGCGAGGTCAGGTAGAACACGACCGCGACCTGCGCGCCGCGGCGGCCGACGACCCGCTTGCCGAGCAGGTACAGGGGCCAGACGGCCACCAGGTTGATCAGCCCGGACAGGGCGCGCACGGCCACGTTGCCGGTCCCGAACGCGCTGACCCAGGCGTGCAGCAGCAGGTAGTACAGCGGCGGGGAGCCGTCCTCGCGCAGGCCGTCGAACATCGTCGGCCCGTCGCCGGTCAACGGCAGCTTGGCGATCGCGATGCTCTGCGCCTCGTCGAGCCACAGGTCCTGGCGAGCGGTGAACCGCACGACCACGGCGGCCAGCAGGATGATCAGCATCCCGGCCTGGAAGATGCGATCCACGCGGCCGGGGCGGACCCTCGGCCTGTCGACCGGCTCGGGGATGCGCTCCGCCGGCCGGACCGCGACGTCCGTCACGGCCTGTCCTCTCCGTCCCTGTCCGTCGGGGGCGCGGGCCACCCGAAGCCTCCCGCCGCGGCGGCGCGCCGCGGACCACGCGGCGCCACCGTCCTGGCCAGCCCCGGGGAGGGGCCGGTCGCGGGCTGGCACCGCGGCACTCCTATTTGTCGTCGCCCGCTGTCGTCGCCCCCGCGCCGCGCCACGAGAGGCACGCGGCGGCGACCGGCCCGGCGGCCGGCGTGCGGGCCTAGTCTTCCATGCGCCACCGGCGCGCCACCGGCCAGTCCCGGCTCGCCCGTCCGTTTCGCCGCCGCCGGCCGTGCCCGCCTACCAATGGTGATCGACTCGTCGCGGCGGGGTCGGCTCCCAGCGGCGCTGGCCGGCGGGCACGCGGGTCTGGCGGCCGGCCCGCCCGCCCAGCGTCGCCGTCTCGGCGGCGCTGGCCGGCGGGTGCCCGAGGCCCGGGCCGGGGCGCCGGTCTGGCAAGGTGCCGTCATGGCCCCTCCCGCCGCGCGCGCGGCCACCGCCGCGTCCGTCGCGGCGGTGGCGGGCGCGCTGGTGGGCTGGGGCGCGATCGCGGTCGGGATCGCGGCGAAGGACGGCCGATACGGCGGCTGGGCGCTGGCGGCCATCCTCGTCGGCTGGGCCGCCGTGGCCGCGACGGTGGCGCTGCTCGCCGGCCACCGGGCCCCGGCGCGCCTGCTGGGCGCCCCCGTGTCGCTGGCCGCCCGCCGGCTGGGCCGGCCCGCCGGGTGGCTGGGGTGGCGGGTGGCCTGGGCGGCCGTCGCCCTGGTGGTCGGTCTCGGGCCGGTGCTGCGCCATCCCCGCTACTACGCCCACGGCCCGTTCGCCACCGCCGCCGACGGGCTGGCGATCGCCGCGGGGCTGCTCGCCGCCGCCGGCGTGCTCGCCACCCTGGCGGCGGGCGCGCCGCCGCGCCGGCACCCGGCGCTGGCGCGGGTGGCGGCCGCCGCCAGGGGCCGGTGGGCGTTCGCCGCCGTGCTCGCGCTCGCCGTCGCCGCCGGGGTCGCGACGGTGCGCGCGGCGCCCGCCCCCGAGATCGACGTCTTTCACCTGCTGCAGGAGTCGTCGGCCGGCCTGGCCCACGGGAAGAACCTGTACCACCAGGTGTGGCCGGCCACCCCGCACGACGGGCTCGTCGACGTCTACCCCTACCTGCCGGCCACGTCGGTGCTGCTCGCCCCGTTCCGGCTGGCGCTCGGCGACGTCCGCTACGGCCTGCTCGCGGCCGGCGTCGTCGCGGCCTGCGCGGTCCGCGCGCTGGTGGCGCGCCCCGCCAAGGACGCCGGGGACGCCGGGTATGGCGGGGACGCCGGGTATGGCGGGGACGGGCCGCCCTGGATGCCCGTGCTGCCGCTGCTGGTGCTGGTGTTCCCCGAGTCCTGCTACGCGTTGCAGCAGTCCTGGACCGAGCCGCTGCTGGTCGCGTGCCTCGCGGTCATGGTGTGGGCGACCGCGCGCGGGCACGGCGCGCTCGCGGTCGTCGCGTTCGCGCTCGCGCTCGCCAGCAAGCAGCACGCGGCGCTGCTGGTCCCGGTCGCGGCCGCGTGGCCGGCGTTCGGGGTCCGCCGGGCCGCGGCGGCCTGCGCGCTGGGGCTCGCGCTCGTCACGCCGTGGCTGGTCGCCGACCCGGGCGCGTTCGTCCACGACGCGGTCCGGGCCAACCTCGACTACCCGGTGCTCGACCACTCGCTGTCGGTACCCGGCTGGGCGTGGCACTTCGGCGTCGGCCTGGGATTCCCCGTGGCCGCGGCCGGGCTCGCCGGGGCCTACCTGCTGGCCCTGCTGGCCGCCCGCGCGCGCGGCGACGCGACCGCCTTCGCCGCCGGCGGCGCGCTCGTGCTGGTCACGATGGTCGCGCTGAACAAGCAGTCGTTCTTCAACCACTACACGCTGCCGATGGCGCTGCTCGTCCTCGCGGCCGCCACGGTGGCGCCCCCCGGCCGGCCGGGGGGCGCGTCACCGGCCATCGGCGCCCAGCCGGCCGCGGCCGACCCGCCCGTCGCGGCCGACCCGCCCGTCGCGGCCGACCCGCCCGTCGCGGGCGGCGTCGGCTAGCGCAGGGTGCCGAACCGCTCCAGCCAGGCGCCCTCGTACAGCGGCCGCTTGTTGACCTCCACGCTGCGGTCGCGGCGGATGTTGAGCTGCTCGGAGACCAGGCTGCAGGCGCCCTCCAGGAACCGGTAGCCGTCGGCCTTCACCAGGAAGATCGCCTGGTTGGGGCCGGCGAGCTCGTGGAGCTCACGGGCGAACTCGTCGCCGCTGGCCCGCTGCATCCGGTCCGCGTAGTCGACCCAGTCGACCAGCGCCGGTCCCGTCTCGTCGGCGTAGACGGCCATGCGCAGGTCGGTGGCGCCCAGCCGGGTCAGCGCCCGATACACCGCGGGGCCGAGCTGGTCCGGGCAGAAGGCGACCACGTCCCCTGGCCGGGCCTGCGCGACGATCGTCGCCGCGATCTCCGAGGCCTGGGTCCGCTCGACGCGGGCGAGCTGGTAGCCGCCGATGAGGCCGGACAGCGACGCGACGATGAGCACCCCGCTGCGCCAGCGCCGCGACGGCAGCACCGACAGGCCCAGCGCGGCCAGCATCAGGCACGCGGGCAGCGAGATCCCGGTGTAGCGCTCCGCGTAGGCGGAGCCGCCGAACATGTTCACCACGTAGGCCAGCGTCAGCGGCGCCAGCCAGACCGCGGCCAGGTAGCGGCCCGGCGTCCGCCCGGACAGCTTGACCGCCAGCTCCCGGCCGTCGGGCCGCGCGGTCAGCCCGATCAGCGCCCCGCCGAGCAGGACCAGGCCGAGCAGCGCCCCGGTCGACTGCGGCCCGGCCCAGTCGAACACCGTGTCCAGCAGCACCTGCGCCTGCACCCGCGGCGCCCATGGTGTGCCGGTGTGCAGCATCTGGAACAGGAACGAGGGCATCCACGGGGCGAACAGCACCGCCGAGCAGGCCATCGCCACGAACGCGCGCAGCACCGGGCGCCGGTAGGCCGGCCGCCGCCTCGACTGCAGCAGCAGGAACGCGGCCACCGTGAAGATCAGCAGGAACGACCAGTAGTGGGTGTAGACCAGCGCCGTGGTCGCGAGCGTCAGCAGCGCCAGCCGCGGCCGCGTCGAGGCGGCGAGCGCGGCCACCAGCGTCAGCCCGAAGGCCAGCACCAGCAGCACGACCAGCGAGTACATCCGGGTCTCGCTGCCGTAGCGGATGGCGTACGGGGAGCAGGCGAACAGCAGCAGCGTCGCCCGCGCGACCCGGCGCGGCGTGTCGGCGGCGCCGTTGCCGTGCGCCGTCGCGAGCCGCCCGACCCGCTCACCCGCCACCCAGGCCAGCGGCAGCGTGGCCAGCGACAGCAGCCCGGACAGCGCCCGCACCGCCACGTCGCCGTCGCCGAACAGCTTGATCCAGCCATGCAGCAGCAGGTAGTACAGCGGCGGCGCGCCGTCGTGGCGCAGCGCGTCGAGCAGCTCGCCGACCGGGCGGCGGGCGATCTCGACGGTCAGGGACTCGTCGAGCCACAGATGGCTGGGGGTGGCGAACCGCAGCACCGCCCCGGCCAGCACCGCCAACGTCACCAGCACCAGGGGCAGGTGGCCGCCGAGCTTCTCGGCGGCCGGGTTCGCCCGCGCGCGCTGGCCGACGATGACCAGCCGGGCCGCGAACCGCCCGCCCCACCGCGCCGCCGGCTCGGCGCCGCTGTCGGGGGCCCCGCCGGGCGCCGTCGGAGCGCGCGCGCCGTCGGGCGCCGCGCCCGCGGCCGGTGTCGCCGGCGGCCGCGCGTCGGGCTCGACGGGGGTGGCCTGGCGAGGGACGGTGGCCGCGGCGGGGATGGCCGGGGCGGCCAGTTCCTGGGCGGAGTCCGACGGGAGCACGATCGGGCTGGCGGACTGGTCGGAGGTCACCCCAGGGACGCTACCGATGCCCCGGATGCCCCAACGCGCCCGCCATCCCCGTCCGCGCCCGGCCGGCCGCCCGGGGGCCGGTGCCTGGCCGGTCACCCGACCGGCTCGGCCGCGGGCCGCGGGCCGTCGGCCAGCTCGTCGAGATCGTCCGGCCAGCCCGGCTCGGCGCCGGCGAGCAGCGGGGCGAGCAACGTCACCCGCCGCCGGCCGCCGGCGGCCCGCACCGCCTCGCGCAGCGCCGGGCCGTTGACGCAGACCACCGACAGGTGGCCGCGGGCGCGGGTGATCGCGGTGTAGACCAACGGGCGGTTGAGCATCCGGCCGGCCTCCGGTGGGAAGACAGTGACCACCGCCGGCCACTCGCTGCCCTGCGCCCGGTGCACCGTCACGGCCCAGCCATGGCGCAGGTCGCCGAGCACGCCGGTCGGCACCTCCAGCGTGCCCCCGGGGAAGGTCACGAGCAGTCCACCCCGGTCCGCCAGCCCTGTCACCACGCCGATCTCGCCGTTGGCGAAGCCGACGTCGAGATGGTTCGCGGTCGCGACCACCCGGTCGCCGACGTCGAACCCGCCGACCTTCCCCGGCCCCGGGTTGAGCGCCGCCTTCAGCGCCGTGTTCAGCGCGACCGTGCCCGCCGGGCCGGCGTGCACCGGGGTGACGACCTGCACGTCGGCCGGGACGATCCCCAACACCCGTGGGATCGAGTCGGTGACCAGCTGGACGACCCGGTGCGCCGCCTCCCCGGCCGAGCGGGCCGCGACGACGACCACCTCCCTGTCCGGGCCGCCGGCGGGTGGCGGCAGCTCGCCGCCGCGGACCGCGGTCGCCAGCCGCGCGATCGCCCCGCCCGCGCTCTGCCGGTACAGCTGGCGCAGCTCGGTGACCGGCACGACGCCCGACTCGAGCAGGTCGGCGAGCAGTTGGCCGGGGCCGATGCTGGGCAGTTGCGCCGGGTCGCCGACGAACAGCAGATGGGTGCCGTCGGCGCACGCCTCGACGAGCGCCGCGGCCAGTTCCGCGTCGACCATCGACGCCTCGTCGACGACGACCAGGTCGGCGTCGACCGGGTTGTGCTCGCCGCGGGCGAACCCGCCGCCCCTGCCCTGGGCGCCGAGCAGCCGGTGCAGCGTGCTCGCCGGCGCCTCGCACAGCTCCTCGAGCCGTTTCGCGGCCCGCCCGGTCGGCGCGGCGAGCGCGACCTGGGCACCGGCCGCCTGGGCGAGGCGGACGACGGCGGCGACGGTGCGGCTCTTGCCGGTCCCCGGCCCGCCGGTGAGCACGCTGACCCCGACCTCCAGCGCGATCCGCGCCGCCGCCAGCTGCGTCTCGTCCAGCCTCGCGACCAGTTCGTCGGCCTCGGCGCCACCCTCCGCCGGCCCCGGGTCGCCGACGCCGTCCGCGTCGGTGAGCACCGCGGCGGGGCCGTCGGCATGCTCGCCGCGCGCCCCGGCGCCGTCGTCGCTTTCGCCGTCCGCGGCGTCGCCGTCCTGGCCGTCGTCCGGGCCGAGGCCGAAGTCGAGCTCGGCGGTCAGGGGAACCAGCGCGTCGTCGTCGACGTCCGCCGCGGTCTCGGCCCGGGCCGCGGGCCCGCCCCGGCGGCGAAAACCCGGCCGCAGCGGCTCGGCGGTGGCCGCGAGCCGTTCGATCCCGTCGGCGACGGCCTGCTCGGCCATCGCGTAGCGCTCCAGCGCCACCCGGTCGCCGACGAGGACGAGCCGGCCGTCGCCGACCGCGTCGGCGAGCGCCGCGGCCGGGTCGGCGACCCCGTCCCGGCTCGCTCCCCGCAGCACCGCGTCGGCCGGCCCCGCCGTGTCCCCGTCCCGCGTGGCCGCCCGCGCCAGCAGGTAGGTCAGCACCCCGGGGCCGCGGCGCGGGTCGTCGCGGCCGAGCCCCATCGACCGGGCCAGCCGGTCGGCGTGGGTCAGCTCCGCCTCCCCGCCGACCAGCAGCGCCCACGGGTCGGCGCGCAGCTCGTCGGCGGCCCGCGCGCCCAGCTCGTCGGCGACCCCGCGGGCCAGCCGGACCGGCAGGCCGGCGGCGGCGAGCAGCCCGGCGACCTCGTAGCGGCCGGACGCGGCGCGGAAGGAGTCGAGCAGCCGGCGAGCCCGCGGCCCGGTCATCCCCTCGACGGCGGACAGCCTCGCCAGGTCGACGTCGTCCGGGCCGTGGATGCCGGCCGCCTCGAGCCGCTCCGCCGTCGTGCGCCCGAGCCCCGGCCACAGCCCCGCCGCGCAGAACGCGTCGAACAACGGGTCGGGGACAGACGAGGACGGCTCCGGCATCCCCGAAGCGTAACCAGCCCCGGCTCACCGGCCCGGCGCCCGACCTCCGCCGCGCGGCGCGTGGTCACGAGGGCCGAAAGGTCAGCAGGTCCAGCGGGTCAGAACGGCGGCCAGGGGATGGCGGGCCAGTCGGCGGAGGGGTGTGGGAAGCGGCCGCGGGCGAGCAGCCGGTCGACGCGGCCCGCCAGTGCCGCGATCTCGGCGCGGGTGAGCAGGTCGTCGAGCCGTTCGCCGAGCGGGCCGCCGAGGGCGGCGCGCAGGCCGTCGAGCAGCGCGCGCTCGCCGGCGTCGAACGGCTGGCCACGCCAGTTCCACAGCACCGTGCGCAGCTTGTCGTCACAGTGGAAGGCCACGCCGTGGTCGATCGCGTACACCCGGCCGGACGGCGCCGGCAGCAGGTGACCACCCTTGCGGTCCGCGTTGTTGATGACGGCGTCGAACAGGGCGATCTCGCGCAGCCGCCGGTCGCCGCCGCGGACCAGGTCGACGGTCTCGACTGTGTCATCGGTGTCGATCCACAGCTGCGCCATCCCGGCGCCGAACGGGCCGTCGCGCAGCACCGTC
Organism: Frankia nepalensis; assembly: GCF_016786325.1. Lineage (GTDB taxonomy): Bacteria > Actinomycetota > Actinomycetes > Frankiales > Frankiaceae > Pseudofrankia > Pseudofrankia nepalensis. The sequence continues at coordinate 17,798 of NZ_JADWYU010000164.1, read as the reverse complement.
GGCGGGACCAGCCCGCCGCCGAGCTGCTCGGACAGCTCGTAGGCGGCCATCTCCCGGGCCGCGAGCGTGCCGTCGGGGAAGTCCCACAACGGCCGCTCACCACGCACCGGCTTGTAGACGCAGCGCGCCCGCGCCCCGTCGAGGGCGATCTCGCAGTACAGGGTGGCGTTGCTCGCCTCGACGAGCCGTCCCTCGACGGTGATCTCGCCGCCGCGCAGCAGCGCGAGCGCCGCCTCGGCGTCGAGGCCACCGGCGTCGGACGGTTCCAGTCGTGCCAGCGGCGCGGGCTTCCCCCCCGCCGCCGGGACGCCCGCGCCGCCCGCGGCGGCTCCCGGTGTCGCGTCCGTCCGGGCGCCGGCGGGCGCGTCACCATCGCGCCGTCCCGCCGCCGGCCCAGGGCCGCTCGTTGCCGCGTCCACCGTTCCAGTCTCCCGTGCCGCCATCCCGGTCTCGTCACCTGTGACCAGGCCCACCGTTGACCAGGCCGCCGCGCCCCTCGCCCGGGCGCCTCCCGCCGTCTCGGCGTCCCGGCCTGGCCGGCCGGGGCCGGGCCCGCTCGTCCTCTGGCCACGCGCGGGCGGCGCGGGCGGCGGCCTCGCCGTCCGGTCAGGCCGGGTGGTAGACGCCCGCCCCGCCGCCGACCATCGAGTCGCTCGCCGCGGCGGCCTTTTCGGCCTCCTCGGCCGGCGGCTGTCCTGGGTCGTCGGCGCCGCGCGCCCGGTGCTCCGCCGGCGCCGGCAGCAGGTCGTCGACGGCGCCGCCGAGGTCGTTGAGGCGCAGCACGAACGGCCGGCGCTCGGTGTAGCGGATCACGGTGAGCGAGCAGGGGTCGACATTGATCCGGTGGTACATGTCGAGGTGCATGCCGAGCGCGTCGGCGACGATCGCGCGGATCACGTCGCCGTGCGAGCAGGCCAGCCAGGTGGCGTCTCCACCGAGCCGGGAGTTCCAGTCCCGCACGGCGGCGACCCCGCGGGCCTGGGTGTCGCGCAGCGACTCGCCCTGCGGGCCGGGGAACGTGACCGCGCTGGGATGGGCCTGCACGACCGGCCACAGCGGGTCCTTCACGAGCGTGGCCAGCTCCTGGCCGGTCCAGTCGCCGTAGCGGCACTCGCCAAGCCGGTCGTCGGCCTGGACTGTGGGGACCGGCGCCCCCTCGGGCCTGGCCGCGGCGATCGCGGCGGCGGTCTGCGCGCAGCGGTCCAGCGGGCTGCTGACCACCGCGTCCAGCGGCACCCGCGCCAGCCGGGCCGCGACGGCGGCCGCCTGCGCCCGGCCGCGCTCGTCGAGGCCGACCCCGGGTGTCCAGCCGAGCAGCAGTTTGCCGGTCAGCGCGGTGAGCCCATGGCGCACCAGCAGCACCGTCGTCACCGGTCGTCTCCTTCGCGTCGCCCCGGGCGCGGGCCCGGCCGTGACGGCCGGCGCCGCGCGGCGCGCCGGGACTGCACACGGTACCTACCGGACTCCCGTGCCGAGCCCCGGAGATCGGCGCCCACCGGCTCCCGCCCCGGTTCCCGGCGGGCGGCGCCGGAGACGGGAAGCGAATTTGATCAGGCTTGTCCGGAGTGGCCCGGGCCGCGCCGGGGCGCGGCTACGCTGGCTGACATGCAGTCCTGGCCTGCCTGTCCGCTTTCCACCCTGCCCGGAACCGGCCAGCGGCCGTGGCTGTTCGACTCCTCGACCGGGCGGCTCGAACCGCTCGGCACCGGCCCGGCCGGCCCCACCGGGGCCGGCGAGGCGTCGGTGATCCGGATGTACGTGTGCGGGATCACCCCATACGACGCCACCCACCTCGGTCACGCGTTCACCTACGTCACCTATGACCTGGTCAACCGGGTCGCCCGCGACGCGGGCCACCAGGTCCGCTACGTCCAGAACGTCACCGACATCGACGACCCGCTGCTGGCGCGGGCCGCCCGCGACGGCGTGACCTGGCGGGACGTCGCCGTCCGCGAGACCGACCTGTTCCGCGCGGACATGGCCGCGCTGCGGGTGCTGCCCCCGGACCACTACGTCGGCGTCGTCGAGTCCGTCGAGCTGATCGTCGAGATGGTCGACGAGCTGGTCGCCGCCGGCGCGACCTACACCCTCGACGGGGACGTGTACTTCTCGGTCGCCGCCGCGCCCCGGTTCGGCTACGTCTCCGGTCTGGACCAGGAGGCGATGCGGACGCTGTCCGCCGAGCGTGGCGGCGACCCCGAGCGGCGCGGCAAGAAGGACCCGCTCGACCCGCTGCTGTGGCGCGCCGAGCGGCCCGGCGAGCCGAGCTGGCCGTCGCCGTTCGGCCCGGGCAGGCCCGGCTGGCACATCGAGTGCTCGGCTATCGCCCGGCGCTACCTGGGCGAGACCGTCGACCTGCAGGGCGGCGGCTCCGACCTGATCTTCCCGCATCACGAGTGCTCGAGCGCGCACGCCGAGGTGGCCACCGGTCACAACCCTTTCGCCCAGCGGTACGTCCATACCGGCATGGTCGGGCTCGACGGGCACAAGATGTCGAAGTCGCGTGGGAATCTGGAGTTCGTCTCCCGGCTGCGCGATGCCGGCGTCGACGGCTCGGCGATCCGGCTCGCGCTGCTCGCCCACTCCTACCGGGAGAACTGGGAGTGGACCCCGGCGGAGCTCGCCGGGGCGCGGGAGCGGCTGGCCCGCTGGCGGGCCGCCGCGGCGCTGCCCGCCGCGCCGGCGGCCGAGGGCCTGCTCGCCGAGGTACGCGCCGCGCTCGCCGCCGGTCTGGACACCCCCGCGGCGCTTTCCGCGGTCGACCGCTGGGCCGGCGCCGCGCTGGCCGGAGATGACAGCTGGGACGACACGGACGCACCGGCGCTAACCCGGATGCTCGTCGACGCTCTACTCGGTGTAGACCTTGACGTGGTGCAGACGTAAGGGGGCTGGAGTATGGCGCAGCGCCACCGCGACCCGCCCGACGACGGGGCCTACGCGCCTCGGCCCGCCTTCGACGTCGTCGCCCGGGGCTATGACCCGGAGCAGGTCGACGGGTATGTGCGCGCGCTGTGGCGGTACTCCAACGACCTGACGGCCCGGGTGGCGGCGGCGGAGGCCGCGCTGCGTCATGAGCGGGACCGGCGCGCCGCCGAGGGGCTGGGGGCCGGGGCACAGGCGGGCGAGCGGATCGGCCGGATGCTCGCGATCGCCCAGCAGATGGCGGACGAGATCGTCGCCGGGGCCCGGCTCGCCGCCGAGCAGACCCTCTACGAGGTGGTCCGCGAGAGCGCGGCCAACCACCCCGTCACGCAGGAGGCCCGCGAGCAGGCGGACAAGCTGCTTTCCGACGCCGTCGCCGAGGCGCGCCGGCTGGCCCGCGAGCGCCATGAGGACCTCGAGGCCGAGATCGCCCGCTCCTCCGCGTCGCTGGAGTCGCTGCGCCGCCAGCAGGGCGAGCTGCTAGGCGCGATGCTGCGGCTGCGCGGCCTGGTCGCCTCCGACGACATGGAGCGCGCGATCGGCGACCTGGCCACGGCCGGGGCCGAGCCGCCCGCCGACGATCCCGAGCGCCCGCCGTCCCGGCGGAGCGCCGCGACGGGCCCACCGCCCCCGCGCAGGCCCTCCGCACCCTCGGCCGCGCCGCCGGCCGCGGCCTCGCCGCCCGCGGCCGGTGAGGCGCCGCAGCGTCCCCCGGTGCCGCCGCCGGGCGAGCCCACCGGGCCGGCCGGGCCGCGGACCGGGCCCGGCCGTCACCGCGCCACGGGGGTCCGCGCCGCGGCCGACGTCCTCGACGGCGAGCTCTACCCGACCGACGCCACCCCGGTCAGCCCGCCTACCGGCCCGATCCGCCGTGGCGTCGACGAGGACATCTCCGACGCCGAGATCATCGACCACCACTGACGGCGCCGGCCGGGTCGACGCGGCGCGGCCGGCCCGCGGGGGGCCCCGGCGCGGCCCGTCCCTCGGCACCCGGGGCGGGCGCCTCGGGTGCCGAGGGACGGGCGGACCGCCACGCGGGCTCGGGGGAGGTCCCGCGCCGGGACCGCCGTCCGGGTGCCGCGGGCGGGACCGGGGCCTGGTCAGGCGCGGCCGTAGCCGGCGTCGCGGGCCCGGATGACCGCCTCGGCCCGGTTGGACACCCCGAGCTTGGCGTAGATCGTGGAGACGGCGTTGCGGACCGTCTTCGCGGAGACGAACAGCTCCCTGGCGATGTCGTCGTTCGACCGCCCCTGGGCGAGCAGCCGCAGGACGGACCGCTCCCGGCCGGTGAGCTCGGGGAACGGCTCCTCGGTCACGGCGGCGCGGGTCCCGCCGGCGAGCAGGGCGGCGACGATCTTCGCTTCCATCGAGGCGCCGAAGACCATTCCGCCGGCCGCGGCGGCGCGGATGGCGGCGTGCACCTCGCGGGCGCCCGACTCCTTGAGCAGGTACCCGCACGCCCCGGCCCGGATGGCGCTGAGGATGACCTCGTCGTCGTCGTTCATCGTCAGCATCAGCACCCGCAGCGCGGGATGACGGCCGACGAGGAACTCCGTCGCCTCGATCCCGTCCAGCCGTGGCATCTGGATGTCCATGACGACCACGTCCGGCGACACCTCGCCCACGACATGCACCGCGTCACGGCCGTCACGGGCCGTCCCGACGACCTCGACGCCGTCCAGCGCGCCGAGCAGCGCGGTCAGCCCGTCCCGGAAGATCTCGTGGTCGTCGACGACCACGACCCGGATCGGCGTCTCGTCGACGGTGGTCATGGCGCGCTCCTCACCGGTAGCCAGGCCCGCACGACGGTGCCGCCGCCGGGGGGACAGGTGATCTCGACGCGGCCGCCGAGCTCGGCGGCCCGCTCGCGCAGGCTGACGAGGCCGACGCCCGACTGCCGGTCCGGGTCGATCCCGACGCCGTCGTCGGTGACCTCGACGAGCAGGGCGCCGTCGGCCAGGGTGAGCGCGAGCCGCGCCGCCCCGGCCCGCGCGTGCCGCGCGACGTTGGTCAGTGCCTCTCCCGCGATCCGGTAGGCCGCCACCTCGACCGCGGCCGGCAGCCGGCCGGCCAGGTCCGCGGCGTCGACGGTCAGGGGAAGGCCCAGCCGGGTGGCCTGCTGGCGCAGGGCGCCGGCCAGGCCCCGGTCGTCGAGCGCCGGCGGGCGCAGGTCGTGCACGAGGCGGCGCACGTCGGCCACGATCGACTGCACGTGCCGCCCGACGCCGTCGAGCCGCGCCTTGACCTTCGCCGGGTCGCGGTCGACCGTCAGCCTGGCCGCCTCGACCTGGTGCACCACGCTGGCGAGCGCCGGCCCGAGCCCGTCGTGCAGGTCCCGGCGGATCCGGCGCCGTTCCTCCTCCCGCGCGTTCACGAGCCGCTCGCGGCTGCGCTGGACCTCCTCGGCGAGCTGGCTGGTCCTGGCCGCGGTCGCGGCCTGCCGGACGAGGTCACCGAGAAGCTGCTCGTCGCGGGCCGACAGGTGGCCGCGCAGCCCGCGGGCCGGCATCACCAGCCGCCCGACGGAGGCGCCCCGGTAGGTGATGGGCAGGATCCGCACCCGGTCCGGCCACGCGCCGTGCGTCGTCACCATCCGGCTGCCGTGCGCCCAGTCCACCTCCAGGCTCACGAACCGCGCGCCGAAGGCCGCCGCGACCGCCCGGGCGACCGCGGCGAGCTGCTCGCCCACGTCGTCGGTGTTCTCCAGCGTCGAGGCGAGCCCGGCCAGCGCGTCGTACGGGTTGCCCCGCCCGCCGAGCATCCAGCGCCGCACGGCGGCCGACAGGCGCAGCCGCGCCGGCCCGTAGAGCACGACGGTGACGACCAGGACGACAGCGACGATCCGCGCCGACGTGAGGTCGTCGACGAGCGTCGCGAGTACGGCGAGCACGGCGGCGTCCGCGGCCACCAGGGTCACGAGCACGGCGGCGGTGACGACCGTGCGGGCGAGCAGGTCGCCGATCGGCACCAGCGCCGGCCGGACAAGGGCGACGGTCACCGCCGCGGCCGGGAGGACCAGCACGACGAAGGAGACGAGGTAGTCGAACACGGCGGGCTCGACCGTGTACAGGAGAGGCAGTGTCACCGCGATGACGACGACGCTCCACAGCAGCCAGCGCATCCGGTCGCGCATCAGCCCGGTCGAGCGCCGGTAGCGCACGACGACGAGGGCGAGCGCGCAGAGGAAGGCGGTCACCCCCAGCGCGGACGCGCCGGTCCTGATCTGTTCGCCGTGGCCGGACAGCGCCCCGATCGACGTCGGGTCGACGTCGATCCCCGCGGGGACGGCCGACGGCAGGAGGCTCTCGTCCGCCGGCGCCACCAGGAACGCCACGCCCGTCACGACCAGGGCCCCCAGCGTGACCCGGCCGAGCGTCCCGGCGCGGCCGGGCAGGAACCGGCCGGTCGGGAACACCAGCAGCAGCGCGCCCATCAGCACTGGGAGGAAGGCTCCGAACCGGTAGAGGAACCACAGCGCGAACGTCATCGCCGGCCAGGACCCGTCGGCCCGCAGCCCGGCGTGGATGTAGGTCTGCGTGAGGCCGTCGAGCGCCCAGACCAGGCCGAGCGACGCGAGCAGCCAGCCCAGCGTCCGTCCCCGGGCGCCGATCAGGACGGTCGAGGCCAGCAGGCCGATGACGGCCCCGTACGCCGCGAACGGCCAGCCGGACCCCTCGGCGACGGTGGCCCCCGGGCCCTCGGCCGGGGCCGTCACGTCCAGCCACACGGCGGCGACGACGGCGGCGAGGCACGGGAGCGACACCGCGAGGCTTTCGGCCCAGCGGGCCGGCGCCGCCGCCGCTGCCGCGTCGGCGGCAGCCGGTCCGGCGCCCGGCTCCGGCGCCGCGTCCGGCCGGTCCGGCCCGGCTGGAGCGCTCGGGACGGGACCGGCGGGACCAGGCAGGTATGTCACGCGCGCCCGTGGCCGCGCCGGTCACCGGCGGCGAAGCCGAGCGCCAGCACCGCGACCAGGACCGGCCCGGTGAAGCCGGCCAGGTACTGCAGCGGCGAGAGCCCTCCCAGCAGCGTGATCCCGCCCAGCGCCGCTCCGGCGAACCCCAGCCAGCGCGGCGCGCCGCCGGCTCGCGCGACCGAGAACACCCCGAGACCGGCGAGACCGGCGAGCATCCAGACCCAGGGGATGGTGGCGACCCAGTGGGCGTAGAACACCGCGTTCGCCGGGTCGAGGGCGCCCTCGTCCGACAGGCCGAACAGGAACTCGGTGTCCAGACCGCTGCCCAGCACCAGCACGACGGCGGTCGCGCCCAGCCCGGCGAAGGCCACCAGCGGCGCGACACCGTCGCCGGCGGTGGCGCGCAGCCGCCGGTACAGGCCGGCGGCGAACACCAGCAGCAGCACGGCGCTGATCCCGGCGAGGGTGTGGAAGGCCACGATCTGGGGCAGCTGGTCGGCGAGCCGGTCGGCCTGGGCGGCGCTGTCGCCCTTCAGCGCCGGGTCGGAGACCGCGTCCACGGCGGTCGAACTGATGATCATTCCGAGGCCGGCGACGCCGGCGCCGACGCCGGCGACGGCCCAGCGCCTCGAGGGCGGGGCGGCGGGGGGGACGGCCGGGTCGCCCGCGGGCCCGACGTCGGACCGGACGGGGTTCTCGGTGACGGTGCGGATGGTCATCGCGGTGTCTCCTTCTGGCTCGGCGGCGCGATGCCTCCAGCGTGGGGTCGCCGACGTCCCGGACCTCCGGGACATCTCGGCAAGGATGCCGGGACGCGGGCCCCCGTCCCCGGGATCAGCCGGGCGGCGGCTCCTTGACCAGGACCCCGGGCTCCTCCGACGCCGCGAGGGCGCCGAGGTAGCCGAGGGTGACCTCGTGCAGGCTGGCCACTCGCAGGAGGCGGCCGGCGAGCGTGGCGACGTCGTCCGGCCGCGCGGCCAGCCCGCCCGCCGCCGCGGTCGTGCCCGCCGCCGCGCCGCCGAGGTGGCTGGCCTCGGCGGCGACGACGGACGCGTCGGTGGCGAGCGCCGCGTCGGTCGCGGCCGCGACCTCGGCGAGGCTTGGCAGGTCGGGCGCGGAGGGGACGAGGACGGTCCGGCAGCCGGCGCGCAGGCCGGCGAGCGCGCCGGTGGTCGAGTCCTCGAGAACGACGCAGCGCGCCGGGTCCACCCCGAGGGCGGCGGCCGCGACCAGGTACGGGTCGGGGAACGGCTTGCGGCGCGGGACCTCGTCGCCGGCGACCGTGACCGTGAAGTGCTCCCGGCCGAGCGTGTCGAGAACCGGGTCCATCAGGGAGCGGAACGACGACGAGACGAGGGCGGTCGGCACCTCGGCGGCGAGCAGCGTGGCGAGCAGCTCGGGGGCTCCCGGCCGGTTCTCGACCATGCCCGGGGCGCGGAACAGCTCGACCGCCCGGTCCAGCAGGAACCGGGCCGCGGCCGCCGGGTCCTCGTCGACGCCGAGCATCGCGAGCATCAGCGGCACGGCCGTGTCGATGCCGTGCCCCAGCATCGCGTTCTTGATCTCGGGGGTGAACGTCCGGCCGTAGCTCGCGGCGAGCTCCTCCTCGGCCACCGTCCACAGGTGCTCGGTCTCGACCAGCAGCCCGTCCATGTCGAGCAGCACGGCCGCCGGCCGCGCCCCGGACGGGTCCGCGCCGGCGGTTTCCTGGCCGGACAGAACGCCCGCCAGGGGGGAGACGGCGTTCACCGGGCGAGAAGGAGAAGGAGGTCGCGACGCACCCCGAAAGCGTAACTGGGGCGGGAGACCACGCTGGGCGGGCGACGCCGGCTGGCCGCCCACTTCCGCGCGTTCCGGACAGCTCAGCCGACACGTTCCGGATACCGGACGGGGTGACGCGCGCCACGAGCCCGTCGACATTCCGGGCGAAACGGCGAGCCCGATCGGGCAAATCGGACCGTCACCCGTGGCGGCGGGGGGACGAGCTGGCCCAACCCGTTGGTCGGTGCGGCGCCGCCCCGGCCGGCGCGGCACACTTGACCGGTGCGCGCACCGCCGGGAGCACCCGCCGACGGAGCGGACAGCCCGGACGGGTCGTGCGGTAGCCGGATGCGGGGGATATGGGGCACTCGGCGGGCGGGTCGGCCGGGAGGACGTACGGTGGCACTGTCGAGGGGACACGCGTGCCGCCGGTGGGCGGCGGGAGGTGGTAGGTGATCGAGTTCTCCGGTGTCGGGCAACTCCGGTCGCCGGTCGTCGTCGCCGCCTTTGAGGGCTGGAACGACGCGGCCGACGCGAGCTCCGCCGCGGTGGAGCACCTGGAGACGGTCTTCGGCGCCAGGGTCATCGGCGCCATCGACCCGGACGACTACTACGACTTCCAGGTCAACCGGCCGACGGTCAGCGGCGTCGAGGGCGCCGCCGCCCGGAAGATCTCCTGGCCGACCACCCGGCTGTCCGTGGCCCGCCCGCCGAAGTCCGACAGCGACCTCGTGCTCATCCGCGGCCTCGAGCCCAACATGCGCTGGCGCGGCTTCACCGACGAGCTGATCGAGGCGGTGCACGCGCTCGGCAGCGACATGGTCGTGACCCTGGGCGCGCTGCTCGCCGACTCGCCGCACACCCGGCCGGTGCCGATCAGCGGCACCGCCGGCGACCCCGTCACCGCCGCCCGCCTCGGCCTGGAGGCGTCCCGCTACGAGGGCCCGACCGGCATCGTCGGCGTGTTCTCCGACGCCTGCGCCCGCGCCGAGCTGTCGAGCGTGTCGTTCTGGGCCGCGGTGCCGCACTACGTCGCGAACCCGCCGTGCCCGAAGGCGACGCTCGCGCTGCTGCGCCGCGTCGAGGACCTGCTCGACCTGGAGATCCCGCTCGCCGACCTGCCGGAGCGGGCCCGGGCCTGGGAGCGCCAGGTCGACGAGCTGGCCGCGGGGGACAGCGAGGTCGCCGAGTACGTCCGGTCGCTGGAGTCCCGCGAGCCCGAGACGGCCCTGCCCGAGGCCTCCGGCGACGCGATCGCCCGCGAGTTCGAGCGCTACCTGCGCCGCCGCGGCCAGTAAGCCCCGGCGCGCCAGCGCTCGTGGGCCGACCGCCTCAGGCGGTGGCGATGGCGCGCAGGACGTTCATCCGGGCGGCGCGCAGCGCCGGGAACACCGCGGCGGCGACGCCGAGGACCGCGCCGAGGATGAGCACCCCGATGATCGTCATGGTGGGGTAGGCGAAGCTGGTGACGCCCTGGCTCTTGAGCGCGGACACCAGCGACCAGCCCAGGAAGCTGCCGACCGCGACGCCGAGAGCGGCGCCGAACATCGCGATCACGATCGACTCGAGCACCACGACGATCCACATCTGGCCGCGGCGCAGGCCGACCGCGCGCAGCAGCCCGATCTCCCTGGTCCGCTCGATGACCGACAGCGCCAGCGTGTTCACGATCCCGAACAGGGCGATGATCACGGCGAGCGCGAGCAGCACGTAGACCATGCCGAGCACCTGGTCGACGGCCTTCTCCTGCTCGGCGACGAACTCGGCCTGGTCGGTGACCTTGACGGTCGGATACGCGCTGGCCGCCGCCTTCAGGGCCTCCTTGACCGCGGCCGGGTCCGCGCCGTCGGCCCGCTTGACCAGCAGGAGAAGGTCCTCGTCCTTCGCCGAGTGCTTCGCCCACTCGGCCGGGGTGATCAGGTACTGCACGAACGTGTTCTTCGCGAAGATCCCAGCCAGGGTCAGCGTCTGCCCGGCCGCGTTCAGGTCGTCCGGGTAGGTGACGTTCACCTTGGCGCCGACGGTGAGATGCAGCGCGGCGGCGTTCTCCTCACTCATCGCGATCATGCCTTCGGCCAGGGTGAGGCTCCCGGTGACCGGGCGCAGGCCGAGCACGTCGGTCACGGCGCCCGGGTCGGCGGCCAGCAGCGTCTGGGGGCCGTCCCTGCCGGCGATCGTCACGTCGCCGCCCCGGATGGGCAGCATCCGGCCGACGCCCGGCTCCTTCTCGATCGTGCGGGCGACCTCCCCGCTGAACGGGGTGTTCGCGATCGACGTGACGAAGTAGTCGGCCGACAGCGCCCCGGAGACGGTTTCCCGCACCGATACCTTGATCGACTGCCCGAAGATCGCGAAGGCGCTGACGAGCGCCAGGCCGATCATCAGCGCCGAGGCGGTCGCCGACGTGCGCCGTGGGTTGCGCATCGCGTTCTGCAGCCCGAGCCGGCCGACGACCCCGAACAGCCGCGGCAGCGGGGCGCCGATCACCCGGGTGACCGGCCGCGCCAGCACCGGTGACAGCGCCGCGACGCCCAGGAAGATCACCGCCGCGCCGAGGCCGACGAGCGACGTGCCCGACGAGCCCGGCCGGGACAGCCCGAGGACGACGGCCGCCGCGCCCAGCCCCGCCCACAGCGCCCCGCCCACGGCCCGGGTCCGCAGCGACCGGACCGCGATCGTGTAGGTGTCGCGCAGCGCCGCGATCGGCGGCACCGTCGCCGCCTTGTACGCCGGCACCACCGCCGCCGCCGACGTGACCCCCACGCCGACCAGGTAGCACACGATCGCCGTGCGGGGCAGGAACACCATCCCGCCCTCGGGCAGGATCACCCCGAACGCGCCCATCGCCGCGTGCAGCAGCCGGGCGAGCATCACCCCGCAGACCAGGCCGACCGTGGCGCCGACGAACCCGACGAAGGCGGCCTCCGCCTGCACCGAGACCTGGACCTGGCGGCGGCTCGCGCCGATGGCGCGCAGCAGCGCCAGCTCCCGCACCCGCTGCGCGACCAGCATCGTGAACGTGTTGAAGATGATGAACGCGCCGACGAACACCGAGATCCCGGCGAAGATCAGCAGCGCGGTCGACAGGAACGCCAGCGCCTCCTGGACGGCGTTCTCGTTCTCCTCGGCCAGCTGTACGCCGGTGATCGCCTCGACGCCGTCCTGCAGCGTCGCGGCGACCCGGTCGCGCAGCTGCGCCTGGGTCACCTCGGGGTCGGCCGCCAGGTAGATCGAGCTGAACTGGTCGGGCGCGAGGAGCAGCCGCTGCGCGTCGGCGGTGGTGAACGCGGTGACGACCGCCCCGCCGACGCTGTCCTGCCCGCCCGTGCGGAACGCGCCGACCAGGGTGAAGACCTGCAGCGGCTGCGCCGGGTCGACCTCGCCGACGGCGACCGGGACCCGGTCGCCGAGGCGCAGGCCCTCCCGGTCGACGGTCCCCTTGTCCATCGCGATCTCGCCGTCGGCCTGGGGCGCCCGGCCGCTGGCGATCTGCTCGGCGGCGGTCGGGGCGTCCGTCCAGTTGATCCCGATCGCCGGCGCGGTGCCGGGAAGGATGGGCTCGGGCAGCCCGGTCCCCGGGTTGACGTCGCGCGGGTTGAGCGGGATCGCCGTGCCGGACACGTGGCCGACCGCGGCCCGCACGCCGTCGACCTTCTCCAGCTCCCCGACCAGCGAGGCCGGCAGCGGCCGGCGGCCCTGGTCGCTGCTCGCGTCGACCTGGTTGACCGCCCGGACCGACACGCTGACGTTCTTGGTGATGTTGGCGAACAGGGAGTTGAACGTGGCGTTGAGGGTGTCGGTGAGCACCAGCGTGCCGGCCACGAAGCTGACGCCGACCACGACCGCGGCCGACGACAGCAGCAGGCGCAGCTTGCGGGCGAACAGGCCACGCAGGGTAGCGCGCAGCATCGTCAGCTCCACCGGCCCGTGTCGTAGCCACCGGCCCGGTAGCCGCGGTCCGCGCTGTCCACGTCGTCCTCGGTCGGCCCGTAGCCGTCGACGGGCGCGGCCCGGCGCCGGTGCCCAGCCGCGCCGTGGTAGCCGCCGCTCGCCTCGGCGGCGGGGCCGTAGCCGTCGTCGTAGCCGGCTCCGGGCGAGTACCCACCGCGGCCGTCCGGCCCGCCGTAGCCGCCGTCGGGCACGCCGCGGCCGCCGCGCGGGCCCCGGCCGTCGCGGGAGGGGGTGGAGCGCACCTCGATGCCGTCGCCGTCCGGGTAGGCCTCCTCCCGGTAGTCGTCACCCGCCCCGTACCCCCCGGTGCCCCGCCGGTGTCCGGTGGCCGGGCCGCGTCCGTCGGCCGGGCCGTAGCCGTCAGGCGAGCCGTAGACGTCAGGTGAGGCGTAGACGTCAGGCGAGGCGTGGCCGTCGGGTGAGGCGTAGCCGCCGGTCGCCCGGCGGTAGTCGCCGCGCGGGTCGCGCGGGCCGTCCCCGCGGTATGCCTCGCCCGGAGGCGGGGGCGGGTACTCGCTGGTGTCCGGGCCGGGCGAGTAGTCGCCGCCCGGTCGCTCCTGTCCCGTCGCGCCGGCGCGCCACGGCGGCGGGTAGCCGCCGGTGTCGCGGCGCGGCACCGCGAAGTCGTCGGTCTCCTCGACCGGGAACGCGCCGGGCCGGGCAGCGACGGCGCGAGGGTCGGCCGTCGCCCGCCGGGCCGGGCCGCGCCCGGTGCCGGGGTCGGGTCGGTAGTCGTCGCGGCCCCGTTCCTGGCCCGCCGCCCCGCTGTCGGTGCCGCGGCGCCCGCTAGGCCCGGCAGGTGCGCGCGCCACCTGTTGCCCGGTGGGTGTGCGGGCTGTCTGCTGCCCGGTGGGTGTGCGCGCCGCCTGCTGCCCCGTCGGCACCCGCCTGCCTCCCGGCCCGGTCGGCGTCCGCCGCGCGGGCCGGCCGTCGTCCTCCCAGCCCGCGTCGTCCCGCCAGCCATCCCTGGCCGGCGGCTCGGTGCCCCGGCGCGCCGGGCGTGGCGCGGACGAGCGTGCCGGCGGCGGCGCGGTCGGGCGCCGCCCGCCGGGTCGGCCTCGTCCCTCGCCGCCGGCCGGCTGGTCGAGGTTCTTCATCCGGTCCAGCACCGCGTCCGCGGTCGGGTCGCGCATCCTGTCCACGACCCGGCCGTCCGCCAGGAAGATCACCTCGTCGGCGTAGGAGGCGGCCTTCGGGTCGTGGGTGACCATCACCACGGTCTGGCCGAGCTCGCGCACCGAGTCCCGCAGGAAAGACAGCACCTCGGCGCCCGACGTCGAGTCCAGGTTCCCGGTCGGCTCGTCCCCGAAGATGATGTCCGGCCGGGTGATCAGCGCCCGCGCGCACGCCACCCGCTGCTGCTGGCCGCCGGACAGCTCGGTGGGCCGGTGGTTCAGCCGCGGCGCCAGCCCCACCGCGTCGACGACCAGCTTCATCCACTTCTTGTCCGGCTTGCGGCCCGCGATGTCCAGCGGCAGCGTGATGTTCTCCGCCGCGGTCAGCGTCGGCAGCAGGTTGAACTGCTGGAAGATGAAGCCGATCCGGTCGCGGCGCAGCTGGGTCAGCTGCCGGTCCGACAGGCTCGACAGCTCGACGTCCCCGATGAACGCATGGCCGCCGCTGACGGTGTCCAGCCCGGCCAGGCAGTGCATCAGCGTCGACTTGCCCGAGCCCGACGGCCCCATGATCGCGGTGAACCGGCCGCGGGGGAAGTCCAGGTCGATGCCACGCAGCGCGGTGACCTGGGTGTCACCGGAGCCGTAGACCTTCGTCAGCCGCTCCGCCCGGGCCGCCATCCGCGGCCCGCCCGCGCGGCCCGCCTCCTGGGCGTCGCCGGGCCGTGGGCGTACTGGGCTCATCGGGTCTCCCTTTCCACACCCTCGTCGGCCTCGTCGGCCGTCGGCGCCGCGGCACCCCACGCCCATCGCGCCGGCGCCGGCCGGGCCGGCACCTGGGCACGGGCCGCGCCGCGCCCGGCCACCGCGGACCAGCCCCGTCCGACCGGTACGGCCGGGCCTGGCGTCCCACCCCGCCGGGCCCGAGGCACCCGGCCAGCGGGCCCGGCGGCGCCGGCGGCCGGCCGGGCCGCCAGCGTGTCGGACGCCTCGCGCCCCCGATAGGTTGGCCCGCCCGCGGCACGCCAGGCGTCGGCCGGCGCGCCCGCGGGCCTACCGACGGCCAGCGGGCACGCCAGCCGGGACGCCGATGGCGATGGACCGGAAACGCGCCGCATCTACGCATCGTGCCCGATTCCGCTGAGGTCGTGGCGTCCGCCCGGTTCATTGGCCGCGCCGCTGCCCGGCGGCGGGCCGCGCCGTTATCCTTCCGGCTCGCACACCGCCGGGGCGGCGTCGTCCACCGGCACGGCGCCGGCCTCGGCCGGCAGCGGCGGAGGGGTGCCGCCGAACGCCGGACAACGTGCCTGGTGATCGCACCAGCCGCACAGCTTGCTCGGCGTCGCCCGCCAGTCACCGGTGCGGTGCGCCCGCGCGATCGCCGCCCACAGGGCCTGCACCCGCCGCTCGGTGGCCCTCAGGTCCGCCTCGTCCGGGACGACCCGCAGCCAGGTCCGGTCGCCCAGGTAGTACAGCCGCAGCTCCCGGGGCACCACCCCGCGCGTCCGCCACAGCAGCAGCGCGTAGAAGCGCATCTGGAACAGCGCGGTGCCCTCGAACGCCGGGCCGGGGGAGCGCCCCGTCTTGTAGTCCACCACCCGCAGCGCCAGCCCGTCCGCGGTGCGCGCCTCGTCGAGCCGGTCGACATAGCCGCGCAGCCGCAGCCCCGAGTCGAGCACGTGCTCGACGTAGAGCTCCCGGGCCGCCGGCGCGAGGCGCCGCGGGTCCTCCAGCGCGAAGTAGCCGGCGAGCAGCTCCCGCGCCGACGTCAGCCACGCGGCCAGCTCCTCCTCGCCGGCGAACATCGTGGCCAGCTCCGGCTCACGGGCCAGCAGGTCCGCCCACGCCCCCGGCAGCAGCCCCTCGGCCGCCGCCAGGGTGCGGCCCGCCGCCGGCACGTCGAACAGCCGCTCCAGGACGCTGTGCACCACCGTCCCGCGGGTCGCGGCCGGGCTCGGTGGCTCGGGCAGCCGGTCGACCACCCGGAACCGGTACTTCAACGGGCAGCTGACGAAGTCCGCCGCCCGCGACGGCGACAACGACCCGAGCACCGTCGGCCCGCCCACCGCCGGCCCGAGCACCGCCGCCCCGCCCACCGCGACCGTGTCAGGCTCCGACCCGGCTTCCTCGGCCGTCGAGGTGGCCTCGCGGGCGGTCACCGGCTCCTCCCCGGCCGGGCGAGGCCCGGCCTCGGACGGCCGGAAGGCGTCCGGGCCGCGCCGCCACGGCCACCCGGGAAACCGGCCGCGGGCCGGCGGGCAGGAGGCGCCAGCCCGCCGCCGGCGGCGCTGGTGGTGGAGGTCATGGGACGACCCTAGGGGGCGGCGCCGACAATCCGGGCCGCGAGGTCCCGCCCGCCGCACCGGCCGGCGACTTTCCATAACTTGTACATGGCTGTGGCTGGGAGGCTGTCGATCGCGGCCTCGGTCCGTAGCATCGGAGGCATGGCCGACCAGCCCGACGCAACGGGCCCGAACTCACCCGCACGGCCCACGCCGGGGATCCAGATCGGGCGGGTGCGTGGCGTCCCGATCCTCCTGTCGCCGCTCGCCATCATCTTCGCGATCCTGGTCGCCTCGCTGGCCTCACCCCTGCACCGCGACCACCTGCCCACGGCCAGCGACAGCCACATCATGCTGCTGTCCGTGATCAGCGGCGTCGGCTTCGTGCTGTCGCTGGTGCTGCACGAACTGGGCCACGCGCTGACCGCTCTCGGCGCCAAGCTGCGGGTACGCGCCGTCACCGTGCACGGCTTCGCCGGCTTCACCGAGATCGAGCCGGAGCCGCCGACGCCCGCGCGGGAGTTCTTCGTCGCCTTCTCCGGCCCGTTCGTCAACGGGCTGCTCACCGGCGCCTGTTTCCTCGGCCTGCAGGGCACGACGACGCACACCTCCGTCGGCACGGTGCTCTTCTACCTCGGCTGGGCCAACCTCCTGCTGTTCGTGTTCAACCTCGCCCCGGGCCTGCCGCTCGACGGGGGGCGCGTCGTCGTGGCCGCGGTCTGGCGGGTGACCCGCAGCCGGATCAAGGGGCTGCGCGCCGGCGCCTACTGCGGCTTCTTCGTCGCCGCCGGCGTCGCCGCCTGGGGGCTGCGCTCGTCGACCTCCACCTTCAACGCCGTCTACCTGCTCGCGCTCGCGGGCTTCATCGGCTTCGGCGCCTACCAGTCCCTGCGCGCCGTGGAGCTTCGCGAGAAGCTGCCCGACCTGCGCGCCGGCCGGCTGATCCGCAAGACGCTGCCGGTGGAAGGCGGCGTGCCGCTCGCCGAGGCCCTGCGCCGCGCCCAGCAGGAGGGCGCCACCGCGGTCGCCGTCATCGACCGCGACGGCAACCCCAGTATGATCATGAACGGGGCGTCGGTGGACGCGCTGCCCGAGCACCGCCGCCCCTGGGTCCAGGTCGCCGAGGTCAGCCGGACCGTCGAACCACACATGATCCTCGACGCCGACCTCGCCGGTGAGGCCCTGCTCGGCCACGTCCAGCGCCACCCGGCCCCCGAGTACCTCGTCACCCAGCAAGGCCGCCCCGTCGGCGTGCTCACCATGGTCGACCTCGTCGCCCGCTTCGACCGCGACGCCGCCTTCCGGATGGCCGCCCGCCGCTAGCCGCTCCTCGTGGAGCGGGACAGTTCGATCGCGCGCTCCGCGCGAGGGCGGTGACCACCCGCTGGTCACCTCGGGTCATGCCCTGCGCGGCGTGCGCCCCATGATCCCCGGGCCTGTGGCGGCGAACGAGGTGTCCTTCGGCACCACGGCGTCCGGTTCGGTCCCGGATCGGGCGTGCCGAGGGCGCGCCACCTCGGCCCCGCCGCGCCGGTCCAGGGATCCGGGGCCGGTGGCCCCGGCGAGCCCGCGGGAAGGCTCCCGG
This sequence comes from Frankia nepalensis, assembly GCF_016786325.1. Lineage (GTDB taxonomy): Bacteria > Actinomycetota > Actinomycetes > Frankiales > Frankiaceae > Pseudofrankia > Pseudofrankia nepalensis. The sequence continues at coordinate 269 of NZ_JADWYU010000164.1, read as the reverse complement.
CGCCCATCCCGGCGAAGCCGGGCGGCGTCCTCCACCACCAGGCCCCGATCCGGTGGGCCGGACGTCTCACGTGTCACGCGTCCAGCCACCCGCCCCCGGGCGCCCGGCGCCTGGTCCGCTCGCCGCGTCGGTGTGGCGTCGCCAACCGGTAACCTGCCGGGACGTCCCGCCCACAACGCCCCATCGGGGCACGGCTTCCCGCGCGGCCACGGCCGGCCGCCGGCGGCGTGACGAAAGACAGACCCGCCGGATCGGCTCCGGAGCCGATC
>NZ_JADWYU010000163.1 GCF_016786325.1 Frankia nepalensis | reverse complement strand
GGCCGCGAGCGCGAGCCGGCGAGCCAGGTCCGGGTCGTCGCCCCGGACCCGTCCCGCCTCGGCGGCCAGGAGTCGTGGCGCCCCCGCGGCGGGCGCCCGGGCCCGGCCCCCCCCCGCGCGGCCCGCGGGCCTGACGGCCACGGTGTCGTAGGGCGTCCGGATCGACGGATCAGGGGCAGGGCGGGGAGTACGGGACGCGGGGCGCGAAGCTCGCCCACTGGTCGGCGGTGATCGGGGTGGTGACCGTGGCGCACATGGTGGCGATCGCGGTCTTCGGGTCGAGCTCCCAGACGGCCAGCGACGGCGTGACGGCGCCGACGATCCGGCGGCCGTCCGGGGTGAAGGCGAGCCCGTCGACGTGGTAGCTGGAGACGTTGGACAGCGACGCGCTCAGCCGCGGCCGCGTCGGGTCCGTCACGTCCCAGAGCTTGATGCCGCCGTCCCAGCCACCGGTCGCCAGCAGGTTCCCGTCGGGGCTCAGCGCGACCGCCTCGACCCAGTTGCCGTGAAGCAGCTGGGCGAGCTTGGTCGGCCGCGCTGGCGCGCTGACGTCCCAGGTCACCACGAAGCCGTCGCCGTCGCCGGCGACGAGCCGCGTGCCGTCGGCGCTGAACGTCACCTCGGAGCCGGACGACGGCAGCTCCAGGTCGGCCAGCATCGCCGGGTCGGCCGGGTCGGCGACGTCCCAGAGGCGGACCCGGCCGAAGCTCGCCGCCGCGACCAGCCGGCCGTCCGGGCTGATCGCGACGTCGTAGACGTCCGGGTCGTTCGGCCCGCCGTCGCCCTGCGGCAGCACCGCCAGCACGGCGGGCGCCCGCGGGTCGGCGATCGACCAGAGCACGGCGGTCTCGTCGATCCCGCCGGAGACCGCCCTGAGGCCGTCGCGGCTCGCGTCGACGCCGGCGACGATGTCGGTGTGCGCGGCGAGCTGGCCGAGCTGGCTGGGCGCCGAGGCGTCGGGCAGGTCCCAGAGCCGGCCGACGGGGTCGCCGCCGAAGGTCAGGATCTGGTGGCCGGCGCCGACGAACGTGACCGAGCCGGTTCCCGCGTCCACCACCGGCAGCGCGGCGACCAGGTCGGGCCCGGCGAGGTCCGCGAGCGCGTGCACGCGGACGTTCGTGCCGTCGGCCTCGGCCACCAGGCTCCCGTCGGCGCTGACCGCGACGGTCACCGGGGCCCGGTCGCCGACGGGCGCCGCCACCCCGGTGGCCGCGAGCACGGCGCCTCGGGTCTGCGGCAGGTCGGCGAGCTGGTACGCGGCGACCGTCAGCTGGGTGGCCAGGCCGGGGTCGGTCTCGCGTCGGGTGTCCGCGTCGACGAGCAGCTGACGGGCCAGCAGGGTCTTCTCCCGGTCCGTCAGCGGCCCCGACGGCGCGCTGTCGACGGCCGTGTCCCGGGTCATGGTGATCGGCACGGCGACCGCGGCGGCCACGACGGCGAGCGCGAGCGCGACGGCCGCCAGCAGCCGGCCGCGCCGGCGGCGGCGGCCCGCGCCGGCCCCGCCAGCCGTCGACGGCCGGGTGGGCCGCGCGACCGGACCGGCCAACGCGCTCGCCGCGACCGTCGCCAGCGTGGCCGTCTCCTCGGCCGTCCCAGCCACCGTTCGCGGCGGCGGGCCGTCCCCCGGCCGGGGCGCCGAGGCCCCACCCTCGTCGTGGCTCATCCCGGCGACCAGCCGCAGCAGGATCTCCCGCGCCGCCGGGCGACGGGCCGGGTCCCGCGCCAGCGCTTCGGCGACGGCCGCCAGCGGCGGTTCCGCCAGCCCGGACAGGTCCGGTTCGTCGAACACGACCCGGTGCAGCAGCACCGCCCCCGGCGTGGTCGGCTCTCCGAACGCCAGCCGGCCGGTGGCCGTGTACAGCACCACCAGGCCCCAGGCGAAGACGTCGGACGCGGTGGTGGCCGGCTGGCCGAGGGCCTGCTCCGGGGCCATGAACGCGGGTGTGCCGACCAGCGTCCTGGCCAGCGACCGGCCGGCGCGGGCGGCGGCCTCGGCGCCCGGGTCGAGGGCGCGCGCGATACCGAAGTCGATGACCCGCGGCCCGAGGGTCGACAGGAGCACGTTGGCCGGCTTGAGGTCGCGGTGCGCCAGGCCGGCGCCGTGGATCGCGGCGAGCGCGGTCGCCGTCGCCACAGCGACCCGGTTCACGTCCGCGGGCGCGAGCGGCCCGTGGGTGGCGACGACGTCGGCCAGTGACGGGCCGTCGACGAACTCGGAGACGATGTAGGGCCGTGGGCCCTCGGTGTCCACGTCCAGCACCCGGGCCGTGCAGAACGAGGGGACGCGCAGCGCGGCCTGGGCCTCGGCCCGGAACAGCGCCCGAAACCGCGGGTCGCTCGCGAGATCCGCCCGAATGACCTTGATCGCGACCAGCTGTTCACCGGGAAGCGCGCCGGCCCAGGCCGCCGGGGCGGCGAGGTAGACGGTCCCCATCCCGCCCTCACCCAGCCGGGATCGGACCTGGTAGCGGCCGATCCACGGCGGGTCGCCCGCGACCAACGGCGTGCCGTACCCCGCCGCGCCGACGGCGGTGCCACCCGCGCCCGTCGCGGCCTGGCCCGGCTCGCTCACGTCACGCACGGGTCGGCGAACGGGACGTCAGGCAGGAGCCGCGCCCAGCGGTCCGCCAGTCCCGGAGCCTGGCCGTCGGCGCAGACGAGCGCCGCCGCGGCGTCGGCGTCCAGCGTCCACAGGCGCGCGAGCAGGTTGGCCGTCGTGACCAGCAGGCCGCCGTCGGCGCTGAACGCCACGTCCTGGCGCACGCCGTCGGACGGCAGCCGGTCCAGCGGGGCCGGACGCGCCGGGTCCTCGACGCTCCACAGGACGATCTCCCCGGTGGCGTGCCCCGCGGCCAGGATCAGGCCGTCCGGGCTGAACGCCACCGTCTGGTAGTAGGCCGAGAACTCCTCGGCGCCGGGGTCCGCGGGCACGGCCGCCACGCCGGCCCGCCTGGGGCTGGCCGGGTCCTCGACGTCGAACAGGGTGACCTCGTCGGCGCCCTCGTCGGTGGCCTCGTCCGTGTTGGCCGCGACCGCCAGCAGCCGGCCGTCCGGGCTGAAGGCCACCCCCTCGATCCCCCCACCACCGGTGATGATGGCGACCCGCGCAGGGGCCGTGTCGGGCGCCAGCGTCCACAGGGCGACCGTGTCGTCCTTGCTGGCGGTCACCAGCAGTTGGCCGTCGGGGCTGAACCGCACGGCGGTGACGCTGTCGGAGTGCTCGCTCAGCACGTCGGCGGGCACCGGGTGCCGGCGGTCGCTGACGTCCCAGATGTGGACGGTGCCGTCCGTTCCCGCCGTCGCCAGGCGGTTGCCGTCCGGCGCGAACGCCACGTCCATCACCGAGTCGGCGTCCTTTCCGTCCATCGTCGCGAGCGGCGCCAGCCGGTCCGCGACGTCCCACAGCCGGGTGACCCGGTCCTGCCCGGTCGTCGCCAGCACCGTGCCGTCCGGGGAGAACGCCACGCCGTAGGACGAGGCGTCGTGGGCCGCGGTGGCCAGCAGCGCCGGCGGCGAGGCGGTGACGTCCCACAGCCGCACGGTCTTGTTGGGGGACGTGGTGGCCACCAGCCGGCCGTCGGGGCTGGGCTCGGCCGACCACAGGTAGTTCTTCTCCTTGGGCAGCGCGCGCCCGGTCAGGCTCGCCAGCGCCACGCGGGCCTGCGGCGTCGGTGCCGCCCGGACGGCGGCCAGCGCGATCCGGGCCGCCGCGGCCGGGTCCTCGGACGCGATCCGCGGCGCCGCCGCCGCGATCCGCCTGGAGGTCTCCCGCAGGTCCTCCGCCAGCGCCGCGTCCGCCGTGGCGTCCGCGCGCAGGCCGAGCGGCACCGCCACGGCGGCCAGCGCGAGCACGGCCACGATCACGGTCACCAGCGCCACCTGGCCCCGGGTCGCGCGGCGGCGCGGAAGGCTCCGCCCGGTGCCACGCCTGCCCCGGCCGCGCCGGGCGTGCGCGAGCGTGGCCAGCATCGCCGACACGTCCTGGTCCAGCTCGTTGCCCGGCCCGGGCCTGGCAACGGGGGCGACCCCGTCGGGGCGGGCGCCGACGAGGCGGAGCAGCAGTTCCTCGGCGGTGGGGCGCTCGGCCGGGTCCCGCGCGAACGCCCGCTCCACGAGCCCGCGCAGCGGCTCGTCGAGGCCGGTCAGCGCCGGGGTCTCGGTGAGGATCAGCTCGATGATCAGTGGCACCGGGGTGTCCGGCCCGCCGAACGGCTGACGACCGGTGGCCGCGGCGAGGATCAGGCCGGCCCAGGCGAAGATGTCCGACGCCGGCCCCACGGCGCCGCCGCTGGCCTGTTCCGGGGACATGTACGCGGGAGTGCCGATGATGCCGCTGTGCTGGGTGAGCGCGGCGGTCTCGTCCCTGGCGACGGCGATCCCGAAGTCGATGACCCGGGGACCCAGCGGGGAGAGCATGACGTTGGCCGGCTTGAGGTCACGGTGCACGACCCCGGCCGCGTGGATGGCCGCCAGCGCGGTCGCCGTCGCGACCGCCAGCCGGTGCAGGTCGGTCGGGCCCAGCGGGCCGCCGCGCCGGATGCGCTCGTGCAACGACGGACCGTCGACGAACTCGCTCGCGATGAACGGCACCGGGCCTTCGGTGTCGGCGGCCACGACCGCGGCCGTGCAGAACGGCTGTACCCGCCGGGCGGCGTCCGCCTCCCGGCGAAACCGCGCGCGGAACTGGGGATGCCGGGCGAGGTCGGGCCGGATCACCTTCACCGCGACCTGCTCGCCGCCAGGGCCACGGCCGAGGTAGACGGCGCCCATACCACCCGCGCCGAGCCGCCGCTCCAGCTGGTACGGGCCCACCTGGCCGAGAACGGACGGCGTTTCCGAGGCCGTGAACACGGTCGATCCCGACGGCTGCCGCCCCGCGGCTGACGAACCCGTCGCGCTGGTCATCTTTCCCCCGACCCGGACCGTCCTTCCCCCGAGACGGCCGTCAGGGCGTAACCGTATCCCAGCGTTCACCCCGGTCGGTCCCTGGTTGTCCCTACGGCATCACCCATTCGCGCGGCTGGCTCAGATCTGTCGCGGATGGCCGCCGCGAGGCGGCGCCGGTGGTCACACTCGAGGGCACAGCCATGGCCTCGGCCGGCTGTCCAGCCGCACACCCAGGGATGAGGCCATGCCACTCGGCAACGCGAAACCGTCCTTCATCTGCGACGGCTGTGACCGGCGCGGGACCGGCCCGATCACGGTCTCGGTCACCGGCCGCCGGTTATGCCCCGACTGCGCGGACCGGCTGACCGGTGCCGCCGCTGGGGCCATCGCCACCTCCGACGGCGGCAACGCGGTGGGCAACGCGATCGCGACGGCCGGGTGGTTCTCCGCGCTCCGCGCCCGCCGCCGGACCCGGCGCCCGTCCGACGGCGACTCCTGACGCCCGACGCTCACGGCGGACCGCCGCCTTCCGCAGGCCGGGTGCCAGAGGCGCCGCCGGCCGGCGACGGACCGACCTGGCGACAGCCGACGGCTACCGGCCCGCGGCACGCAGGGGGCCCGCACACCAACGGTGAACGGCGGCGCGGCTGCGCAGGCGGACGATCGGGAGGTCAGGGCGCCGCTCCCGCAGGGCCAGGACGCGCGGCAGGTTCTTGGCGTGGCCGGACCAGGCCCAGCGGATGACGTGTTCGCGGTCGGTCAGGACTGTGCGCAGCGGTGGCTCGACATTTCCGTTCCACAGCACCTCGTGGCGAATCCGCCGGCGCACGGTGCGGATGGTTACCTGCCGCATGACCGTCCGCCGGGGCAGATCCAGCCAGACCATCAGGTCAGCTCGGTCGGCGAGCAGTCCACGCACGGTGTTGTACTGCCATTCCGTCACCCACGCGGGTCCGGCGCTAAACGCCTCGACATCCGGCACGAATGCCTCCCTCGGCGTCCAGCCGGCACCGTGGTGCAGACCATCCAACTCGATGTGTGGAATCCCGAGTGCTTCCCCCACTCGCCCGGCCAGCGTCGTTTTCCCCGAACCCGACGTCCCCGCCACCAACACCCGCCGCGGCCGCCCTGGCAGGGGATCCGCGGCCCCCAACATCGCCACTTGGCCGAGGATAGCGGGCTGTTCGGCGCCGCTGGAGCCAACTCGACGATCGTTCGTACTTCAGCAGGCGGCTGAGAATCACACTGCAAGGGCCGGGCAAGCGGATCGCGTACTCGAACGCCGCTCCGCGCGGTCTATGCCTGGAGCCGGCCACCGAAGGTCCTGGCGGGTATGCCTCCAACCATCACGTCATCCGGCACGCGGGCAGCACGGCGGACCGCCCGTCGATCCGCGTCGCGGCGCGAGCTCGGCGATGCCGGGGAACACCGTGAGGTACTCCTCGCCCGCCGCCTGATCGACCGGGTAACAGTCGGTCCCGCCGAGCCAGTAGTTCCAGATGCGCGCCGAGTGCGGAACCGAGGTGTCGATCGGGAAAGGCGGGTTCGCGGCCTCGTCCGGGCCCGATGAGCTGGACGCTGACAGATCCTCAGTCATAGGCCATCTCCGCGCGACATTGGGCAGACGGCGCGGCAGCACTATCGCGTAGCGTGGCGGACATACTGCCCATCGCGGCAAGCAACGGCCACGACAAGCCAGAGAGCGCGCCGGGCCAGGGGCGCGCCGAGGCGAGACCTCGGCACGCGCCCCCGGCCCGGTCCAGGTGTCAGGCGGGGTCGTAGGCGAGGTTGGGGCGCAGCCAGCGCTCGACCTCGGCCAGGTCCTTGCCCTGGCGACGCGCGTAGTCCTCGACCTGCTCGCGGGAGACGCGGCCGACGGTGAAGTAGCGGGCCGCGGGGTTGGCGAAGATCAGACCGCTGACGGCCGCCGCCGGGGTCATGGCGTAGGAGGTCGTCAGGCCCATCCCGAACGACTCGGCGCCGAGGAGGTCGAACAGGGCGCGCTTCCCGGTGTGGTCGGGGCAGGCGGGGTAGCCCAGCGCCGGGCGGATGCCGCGGAACCGCTCCGCGTGCAGGTCCTCCAGCGCCGGCGCGGCATCGGGCTCGAACCAGGCGCGGCGGGCCTCGAGGTGGATGTACTCGGCGAACGCCTCGGCGAGTCGGTCCGCCAGCGCCTTGACCATGATCGAACGGTAGTCGTCCTGGTCTGCCTCGAAGCCAGCGGCCAGGTCCTCGGCGCCCTGGATGGAGACGGCGAACGCACCCAGGTGATCGCCGCCGCCCGCGGGGGCGATGTAGTCGGCGAGGCTCCGGTTCGCCCGGCCGGCCGGCTTCTCGCTCTGCTGGCGCAGCATTGGGAAGAGGGTCGTGGAACCGGCCGGCCCGCTCTCGACCACGATGTCGTCGCCGTCGGCGTGCGCCGGCCAGAAACCGTAGACGCCGTGGGCGGTGAACGAACCGTCCGCGATGATCTTGTCCAGCAGCGCGTTGGCCTCGTCGAACAGCTCGCGGGCGACCGGCTGCTCCAGGATCGCCGGGTAGGTGCCCTTGAGCTCCCAGGCCAGGAAGAAGAACCGCCAGTCGATGAACTCGCGCAGCTCGGCGATGCTCGGAGTGAGGGCGCGCGCCCCGGTGAACGCCGGCACCGGGAGGCCCGCGAAGTCGACCTGCTCGCGGTTGGCGCGGGCGGCCGCCAGGGACAGCAGCGGCCGCTGCTGGCGGGCCTCGTGCTGCTCCCGCAGCGTGGCCTGCTCCTCGCGGTTGCGCGCGTCCAGCGCGGCGGCGCGGTCGTCGTCGAGCAGGTCGGAGACGACGCCGACGACGCGGGACGCGTCGAGCACGTGCACGGTCGTGCCCTCGTACGCCGGGGCGATCCGGACGGCGGTGTGCTGCCGCGACGTCGTCGCGCCGCCGATCAGGAGCGGCAGTTTCAGGCCGCGCCGCTGCATCTCGGCCGCGACGCCGACCATCTCGTCCAGCGACGGCGTGATCAGCCCGGACAGGCCGACCGCGTCCGCGCCCTCCGCGACCGCCGTGTCGAGGATCTTCGCGGCCGGGACCATGACGCCGAGGTCGATGACCTCGTAGTTGTTGCAGCCCAGCACCACGCCGACGATGTTCTTGCCGATGTCGTGGACGTCGCCCTTGACGGTCGCCATCACCACCTTGCCGGCGCCCCGGCCCGGCTCGATCCGGCCCTCGGCGAGCGCCTGGGCCTTCTCGGCTTCCATGTACGGCTCGAGGTAGGCGACGGAGCGCTTCATCACCCGGGCGCTCTTGACGACCTGCGGCAGGAACATCTTGCCCGAGCCGAACAGGTCGCCGACGATCTTCATGCCGTCCATGAGCGGACCTTCGATGACCTCGAGCGGCCTGGCCACCTTCTGGCGGGCCTCCTCGGTGTCGCCCTCGATGAAGTCCACGATCCCGTGCACGAGCGCGTGCGAGAGCCGCTCCTCGACGGGCGCCTCGCGCCAGGACAGGTCTGCCCCGCGGCGCGGCCCGGTGGCGCCGCCGCCCGCGGCCCGCAGCTCCTCGGCGAACGCGACGAGCCGGTCGGTGGCGTCCTCGCGCCGGTCGAACAGCACGTCCTCGACCAGTTCCAGCAGGTCGGCGGGGATGTCCTGGTAGACGGCGAGCTGCCCGGCGTTGACGATGCCCATGTCCAGCCCGGCCCGCACCGCGTGCAGCAGGAACGCCGAGTGCATCGCCTCGCGGACGACGTCGTTGCCCCGGAACGAGAACGACAGGTTCGAGATGCCGCCGCTGGTCCGGACGCCGGGGCAGCGCTCCTTGATGCGCGGCAGGGCCTCGATGAACTCCTTGGCGTAGCCGTTGTGCTCGGCGATGCCGGTCGCGACCGCCAGCACGTTCGGGTCGAAGATGATGTCCTCGGCCGGGAAGCCCACCTTCTGGGTCAGCAGGTCGTAGGCCCGGGCACAGATCTCGACCTTGCGGTCGGCGGTGTCCGCCTGGCCACGCTCGTCGAAGGCCATGACGACGACGCCGGCGCCGTAGGACCGGATCTTGCGCGCGTGCTCCAGGAAGGGCTCCTCGCCCTCCTTGAGGCTGATCGAGTTGACGACGCCCTTGCCCTGCACGCAGCGCAGCCCGGCCTCGAGCACGCTCCACTTGGAGCTGTCGATCATGATCGGGATGCGGGCGACCTCGGGCTCGGTCGCGACCAGGTTGAGGAACGTGGTCATCGCCTGCTCGCCCTCGAGCAGGTCGGCGTCCATGTTGACGTCGAGCAGGTTGGCCCCGCCGCGGACCTGCTCGAGGGCGACGTCGACGGCGGCCTGGTAGTTGTCCGCCTCGATGAGGCGGCGGAACTTCGCCGAGCCGGTGACGTTCGTCCGCTCACCGATCATCACGAAGCCGGTGTCGGGGGCGATCTCGAACGGCTCCAGGCCGCTGAACCGGGTGCGCGCGGGCGGCGCCTGCACCGGGCGCGGCGGCACACCCCTGACGGCGGCGGCGACCGCCGCGATGTGCCCCGGGGTGGTGCCGCAGCAGCCGCCGACGATGTTGACCAGGCCCGAGGTGGCGAACTCGCCGAGCAGCTCCCCTGCCTCGGCGGGAGTCTGGTCGTAGCCGCCGAACGCGTTCGGCAGGCCCGCGTTCGGGTAGCTGGCGACGTGGGTGCCGGCGGCGCGGGCGAGCTCGGCGACGTAGGGCCGCATCTCCGCGGCGCCGAGCGAGCAGTTCAGCCCGACGACCAGCGGTTCGGCGTGCGCGACGGAGTTCCAGAACGCCTCGACCGTCTGGCCGGACAGTGTCCGCCCGGACATGTCGACGATCGTCACCGAGATCCACAGTGGCAGCTCGGGGGCGACCTCACTGGCGGCGGCGATCGCGGCCTTGGCGTTGAGCGTGTCGAAGATCGTCTCGATGAGCAGCAGGTCGACCCCGCCCTCGACCAGCGCGTCGATCTGCTCGGCGTAGGCGGCCTTCACCTCGTCGAACGTGACGGCGCGGTAGGCCGGCTCGTCGACGCGCGGCGACAGCGACAGGGTGACGTTGAGCGGGCCGATGGAGCCGGCGACGAACCGGGGTTCGCCGGTCTCGGCGGCGACCGCGTCGGCGGCCTCGCGCGCCAGCCGCGCGCCGGCGACGTTCATCTCCCGCACCAGCGACTGCAGGCTGTAGTCACCCTGGCCGATGCTGGTCGCGGTGAACGTGTTGGTGGTGACGATGTCCGCGCCCGCGTCCAGGTACTGGCGGTGCACGTCGCGGATGACGTCCGGGCGGGTGAGGTTGAGCAGGTCCGGGTCGCCGGTGACGTCGCGCGGGTGGTCGGCGGGGACGAAGCCGCCGAGCCGGTAGTCGGCCGGGGTGAGGCCCACACCCTGCAGCATGGTGCCGTAGGCGCCGTCGATGACGACGACCCGCTGGGCGAGCAGCCCCTTGAGCGCCTCGACCCGCCCCGCCCGCTCGACCGCCTGAGCCCGAGCCGCAACCACGAGACCACCTCCCGCAGACATGTGTGGGAGGCGCCCTTCCGGATGTCCGTGCCAGCCGAGCGTGGCGGGCTCACTCGCAAACCCCGCGGGATGTGACCCGCCCGTGGTGGCCCGTTGCAGCGCCTCTCGACCTGACAACGACCATACTGCGCCGCCGCGCCGGTTCTCCATGGGGACCGCGCCGGCCACGCCGTGTCACCGCAAGGCCCGGGGCACCTGGTCCGGGCACCCACCAGCGGTGGTACGCCACGCGGTCACGGACAGGCCACCAGAAGGACACCCAGACGATAGGTGGCTGGCCTCACACCGTCTTCTTGCTGCGGCTTAATCGGTTGACGGGCCGTTTTGTCGTCGATGACCCTTAAAAAAGTCACACCTTCAGGTCGAGCTGGCCGTGCCCGCCCGTCGTCAAGATCCGGAGGAGGTCCAGGTGGCCGTCGCGACGAGCGGTGTCGCGGATTCCGGAGGTCCCCGTCCCCACCAGCGCCGGGAACGCGGCGAAGGACCGGGCGGGGACGAGCCGCCGGATCCTGAACGCGGCGCGCCACCGATGCCCGCGGCGGCGAGCCGCCGTGGGCCTGCCAGCTCGCTGACCTCCCAGATCAGCTTCGCCGATCAGGCGGGAACTTCTCCGCCGGCCGAGGAGGAACCCCGGCCGCGCTGGTGGCTCGAGCTCGTGAGCATCGCGTCCCTCTACGGCCTCTACACCGCTGTCCGCGGCCTCAAGAGCGACAACCTGGCGTCCGCCGACGCCACCGGCCGCGAGCTGCTGCGCCTGGAGAACCTCTGGCACCTGAACCCGGAGCACACGCTCAACGACCTCCTGGCGCAGGTGACGGCGCTGGCGGTCCCGGCCTGCTACTTCTACGCGACGCTGCACTACATCCTCACGCCCGCGGTGCTCGTCTGGATCTACCGGCGCCGTCCGGGCCACTACCGGGTGGCACGCAGCACGATCCTGCTGGCGACGATCCTCGGGCTCGTCGGTTTCTGGCTGCTGCCGACCACGCCGCCGCGGCTGCTCGACGGCTCCGGGTACCACGACACGATGGCCGAGGTCAGCTCGTGGGGCTGGTGGGGTGGCGACGCGAGCGCGCCTCGCGGGATGGGCGGCCTGACCAACCAGTACGCCGCGATGCCGTCGCTGCACTGCGGCTGGGCCCTGTGGTGCGGCTACCTGCTCGCCCGCCATGCTCGCGGGCGGGTCGTCCGGGTGCTCGGGGCGTGCTACCCGGTCCTGACCACGCTCGTGGTCATGGCGACCGCCAACCACTATCTTCTCGACGCCGTCGCGGGCTTCGTCGACGTCCTGGTCGCCGTCGCGATCGTTCTCCTCGTCCGCCGCGCGTGGCGTCGCCGCTCCCGGCTCACACCCGAAGACGAGCGGCGAACGCCCGGCGGGCCACTCGACCGCGCGCCGCTCCCCGACGGGACCCGCCCGTCCGCCCGCCCAGCCCCGGAGCCCGCCTCCGGAGCGGCCCCCGGCTGAGCCCGGCCGCCTGCCCGCCGCCGCGATGCCACGGGCCCCGGGCCACGCCGCCCCCCGCCCGCCCCCCCCCCCCCCCCCCCCCCCCCCCCCCCCCCGGCCCCCCCCCCGCCCCCCGCGCGGGACGCGACGAGGTTCGCGCCAGGCTGGCCGGCGCCGCGGGCACCGCGGGCACCGCGCGGCTCAGCGCACGGCCGCGAGGAACGGGCTGGGGGTGCCGCTCCAGGAGACGTAGAGCTGCTCGCGGGCGCGGGTGCAGGCGACGAAGAGCGCGCAGCGCTCCTGCTGGAGGTCCTGGGTGTGCGCATAGGGATCCTCGTCGGCCGGCGTCACCGAGCCGTGCGCGGGCACGATCCCCTCGGACACGCCGACCACCGCCAGGCAGCGGAACTCCAGCCCCTTCATGCCGTGCATCGAGCCGACGGCGACGGGCCGAACGGGGGCGGCGCCCCGGCGGCCCTTCAGCTTGGGCTTGCTGAGCGCCCGGGCGATGATCCCCGCGTCGCCCAGCGCCGCGACCGCTTCGTCGACCAGGGTGTTCCTGCGGGCCGCGACCCCGATCTCGGCGGAGTCGATGCCCTCGTCCAGCCAGCGGCGGATCACGTCGACGAGGCCCTTGAGCTCATCGGACGGCGTCGGCGCGGCGACGAGCACCGGGCGGCGGCCGCGTAGTTCGGACCGGTAGCCCGCGATGCTGTCGAGGCCGCCGTCCAGGTCGTTGATCCGCTCGTCCCGCAGCATGCCGAGGCTCCAGGCGAGGATCTCGGCCGTCGTGCGGTAGTTGATGGTCAACCGGCTGGCCCGGCCGGTGACGACGATGCCATGCTCGCGCAGCGTCACCCGGTTGCCGTAGATCCGCTGATGGGCGTCGCCGGCCAGGAACAGGTCGTTCTCGTCGGGACCGACGACGGCGCGCAGCAGCCGCCACTGGACGGGGCTGAGGTCCTGCGCCTCGTCGACGACGACGTGCCGGAACGGCCGGCGGCCACCCCGGGGAACCGGGACGCGCGGCGCGTGCGCGCCGAACAGGTCGGGGCGGACGGCGCCGGCCTGCAGCAGCCGGGTCGCCTCGGCGCAGACCATCGCGTAGGTGACCACACCCTGTTCCCGCAGCCGCGCCTGGAACGCCTCGATGACGGTCCACACCCGGGCGCGCTGCCCGGCGGTCAGTGCCTGGCCGCGCCCGGCACGGGAGGCGGCCTGGTAGCCCGCTATGTCGGTGATCCCATGCCCGAGGATGACCTGGCGCCATTCGTCGGCGACGAACCGATCGCGCAGTGGCAGCCCGTGTTCGGCGAGGATCTGCTGCCAAAGCAAGGTTTCGTCCGAGCCAGCCAGGAGCGGCGGGTTGCCGTGAGCCTCCCGGTAGATCCGGTTGGCGACCTGGTCGACGGTGAGGACCGTGATCCGATCGCGGATCTCGACCTCCTCGGCCAGCAGGGCCAGGCTCGCCTCGATCGTCGACGTCAGCGCCCTCGTGAACGTGGTCAGCAGGACCGGCCCCTCGCCGCCGACCGCCAGATGACGGGCGCGGTGCAGCGCGACGACGGTCTTGCCGGTCCCCGGACCGCCGGTGACGCGCGCCGGGCCGCGGTAATGGCCAAAGGCGACCTTGTTCTGGACGGGATGCAGGAAGACCCGCCACAGGTCGAACGGGTGGCTCAGCATGCTCAGCAGTTCGGCTGGGCCGGAGACGAGCACCACCCGGTCCTGGCTGCGCCTGACCGCGGCGGTGACGTCGTCCGGGTCGAAGCGGGCCCGCCCGGCGGTCGCGCCGTCGGTCACGGCGGGTCGCCGCTCGCCGCCGGAGGTGCTGGTGGCGGCCGCGAGGTCCGCCCAGACCTCCTCGGGGGTCATCCCCGCGGCCAGGCCGTAGAGCACCGACCACTGGCTGTCCGGCAGGAACGCCCTGGCGGCCTCGAGCTGGGCGACGTCGGTGAGTGCGCGGGCGAAGGCGAGCGTCTGGTCGTCGACACCGAGCCGCCGCAGCGTCGCGTCGTCGACACCGGCGAGCAGCCGCCGGACCTCGGCGGCCCGGCTCGCCCAACGGGCCAGCTCCGGCAGGGTCTGGTCGAGGGCGACGCTGTCGCGGATCTCGATCCGGCCGGTGGCCGCGTTCACCGACACCCGGCGCCGCTGCGCCCAGTGGTAGGCGTCGTCATGCGGCAGCACCTTGAGCAGGGTGAACAGGTCGCCGTCGTCGGGAGCGAGCACGACACCGCGCCAGAACTGGTCGATCCGGATCGTGCGCAGCCGGTCGTCGCGCGCGTTGACGATCTTCTCAAGATGCACACCGGCGTGCGTCGCGCGCTCGAACTTCGCGAACGTGTCGGTGACCTTCTCTCGGACGGGCTTGTCCAGCCGCGCGAAATCCAGCAGGAAGTCCCTGTCAATACCCAGCCGAGCCACCCGACCGTCCCTCCCGTCCCCACCTGTGCGCCCACGCGTCGCGGCCGGTTCACGCCAGTACATCGCGGCTTGCGCCGACTCGCGCGCGCTGTCTGAGACCATACGAGCGCTTACGCCGCTATCTGCGGGCTTCATGCCATCTCCGGCATGACGGTGCGCCCATCTGGCGGTTCAGCCTCGAAAGCTCGACCGGTTTCGACCGTCTCCCGCCTCACGGTGCCCGCCAGCCGTCAACGCGTGAGCCTAGGTCACCGCCTCACGGAAATCGAACACCAGTTCGATCGTGTCGCCGCGCCCACCCCCGTGAGCGCGGAACCACTCCCCCGGACGCCGACCGATCAGCCCACACCCGATCCGCGTTCCCTCGGCGACGAAGTACGGGCAGCAGCATCAGATCCGTAACTTTGACACTTCGCCCAGCATCAGCAGGAAGACGTGGAAAAGCTGCCCCACAAGCCGGAATGGCACAACCCCAGATCGACCAGAGAGAACCAAGTCGCCCGCACCACGACGACCCGGCGACGTCGCCGGCACAAGGGCGGAGCCGAGCCGGATTCACCGCGCTGAAGCCGCGCGGCGCGGCACTCTCGGCCGAGACTCCCATCGCCCACAGCCGCCAGATCGAACATATGTTTGATAATCTCGCGGTATGGTCGGAGCGCCGTTCCAGGCATCGCTGCTCGACACGGACCTGCTCGACACGGACCTGAGTTACACGGGCCCGCGCGGCGTGAAGCACGTGACGAGGGTCGGCCCGGTGAGCGCCGGGCTGCGCCGGCACCGGCTGGCCGGCGGGGCGTGGGTCGACGTACGACGGCGCTGGGTCGCCGGCGCCGACCCGCTGTTCGAGCGGCTGCGCGCCGAGGTCCCCTGGCGGGCGGAGCGACGGCCGATGTACGACCGGACCGTCGTCGTGCCCCGGCTGCTCAGCTTCTACGACAGGGGCCAGCCGCTGCCCGACCCCGCGCTGGAGACGGCCAGGCGTGCCCTCGACGAGCACTACGCCCTCGAGCTCGGTGAGCCGTTCGCCACCGTCGGCCTCGCCTTCTACCGGGACGGCCGCGACAGCGTCGCCTGGCACGGCGACCGGACCGGCCGTGGCGCCACCCACGACACGATGGTCGCGATCCTGGTCCTCGGCGCCCCGCGGGCGCTCCTGCTGCGGCCCCGCCCTGGCGGGCCGGCGGACAGGCGGCGCCGGATGCCGTCCGGTCACTCGATGCCGGCCGCCGTGCCGGCCGGTCACGCCGCCACGACGATCCGGCACGAGCTCGGCCACGGCGACCTGCTCGTCATGGGCGGCAGCTGCCAACGCACCTGGGAGCACGCCGTCCCCAAGACCGCCCGCTCCGTCGGCCCTCGGATCAGCGTCCAGTTCCGCCCCCGCGACGTCCGCTGACGCGGGGCGCCGCGGCCGTGTCGGAGAATGGGGCGCTATGGCTAGTCTTCTGCTCGGCCCCATGCACCGGTTCGCCGACGCCGGGCGGGTGACCGTCTGGGTCGAGACCGATGTACCCGGCGACGTCGAGGTGCGGACCGCCGACGGACCGCGGGCCAGCTCGCGGACCTTCGCCGTCGCCGGCCACCACTTCGCGCTCGTGACGGTCGACGGGCTCGTGGCGGGCCGCGTCTACCCCTACGAGGTCTGGCTCGCCCCGGCCGAGGAGCCGTCCGAGGACACCCGGGTCTGGCCCGAGCCGGGGGCGGCCGGACCGCCGAGCCTGCTCCGGCCGGTCGGCGGCGACCAGCCGGTCCAGCTCGTCTTCGGATCGTGCCGGGTGACGGCGCCGCAGGCCAAGCCGTACACGCTCAACTCGACGGAGGACCCGAAGGGGCTGGGGACGGACGCGCTGCACGCCCTCGCGCTGCGGATGGCCGAGACGGACCCTGACACCTGGCCGGACGCGCTCCTGCTGCTCGGCGACCAGGTCTACGCCGACCACGTCTCCCCGGAGACCGCGGCGCGCATCCGGGAACGCCGGGACGTCACCCAGCCGCCCGGGGAGGAAATCGCCGACTTCACCGAGTACTGCTGGCTCTACCAGGAGGCCTGGTCGCAGCCGGAGATCCGCTGGCTGCTGTCGACCGTCCCGACGGCGATGATCGCCGACGACCACGACGTCCGCGACGACTGGAACATCTCGGCGTCCTGGCGCGCGTGGATCCTGGCCCAGCCCTGGTGGGACGCTCGGGTCACCGGCGGGATCATGGCCTACTGGCTCTACCAGCACCTGGGCAACCTCGACCCGGAAACCCGCGCCGCCGACCCTGTCTGGCGCGCGGTGGCGGACCTCGCCGCTCAGGGCGAGGACGCCGAGGAGGTGCTGCGCGTCTTCGCCCGCCGAGCCGACCGACTGGCCGATCGCGGCACGCCGGTCGGCGACGGCCCGGACGGGGACGGCGACTCGGGCGGCATCCCCGGGTCACCACGCTGGAGCTACCGGTGGGATCTCGGCCGCACGCGGCTGATCGTGATCGACTCCCGGCTCGGCCGGGTCGTCGCCGCCGACGGCACCCGAAGGATGGTGAACGACGCGGCCTGGTCGTGGATCGAGGAGCAGACCCGGCACTCCGGCGAGGTCGACCACCTGCTGCTGGGCACGTCCGTCCCGTTCCTCCTCACCGACATGATCCATAACGTGGAGGCGGCCACCGAACGGGTCGCCGCCGGCCGGTTCGGCCGGGTGGTCGCGGCCGGCGCCGAGCGCGTCCGCCGGACCCTCGACCTCGAGCATTGGGCCGCTTTCGACCACTCCTTCCGGAAGATGTCCCAGTTGCTGACCGCGGTCGCCACCGGCGGCCACGGCCCAGTCCCGGCGAGCGTGGTCGTCCTGTCCGGCGACGTCCACCACGCCTACCTGGCGCGGGTACACGCCGACGGCGACGCCGCCCCCATCTGGCAGGCGGTCTGCTCCCCGTTCCGCAACCCGCTCGGGCCAGGTATCCGGCGTGTCGACTCCATCTCCCGCCGCC
Organism: Frankia nepalensis; assembly: GCF_016786325.1. GTDB lineage: Bacteria > Actinomycetota > Actinomycetes > Frankiales > Frankiaceae > Pseudofrankia > Pseudofrankia nepalensis. Next base: position 9,506 of record NZ_JADWYU010000163.1, on the reverse strand, counting down.
GTTTTCCGGCCGCGGTCTCCGGCCGCCTGGCCCGCCTGCTGGGCGCCAAGGCTTCCCCGCTCGACTGGACGGTCACTCATGGGCCTTGGTTCGACAGCCAGCTCGCCACCCTTCGGCTGGACGGCCGGACGGCGACCCTGCTCCTCGAGAAGACCGAGCCCGACGGCGAGCCTGGGGGTCTCGACGAGGTCCTACGCGCGCCCCTGACCTGACGCCCCGGCGCCGGCGAGGCCGCGGCGGGTCACGCCGTCGGTCCGGCCTGCCGGCTCCGGAGAGGCCGGGCCGCTCGTTGGCCCGTGCCGTGTCCGGCCAGGTCCTGGAAGACGTCGTCGACGGTGACCGCGGTAATGGCGCGGCGGAGCCAGCGGCCGAGCTGGTCCAGGTCGGCGCAGGCGAGGATCTGCTCGCGGGCCGAGGCAGGCACGGACACGCCGCGCTCGTCGAGCACGACCAGCACCGAATGCCTCCTGTCCTCAGCGCGACCCTCGGCGCGACCCTCGGCGCGACCCTCGGCGCGGCCGTCGGCACGTGACCGGGCGTCGAGCTCGCGGTAGAAGTCGCTGTAAAACCTGTGGCCGGTGGCCCTGACCATGTAATCCTCCCAACGTACGCGGGCACCCGGAGGCAGCCCGGCGCGCACTATGTCATCGTAGGAGATAGCCGTCTCGCGGCTAACCGTTTCCAACACCGCCGCGAGCGCTGGGAAGAACTCGTCGATGTCGGCGTCCCCGCCGTGGCAGATCGCCGAGAACACCGTGAACGCCGGGTCGGCCCTGGCCTCCGCGACGTCGACGATCCGCGGTACGTCGAGCGGCGAGAAGATGATCGGCCGCAGCGGCACGAAGCGGTCCTCGGGGTCGAACAGCTTCTTGTAACGCTCGGCGACCGCGGGATCCGAACAGTAGACCAGCAACACGGTCCTGACCCGGAGCCTGACCGTCATGTGTGCCACATAAAGCAGCCAGGTCCACTGCTTCTCCGGATCCCAACGGCGCTGCACCTCCAGCACGACTCCCAGCTCCGGCCGGCCGTCGAGACCCCTGTACAGCTGCGCCCCGTCAGCGTGGTAGGTGCGCGGCGCCATCATCCGCATGGCCGTGCTCTGCTCGACGACGTCGCGGGACTCGGGGGCCTTGTGCCCGAATCTCGACAGCATCCTGACCACCACGTCCGCGCCCCTCATGGCCATCTCGACGGCCGCCTCATGCTCCCCACTCGGCATGCCGACAACCATACGGAATTCGGCCTCGAAAGGGCAAACAGGAAACCGCGAGCGACGTCTCTTGGAACTCCTTTCTCCCGTCGCCTACGAAAATTACCTGAAGTGCATCCTAACCGCCAACGCGACGGACGACGAGCCAATGGGCAAACATCACCATCGACAACGACTTCGAGCGCTTGTAAAACGACAGAAGAGCGCTTGACGAGCGCTATTGCGAGAATTTGCCGCCGACTTCGAGAACAACGGCCTTTCCCGGTCCGGCCGCGGGCCTCCTCACCACGGCACGGGGCCGGTCCGGTCGAAGAAGAGGCCGGGGACCGAGTCGGCCACGCAGGCCCGCACGATGGCGTCGCTGCCCTCCGCGACGGTCTGGATCCCGGCGAAGTCGTTCAGCGCGGTCGCGGTGTAGCCGGGATCGACGACGCGGACGCCGACGTCGGGCAGCGACTTCGCGTACATCGTCGCGACCATGTTCAGCGCCGCCTTGGACGACGGGTACACGAGCCCGTGCAGGGTCGACTCCAGCCGGTCCGGGTCCGTGGTCACCCCGAACGAGCCCATCCCGCTGGACACCATGACCAGCCGCGGCGCCGCCGACTCCCGCAGCAGTGGGAGGAAGGCGTGCGTCATCCGGACCGGGCCGAGCAGGTTGACGCCGAAGACGGCGAGGAAGTCGGCTGGCACGGTGTCGGCGGGAGTCTTGCGGACACCGCCGATTCCTGCGTTGTTGACCAGCACGTCCAGGCCGGTGCCCGCGGCGCGGACGGCGGCGAGGGCCGCCGCGACGGAGCCGTCGTCGGTGACGTCGACCGGCAGGACGCGGACGTCGGCGCCGGCCTGCCCGGCGACGATCGACGCCGCGGCCTTCGCGCCGAGTTCGGTGTCGCGGGAGCCGAGCCAGACGGTCCAGCCAAGCGCGGCGAGGCGGCGGGTGGTCTCCAGACCGAGGCCCTTGTTCGCCCCGGTGATCAGCACGGTTGTCATGGGACCAGCGTCGGACGACGCGGCGAAGGGCGGGAGGGCCGCGCGGTCGTGGGACCGGCGGTACCACCCTGCGCGGCCCGCCGCGACGGCGAACCCGCCTCGATGCGCGGTGGCGCGGGCATGCTGGACGGGTGAGCGTCGACCGCGCGGGGCTGGCCGCGGCGATCCGGCGGGCCAGGGAGCGGGTCCAGCCGGCGGATGTCGGCCTGCCCGCCGGCCCGCGCCGGTCGCGCCGGGTCGCCGGGCTGCGCCGCGAGGAGCTGGCCATGCTCGCCGGCATCAGCGTCGACTACGTCATCCGGCTGGAACAGGGCCGTGGGCCCCAGCCGTCGACGCAGGTCCTGGGGGCGCTCGCCCGGGCGCTGCGGCTCGACCCGGCCAGCCGCGACGAGCTGTTCCACCTGGCCGGGTGGGCGCCGCCGGCACTGGGGACGATCGAGCTGCACGTCCGGCCGAGCGTGCTGCGCCTGATCGACCGGTTCGTCGACCTGCCGGCGATGGTCGTCAGCGCCAAGGGCGACATCCTGGCCTGGAACGCCATGTCCAGCGCGATGCTCGGTGACTGGTCGGTGCTGCCGGCGGAGCGGCGCAACATCAATGTCCTGCGCTTCCTGCCCGACGCGGCGACCGACGCGGGCCGTGCCCGGGTCGGCGAGACCGACGAGGAGCAGGCGGCGACGGCGGCCCAGGCGGTGGCGGCGCTGCGGTCCGCCGCGGCCCGGTACCCGCGGGACCCGGGCCTGGCGGCGCTGCTCACGCGGCTGCGCGCCGGTTCGGCCGACTTCCGCCGGCTCTGGGAGAGCGGGGTCGCCGGCGGCTGGCGCAGCCATCGCAAGACGGTCGTCCATCCGTCGCTGGGCTCGCTGACGCTGGACTGCGACACCCTGCACGTCCCCGACGTCGACCAGGCGGTGGTCGTCTACTCCGCCCCGCCCGGCTCCCGAGAGGCCGAGGCGCTCGCCCTCCTGCGCGTCCTGGGCACGCAGCGCTTCGCCGCCGAGGCAGCGGCCGTCAGGGCCGCCGAGCGGCCTTCCCGGCCTCCGGAAGGGGAACGGAGCGATCCATGAGCGTGCCGGCCCTCGCGCGGCGGCGTGCCCGGGGCGGGGCCGGCGGCCGCGCGCGTCAAGGCGTGGGCTCGCGGTGGTCCGCGCCGCGGGGACAAAGTGGCCTTCCGGGCCTAAACCGGCAGGGCTGCTAGGTTGCCGGCCATGCCACCCGCGTCACGGCCCGCGCCCGGAGCCGGGCCCACCACGGCGGGCCTGCGTGAGGCGGTCTCCAGCGCCACGTTCGCGCGGGGCGCGTCGTACGCGCGGTGCGGCAACGTCGTCGACGCCCGGTGGGACGAGGCCGCCGGCAGGCTGGTCGGCCGGGTGGAGGGCAGCGGGCGCAAGCCGTACTCCACGATCGTCCATTTCCGCGGCAACGGGGCGTCTCGCCGGTTCGACGGGGGCGTCTGCTCCTGTCCGATGGGCGTCGACTGCAAGCACGCCGTCGCGCTGGTGCTCGCCGCGGCCGCTTCTCCCGAGGGCGACGGGCCCGCGTCGGCGGCCTCCCAGGCACTGGAGACCATCGCCGCGGGCGCGCGGCGGGCGGGCGCGGTCTCCGTCGGCCTGCCCGCCGGGCGGCGCGGCGCCGCCGGGACGGCGCGGGCCGCGCGGGCGCCCGCCTGGGAGCGCTCGTTCGGGGAGCTCCTCGGCCCGGTGTCCGACGACGGCAAACGCGCCCGCCACCGCCCCGCGTGGACGCCGCCGCCGTCCGGGACGACGCCGCTCGCCGTCGAGCTGAGCCTCGTCAAGGACGACGCGGGGCCGCGGGTGACCGCCCGGCTCGTCAGGCAGGGAAAGACCGGCTGGGTGGGCGCCGTCGCCTGGGACCAGCTCAGCACCTGGCACCAGGTGACCGAGTACGTCCCCGCGCACGTCCGGCTGCTACGGGAGATGTTCGCCCTGTCCAGGGCTCAGCAGCAGTCGTACGCGTACGGCCACCACCGTGGCGACGCCCGGCGGCTGGACCTGTCCACGTTCGGCAGCAGAGGGCTGTGGGCCCTGCTCGACGAGGCCGAGACGCTCGGGCTGCGGCTGGTCCACGGCCGCGGGAAGCTGGGCGACGTGGCGCGCTACAGCCACGGCGAGCTGGTGCTCGACGTCACCCGCGAGCCGGACGGCGGGAGTGCGCTCACGATCGCCCCGGTGCTGCGCCTCGACGGTCAGCTCGCGCCCCGGATGACGCCCTTCTCGTTCCTCGGCGAGGACGGCAACGGTGTCGTCTACGTCGACCAGGCGGACGTCGCCGCCTCCAAGGACCACCGCGGCTGGCGCATCCGGCTGGCCCGCCTCGCCGAGCCGGTCGACGCGCCGTTGCGGCGGATGGCCCTCGCCGGCGGACGGCTCGCCGTCCCCGCCGCCGGGCAGGCCCGCTTCCGTGCCGCGTTCTACCCGCGGCTGCGCCGGTTGGCGCACGTCGTCTCCAGCGACGGCTCGTTCGACCCGCCCGAGGTGGCGCCGCCCACGCTGGTGCTGCGGGCCGCCTACGGCGAGGGCCACGAGCTCGACCTGTCCTGGGAGTGGGCGTACGAGATCGACGGCGAGCGGCTGCGCGCCCCGCTGCTGCCGGAGCCCCTGGGCGACGCCGCGCCGGCGGGAGCGATGGGCGGGTTGCGCGACGTCCGCGCCGAGCAGAAGGTGCTCGCCGCTCTCGACCTGCCGCCCGCCGCCGCCGAGCTGCTCACCGCCGCCCGGGACGCCGCCGAGGCCAGGCGCCTGGCGGCCGGTCCTGACGGCGCCGTTCCCGTCGGCGCGACCGGCCAGGCGATGCTGGCGGCGCCGCCGGCGAGGCGACTGCGCGGGGCCGAGACGATGCGGGTGACGACCGAGGTCCTGCCGCTGCTGGCGGAACGGCCGGGCCTGCGGGTAGAGGTCGACGGCGAGGCCGCGGACTACCGGGAGGTCGGCGACAGCCTGCGCATCGCCGTGTCCACCGACGACGTCGACGGCGACACCGACTGGTTCGACCTCGGCGTCACCGTGACGGTCGACGGCCGCGAGATCAACTTCCGGGACCTCTTCGTCGCGCTCGACCGCGGCGACGAGTACCTGCTGCTTTCCGACGGCGCCTATCTCAGCCTGGGCGATCCCCGGCTCGCGGCCCTGCGCCGGCTCATCGAAGAGGCCAGGGCGCTCGCGGACCAGCCCGGTGAAGGTCTGCGGATCAGCCGGTTCCAGGCCGGCCTGTGGGACGAGCTGGCCGCGCTCGGCGTCGTCGAGCGGCAGGCGTCCGCCTGGCGGGAGCAGGTCGGCGGGCTGCTCGCGCTCGCGGCGCCGCGCGCCGACCTCGCGGCGCCGGCGTCGCTCGCGGCGACCCTGCGCCCCTACCAGCTCGACGGCTTCCGGTGGCTGGCGTTCCTCTGGGAGAACCGGCTGGGCGGCGTCCTGGCCGACGACATGGGCCTCGGCAAGACCCTGCAGACCCTGGCCCTCGTCTGCCACACCCGTGAGGCCGCCACCTGCGCCACCGGGACCAGCCCGACCTCGGCGCCCGCCAGGGCCGCCGCCCCGGCGGGGGCCAGCGAACCCGCGGAGGCCAGCCGGGTCGGCGTCCCCGCCGAGACGGGGCTGCGGGCCATGGACGAGGAGGCGCGCGCGCCGTTCCTCGTGGTCGCGCCGACGAGCGTCGTCGCCAACTGGGCGGCGGAGGCACGCCGGTTCGCGCCGGGCCTGCGGGTCGTCACCATCGCGGACACGCAGAAGCGCCGTGGCGCGGCGCTGCGCGACGCCACCGCCGGCGCCGACATCGTCGTCACCTCGTACACGCTGTTCCGGCTGGAGATCGACGACTACGCGGCGCTGGCCTGGTCGGGCCTGGTGCTCGACGAGGCGCAGATGGTGAAGAACCACCAGTCCAAGGCCTACCAGTGCGCCCGGCTGCTGCCCGCGCCGTTCAAGCTCGCCATCACCGGCACTCCGATGGAGAACAACCTGATGGAGCTGTGGTCGCTGCTGTCGATCACCGCTCCCGGGCTGTTTCCGAACCCGGCCCGGTTCCGCGCGTACTACGCCCAGCCGATCGAGCGGGCGCACGACCCGGAGCTGCTTGCCCGGCTGCGCCGAAGGATCCGGCCGCTCCTCCTGCGCCGCACCAAGGAGCAGGCCGCGCCCGAACTGCCCCCGAAGCAGGAGCAGGTGCTCGAGGTCGACCTGCACCCCCGCCATCGCCGGCTCTACCAGACCCACCTGCAGCGGGAGCGGCAGAAGGTCCTCGGCCTGGTGGACGACCTCAACCGCAACAGGTTCACGATCCTGCGCTCGCTCACGTTGCTGCGCCAGCTGAGCCTGCACGCCGGCCTCGTCGACGACACCCATGCCGACCTGCCGTCCACCAAGATCGACACCCTGGTCGAGCAGCTCGCCGACGTCATCGGCGGCGGGCACCGCGCGCTCGTGTTCAGCCAGTTCACCGGCTTTCTAGGCAAGGTCCGCGACCGGCTGGACGCCGTCGGCCTCGAGCACTGTTACCTCGATGGCAAGACGCGCGACCGGGCGAGCGTGGTGGAGCGGTTCACCTCCGGGTCCGCGAGCGTGTTCCTCGTCAGTCTCAAGGCCGGCGGCTTCGGCCTGAACCTCACCGAGGCCGACTACTGTTTCCTGCTCGACCCGTGGTGGAACCCGGCGACGGAGGCGCAGGCGGTGGACCGGACCCACCGCATCGGCCAGACCCGCAACGTCATGGTCTACCGGCTGGTCGCCCGCGACACCATCGAGGACAAGGTGATGGCGCTGGCCGCCCGCAAGGCGCACCTTTTCGCCAGCGTCATCGACGACGGCGGCGCCTTCGGCGCGAGCCTCACCGAGGACGACGTCCGCCACCTGTTCGCCTAGCGGCGGCCGCCGCTCCTCGGCCGCCCCACCGGCGAGGGTCCGGAGCCGGCTCCGTCGAGGCCGCCTGGCCGGGAGCCCACGGCGTCCAGCCAGCGCCGCGACCGGGCCACGGCCAGGCCGCGATCCGGGAGCCAGGAACGACGATCACCGGAGTCAGCCCCCGCGCGGATCAGCGCGAGCCTGGCGGACACGGGATCCGGCGAGTGACTGCGACCCCGGTCGACAGGCGCGCCGAACCCGACGACCATGACGTCGCGCGCGCACCGCCCTGACCCGACACGGAGCGTGATCATGGTCAAGTTGGAGAACCTGCTCTGGCGGCTTCCGCTGCGGCCACCGCCGGGCGAGCCGACGACGAGCGGCCCCGCCGACCGGGACCGCTGGCGGCCCGGCCCCGTCGAGCTGTGGGGCTGGCTGTGCAACGCGATCATCCCGTCGCTGCTCGCTTCCGCCGGCTCCCCCTGGGACGCGGCCCGGGAGGTGGGCAAGGACATCGAGACCCGCGGCCACGACTTCGCGTCCTGCGGCGCCCGGGCCCGTGACCTGCTGGTGGCGCCGTTCCTGGAGGCGGCCACGCGCCACGAGCCAACCGGGGCCCGCCCCTGGACGCGGGCCGCGGTGACCGTCGTCGTCCGTAACAGCCTGCTCGGACGAGAGCACGCGCTCGGCCGGGTCGGTGACGACGACGTCGCCGTGCTCACCGCTTCGATGACCTGGGCGCTGAGCCTGTTTCTCGCCCTGCACCCCTGCCCGGCGGACGAGGATCGGCTGGCCGGCGTCTTCGCCGGCCTGGACGGTGCCGGACGGACCGGTGAGGCCGGCCCGGTGGCCACCTCCGAGCCCGCCACCGACGCGGGCGGCTCCACCACCGAGCCCCCAGCGGCCGAGCCAGCTGCCGGCACGGGCACCGACGCCGGGGGCTGGGCCCGATGACGGCCCTGGGCCCGACCGGGGGCCTCGGTCAGGACGAGTGGTGGAACCTGGTATGCCGGCTGCTCGTCCCGCGGGCGCTGGCGGAGGCGAGCGGCCGCGACCCGGTCGGCGCTCGCGAGGTGGGTGAGGACATCGCGGCGCGCGGCCGGGCGTTCGCGGAGTGCGGCTTCGCTTCTCGCGACACCGACCGACGACCTACCGCGGCCCGGGAGCCTGGCCCGCCCGCCGGGCCCGCGGCCACGGGCTGACGCGGTTCGGCCACGATCCGGGACTGCCACGCCTCCCACGCACGGTTGGCGGGTCCGGGGACGCTCTCACCGCTCGACGGTGACCGACTGGAGGCGGGCGCCGCTGACCGGCCGGCCCTTGGCCTGGTCTCCGAGGATGCCGGGATCGACGAGACGGTCCAGGATGTCGAACCCTTCAGTGATCCTGCCGATGACCGTGAACGGGCCGGCCAGCTGACCGATGCCCTGCCCGTCCCGGTTGGCGAAGCTGATGATGAACTGAGCGCCGTTGGCGCCGGCACGGCCCGTGTCGGCCATCGCGATCACGCCGTAGCCGAAGTCGGTGTCCTCGGTGTTCTCGGCGTCGTAGTAGAAGCCCGGCGAGCCATCGCCGCCGGTGCCCGACGGGTCGCCGCACTGCAGGACGGCGAACCCGGTGGCGGGGTTGTCCATCTGCCAGGGGCATTCGCTGCCGTCGTAGTACCCCTGCTGGGCTAGCTGGTACACGGCATAGACCGCGCACGGCGCCTTGTCCGCGTCCAGCGTCGCCGTCATCGTGCCCTGGGCGGTCTTGATCTGCATCGTGAACCGTCCCTCAGGCTCCCGCGAGGCCGGTCGCGGCAGGTCGGCCCCACGCCCGACCGGTGGGGTCGAGAAGTAGCTGCATCGGCCAGCGGTCGTGCCCGTGCCCGTGTCGTCGGCGCTCTTCGGGTCCTGGGTGACCTCCGCGGGAGGACCGGCGTTGGTCGCGGGCGGCGTGGCCAACGACGTGGTCGGCACCACGCCGCTGCCGCTCGGCTCGTCGTCGTCGGACATCGCGTGGACGATCGCGAGCGAGATGGCGGCGACCAGCGCCGCGAGCAGGATGACGCCGACGACGAAACCGACCGCGATCACGCCGTGGGGCCGCCGACGCCGGCCGCCGGGGACGCCGGGCGCCGGCCCGCCGCCGGACGGGTGCCGCGGCCCCGTGGCGGTGCCCACCGGCCCAGGGCCACCGGCCGTCGGGGGCGGGATCGCCGCGGGTGGCCCGCCCGGCGCCGACGGCCGCGGCCCGGGTGGCATGGTTGGCCGCGGCGCGGGTGGCGGCGGGTGCATGGGACCGCCGGGCGCTGGCGGCGCCGGGCGCCCCAGCACGGGCAGCGATCCCACGGGTGGGCCGGCCGGCGCCGGCCACTGCCGGGCCGGCCACGGCGCCGGTACCGCGCCGGGCGCCACCGCCGGCGCCCGCCGCGCGGGCCGCGCGGCCCCCCAGTGGGTAATAAA
>NZ_JADWYU010000162.1 GCF_016786325.1 Frankia nepalensis | reverse complement strand
GCCGCGGGCGGCACGCCGCGCCGGCGCCCCCCTTCGTCCGGCGCGGCGCGGCGCGCTGGGTCACCGCCGCCGGCGCCGTCCTCGCCCTGACGTCCGGTCGCGCGGCCCTCGCCGCGACCCCGGAGCCCGCCAGCCCCGCCACCGCCGCCACCGCGACCGCCGCGGGCGCGCCAGGGACGGTCACGGCCGGCACCTCAGGGCTACCCGTGCCCGTCGTCCCCCTCACCCCTACCGCCGCGGCCGCCCCCGAGCCTCCGGCCACCCCCGAACCCGCGACCGCCCAGGCGGAGCCCCGCGGCCTCACCGACTCGTGGGGCCGACCGGTGCCCGTCATCCCCCTGACTCCGACCCCCGCCCAACCCGAGCCCCTCCCCCGCGCCGACGTCCTGGGGCAGGCCAACGTCCTGGGGCAAGCCGACGTCCTGGGGCAAGCAGTGCCCGTCGTCCCGCTGACGCCGACCGCGACCGCCGGACCAGAGCCCCTCTCCCTGGCCGGGGCGCTGGGCCAGCCCGTGCCCGTCACCCCGCTGAGCCCGGCCGCCAGCACCACCGCCGGCTCCGGACCGGTCTTCGCCCTCGCCGACACCGTGGGCCAGTCCGCCCCCGCCGCCCCGGCCACCGCCGACCCGTGGTCCTCCCTGTCCTCCATCGACGTGCAGGGCCTGCCCGTGCCGCTGGTCACCCTGACGCCGCGTGCCGCCACCCCGGCCCAGCCCGCGCCCAGCCCGGCCACCGCCGCCACGGGCCAGCCCACACCCGCCGTCACCCCGGCACCAGGCGCCATCCCGGCCCCGAGCCCCACCCCCGGCCCCTCCCCCACCGGCACGCCGAGCCAGCCCGCGCCCGTGATCACCCCGAGCCCCGTCACCGGGGTCACGCCCGGGTCCTCCCCCCTCACCGACGCCAGCGGCCGGCCCGTGCCGATCATCCCGCTGACCCCCCTCACCGGCGGCCCGGCCGGGCCCGCCACCGGCCTTCCCCCGACCGGCGCCACCGGCGGATCCGCTCCCCTGGAGCCGTTGGCCGACAGCTACACGGTGCTGCCGGGCGAGAGCCTGTGGGGGATCACCGTCGAGGCGTACCCGGCGGCGGCCGACGCGCAGTTGCCCGCCGTCGTCGACGCCGTGTTCGCGGCCAACCAGGACGCGACCGACCCCGCCGGGCACCGGCTCACCAGCCGCGACGTGATCAACCCCGGGATGCGCCTGAGCCTGCCCGTCGTCGACCCGGCCCAGGCCGGCGCGCTCCAGGCCACGGCCGGGCCCCCGGCTCCCGCGCCGGCGGCCGGGCGGGTCGTCCCCCAGCCCCGGGCACTCCCCGATGTCTCGCCTCCGGTCAACGCCCCGCCCCCCGCCCGGGGGGGGGGGGGCCCCCCGGCCCCGGGGGGGGCCCGGCCCCCCCCCCCGCCCCCCCGGCCACCGGCCGCGGCGCCGACACCCGGTCCGCTCACGACACCCGGCGCCCCGGCGACGCCCGGCGCCCCGGCCGGCAGCCAGGCCGTCGTCCCGCCGACGCCAGGACCGGCCAACCCGCCGCCCGCCGCGGGCCCGGCGCCGGCGCCGGCGCCCACCGCCTCCCCCGCCCCGACGGCCACCGGCCAGCCAGCGGACGTCACCGCCATGCCCGTCAGCTACCAGGGCAGCGGCATGGGCCGGCCCGCCGGCGGCTACGACGTCCCTCGGTGGCAGACCGAGACCTGGGTCACCGCTGGCGCGCTGCTCGGCGCCGTGGGCGCCGCGTCCGTGGCCTCGCGGCGCCGCCGGCGCCACGACGGCTCGGCCTTCGACGCCGGCCGGGCGGCGGGCCAGGGCCCGGCTTCCTGGGATGGCTGGGTCGACGACACTCGCGGTTCGGAGGACGAGCCCTGGTACGGGGACGCGCCAGCCTCGTCGGGATACGCCGAGCCCGGCTGGGTGGCGCGGGTCAGCCTGCTCAGCCCTCCGGGCGCGGTCAACCGCGCCGGCGAGTACTTCGACGCTCCGAGCGCGGGCGAGCGCACCCTGGAGGTGCTCGCCTGGCTCGCCACGCACCGCGGCTATCCGCGCGCGGACCTGGAGGCGGCGGTCTGGGGCATCGGCGACCACGCGGACGCCGTCACCGACCAGCTCGTCCTTGCCCGCCGCGTGCTCGTCGCGCTCGCCGGCGACCACCCCGACGGCTGGATCACCAGCGACGGGCCGCTGCTGCACCTTGATTCCCGGGTCGTCACCGACTTCGACCTGCTCCACCGGCGCCTGGCCCACGCGCTGGCCCACCGGGACGAGCCCGAGACCGTGATCCCCGTGCTCGCCGAAGGGCTCAGCCTGGTCGGCACCGGCCGCGGCATACACCCGTGGTCACGCGCCGAGCTGGATCCGGCCATCACCTCGACCGCGATCAGCGCGGCGACGCTGCTCGCGGAGTGCCACCTCGACTGCGCCGACCCCGCCGGGGCCCTGGCCGCCACCGCCCGCGGCCTGGCGCTCGACCCGGCCCATCCCGGCCTCGTCGCCCTCCGGATGCACGCGCACGCCTACACCGGCGACGCGGCCGGGCTCGCGGGCGAGTACCGGTCCTACCGAGCCGCCGAGCAGTCCAGCCCGCACTGGAGCGGCCAGCCGAACCGAGCCCTCGAACAGCTCTACTACGAGTTGGCCGGCGATCTGCCGGCCACGCTGGGGACGTGACGCCAGGCCGAGGACGCCTGCACCGCCGGTCCCGGCCGGACCGCCGCCCTGGCCGGTGGCCTGGTAGGACCAGGGACCATGACTACGTCCGATCTCGGGGTCCTTTACGTCGTTGCCTGTGGAGGGCAGCCGGCGCTGGGCCTCGAGCCGTTCGTGTGCCAAGCCCTCGCCGCCGGCTGGGACGTCTGCGTGATCGCGACCCCGTCGGGGACGAGGTTCGTCGACGTCGCGCGCCTGGCCGAGCTGACCGGTCATCCGGTGCGTTCCGAGTACAAACGACCCGGGGAGCCCGACGTGCTGCCTCCGGCGGACGCGTTCGTCGTCGCTCCGGCCACGTTCAACACGGTGAACAAGCTGGCCGCCGGAATCTCCGACACCCTCGCGCTCGGCCTGCTGTGCGAGGCGATCGGCGCCGGGAAACCCATCCTGCTGGCGCCCTCGGCCGGCGGCCCGCTCGCCCACCATCCCGCTCTGGCCGCCAGCCTGGCGACGCTTCGCGGGTGGGGGATCCACGTGCTGCCCGACCCGACCGCCGAGGGGCTCCCCTTTCCCTGGGACCAGCTCTCGAGCGAGCTCTCCCGGCTCGCCGCCCAAAGGCGAGCCGGCGCGCGGCCATCGCGCTGAGGACCGGGAGGCCGGCAAGCGGGTTTGACTTCGAGCGCGCTCGAAGCTCTAGCGTCAGGACATGGTCAACGGCCGAACTGCCCATGGGCTGCTTGCCTCGGACGTGGCGCCCGGCGGCCCCGTCGTCGGGGGCACCGACGTCATCGGGCGCACTGACGAGGCCGATGGCGCCGACTGCGCCGGCACGACCGACCCGCGGGCATCCGTGGGCGCGATGGGCGCCCGCGGGCTGAGCATCGCGCAGGCCGCGACGGCGACCGGCGTCAGCGCGCACACGCTGCGCTACTACGAACGGGCCGGGCTGATGCTCGACCGGGTCGCCCGGGCGTCCACGAGCCATCGGCGCTATTCGGACCTCGACCTGCGTTGGATCGGGACGCTCACCGCCCTTCGCAAGACGGGCATGTCGATCCGGCAGATAGCCGAATACGCGGCGCTGGTACGGGCAGGCGACGGTAATGAGGCTCGACGCCTCGACCTGCTCGCGGGCCATCGTCAGCGGGTCACGGACCGGCTCGCCGAGGTGCACCGCCACCTCGAGGCCATCGATGCCAAGATCACGATGTACGAGTCGAAGACCCGGCAACCAGCGCCGGGGCAGCCGGCCTAGTCGGCTCGGAGAGGACTTCAGCTGATGTCAGCACAGACGCTGCGCCAGGTCCCGCTCGGCAGCCAGGGACTCGTCGTCTCGGCCCAGGGCCTCGGCTGCATGGGGATGTCCGAGTTCTACGGTCCCCGCGACGACGACGAGTCGCTGGCCACGATTCACCGGGCGCTCGACCTGGGCGTCACCTTCCTGGACACGTCGGACCGGTACGGCCCGTTCACCAACGAACGGCTCGTGGGACGGGCGATCGCCGGACGGCGCGCCGAGGTCGTCGTCGCGACGAAGTTCGGCATCGTCCACGACCCGGACGACCCGATGGCCCGCCCGGTCAACGGCCAGCCCGAGTACGTGCGCTCCGCCTGCGACGCCTCGCTCGCGCGGCTCGGGATCGACCACATCGACCTCTACTACCAGCACCGCGTCGACCCGAACGTGCCGATCGAGGAGACCGTCGGGGCGATGGCCGAGCTGGTCGCCGCCGGCAAGGTCCGCTACCTGGGCCTGTCCGAGGCCGCGCCCGCGACCATCCGCCGGGCGCACGCCGTCCACCCGATCACCGCGCTGCAGACGGAGTACTCGATCTGGACCCGCGACCCGGCGGAGTCGGAGATCCTGCCGACGACGCGCGAGCTGGGCATCGGCTTCGTCGCGTACAGCCCGCTCGGGCGCGGCTTTCTCACCGGCACGTTCCGGGCGGCGTCCGACCTCGCGCCGGACGACTTCCGGACGCATCTGCCTCGGCTGCGGGGCGACAACCTGGAGGCGAACCTGGCCGTCGTCGCCGTGGTGGAGCGGGTCGCCGCCGCGCACGGCGTGACGCCCGCGCAGGTCGCGCTCGCCTGGGTGCTGGCCCAGGGCGAGGACATCGTGCCGATCCCGGGCACCAAGCGCCGCCGGTACCTGGAGGACAACGTCGCCGCCTCGGCCGTCACCCTCACCGACACCGAGCTGGCCGACCTCGCCGTAGCCGGCGCCACCGTCCAGGGCGACCGCTACCCGGACATGTCGACCGTCCACCGGTGACGCGCGCCGTCGGCTAGTCACGTCCGGGCGTGGTCGACCTCGATGACGACCAGGTCACGGTCGCCATCGTCCTTGCCCGCGCGGATGCGGGCCGCACGGCCAGCAGCCAGCCGGCCTTCCGGTCCCGCCACACACCGGTGGGCCAGGTACGCCCATCCACCGTCACGATCACCGGCACCCGCCCGAAGGCTCCCGCCGTGTCTGGCGCATGGTCATCTGGGACGGGCGCGAACACCCAGCCGCCGGTCCTCGGATACCGCGCCAGCTCCGACTCGAACGTCGCCGCGGGCCGACTGTCCCACCCGCCTCCGACATTTCCCGCCGTCCGCCCACTCCCTCGCGTGGGGCCCATCCAGCCGCGGTCCGCCCCGTAGCCGAGCGGCCCAGCGGCGCGTCAGCCGTGCTGAGGCGACGGATACACGACAGGTCGCCGAAGCATCATCCGGTGTTATATGTGACATCCGGTGTGGATGGAGCATACCGCCGGTATGACGTTGCCAGAGCTGACAGCGATAGGTGGCAGAACATGGTGAACCCGACCCCACCGCCCCCGGGCGGCTACGGAGAGCAGGGCGGGTACGGCCAGCCCGGCGGCTACGGACAGCAGGGTGGCTACGGTCAGCAAGGCGGCTACCCGCCGCCCGGCGGCCAGCAGGGCGGCTATGGCCAGCCCGCGGGCTGGCAGGGCGGTGCCCAGCCTGGCTATGGCCAGCCCGGATACCCACAGCCTGGGCAACCCGGTTACCCGTCCGGGCCGACCCCGCCTCGCCGGGGCCGCGGGAAGCTCATCGCGATCATCGCCGGCGCCGCGGCGGTACTGCTCATCGCCATCATCGCCATCGCCGTGGCCGCCTCCGGCGGTGACGACGACGACAAGCCGACCGCCCTGCCGACCCCGGGCGTCACCAGCCTCGGCTCGGCCGGCCCCGGCACCACCGCGCCGCAGAGCCCCGAGCCCACCGCCCCCGAGACCTCGACCGGCGAGCAGTACAACTCCGTCTTCCGGAAGAACTACCTGGACGCCTGTGAGTCGTCCAGCGGCGGGAAGACGCAGTACTGCGAGTGCACCCTTGAGTACCTCGAGGCCAACTACACCGAGGAGGAGTTCCTCGCCATGAACTCCGACGCGTCCTCCGAGGACACGCAGCGCATCGTCCGGGAGGCCGCGGAGGCCTGCCAGCAGTTCGTGTAAGCCCTTCCAGGCCGTTCCGCCGCTTGGTGGCGGCCTATCCGGCAAAGCCAAGGCCCTCGAGGACTTCCGCGTTCGGAAGCGCCTCGAGGGCCTTGCCCGTCAGGGAGATCTTGGAGCGGCGCAGGCCGCTGCCGATGATGACGCGGGGCGCGGTCACGACAGCGGCGTCGACCAACACCGGCCACTCCGCGGGCAGACCGATCGGCGTGATCCCGCCGAACTCCATGCCGGTCGCGCTGACGGCGTCCTCCCGCGCGGCGAAGGACGCCTTGCGCGCGTCGAGCCGACGGCGCACCACCCCGTTCACGTCGACTCGGGTCGTCGCGAGCACCACGCACGCGGCGTACCGAGTCTCCTGCCCGCGCCGCCCGGCGACGACGACGCAGTTCGCGGACTCGGCCAGCCCAATCCCATAGGCCGCGCAGAACTCCGCGGTGTCGGCCAGATCCGGGTCGATCGGCGCGACCTCAACCGGACCGGGAAGGTCGAGCGCCTCCAGCGCGGCGACGACCGGCCCGGCCAGCAGGTCGGGCCGGGACAGCGCGGGCGCGAGCACCAGATCCATGGGCATGTCCATATCTTCGCGCGCACCGTCGCCGTCGTTCTGAACTAGGCCCGGCCGGTGCCGCGCCCCGACCGTCGGGTTCTCGCCTGGCTCGGCGACGGAGTGGGACCATGCCAGATCGACCCGGAGGATGAGGCCGGTACCGGGAGGGCAGACCGACCAAACACCGCTAGAACCGCTGACGTCGCCGTCAAGGTGACAGGTGCGTCACGGCACGGACTGTCATCTTCCCTAGGCGTTGGACCAGATCACGGCGTCGGCCACGTCGCAGACGACCAGGCTCCCGTCGTCGCGCATCCAGAGGTACTCGCCGGCGCCCTGGGTGCTCGTGCTCCACAGCGCCCGTGTGCCGCTCTCGTCGTACAGGACGAGGTTCCCGTCCGGTTGCAGGACCAGATAGCCCGCGTCGCGCGTCCCGGACGACCACGTGGTGTTCGCCTCGCCGTGGTCGTCGCCCAGCCGGTAGACGACGAAGTTGCCGTCGCGCAGCAGCCAGGCGACGTTGCCGCCGTTCTCCGACACGAGGGACTGGCCGGGGTCCAGGCGCTCACCGGCGTGCAGCATGGACCGCGCCTCGCCCGAGCTCCACACCTGCCGTCCGCCGTCCTCCAGCACGGCACTCCCGGCATCGGTGACGCGCAGCCGCGCCCGCGGGCTGGCCGACACGCCGGCGTCCCAGAGCACCGCGCCGGCGGCGCTGCTGAGCACCAGCCGGCCCGCCTCGGTCACCTCCAGCCGGGAGCCGGGACTGCCACCGTCGGACCCGGCGTACCAGATGCCCATCCCCTGGGCGTTGCGCAGGACGAGCCGCCCGTCGCCGTCGATGCGCAGGGCGTACCGCGCGTCAGGCGAGACCAGCTCGTCGCCGGCGACCAGCGTGCGCGGTCCCTCGCCGCCGGCACCGGAGGGCACGGAGGAGATCTCCGGCTCGCCGGGCAGCGTGGCCGCCGGGGTCGGAGCCACCTGCGGCGACGAGAGGGTGGCCCCGCCGGCCAGGCCCGTCGAGCTCTCGGTGGAGGTGGCCGCCGGCGGGGCGCCCCCGGCGGTCGTGTCCGGCGCGGACCCGTCCCGCGGCAGCAGCGGGATCGTGACGGCGAGGAGGACCAGGAGCGAGAAGAGAGCGGCCGGGATCCACCAGTGCGGCACCGAGCGCCGTTTCCTGGCCGCCGCCTCGCCGGATGCCGCCTCGCCGGACGCCGGGGCGTCCGCGGCCGGGCCGGGATCGGCCGGCCGTGGCTCGGCCGGCGCCTGGCGCACGCCTGCCCAGGGCAGCGGCCCCGCGCCGCCCCCGCCCGGCGGCCGGTGGTCGGTGCCGGCCGGCGTGGCGGGCAGGCCGAGGGCCGCCTGGGTCTGGCGGATCGCGGCGGCGAACGCGGCCGCCGACGGCCAGCGCGCCTCCCGGTCGACCGCGAGCCCCCGGCTCAGCAGCCCGCGCAGCGGCTCGGCGAGGCCGACCGTCGCGTCGCCTGGCAGCCCGGCGGTGACCCGCTCGATGAACGCGCCCGTGCCCTCACCGGGCCGCTGCTCGAACGGCGGCAGCCCGGTGATCATCTCGAACAGGGTCGCGGCGAGGCTCCACACCTCCGACGCCGGGGAGAAGCGGCCGTGGTAGAGGACTTCCGGCGCGGCGTAGGCCTGCGTGAACCCCCGGACCGTCACCGACGAACGGCCCGCGCCGGCCCAGACGGCGACCCCGAAGTCGCCGAGCAGGGGCCGCCCGTCGCCGGTGAGCAGGATGTTGCCCGGCTTCACGTCGCAGTGCAGCACCGGCGGGTCCTGGGAGTGCGCGAAGGCGAGGGTGTCTGCGATGAGGACGGCGGCGCGCAGCGCCTCGGCGACCGGGAGCGGCCCGGAGCGCAGCACGCGCGAGAGCGGCCCGCCCTCGACGTACTGCATGCACAGCCATGGCCGGCCCGCCGGCGTCAGCCCGGCGCTGTAGACGGTGACGACGCCGGGATGCCCGCTCAGCCTGCTGACGGCCGCGCACTCGCGGCGGAACGTCTCCAGGACGGCGGGGTCGTCCGCGACCGGGCCGGAGAACAGCTTGACGGCGACCGGGCGGCCCAGCGTGTCGTCGCGCGCCCGGTACACCTGGCCCGCGGAACCGGCGCCCACCTGCGTGAACCCGCTGAACCCGGCTGGAAGGTCGACGTCCGGCACGGTGAAGTCCGCCAATGCGCCGCCCGCCCTCCGCCTCCCCGCACTGTTCCACCAAGCTCGCGCTGTCGCGCCGAGCTGGCGCCGTGCCCCTGGCGCCGGGTTGTCCGTGCGCGGTCTTCTGGTGCCGGCGGTTCCTGGCGCCGACGGTCCCGGGCGCTGGCGCGGCGTTCCCCGCTCGTCATGGGAGCCCGCCGCCGCGCCACCGTAAGACTACCGAGGTCCCGCGCGGCGAACCCGGGATATTCCGCGCCGTCGGGCTTCCGTCAACCAGACCGGCCAGGACGGGACGTATGCCTCGGGCCGGGCGTCATGATCCTCGGACGCGGTGGGCGCGCCGGGCCATGTGACCGCGCGCGGACCGTTCTCCGTGCGTGGCAGGGGCGCCGCGCGGCGTGTCCGTCAGCGGGTGGTCGTCAGTGGGTGGTCGTCAGCGGGTGGCCGCCGCCGCGCTCGCTCGTCGCCGGCGGTCCGCTGGAAGGATCACGGCCGGGCGTCGGGGCTGGTCTGCGCGCGGCCGCGGGCGGTGACGGCGGCGCGGCGCGCGGCGGTGTCGCGGCCGTCGCGCGTCCACGTCTCGGCGAGGACGCCCTCGAGCAGGTGGGCCTCGGTCAGG
Source organism: Frankia nepalensis (assembly GCF_016786325.1). Taxonomy (GTDB): domain Bacteria; phylum Actinomycetota; class Actinomycetes; order Frankiales; family Frankiaceae; genus Pseudofrankia; species Pseudofrankia nepalensis. The sequence continues at coordinate 18,016 of NZ_JADWYU010000162.1, read as the reverse complement.
GTGGCGGTGTCGGCGAGCGCGCGGTAGTGCGCGAGCAGCCGGCGCACGCCGCGCTGGTCGTTGCTGACGATGTCGGCGGCGAGCTTGCGGGCGAACGGCAGCAGGTCGTCGTGCGGCACGACGTGGTTGACCAGGCCGAGCCGCAGCGCCTCGTCGGCCGAAAGGAAGTTGCCGGTCAGCGAGAGCTCGATCGCCCGGCGCAGGCCGATCGACTGGGCGAGCAGCACGGTGATCCCACCGCCCGGCATGATGCCGACGCGGGCGTGCGTGTCGGCGAACCGGGCCCGTTCGGACGCCACCAGGAAGGTGCACTGCAGGGCGATCTCGAGGCCACCGGTGACGGCGACGCCGTTGATCGCCCCGATGACCGGCTTCGGGATGACGGGAACGAACCGGAACAGCCCGTTGTCACCCCGCTCGGGCCCCTTGCCGGACGGCCGCGGGCCGGTGCTCGGCGGCGCCTCACCGGAGAGCTCCTTCAGGTCGACGCCCGCGCAGAACGCCTGGCCGGCACCCGTGATGATCACCGCGTCGACGTCCGGGTCGGCGCCGGCGGCGCCGACCGCGTCCCACAGCGCGTACGTGAGCGCCCGGCTCAGCGCGTTGCGCGCCTCGGGACGGTTGAGCGTCACGGTCGCGACGCGGTCCACGACCTCGTAGCGGACGACCGGCACGTTCTCAGCCAACGGTGACCTCCACGACACGGGCGCGGGGCGCCGCGACGATGGCGCTCACACCGACCTCGCGCGGGCAGGCCGGCGCCGGGCGCCGCTCGCGCGCCGCGTCCCGGCCGTCGCGGGCCGCGTCCCGGCCGCCGCGGGGCCGCGGCGCGCCGAGGGCGACCCGGTGCTGGTCGAGGCCACCCACCACGCCGGCCGACGGAACCGCGTTCTTCTTCATCAGAACGCCACCCTGGCACGACCGCCGGCCCGGGCGCAACGACACCGCCCGGCGGCCGGGCGGACGGTTCAGGCGACCGTGGCGGCGCCGGCGCGTTCGAGAAGATAAGTGCCGGCGACGACCGGCGGATAGGCGGCGCCGGCGGCGAGCGGCTCGACGACGGCGTCGACGTCGCACTCGAGGAAGACGATGAGCGAGATCAGCTCCTCGTCGGGCGCCTCGGCGGGCGGCGGGAGCACCCGGTGGCGGGTGGAGCGCCAGCGGTCGCCGGTCCAGCGGGCGAGCAGGTCGCCGACGTTGACGGTGAGCGTGTCCGGCTCGTGGGGGGCGTCGGTCCAGCGGCCGTCCCGGGCCTCGACCTGCAGGCCGCCGTAGCCGGGCTGGCGGTCCAGGATGGTGAGCACTCCCCAGTCGGTGTGCGGGGCGACCCGGAACTGGCCTTCGAGCGGGGCACCGGTCTCGGCGCGCGGCGGGTAACGGTTGATGTTGAGAGTGTGCGGGCCGCGCTGGACCCGGTCGACGAACCAGCTCTCCGGCAGGCCGAAGGCCATGGCGCAGGCGCGCAGCAGGTCGTCGTAGAGCGCGCGGACCTCGCCGGTGAAGCGTTCGCACAGCGCTTCGAGCTCGGGGCACTCGGCCGGCCAGACATTGGCGCCGAACCACTCGCGGTCGGTGTCCCGGTCGCCGGTGGCGAAGGTCCGCCCGTTGGTCAGGCTTTCCTTGAGGTCGGCGCGGGCGGCGTCGGCGGGCTGGCCGTAATAGGAGTTGGCCTCGCTACCGGGTGGGATCCAGCCGCGCCCACCGACATGCGTCGCATAGGCGGACTTCGCGCCGGCGGGCAGCGCGAAGAATCTCGCGGCCGACGCGCGGACCGCCGCCCGCAGCTCGGCGCTGACGCCGTGCCCGCTGACCAGCAGGAACCCGGACTGGCGCAGCGCGACGTCCAGCTCGCGGGACAGCCGGTAGCGCGCCTGCGCGGTGCCCTCCCGCCAACGGCGGATGTCGATCACCGGGAAGTCAGGTGTCGTCGTCATCTGGTCCCTCGCCTGGGCGGCCCGTCGGCCGGGCCGGCAGTGGTCGGCCGGAGCGTTCCGCCCGGCCCGCGGGTCCATCACCCCCGTGGCGCGAGGGCTGGCCGATCGGCGCCGGGCACACCGGGCAGGCGGCGGTGCCGCGCGGTGGTCCCTTCTCTCCGCCATTACGACGCATCGAGGTTTCACCGACCGGCCCGCTGGGTTACGAGACCATGGCCAGCGACGATCCCGGGACACCATCGCCCGGCCGTCGCACGTGCCGCGCCGGGCCGGGCCGGCGAAGCGGGGATCCCGAGCCCGGGGCCGGCCGCGCTGGTCGCGCCGGGTGAATCGCCGTTCTGGGGAATTCAGCGCCGGGAAGATGTCACGTCGGCGACAGTCCAAATGGCGACGACATCCGGCCCGCCGGCGCGGGACCGGCGGGCCGCCGTCAGGCGGGACGTATTTCCTGGCCGGACGTCACCGGGCGCGGCGCCGGGGAACGGCGCCGAAACCCGGTGGAAACGGCGGGAGAACAACCACCGCTCAGCTGGCGGAGGATCTGTTCAGGCGGACCTGCGCGCCGAGGTGGTGGGCGCGTCGTCGGCGGTGACGCCGGTCCTGTCCGCGATCGTGTCGGCGATCGTCCAGCGCCGGGCGCGGGAGGTCGCGACCCCAAGGTCCTGGAGGCGCCGCAGTTCGGCGGTCACCTCGGCGGAGGAGAGACCCAGGTCATAGGCCAGCGAACGGGCACGAACCGGGTGATCCGCCTCGGCGAGGGCCGCGTGCAGCCGGACCGAGACCCAGCTCGGGCGGCCGGTGGCGGGTACGGGGGAAGGCTGGTGGAGACGCCGCGACTGGCCTGTCTGAGACGTCGTCTCGGCGACTAACCGGGGCTTCCGCCGAGCAGAAGAAGTGGTGCCGCTCACAGCATGCATCAGGTCACCTATCCAAAATTCGGGTCCTCTCAACAATGCTTCACCTCCCCAGCGTATGTCACGGTGAGATCCATCGCGCAACCGTCAGTAACCGCGCGAATACGTAAATTCCGATACATCAACGCAACTCATCGACGGATCCCATACCCGTCCTCCCCGCCGAGGCCACGGGCCACCCGGCACCGGTACCCACCGCCCGCCCCGAGCATCCGGATGACAGCCCCGCGGGACACCGGCCCAGGCACCCGGTCCGCGCACTCGGCCCGCACACCCGGCCGACCACCCGGCGAGCAGGGCGTCTCCCGACGACCACCCCAGGTCACCACCCACCTCGAACCTCGCACCAGGCCTTGCGGCAGGAGCAATATTAGGGAACCCTAACCTAACTAGCGCTGATGACCCAAGCATGCGCAGATCGGAGGCACACGTGGGAGGGCGCCCGCACCACGCGGCACCGGAGACGCTGGACGTCGTCGGCGTCGGCTTCGGGCCGACGAACCTGGCGTTGGCGATCGCGATCGAGGAGCACAACGCCGGGGTACCCGCCCCCGCGCGACTGCGCGCCGCCTTCCTGGAGCGTCAGGAACGGTTCGGCTGGCACCGCGGCATGTTGCTCGAGGGCGCCACAATGCAGGTCTCCTACCTCAAGGACCTGGTGACGCTCCGCAATCCGGCCAGCAACTTCAGTTTTCTGTCCTACCTGCATGGTTGCGACCGGCTGGTCGACTTCATCAACCACAAGACGATGTTCCCGCTGCGGCACGAGTTTCACGACTACCTGGAGTGGGCCGCCGGCCGGCTGGACCACCTGGTCGAGTATGGCCAGGAGGTGACGACACTACGCCCCGTGGTCGAGGACGGCGAGATCCGCTACATCGACGTCGTGAGCCGGTCGGTCGACGACCCGTCGATGCTGCTCGTGCGCCGCGCCCGCAACGTGGTGCTCGCCCTGGGGCTCACGCCCAGCGTGCCCGAGGGGTTCACGCTTGGGGACCGGGTCTGGCACAACGGCGACCTGCTCGACCGGCTCGAACAGCTCCCGTCGACCCCGCACGGCCGGTTCCTGGTCGTCGGCGCGGGACAGAGCGGCGCCGAGGTCACCGACTACCTGCACCGCACGTTCCCCGCCGCGGAGGTACACGCCGTCTTCGCCCGATACGGCTACAGCCCGGCCGACAACAGCCCGTTCGCGAACCAGATCTTCGACCCGGACGCTGTCGACGACTTCTTTCAGGCCTCGCCCGACGTGCGCCGGATGCTCACCGGCTACCACCGGTCGACGAACTACTCCGTCGTCGACCTGGATCTCATCGAGGAGCTGTACCGGCGGTCATACCAGGAGAAGGTACGCGGCCCGCGCCGGCTGCACCTGCGGCGCGCGTCCCGGGTCACCGAACTGGAGCCGCTGCCCGAGGGGATCCGGGCGACCGTCGAGTTCCTGCCGACCGGCGAGCGGCGCGCTCTCGACGCGGACGTCGTCGTGCTGGCCACCGGCTACCACGCCCGGGACCCGCGGCTGCTGCTCGGCGAGTTCGCCGAGCTCTGCCGCCAGGACGCCGACGGGCGCCCGCTGGTCTCCCGGGACTACCAGGTCGTGACGGCGGAGCCGGCCTCGGCCGGCGTCTACACCCCGGGCGCCACCGAGCACACCCACGGCATCTCCTCGACGCTGCTGTCGAACGTGGCCATCCGCTCCGGCGAGATCCTCGACTCGATCCTCGCCCGCGCGGTCGGCGACGAGGCCGGCGGCATGACCGGCCGGGTGCCCGCGCAGCCGCTCGTCGCCGCCGGCCGGTGACGGCGCGCGGGCGCCCGCGCCGCCGGGCGCGGACGAGCGGGGACGGGCCGCTCAGCGCGCGGGATGGCCGAGGAGAAGCTCGGTGTAGGTAGGCAGGCCGGGGAAGCCGGTGGCGTGGTAGACGGCGTCGGCGACCGCGTGGGCGAACACGTCGGCGGCGGCGGCGAGCAACGGGTTGACGTCGTCCACCGGCCGGTCACCGGTCGCCAGCGCGAACACGGTGTCGCCGTCGACCATCAGGTGCGCCGGCCGGACCGCCCGCGCGAGCCCGTCCTGGGCGCACGACGCCAGCCTCGAGCAGCCCGCCTTGGTCAGGGCGGCGTCGGTCGCCACCACGCCGATCGTCGTGTTCAGCCCGAACCCGAGCGACTGGCCCAGCCCCGGCAGGGTGCCGTCGAACGGATGGGCGGGCCGGCGCCGCCAGGCCGCGAGTCGCTCGGCGTCCGGCTCGGGAAAGACCCGGTCCAGGTCGCCGTGGAGCCGGCCGGTCCGCGGGTCGACGGCGCCGCCCGCCGAGTTGACGACGGCGAGCGCCGCGACGGTCGTCCCGTCGGAGAGCACGGTGGCCCCGCTGCCCACTCCGCCGGCGAGGCCACCGCTGACCGCCCCGGTCCCGGCGCCGACGGTGCCGCCCGCCACCGGCCCGGCGGTCGCGCTGTCGTAGGCGAGCGCCCCCAGATCCGGGCCGGGGACGGCCCGGGCCGCGGGGACGGCGCCGCCGCGGCCCAGATCGAAGATGGTCGCGCCGGGCACGATGGGCACCACGCCGACGGGGACGGGAAAGCCGACGCCCGCGTCGGCGAGCCGGCGCATCACCCCGTCGGCGGCCGCGAGCCCGAAGGCGCTCCCACCGGTCAGCACCACCGCGTGGACGCGTTCGATCGCGTTGCGCGGGTCGAGCAGGTCGGTCTCCCGCGTCCCCGGCGCGCCGCCGGCGACGTCCACCCCGCCGACCGCCCCGCCCGGGGGCGCGAGCACCACCGTCACCCCGGTCCGCCATCCGTCGGTGACCCGCTGGGCGTGCCCGACGGTGAGGCCGCGGACCGCGGTCAACGACCCCACCAGGCCCGACGGCGTCCCCAGGCCGTCCAGAACGCGCTCCATTCGCCGCATCCTGCCCGCCCGGCGGCACGGGCGCGACCAGTGCCGATCGCCGTGCCGGCTCGGCGGCGCTAGTTCAGCCTGCGCAGGCCGGCGAGGCGGCGGTCGTCCAGCGCGCGCAGCCGGTCGATGACCCGGGTCAGCACCTCCGGGTCATCCATCGCCGTGACGGGGATACGGGCGGGCGGAACCGGCTTGGGTACCCGCTTTGGCAGCGGCGCAGCCTCGCCGCCCAGGCCACTGATCCCGCGCACTGTGCCTCCTCCCGGCCAACCGACGTCTGATGCCCCTACCCTGCCATCCGGTTCCTCGGGACACCACACGACCCTCCGACATACTTCGACCAGCCCGGCGAGACGCGCTACGCCGACGCCACGCCCCGGCCCGCCGCCGCGAGATCCGCCAGCAGCGCGGGCAGGACCAGTTCCTCGGCGAGGCGCACGGCGCGTCGCTCCAGGGCGGGGCGCAGCGCCGGGTCCCACGAGGCATCCACCGGATGGCCGGACAGCGGGCCGCCGCCGACGGCGTCGAGCGCCTCCTCGTAGGCGGCGGCGTCGAACCGCCACGGCTCCCACGGGACCCGGTCACGCAGACCGTTGGCGATCCGCAGGCCGCGCCAGTCGAAGTCGCCATGGTAGGCAAGACGGGCGCCACCAGCGGCCAGCGCGTCGAGCAGGCCGAGAACCGCGGCCGACGGCTGCCCGTTCACACAGACCAGCGGCGGCGCTGCCCGGCCCAGCTCGTCGGCGGCGGTGGCCAGCACGGCAGGGTTCTCGCAGACGAACACCGGCCCGGCGCCGACCCCGGGGTCCGCCCGCTCGCCGCCCCGGCCGGTGACCTGGCGCAGCGTCAGCACGCAGGGCTCCCCCGCCTCGTGGGCGACGGCGAGCAGCCGGCCGGCGGCGCTGCCCGGCCCGCCGGGCAGGCCGAGGCAGAGCACGGTCGAGGACAGTTCGTCGAGGTGCACGCCGACGGCGGCCCAGGTGGCGCGCCGCTCGGCCGCCGAGCCGCCACCGGCGGGCCCGGACCCGGCCAGCACCCGCGCGCCGGCGAGCGCGAGCGTCGCCAGCGGCCGGCCGTCGTCGAGCGCGTGCGCGTCGCCGGCAAGCGTCGTCGCCAGCCGGCCAAGCGCCACGCCCGGCGACGGCAGCCCGTCGAGCACCGCGACCAGCGGCCCCGCGAGGGCGCCGGCGGCGGCGGGGTCGCCGGCCAGCCGGCGCAGCAGCCCGGTGCCGTCCAGCCAGGCCAGCCATGGCGCGAGCTCGGGGCGGCGGTCGACGAGCCCCTCCAGCGGCGCGCGGGCCGCCGCCCACGCCGCCGCCTCGGCGGCCGCGGCCGTGACCGTCTCGTCGACCGGCCCGGTCAGCAGCGTCACGGCGGCGGCGAGGCCGTCAGGAGCGGCGCCGCTGTGCCGAAGCATCCGGTCGACCTCGTCCAGCGAGACCGACAGCGAGTAGCCGGACCCGGCGCGCCGGCCGAGCAGCCGCTCGACCGCCCGTCGCTGCTCGTGGGTGGCCTTTGGCAGGGTGACGACCCCGGCCAGCGGCTGGCCCTGCGCCATCCGCCGCCGGACCCGCTCCACCAGCCAGGCCAGCGGCTCGGTCCCCAACAGCCGCCGCAGCCGTTCGACGTCCCCGGTTCCACCGCTGGCCGGACCCGCGGCGGCAGCCGGGGGCGTCGCCCCGGGCCGGGGGTCACCCTCGGACCGGCCGGGCCACGACGGCGCGGCCGACCCGTCCAGCGGATCCGCGTCCATGCGGGGTCCCGTCACCGGCCCGCCCGTCTGGACGGCGCCGGGCAGGCTGGTCGACGGATCACCCTGCGCCTCACAAGACCGTCAGCATACGAGGGCCCGGTTACGAACGAGGGCACAACGAGCCGCGACCCGCGCTGATCACCAGCACCGGGCTCTGATCCGCGCGGCAGGCGCCTGGCCGGCCACCCTGTCGGGTGGCCAGATGGTCAGGTGGTCAGGTGGGATCCGTGCCGTTCGGCGGTCGGGCCGGGGAATCGGCGGGCGCGGCGAAGACGCCGCGACGGCGCAGCTCCTCGCAGAAATGACGACCGCTGGCGCGCATCTGCGCCTGCACGGCCGCCGCGGCGGCGTCCGGGTCGCGGCGCTCGACCGCGTCCAGCAGCGCCAGCCGGAACTCGCGGTTGATCTCGACTCCGGCCGGGACGGTGGCGATGTAGACCTCACCCGGGACGAATCGCTGCATCGACCGCAGCAGCATCGACAGCCGCGGCGTCGCCGCGAGGTGGTGGACGTGACGCTGGAATTCCAGCAGCGCCCGGCTGGTCGCCGTCACGTCCCCCGCCGCGCTGATGACGTCCAGCTCCGCGTGCATCGCCCGCAGCCGGGCGAGGACCGCGTCGTCGGCCGTGGCGGCCAGATGGGCGATCGACCGCGCGGCGAGCGCGCCGAACAGCTCGAAGTGTTCGAGGACGGTCTCCGGGCCGACCGCGCCCACGAACGTCCCCCGTTTGGGTTCGGCGACGACGAGATCGTCGTTGATCATCGTGATCAGGGCTTCGCGGACCGGCTGGCGACTGACGCCGAGCGCCTCGGCGATCTGGTCGATCGGAATCCGGTCGCCGGCGCGCAGCACACCCCGGAAGATGAGCGACCGGATGTAGTCCGACGCGGCCTCGGCCGCGCTCGGCACCTTGGGACGCTCGGGCGGCTCGGGCAGGGACAGTGGCGAGTCGGGCGACGCGGAGCGTGCCCGAGGTGCCCGCGAGGTCCGAGCGGGATCTGTCCGAGCGGGGTCTGTCCGCACGCGGCCTTTCCGTATCAGATCGGTCACTGGTCGGTGGGCCCGCTCCGCGACGGCGGGCGGGACGGTGGCGCCGCCCGCGCCCGGCCACCGGGCCGGACACGAGTCGGCGCCACCAGGGGTGACTATTTCGTCACGACTTTGCCGAGCCTACGACGCGGTGGGCACGCCGACGCAGGTGCCCTTGCCGCAGGACTCCTGCGGGTCGAAGAGCGCGAACGACGTCGCCTCCAGGCCGCTGCGCTCGTCCGGGCCCCAGGTGTGGACACCCATGGCGCCCTCGACCTCCATCCCGGACTCCAGGGCCGCCCGCACCTTGGCCGAGTCGGTCGACCCGGCCTTGGCGACGGCGGCGTCATAGGCGACGAGCATGTCGAAGGTGTAGGCGCCGCTGATGTCGGCCTGGCCGTACTCGCCGGGCCCGCGGCCGGTCACCTTGGTCATCGCCGCCAGGTAGTCGGCGACGATCCCCGTCGGCGCCGCGCCGTCCTTCGACACGAAGGTCGCGGTGATCGGCCCGGACACCACGAGGTCCATCACCTTGGCCGGCACGGCCTGCTGCAGGCTGGAGCGCGCGGCGTCGGGCAGCGTGACCACGTTCGGGTACCAGCCGACCTGGTCGAGGTTGCTCAGCACCGTCTGCAGCGGGGCGCCGTAGGCCCAGACGATCAGGGTGTCGGCGCCGCTGTCCTGCGCCTCGCGCAGCTGCGCCTTCACGTCGGTCGCGTTCGCGGCGAAGGAGACCGTGCTCAGCGTCTTGCCGTCCTTCTCCGCCATGTCGCTGGCGAGCTTCGCCCAGCCCGGGACCGAGCCCTGGTCGAGGTAGATCTGGGCGATCTTGCCGTTCGCGGTGCGACCGGCGGCTGCCTCGTACTCCGGGGTGACGAACATCGTGTCGTCACCCGAGATGCCGAACGCCCACGGGTAGGCGCCGCCCGCGCCCGCGTCCTTCCAGATCACGTCGGCCGGCGTCGACGTGAAGCCGATGATCTCCTCGCGGTTCAGCGTGGTCTGCTCGGCGATGAAGCCGGGCGACGACGCGATGTCACCGACGATCGCCGTCGCCCCGGCGCTGATCAGCTCGCGGACGAGGATCGTGGCCCGGTTCGGGTCCGCCGCGCTGTCGCGGATCTCCAGCTTGTAGGTGACGTTCGACGCCTTCGCCTTACCGGAGTTGAGGTAGTCGATGGCGGCCTTCGCCGCGTCCTCCAGCGGCTTGTAGGCCGCCGCGGCCGGCCCGGTCTGCGCCGTGATGAGGCCGACGGTGACGGTCCGAGGCGCCTCCAGGCCGCCGCCCGCCGCCGGCTCGCCACCGTCGTCGTCCCCGCCGCCGCAGGCCGCGAGCCCGGCGCCCGCGAACAGCAGCGGCACGAGCAGGGCGGCCACGCGGGTCCGCCGCGTGGCCGTGCCCGTCCTTCTTAATCGCATCTGGTTCCCCTCTCATGTTTCTCTGGCTGTCTGGCTGTCCGGCTCTTTGCTCTCTGGCCGTCCGGCTCTGCGCTGTCTGGCTCTCCGGTCCGCCGGCGCGCCGTTCTCACGGCCGCCCGCCGCGGCGCGCCCGCCGCCCTGGACGCGCCGGGCGCCCGGCCGGGTCAGGACAGGTAGGCGCTGTGGGCGATCCGCGCGAGGTCGGCGGTGTCGCCGTCGGTCGAGTGCACGACGCGGCCATGCGCCAGCACGTGGACCTCGGCGGTGATGGCGACGGCCACCTCCAGGCGCTGCTCGACGAGCAGCGTGGCCGTGCCGGCCGCGCGCAGGTGGCGGACGATCTCGATCACCCGCTCGACGAGCCGTGGCGCGAGCCCGTTCGTCGGCTCGTCGAGCAGCAGCAGACGCGGCTCGGTGGCCAGCGCCCGGCCGATCGCGACGAACTGCTGCTGCCCGCCGGACAGCGTCGCCGCCCGCCGGTCCAGCAGGCCCTCCAGCTCCGGTAACAGCGACAAGGCCCCGCGCAGGCCGGCGCCGGAACGGCCGGGCGCGGCCGCGGCACCGAGCTCCAGGTTGTCCCGGACGGTCATGTGCGGGAACAGGTGGCGGTTCTCCAGCACGCTGCCGAGGCCGGCCCGCACCCGGCGGTGCGCGGGCATCCGGGTCAGGTCGACACCCGCGAGCTCGACCCGGGAGCCCGCCCCGGCCGGGACGAAGCCGCCGACCGCCCGCAGCAGCGATGTCTTGCCGGCGCCGTTCGCCCCGATGACGGCGACACACTGCCCCTCGGCGACCCGCAGGCTCACCCCGCCTACGGCGACGACCCCGCGATAGTCGACCCGCAGGTCGTCCACCCGCAGCAACGGCTCCGCGGCCACCCCCTGGTCCGCGCTCACCTCATCCCGGGTTCGCTCCGTCGCCGCACTCCCTCCGGCCTCGTCCTCCGGGGTCCCTGCCGGAGGGGCAGAGCTTGCGTAGCCGATCTGGGAGGTCCGCCTCGGACGAGACCTCCGCTCGCTTGCTCCCGCGCTCGCCTCATCCCGGGTTCGCTCCGTCGCCGCACTCCCCGCGGCCTCGTCCTCGTCCCTCGGACGAGACCTCCGCTCGCTTGCTCCCGCGCTCACACCCCCACCCCCAGGTAGGCGTCACGGACCCGGTCGGACTCGCCGAGCGACTCGGGTGGGCCGGTCCAGAGCAGTTCGCCGAGATGCAGGACGACCACCCGGTCGGCCACGGCGTGCACCAGCTCCAGGTGGTGCTCCACCAGCAGGACGGCGCAGCCGAGCGCGGAGACCGACCTGACGGTCTCGGCCAGCAGCTCGATCTCGCTCGGGCCGAGGCCGGTCGCCGGCTCGTCGAGCAGCAGCAGCCGGGGCGCCCGGCTGACGGCCACGGCGATCTCCAGGAACCGCAGCTGCCCGTGGCTGAGGTCGGCGGCGCCGCTGACCCGGCCCAGCGGCAGGTCGGTGGCGTCGAGCAGCGCGAAGGCGATCCGCTCGAACGCGGCGCGCTCGGCGGCGCCGCGGTGCTGGACCGGCCGGCGGGCGGCCAGGTGCAGGTGCTCCGCGACCGAGAGGTCACCGAAGATCTTCGGGGTCTGGAACGTGCGGGCGACCGCCCGCGCCGGCAGCCGGCGGCGCGCGTTCGACCCGGACAGCGGGGATCGGGCACTGCCCTCCACGCGCGAGCCCGCCACCTCGAGGGTGCCGCCGTCGAGCGGGTAGAAGCCCGACAGGACGTTGAGGAAGGTCGTCTTGCCCGACCCGTTCGGCCCGACGATCGCAACCACCTCGCCGGGCATCACCGACAGCGTCACCCCGTCCAGCGCGACCAGGCCGCCGAACCGCTTGGTGACCCCCTCGCACCGCAGAACGGGCTGACCCTCGCCGCCGGCCGGGGCACCAGGAGCCGTGCCCACGGCCTCCGCCACGGCTCCGGCCGGCTCCGGTGCCGCCACGGGCCGCGCGGGCGCCTCGGACGCCTCGGACGCCTCGGGCGGGGCCGGGGGCCGCGGCAGGCGGACGGCGACGGCGCGGCGGGCGATCACTCCGGCGGGGCGGAAGCGGACGACCAGCAGCAGCATCGACGCGTAGATGACGACGTTGAGGGTCGGGTACTCGGACAGCCAGATCGGCAGGCCACCGATGACGACGGCGCCCAGCACCGCGCCGATCCGGCTGCCGGCCCCGCCGAGGACCACCATGACCAGGAAGAGGAAGGACAGGTCCACGGTGATGCTGGCCGGGCTCACGTAACTGACCAGGTAGCCGTTGATCGCGCCGGCGACGGCACCGATGCCGGAGCCGAGGGTGAAGGTGAGCAGCCGGGTCCGGTAGACGGAGATGCCGAGCGCGCCCGCGCCGATGGCGTCGCATTTGGCCGCGACCGCGCTTCGCCCGGCGGTCGCTGACCGGAAGTACCAGTGGGCCAGGTAGGCGAGCACGAACAGGATGACGGTGAGGTAGAACAGCTCCGCCTCGTCGAGCAGCCCGTCGGCCCGCTCGAAGCCCCACCGGGCGACGATGGCGGGGATCCCGTTCGGGCCGCCGGTCAGCGAGTCCCACCAGCGGACCACGTCGGCGAGCACCACGGTGAAGCCGAGGGAGACGACGGCGAGCCCCAGGCCGCCGAGCCGACCGGCGGGGATGGCCATCAACAGGCCGATGCCGGCTCCGACCCCGAAGGCGATCGGCACCGCGACCCACACGGGCAACGAATGGGTACCGGAGGCGATCGCCGCCGCGTACATGCCGACGGCGAACGCGGCGCCGTGGCCGATCGAGAGCACCCCGGAGGCTCCAACCGGGATGTCCAGCCCGAGCGCGGCGATCGCGTACATCACCAGGGTGAGCACGACGATGCCGTGGTAGCTGCCGTAGCCGAACGAGTCGGCGAGCAGGACCGCGAGCCCGGCGAGCAGGACCGCGTGCACATAGGGCCGGCCGAGAACGTCCCCGGCGACGCCCACCGCCCGGGCCCGCGGGCTGCCGGCCGGCGCCGCGGCCGCCCAGGCCCGCCCGGCCAGCGCCCGGCCAGCGGCCGCGGCGCCGACGGCGGACGCGACGGCGGCCGATCCGCGTGTTCCCATCACACGCTCCGCAGGACTCGGTCGCCGAACAGGCCCTGCGGGCGCACCAGGTAGACGACCAGGAGCGTGCCGAACAGGACCGCGTTGATGGCGACGGTGCCGAAGTGGACATTCGCGAACTGCAGCAGCAGACCGAGCGACAGGCCGCCGAGCAGGCTGCCGGGCAGGCTGCCGATGCCGCCGATGGCGGCGGCCACGAACCCGTTGAACAGCAGCGAGAGCCCGAGCGACGGCCCGACCTGCAGGGACGGGGCGGCGACGAACCCGGTGACCGCCGCGACGAGCCCCGAGCCCACCATCACCAGCTGTGAGGCGCGCGCGGCCGAGATCCCGACGGACGTGGCGCCGTCGAGGTCCTCGGCCACGGCGTTCAGCCGCCGGCCGAGCAGCGTGGACCGCCAGAACAGGGTCACCGCGCCGACCAGCACCAGCGCGACGACGATGATCGTGATCTCGGAGCCGGTGGTGCGGATGCCCGCGAGGTCGATCGGGCCCTGGCCGAGGTTGTAGGTGAACGCCTGCGGCTCACCCGAGAACTGGTAGTAGGCGGCCCTTTCCAGCAGGGTGCCGACGGCGAGCGTCGACAGGATCCACGGCAGCGCCGACCCGCGCCGCAGGAACGGCCGGATGGCGACGCGTTCCTCGACCAGGGCCGCCGCGACCACCCCCAGCGTGGCGAGGACGAACGCGAGCGCCACCGGCACGTCGAACTGACGGGTCAACAGAAGTGTCGCCAGGGGCGCCCAGTAGATGAGCTGCGCGTGCGCGAAGTTGACGACCTTCGTCACCCGCTCGACCATGTTGATCCCGAGCGCCACCAAGGCGAACAGCGACCCGGAGACCAGCCCTGGCCAGACGACGTCGTTGACGAAGTTCACGGGCACCCCCTCCGCCGACCAGGTTCGGAACCTGATGCGGAGTCAGGTATAGAGAACTAACATATTAGATGTCAACAGATTCGGGCCCAGTTCCTCAACCCGGATCTGGCGCTGAGGGCTGCCCGCGGCCGCGCCAGCCGAGGATGGGGCTCTGCCGGCCCTCGCCCGCCCACCAGCGGCCGCCCGGGTGACCTCGACGTGCTCCCGACGCCTCGCCGGGTTTCACCGCGCCGCCGTGGTCCCCATCGGTCGGCGGGCCGCCGACGGGCCGCGAGAAGGCCACGGACGACCGATGAGTTCGCGGGAGGCCGGCGGTCTTACCCGGTGACACCACAACGACGTCCCAGGGAGAAGCGATGTCCCAGGCCACCGCCGCCAGCGCCACCGAGCTCGTCATCACCCGGATCGTCGACGCGCCGCGCGCGGCCGCGTACCGCGCCTTCGTCGACCCCGACCAGCTCGCGGCCTGGTTCGGCCCGGTCGGCTTCACCGTTCCGCGCGACACCGTCGACATCGACCCGCGGGTCGGCGGGCACCTGCGGTTCACGATGGTCAGCGACGAGGACCCGGCCTTCACCTCGCCCTCCAACGGCACCTTCACCGAACTCGTCGAGAACGCGGTCTTCGAGGGCACCGAGCCCGTCCCGGGTGCCGAGCCCGCGGTGCTGAGGCTGCGCGTGGAGTTCCACGACGCGGACGCCGGCGGCACCCGGCTGGAGCTCCGTCAGGGCCCGTTCCCCGCCGAGATCGCGGAGATGGCGCGCGAGGGCTGGCTCAGCTCGTTCACCAAGCTCGACGCCCTGCTCGCCCGCTGAGTCCGGCGGCGGGAACCCCGCCCGAGGCCTCGCCGGTCCCTGCCGTAGATCGTCAGCGAGTCAGCCCAGCCCGTGCCCGCGTCGCGGGCACGGGCTGTCGCGCGACAGGATCCGGAAACGGCTAGAGGCGGGGCAGGACGTCGGTGAGCAGGACGTCGAGGGTGCGGCGGGCGGTCGGGTCGTCGTGGCCGAGGACCATGGACAGGTCGGCGACGCCGAGCTCGCGGTAGCGGGCCAGGCCGTCGAGGAGCTGCTCGGCGGAGCCGGCGAGGACGTGCCGGGCGACCTGGACGCCGTCGGGCACGGCGGTCCCGGCCTCGACGTAGATCCGGTGGGCGAGCACGCCGCCACCCAGGTCGCGAAAGCGCGCCGCCAGCGGGGCCAGCTCGGCCGGCAGGGCGCGCGAGGCCTGGTAGGGCAGGCCGAGCCGGGCCGCCAGCCGCATGGTCTCGCTGGCGCCGGCCAGCCAGATCGGCGGCCCGCCGGGCGTGAACGGCTCGGGCGAGAGCACCTCGCCGGCGAGGCTGGCGCGCAGCTCGTCGAGGCACTCCCGGAACCGCCTGCCGCGCTCGTCGGGCGGCACCCCGCGGTAGGCCAGCTCGTCGGCCCAGAACCCGGGCGCGACGGCGAGCACGAACCGTCCCTCGGTCAGGTGGTCGAGGGTCGCGGCCTGCCGCACCAGCCAGTCCATGTCACGCACTGGCAGCACCGCGGCCGTGATCCCGATCCGCGCGGCCGGGTGGCGCCCGGAGAACCAGGCAAGCTCGACCATCGACTCCAGGCCGCCTCGCCAGCCGGCGAAGTCCGGCCGTCGAAACATCCCGTCCCCGAGCCAGAGCGCGTCGATTCCACCCGCCACCGCCGCGTCCGCGAAAGCGATCGTCTCGGCACGGTCCGACCCGTACGGCGAAACCCCAAGGCGCACGCCCCGACCGTAGCGGGCCGTCGGACGGACCTGGCATGGGCTACCGGACCGCCGGGTCGGGTGCGTATCGGATGCGCCACGGGTAGCGTCTGGCCGCCACCGCCCACGTTTTGGTCGTTTCCGGTCCTCTGGGCGGCGGATCAGACGGGAGGGCAGCCACATGGGCGGGCCGCTGGACGGGGTCAGGGTCGTCGAGCTGGGGGTGATGGTCGCCGGGCCGGCCTGCGCGGCGATCCTGGCTGACTGGGGCGCCGAGGTCGTCAAGGTGGAGCCGCCGGACGGTGACCCGCACCGCGGCAACCTCAACACGGCCCTGTTCGAGCTGGACAACCGCGGCAAGCGCGGCATCTGCCTCGACCTCAAGCGGCCCGAGGCCCAGGAGGTGCTGTCACGGCTCCTGGCGGACGCGGACGTGCTGGTGACGAACCTGCGGCTCGCGGCGCTCGCCCGGCTCGGGCTGGACTACGACACGTTGTCCGCGCGTTTCCCCCGGCTCGTCTACGCGGCGGCCACCGGGTACGGCACCACGGGCGAGGGCGCGGACAAGCCGGGCTACGACATGGGCGCCTACTGGTCGCGCGCCGGCGTCGCGCACGCCGTCACCCAGGCCGGGACGGCGCCGCCCGTGTCCCGCCCCGGCATGGGCGACCACCCGACCGGGCTGGCGCTCGCGGCGGGCGTCTGCGCCGCGCTCGTGCGCCAGCGGGTCACCGGCCGCGGCGAGTTCGTGACCACGTCGCTGCTGCGGACCGGGTCCTACACGATCAGCTGCGACCTGATCAGCCGGGCCCACGGCCAGGTCTCCGCCACCGGGCTGAGCCGGATGCTCTACAACCCGATCCTCGCCGTCTACCAGGCTGGCGACGGCCGCTGGTTCTGGCTGCTCGGCCTGCAGGCGACCCGGCACTGGCCGAACGTCGTCCGCGCCATCGGGCGCCCCGAGCTCGCCACCGACCCGCGGTTCGCCACGATGGGCGCGCTGATCGGCAACCGCGACGAGGCCCTCGCCCTGCTCGACGAGGCGTTCGCCGAGAGGCCGCTCGACCACTGGGCCGAGGCCTTCGACCGCCACGGCGTCTGGTGGGACCCGGTCCTGAGCCTCGACGAGGTCCTCGCCGACCCGCTCGCGCACGCCGCCGGCGTCTTCCGCCCCATCGCCGGCCCGGACGAGGTGCCAGCGCCGGGCCGCGACGCCCAGGCCGACGCGGCCGGGGCGAGCACGGCCGGCGGCGGCCCGGCCGAGCGCGACCCGCGGCCGATCACGGTCGCCACCCCGGTCGACTTCGGCTCGCTCCCGCCGGGCCCCGCGCCACGGGCCCCGGAGCTGGGCGAGCACACCGAGCAGGTTCTCCTGGACCTCGGATACGACTGGCCCGCCATCACCGCGCTGAAGGACGCCGACGCGATTCCCTGAGCCACACCGCCGCGCGCCACACCGCCGCGCGCCGGACGCCCCGCCGTGGGGCGGCGATGGCTCAGTGGGGACGGGCCACGCGGGCGACGTGGCGGATCTCGGCGTCCGGACCCGGGTAGAAGAAGCTGACCTGGCCGGTGTCGGACCAGCGGACCCGGAACGGGGGGCCGCCGGCGGACGAGCGGACCTCGAGGATCTCGCCGACGCGGTCCGGCTCGTCGAGGGTGTGCCGGTGGACGACGATCCGGTCGCCGGCCCAGGCCTTGCCGGGCCCGGGCCGCCGCGCCTTCGCCGCGCGGGCGGACCCGGTCGGGACCAGCGGGCCGGCCTCGTGATGGGGGTGGCGCATCTCGGCGCCGACCAGCGCCGCGACCCCGGGCAGGTCCGCGAGGTCGGCGTCGGCGAGCAGGTCGTCGAGGGTCACGATCCCGGCCACCCGGTCGCCGTCCATCAGCGGCAGCCGGCGGATCGTGTGCTCCTGGAGGGTGCGCACGACCTCGTCACGCCCGGCGGTCACCGCCGCCGTGACGACGCCGCTGGTCATCACCGCGTCCACCCGGCCGTCGTGCGGCACCCGCCGGGCCACGGCGCGCAGCGCGAGGTCGCGGTCGGTGACGATGCCGACGAGGCGGCCGCCGTCGACGACGAGCAGCGAGCCGACGCCTGCCCGGTCCATCAGCTCGGCCGTCTCCGCCAGCGTCGTTTCCGGCGAGACCGTGACCGGCACCTGGTACGGAATCGTCATCTCGCCCTCCCGTGAGTTCTCGGCGCGGCTCGTGGACGCCCTGCTGGTGTTGTGCCCGCCCCGCGCGGACGCGCACGTCGGTCGCCTTCCGGCCGCGCGGGAGCAAGCCGGCCCGGCCGGGCGGCCCTGGCCGGCCCGGCCCGGGGGGGCCCCCCCCCCCCCGGGGGGCCCCCCCCCCCCCCCCCCCCGCGCCGCC
>NZ_JADWYU010000161.1 GCF_016786325.1 Frankia nepalensis | reverse complement strand
TGGGAGCGGCCGGCGTTGTGGACGCAGACGAACAGGACCGACGGCTTGTCGGACACGGACGAGTCCTCTCGTGAGCACAGGGAGGCGACAGGCCGGCTCGGCCGTCGTGGTGACCTTAGGGGGTGCGTGGCGGGGGCAGGGGCTGGTCCGGCAGGAGGCTCGTGAGCAGGGCCCGCACGCGATGGTCGATGTCGTCGCGGATCGCGGCGACCTGCTCGGCGGGGGCGCCGTCGGGGTCGCCGACCGGCCAGTCCTCGTAGCGCTTGCCGGGCAGGTAGGGGCAGCGGTCGCCGCAGCCCATGGTGATGACGACGTCGGCGGCGGCGAGGATGTCGTCGGTGAGTGGCTTGGGGAACTCCTCGTCGAGGGACAGGCCGATGTCCTTCATCGCGGCGACGACCTCGGGCTGGATCCGTGAGCCGGGGTCGGAGCCGCCGGTGCGGATGTGCAGGGCGGTACTGGCGTAGTGGCGGGTCAGCGCGGCGGCCATCTGGGAGCGACCGGCGTTGTGGACGCAGACGAACAGCACCTCGGGTACCCGCTTGGCGATCAGCCCGCGAGTCGTGGCGAGTGCCTTGAGGCGTTCCCGGGTCAGCCGCTCGGCCAGGACCGGCAGGTACAGGGTGACCTGGGCGGTGCGGGCGAGCCGGCGGTAGGAGTCGGCGAGCAGGTCGGTGACCTCGCCGGCGTCGAAGGTGGTGTCGTAGTCGTGGGCGAGCCGGCGCGCGGTTGTGAGCAGGGCCCTCGCGGTGGCCGGGTCGAAGCCGGGTAAGTCGTCCAGGCTGATGGAGTTCTCCGGTCTGGTCATGAGACACCTCGCGAAGGGTGCACGGGTGCGGCGCCGTTGCCGTTGGTGGGCGCCGCGGCGGACGGGTGCGGGAGAAGGACCTCGGCGGCCTGCGCCGGCCCGGCCGGGGTGGACGGGTAGAACAGCCGGACCAGGCCGTAGCCGACCGCGCCGCCGGCGAGCTGGACGGCCGCGAAGGCGGGGACGGAGGCCGGGGCGATGCCGGCGAAGGTGTCGGAGAACATCCGGCCGACGCTGATCGCGGGGTTCGCGAAGCTGGTCGAGCTGGTGAACCAGTAGGCGGCGCCGATGTAGGCGCCGACCGCGGCCGGGGCCCGTTCCCCGCGGCCGGACCGGACCAGCGAGAAGATCAGCAGGATGAGGCCGGCGGTCGCGACGACCTCGGCGAGCAGATGCGCCGACGACGCCCGGTGGTGCGTCGAGATCGACACCGCCGGGCCGTCGAACATCAGGTTCGCCAGGATCGCGCCGCCGACGCAGCCGGCTACCTGGGCGGGCAGGTAGGCGGCGGCGTCCCGCCACGACAGGCCACCGAACGCCGCGTCCACCAGGGTCACGACCGGGTTGAAATGCGCCCCGGACACGGGGCCGACCATCAGGATGATCGCGTAGAGGCCGGCGGCGGTCGCGGCGGCGTTCTCGACCAGCTGCAGGCCGACCTGCCCGGGGCTGAGCCGCTGCGCGGCGATCCCGGAACCGACAACCAGCGCCGCCAACAACAGGCTGCCCAGCGCCTCGGCGGCCAGCCGCCGCACCAGCGGCGGCTGACCGGGGTCTTCGTGGTGGGTCACCGTGCCGGCGGTCAGCAGCAGGTGCCGGCCGAGGCCGGCTCCACCGTCAGCGAGGTGCGCCCCCCGGCCGCCACCGGCGCGGCCTGCTCGGCCTGCGCCGCCTGCTCGGCCTGCTCGGCCGGCGTTGCTGGCGTTGCTGGCGTACAGACCGGCCCGCAGTCACACGCCGACCCCGGCCCGCCGTCACCGCGGGTGACCAGCCGGGGCGCGGGTTCGGTGACGTCGGCGAGCACGGTGTAGACCTCCCACGGCGCGCCGTCCGGGTCGTCGACCCACACCTTGTCCTGCAGCGCGTAGCAGCAGGCCGTGTTCTCCTCCACCGCCGTGGCCAGCCCGGCCCCGGCCAGCCGTGCCGTGGCCGCGGACACCTCCTCGGTCGTGGCGACCTCCACGCCCAGGTGATTGAGGGCTCCAGCGACACCGGTGCCGCGGGCGTCGGGATTCTCGATCAGCACGAGCTTCAGCGGCGGGGTGTCGATCGCGAAGTTCGCGTACCCCGGACGGCGCTTGGCCGGCTCGGCGCCGAACAGCTTCCCGTAGAACTCCACCGCCGCGTCCACGTCCGAGACGTTCAACGCCAGCTGCACCCTGGCCATCACGACCACCCCTCGCATCGACGACGGTCTATATCTGACGGGACGAGGATGACCGGAGATATAGACGGCTGTCAATAGCTGGGGCATGCTGGGGCCATGGCGACGACATCCCCGCCGATAACGCTTCCGGTCCTTGCCCCAGGCGCCGCCCCGGACGCCCCGCCCGGCCGGCCAGGAGCGCTCTCCGCCTGCTGCACCCCGCTGGCGGGCGCCCCGCTGTCCGCCGCCGACGCCGACCAGCTCGCCGCCGTCCTCAAGGCGATCGCCGTCCCCGCCCGGCTACGGATCCTGTCGATGATCTACGCGCGGGACGGCGGCGAGGCCTGCGTCTGCGAGCTCACCGAACCCCTCGGCCTGACCCAGCCCACGGTCAGCCACCACCTGAAGATCCTCGTCGACGCCGGCCTGATCACCCGCGACAAGCGCGGCGTCTGGGCCTACTACCGCGCCGTCCCCGGCACCCTCGACGCTCTCGCCGCCGTGTTCGGACCACCACGCTAGACACACCCCGGGGCCGCCGGCGCGCGGGCCGTCCATCCCTGTGCGCGTGGCAGCCGACTGGTCCTCGCTACCGGTCTCCCGCATCCCATCGGAGAGCTGGCCCTGTGACGTCTGTCGGGACGTGCCGGACGCCGCCGTGAGCGCGGCGGCGATCACTCCTGTGCCCGCGAGCAGAAGGTAGAGGTTGGGGTAGCCGCCGACCGGGCCGGCGAGCGCGGTGGCGGTGAACGGTGCGCACGCCCCCGCGATCGTGACCGGGGCGGCGAGGATCGCGGAAAGGTGGCCGTAGGAGGCGGTGCCCCAGCGGTCGGGCACGGCGGTGGCCTGCAGCAGGGTGAGGTTGCCGCGGATCATGCCGGCCGCGACGCTCAGGACGACGAGCAGGGGCAGCGGGCCGGGGACGAGGCCCTGCGTGGCGATGAGACCAGCCGCCGCGGCGATGAGCAGGACGGTGCGGGCCGTGGCGGTGGTGCGGGCCTGCAGCGTCGCGTAGCCGAGCCGGCCCAGGGTCTGACCGGCTCCCCCAAGGCCGAGCGCCAGGGCCGCTGTGGTCCCATCGGCGCCACGGGAGATCATCAGGGGTACCAGGGCGATCAGGGCCGCGAAGACGACGAGGCCGTTGAGGGTGAGGCCGGCGGCGAGCAGGACGAACTCGCGGCTGCGGGTGATCGCGCGGATGGTGGCCGGCGCCACGGTCGCGCTGTTCGTCGGGGTGGCGGGGTTCTCGGGCGGGCGGGTGGCCGGTGGCCAGGGGGCGCGCAGCGCGAGGGCGTGTGCCGGGATGGTGACGATGGCCAGGACGGCGGCGAGGACCAGGTAGGTGGCCCGCCAGGAGAGGTGGTCGGCGAGCAGCGCGGTGAACGGCGCGAAGACCGTGCTGGCCAGGCCGCCGGCGAGGGTGACCACGGTCAGGGCGCGCACCGCCGCCGGGCCCCACCAGCGGGTCACCGCGGCGAACGCCGGCGGGTAGAAGGTGCCGGCCATCGCCACTCCGGCCACGAGCCAGGCCAGGACGAACAGGGCGATGTTCGGGGTCAGGGCGAGGCCTGCGACGGTGAGGACCGCCAGGGTCGAGCCGGCGGTCATCACCAGGCGGGGGCCGCGGCGGTCGATGACGCGCCCGACCGGTATCCCGGCGAGGGCGGAGACCAGCAGCGCGGCCGAGAACCCGGCGCTGGCCGCTGTGCGCGACCAGCCGGTGTCGGCGGCGATCCGGTCGAGCAGCACCGGGAAGGCGTAGTAGAGCACGCCCCAGCTCGTGATCTGGGTCAGGCACAGAGCCGGCAACGCGGCCCGCGGCGGTCGCGGCCAGGCCCCTGTTTCGGGCCCGGCCACGACCGCCGGCGAGACTGCCGAGGAGTCGGTCAACGCGCCACGGAGAGCAGGTTGGCACCGAGGCTGACGACCGCCGGCGCGCCGCAGCACCCGCCCCCGCCGGCCGGGGCCTCGGCCTCAGCGGCGTCGGGCTCGTCGAGGACACCGGCTCCGCCGCAGACGCCGGTCTCCGGCAGCGTGAGCTCGACGCGGGCCGCGGCCTCGTGGTCCCCGGCGAGCGCCGCCGCGACCGAGCGGACCTGCTCGTAGCCGGTCAGGGCCAGAAACGTCGGGGCACGGCCGTAGCTCTTCATGCCTACCAGGTACATCCGGTCGTCCGGGTGCGCCAGCTCGGCGGCGCCGTGGGGGTAGACGGTCCCGCAGGAGTGGACGTTCGGGTCGATCAGCGGCGCGAGCGTGGTGGGCGCGGACAGGCGGGCGTCGAGGTCGAGCCGGACCTCCGACAGGAACGACAGGTCCGGACGCAGTCCCGTCAGCGCGATGATCTCATCGACGGGTTCGCTGCGCCGGCCGTCGTCCGCGACCAGGACCAGGCCGTCACCGTCGTCGGCGCGCCCGATGGCGGTGACCCGGAAGCCGGCCAGCACGCGGGCCTGGCCGCTGTCGACGGCCGCCTTCGCGCGCAGGCCCAGCGCGCCGCGCGCCGGCAGCTGGTCCGCGTCGCCGCCGCCGAAGGTGCTCGCGCCGACGCCGCGACGCAGGACCCACTGGGTGCTGGTGGCGGGGTCGCTCTGGGCCAGTTGGGCGAGCGCGGCCAGCGCGGTGAACGCGGAGGCGCCGGAACCGACGACGGCGACCCGCCGTCCGGCGTAGCGGGCCCGGACTGTCGGGTCGCCGAGATCCGGGATGCGGTAGGAGATCCGTCCTGCGGCCTCCCGTTCCCCGGCGGCCGGCAGGCCGTCCGCCCCGAGGGGGCTCGGTGTCGACCAGGTCCCGGAGGCGTCGATCACGCCCTGCGCGGTGATGCGCTCCTCGGTGCCGTCGGCGTGCCGTACCTGCACGACGTAGGGCTGCTCGTCGCGTCCGGCGTCGACGACCCGGTCGCGGCCGGCCCGGGCGACCCCGGTCACGGTCGCGCCGAACCGGACCGCGTCCCCGAGAGCGTCCGCGAGTGGCCGCAGGTACTGCTCGGCCCACTGCGCGCCGGTCGGGTAGGCGTCGTCCGGAGGACGGATCCAGCCCTCGGCGGCCAGCAGCTTCTCCGCCGCCGGGTCGACCAGCTCGGCCCAGCGGGAGAACAACCGGACGTGGCCCCACTCACGCACGGCGGTACCGGCCTGGGGCCCGGCCTCCAGGACACGGGGGGTCAGGCCACGGGCGAGCAACTGGGCCGCGGCGGCCAGACCCACCGGGCCGGCTCCGATGACGACGACGGGCAGTTCGACGTTGGACGCGGGCACGTCGACTCCTCTCCAGACATTGATGATGGTCGATGCTTGCGTGACCACCATGGACTCTGATTCGATGGATGTCAATATAGACGCCTGTCGAATCAGGGAGTGGGGATGGAGCGGATCGACGTCGCGGTGATCGGCGGCGGGCAGTCCGGCCTGGCCGCCGCCCGGGCCCTGCGCCACCGGACACTCGCACCCGTGATCTTCGAAGCGGCTGGTGAGCCGACCGGTGCCTGGCCGCGCTACTACGACAGCCTTCGGCTGTTCTCACCCGCCCGGTACAGCGGGTTGCCCGGTCTACCGTTCGGCGGCGACCCGGCCCGCTACCCGCACCGCGACGAGGTCGTGGACTACCTGCGTCGCCATGCCGCCGGTCTCGACGTCGAGGTCCGTCCGCGCCAGCGGGTCGAGGCCGCCAAGGCCGACACCGACCCCGCGGGCTTCGCCGCCCAGCGCCTCGCCGACCAGATCACCACCCACCTCCGCCGCGGCACCCGATGAGGACATCCACAGCCACGGCCCTCGCGTGCCACGATGGACCCATGGCCGCCACCGGGATGCTCCCCATCCTTGACACCGGGGTCGCGCCGTGCTGCCCCCCGCTCACCGAACGACCGCTCACACCCGCCGAGGCCGAACGCACCGCCGCGATGTTCAAAGCGCTCGGCGACCCGGTCAGGCTGCGAATCTTCTCCATGATCGCCTCCAGTGCCGGCAGTGAAGCCTGCGTCTGCGACATCTCCGACGTCGGCGTCTCCCAGCCCACCGTCTCCCACCACCTCAAGAAACTCCGCGAGGCGGGCCTGCTCACCTCCGAACGACGCGGCACCTGGGTCTACTACCGCGTCGCGCCCTCCGTCCTCGCCACCCTCGGGCAAACATTCGCGGCCGCCTGACACTGGCTCCACGCTTCCTACGGCGCTCGCCAGGCCGGTGGGTGTCCCAGCCAACCCGCCACGGTCTCTTCGCCGGGTCGAGCCGGTGACGACGATCGCGTCGCCACCGTGCGGCCGGAGTTCGGCCCAGCCATGTGCCGGGGGCGACCGTCACCGGCCGGTCGCTCCGGACGGAGAGTGTTCGGGTGTCGTCGCGCACCACTTGCGCGGATCGACGGGAAACATCCGCGCCAGGGTGACCTTCGTGGTGCGTTGGTCCCGTCTCGGCGAGGCATCAGTCTCCTGGCGCCGGTGACCTTCGAGCCGCGCGGCGGTGTCGCAAGAGGTCCGTTGCTCCTACTAATGAGGACCGCCCGTCACAGGATCACGCCGGGGTCACGCAGGCAGAGTCGTAAGGCGAACACGGAACGGCCCGCGATACGGACGAGGAGGGTCGAGATGCCCCGCGACCGGTCATCCGCGACAACGCGAATGAGCTGCGACCTGCTCCTCAGCCTGGTCACGGACAACGGCGAGCGGTTGCCGCTGACCGGCCACCTGAGCTTTGACCCCGCTGACCCCATGGCAATAACACTCGTCATCCGGGAGGCAGGCGGCAAGATGGTTCGATGGACGTTCGCGCGTGACGTGCTCGCGGTAGGAGGCCCCCGACCGGCCGGCGTGGGCGACGTGCGGGTCCAGCCGGCCCGCGGTGACCAACGGGCGATGGCGCTAACGCTGACGAGCACGGACGGCGAAGCGAACCTGGAACTCCCATCGCGGCGGGTCGCTACTTTCCTGCGCCAGACCTACATCGCCGTTCCGCGCGAGATGGAGGCCCAGCTGATCGACTGGGTCGCCGAGTTCGGACCGATGCTGGGGCGTGGAGATGACCGAACGGGAGGTTCGACGGACATCTGACACGCCCCGCGACAGACAGGAATGCCACGCAAACGTGCCGCCGGAGAAAAGCAGTGGCCGGTGCTTGGCGAATCGGCCTCGCGCACCTCGCGGTCCGGCTCTCAGGTCCTCACCGCCTGGTACCGGCGTTTATCAGCGGGCCGAAGGCTCCTGCCCAAAGTGCTTGGACGCGACGACCGCGGCCTGGGTGCGGCTGGTCAGTTTGAGCTTTTCCAGAATACTCGACACGTAGTTCTTGACTGTCTTCTCGGACAGGTGGACACGCGTTCCGATCTGGCGGTTGGTGAGGCCTTCGGCGACGAGTTTCAGGATTTCGCGTTCGCGTGGGGTGAGTTCCGCGAGGACCGGGTCCTCCTTCGGTCCTTCGCGCAGCCGGTCGAGCACCCGTTGGGTGACCGACGGCGACAGCAGCGACTTGCCGGACGCCACCGTCCGGATCGCCCCCACCAGGTCGGTGCCGCGGATCTCCTTGAGCACGTAGCCGGCGGCACCGGCCATGATGGCGGAGAAGAGCGCCTCATCATCGTCGAACGAGGTCAGGATCAGGCATGCGACGCCTGGATACTGCGACCGGATCTCGCGGCAGACGTCGATGCCGCTGCCGTCGGGCAGCCGTCCGTCGAGGATCGCCACGGTGGGCGTCAGGGCAGGTATACGTCGCAGCGCTTCCGCCGCCAGCCCGGCCTCGCCCACCACCTCGATGTCGTCGTGACGTTCGAGGGTTCGCCGCAGACCATTCCGGACGATTTCGTGATCGTCGAGGATGAACACCCTGATCTTCTCCACGCCGGGAACGATACGCGGGGCCAGCTGCGCCGATATCCGCCGGTTGGAGTGGCGACTTCGGGACCTTCGGCACATGGAGCGTGTGCTGGACGATCGCCGCGGCCAGCACGTCGGTGGGTTTCCGTGACCGTGAAAGGTCCCGCCGTAACCCCGCGTGGGACGGCCGACCTAGATCGGAGCCGTCCAGCGCAGCTGGGTGCCGCCCCCGGCGGGGACCGCCAGCGTGAACTTCCCGCCGAGTGACTCGGCTCGTTCTCGCAGGTTGGCCAGTCCGCTGCTGCGGGCCGCGTCCCCGATTCCCACGCCATTGTCCTCGGCGTCGACGACGACCTCGTCGTCCTCCAGGCGGACGCTGATCCGCATCGCCGTGGCGCGCGAGTGGCGGGCCGCGTTGGACACCGCCTCCCGCACCACCGCGAGCAGGTGGGCGGCCAGCGTGTCACCGACCACCATGTTGAGAGGGCCGGAGCAGGTCACGATCGGAGCGAAACCGAGCCCGGCTTCGGCATCGGCGGCGATCTTCTCGATCGCGGCACGCAGGTTCCCGTGTCCGGGCTGAGCGCTTCCCCGCAGTTCGAAGATCGACCTTCTGATGTCCTTGATGGTCGCGTCGATGTCCTCGACGTAGCCGTTCAGGCGGTCGGCGTTCGCGGTCCTCTCGTACTGCGCCACGTCTTGGATACCCAACGCGACGGCGAACATCCGCTGGATCACGTGGTCATGGAGGTCACGGGCGATCCGGCCGCGATCCGCGAGCACGACCAGCCGTTCCCGCTCGGCCTTGGCACGGGCGAGTTCGAGCGCGACCGCCACGTGTCCAGCGAAGCTCGACGCCATGTCGAGGTCGCCGGCCGTGAACGCCCGACGTCCACGGTCGCGTCCCAGGAGCAGAACGCGGTGCTCTCCGTCAGCGCTGGCGGCTAGCGGCAGAGCGACGATGGACCCGACGTCAGGTCCTCGCTCCAGGTCGCAGGCGTCCGAGCCGGCGTCGCCGGTGAGGATGGGGCGCTGTTCGGTGAACACACGCCCGGCCAGGCTGGCGTCGAGAGGGACCGAGTTTCCGGTGGTGTCCGCTCCGACCGCGACCTCCACGGACGCCACCGCGGGATCAGCGCTGCGGGCGAGCATAGCCGCATAGTCGGCGTGCGCGGTGGCTCGCGCCCGCTCGACAACCAGGGTGATCGGATCGACCGGGTCCGCCATGAGTTCGTGGGTCACCTCGGCCGATGCGCTCATCCACCGATGCCGCTGCTGGGCGTCGTCGAACAACCGAGCGTTGTCGATCGCGACTCCGGCGGTGGCCGCCAAGGCCAGCGCGAGTTCCTCGTCCTCGGCGGTGAACGCTCGCCCGTCGCGTTTCTCGGTCAGGTACAGATTGCCGAAGACCTCGCCCCGCACGGTGATGGGCACGCCGAGGAACGTGTGCATCGGCGGATGACCGGGCGGGAAGCCAACGGCGCTCGGATCCTGAGATATGTCGTCCACACGGAGGGGACACGGGTCGTCGATCAGGACGCCCAGCACGCCGTGGCCTGTCGGTAGGTGGCCGATGCGTTCCACGTCCGCCGGGTCCATGCCGACGTGGACGAACTCCTCGAGGGTCCGATCCGGCGCCACCACCCCCAGTGCCCCATATCGCGCGTCGAGGAGGTCGCAGGCCGCCTCGACCACCAGTCGTAGCAACGTCGGTAGGCGCAGGTCGGCTGTGACCATCCGGTTGGCGCGCAACAGGCCGCGCAGCCGGCCCTGGGTCGCCAGGACGTCCTGGGCGCGGTCGACCAGCTGAGTCAGCAGCTCGTCGAGTTCGAGGCGAGCGACAGTCGGAAACATCAAGTCGTCACTGTCGGAAGGCGGCACTGGTCGCCGCGCTTCGGACGGGTCGGGCCGGACGTCCGCCTGGGTGAACGCGTCCACGCCCGGAGCGTAGCCAACCCGGGTCCGGCGGACCGCACATATCTTGTATACCCAGGCATGCTTCCGCCTTATCCGACGCGGCTGGTGCCGCGAGGCGCCCCGTGTGCCATCAGGCACCGAGGGAAGTCACTGCTCGACGCGCGGCGGCGGCCGGCGCGGACGCGAGGTACCACCGGCGGCCGGCGCGACGGCGGTCGAGCGATCAGTGGTGGACGAGGTGGCGGATCCGGGCGTCCGGGCCCGGGTAGAAGAACGTCACCTTGCCGGTGTCCGCCCAGCGCACCCGGAACGGAGGGTCGCCGGCGGGCGAGTGCACCTCAAGGATCTCCCCGTCCCGGTCCGGTTCGCCGGCCGCGTGTCGACCAGTGACGACCTGGTCGCCGACCCTGGCCTGCCCGCGCCCCTGTTCGTCCCGCCCGGCTGTCACCGGCAGCGTGACGACGCCGGTCGTCATCACGGCATCGATCCGGCCGTCGTGCGGTACCCGCCGGGCAACGGCGCGTAGCGCCAGGTCTCGGTCGGTGCCGGAGCGCGGCACCGCCTCCGCCCGCGTCAGGCCGTCGCCCTCGGTCAGGAAGACGTCCACCGTCCAGGTCTTTTCCCGGATCATCAGGCTCACCGCCTTTCGCCTACGGGTAGAGCCTCCCCCCATCGATCGAGCGGCGACAGGGCCTCCGGTAGGCCGTGGCCGTGCCGACCGGACCGCCGGCCGATGGCCCAGTCGGCACGGGCGCGCCGGAGGTCCGGCCCTTCCGGACGTGATCCGTTGGCCGGGACGGCGATCTCCCGCTCAGGGCCGCCGCGGCCGGCCGGCGGCCCCCGCATAGGCGGCGACGGCGGCGGGCAGGGTTGGGAAGATCAGGTCCGCGCCGATCCGGCCGGCCACGCCGTGCGCGACCAGGTCGTCGCGCAGCTCCTGCTTGACCCGGGCGAGCGCGACGACGATGCCCCGGCCGGCGAGTTCGGTACGCAGGTCCTCCAGTGCGTCCAGGCCGGTGATGTCGACCTCGGTGTTCGCCTCCATGTTGAGGACGAACCACTCGACCGGGCCTCGTCGCGCCATCGCGTCGACGGCGGCGAGCGCGCGGCGGTGGAAGTTCCGCGCGTTGGCGAAGAAGATCGGCGAGTCGTAGCGGTAGATGACGAGGCCCGCGATGAGCTCGGCGTCCGGGTAGTCGTCGATGTCGTGCATGCCCTCGACGCCGGGCACCTGGGCGAGGATCGCGTCATGCGGGCGGGCAACCCGCGCCAGCAGGTCGGCGAGCGACAGGGCGACGGCGATCAGGATGCCGTAGAGGATGTCGAACGCGAGCACGCCCGCGAGCGCGGCCAGCGCGAGCAGCAGCTCACTGCGCCGGAACCGGGCCAGCCGCCGGAAGCCCGCCACGTCCACCAGCTGGACCGCGGCATAGATCACGATCGCGCCGAGCACGGCCGTCGGGAAGGCGGCCAGCGCCGGGCGCAGAAACAGCAGCACCCCCAGCACGACTCCGACGGCGACCAGCGAGTGCAGCTGGCTGCGGCTGCCGGCGGCGGCGCCGAGAGCGGTGCGACTGCCGCTGCTGCTCACCGGGAAGCCCGACAGGAGCCCGGTGCCGAGGTTGGCCGCGCCTAGCGCGAACAGTTCCCCGTTGGCGTCGATCTCGCCGTGGCCGGCACGGCTGGCGAACGCCCGGGCGGTCAGCACGTTGTCGGTGTAGCCGACGAACAGCACCCCGAGCGCCGGGATCACCAGACTGGCCAGGTCCTCCATCGCCGGCGGCGTCGGCCGGGGCAGCCCGCCGGGGACGCCACCGACGACCGCGATGCCGTGCGCGTCCAGGTCGAACACCGCGACGGCCGCGGTAGCCAGCACGACGGCGACCAACGGCCCTGGCACGCCGGGCCGGCGCCACTTGAGCAGGAACAGGAACGCCAACGCGGTCACGGAGAGCGCGACGGTACCCACCTCGGCTGCCCCGATGTGGCGCGCGAACGACGCGAGTTCCCCGTACAGATGCTGGCCGGACACGGGAACGCCGGTCGTCTTACCGAGCTGACTGACAATCATGACAACGGCGACGCCAGCCAGGTAGCCGACCAGGATCGGCTGGGAGAGCAGGTCGGCGACGAACCCCAGCCGCACCACCCGGGCCGCGAGCGCCATCAGCCCGACCACGACCGCGAGCGCGGCGGCGAGCGCCGCGTACCGCCCCGGGTCCCCGGCGGCCAGCGGCCCGACGGCGGCGGCCGTCATCAGCGCCGTCGTCGACTCCGGGCCGACGGACAACTGACGTGACGACCCGAACACCGCATAGATCGCCAGTGCCGCCAGCGCCGCCCACAGGCCCGCCACCGGAGTCAGGCCCGCGATCCCCGCGTACGCCATCACCTGCGGAACCAGGTAGGCCGCCACCGTCACCCCGGCGAGCACGTCGCCGCGCAGCCAGTCGCGCCGATACCCGCGCACCCATCCGAGCACCGGCACCCACCCGAGCGCCCGCGGCGCCCTTCCCACCCGCGCCACCACGCCCCTCATCCACCGTGGCGGTGACCCCGCCGCCATCCGCCGCGTCGGCCTGTCCGGGCGCGGCAAACGACCATTCTCGCCCCAGGCGGCACCGGCACGTCCGGCTCGTCCACCCCGGCGCCGGCGGGAACCGATCACCTCACGGACCGCGCCCGCCGCCGGCGACAGCGGCCAGCCGCGGCGGTGACGGCGGCGTCCGCCCACTGACGGCGAGCGCCGACGCGCGGCCGCGCGGGTACCACAGGTCCCGTGGACTCGGGACGTCCGTACCGCGACCCGGCCCACCCGACGGCGCACAGTCGACAGTGCCGGTACCCGGTGGTTGGCACGCCCGGACGGCCTTGGCTCGCCGGGACCGCGCGGCGAGGATCACGAATGTCGGACGGTCGAGGTGGGCCATCCCGTCGGACCGGTCGCTGGGTGGCAGGGTCGGTGCCGGCGGTCGACGCGTCCGGGTGATCCCCGGGCGGTCATGTGATGATGCCGCTGGCGAGGGCTGGTCTCGGTCCGGGTTGACGGTGTGGTTCGGTTGGCGGCGACGGGACGAGGGGACGACCATGGTCACACGCGGCGCGACATTCTCGGTCGAGCAGGTGTACGCGGCGGTCGAGGCCGCGGGTCTGGCACCGTCGATCCATAACTCCCAGCCCTGGAGGTGGCGGTTCCGCGACGAGACTCTGGAACTGTTCGCCGACCTGTCCCGGGCCGTACCGGTCATCGACCCCGACCACCGTCAGCTGCTGGTCAGCTGCGGCGCGGCCCTGTTCAACGGCTGGCTGTCGCTGCGCGCCGCCGGCCTGGACGTCGAGGTCGGCGAGTTCCCCGACGGCCCCGACCTCACCACCGCGCGGCTGGGAACCCTCACGATCATCGGCCACCGGCCACCCACCGCCGACGAGACCCGCCTCGCCGAGGCCATCACCCACCGGCACACCGACCGCCGCCCGTTCACCCCGGCGACGCTGTCCACCGACGAGGTGCGCGCGCTGCGCCGGGCCGCCGAGACAGAAGGCTGCTGGATCGCGTCCCTGACCAGCCAGGACGCCCGCCTCGAGCTCGCGGTACTGCTGGCCAGAGCCGACTGGATCGAACGCAACGACCCCGACTACCAGGCCGAACTCGCCTCCTGGGTCCGCGGCGACCCCGAGGCCCCCGACGGCATCCCCCGCCCGGCCGCGCTGTCCAGCGCCGAGCTGAGGCCTACCGAGTTCCCGGCCCGCGACTTCACCGGCGGCACCGGCGGCGAGCCGGCCAGCGCCGACGAGGCCGGGGAGCGGATGCGTGCCGCCCCGGTCGAGCATCCCAGCGTGCTCGTCCTCGGCACCGACGCCGACGGCCCCGCGTACCGGCTACGCGCCGGCCGGGCACTCAGCCGCGTACTGCTGACCGCTACGACACAGGGCCTGGCGACCTCTCCGCTTGGCCAGGCCCTCGACATCGAGGCCACCCGCTCACTGGTCCACTCGCTGACCGGCGGCACCGGCCTCACCCAGATGATCATTCGGGTTGGCCACCCCGACACGTCCGTCCCTCCTCTGGAACCGACCCGACGCCGGCCTGTCTCGGACGTGCTCGAACACCTCGCCGGCGCCTGAGGGGACAGCGCGGATAGAGACAGCCCCTCCCGATGGGACCCCGGTGCGGGTGGGACCTGGTGAGGAGGCACTCGATCCAGGTGCGGCGTCGGCGATCGCCGAGTTAGCGAAGTCGCCGCAGGGTGGGGTCGGTGGCGTCGGGTGCCGGCGCGACGCGGATCTTGACGTCGACGGCGACCGCTCCGCTCGGGGTGACGATGAGGGGGTTGATGTCCATCTCGCGGATCTCGGGAATGGCGTCGGCGAGGCGGGCGACGCGCAGCAGGACCTCCTCCACGGCCGCCTGGTCGCCGGCCGCGGCCCCGCGGAAGCCGCCGAGGACCTGGCGTGCCCCACGGGGCTCCCGGACCAGCTCGGCGGCGTCGACGTCCGTCAGCGGGAGGAGCCGGTAGGCCCGGTCGGCGAGCAGGTCCGTGAGGACACCGCCGAGGCCGAAGGCGACAAGCGGTCCGAACGCGGGGTCCTGCACGACGCCGACCAGGGTCTCGATCCCGGCCTCCGCGGTCGGCGACACGAGCCCGCCGCCCATCTCGTCGCCGAGCAGCTCGGCCATCGTGGCGTAGGCCGCGGCGGCGGCCGCCGGCGTGGCGAGGCCGAGCGCGACACCGCCCCGGTCACTCTTGTGCACCAGATCCGGGTTGCCGGCCTTGAGGACCACCGGCCCGCCGAGCCGAGCGGCCGCGGCGGCCGCGGCGTCGGCCGCGGCCACCCGGGTCACCGGCACGATCGGGATGCCGTAGGCGGCGACGAGATCGACCGCGCGTTCGGCCGGTAGCCAGCAGCCGTCCGGGGCCTTCGTGAGGGCGTCGTCGACGATGGCCCGCGCCCGGTCGCGGTCCAGCCCGGTCAGGTTCGGCACGGTCCCGACGCGTCGGGCCAGCCAGGTGGCGTGACCGGCGGCACGGGCGAAGGCGCGGACCGCGTCCTCCGGCACGCTGTACGCGCAGACGGCCCGGTCGGTCGGTTCGAGCGTCGTCACGCGCGGAACCTGACCCAGCAGGACGGCCAGCACGGGCTTGCCGGTGTGCCCGGCGGCCGCCCGGATGGCGGCGGGCAGGTCGTCCGGCCCGGTCAGCGGGGTCGGCGCCACGACGGCCAGCAGACCGTCGACGCCCGGGTCCGCGAGCACGGCGCGCAGGGCCTTCTCGAACGCCGGGCCGGACACGGAGGCGATGGTGTCGACCGGACCGGCGACGGCGGCTCCGGGCGGCAGGATGGCGCGCAGGTCGTCCTGGGTGACGGGGGTGAGCTCGGCGACGGTCAGCCCGGCCGCGTCGGCGGCGTCCGCGGCGAGCACGCAGGGCCCGCCGGCGTTGCCGACGATCGCGAGCCGGCCGCCGGCGGGCAGAGGCTGGTGCGCGAGCAGCGACACGGTGTCCAGGAGCTCCCCCAGCCCGTCGACCGCGATCACGCCGGCCTGCCGGAACAGCGCGTCCACATGTGTCCGCGAGGTCACCGCGGCGGCGGTGTGTGACCGCGCCGCCCGCGAGCCGGCTCCCGAGCCGCCGCCCTTCACCGCCACGACCGGCTTGGCGCGAGACACCCGCCGGGCGATCCGGGAGAACTTGCGCGGGTTCCCGAAGGACTCCAGGTACAGGGCGACGACGTCGGTGCCCGGGTCCTGCTCGGCCCACAGCAACAGGTCGTTGCCGGAGACGTCCGCCTTGTTGCCGGTCGAGACGAACGTCGACAGCCCCAGGCCAAGCGCGCTCGCCTGCTCGAGCAGGGCGATACCCAGGCCACCTGACTGTGAGACCACGCCGATCCGGCCCGCGCGGGGCGGCGCTACCGCGAACGTCGCGTTCAGGGCCACCCCTGCCGCCGTGTTGACGATCCCCATGCAGTTCGGCCCGACGATCCGCATCCCGGCCGACCGGGCCCGCGCCACCAGCTCCGCCTCACGGGCCCGTCCCCTGGCGCCGGCCTCGGCGAATCCCGCCGTGAGCACCACGATGGCGCGTACGCCGGCGCGCGCGCAGTCGTCGACGACCTCGCCAGCCGCCGCCGCGGGGACCGCCACCACGGCGAGATCGACCGGACCAGGCAGGTCCCCGACGGTCGGTGAGGCCGCGACGCCGGCCACCTCGCTCGCGTGCGGGTTCACCACATGGACCGGACCGGGGAAGCCGCCGGCCACGATGTTGCGCACGACCTCGTGACCGACGGTGCGGGGCCGCCGCGACGCGCCGACCACGGCCACCGAACGGGGCCGCAGCAACGCCCGCAGGCTGCGCACGTCGGCTTCGCTCTCCCGGCTGTCCTGGGCGGCGAGCAGGCTCTCGGTCGGGGTCACCGGGAACGTCACGTCGACGACCTCGGCGTCACGGCGCCGGCGCACCGGGAACCCCGCGTCCGCGAAGACCCCGAGCATCGCCGTGTTCTGCGCGTGGACCTGAGCGACGAAGGTCGTCACCCCGCGGTCACGGGCGTAGGCGGCGAGATGCTCCAGCAGCAGGGAGCCGACTCCCCGGCCGTGCTGCGCTTCCTCCACGGCGAAGGCGATCTCCGCCTGGGCCGGGTCCGCCAGCCGCTCGTAGCCGGCGACGCCGACGAGCCGGCCGCCGACCTCGGCGACCAGGGCGCCGTGCGTCGGGTCGGCGGTGTCGACGAGATGGTCGACATACCGGTCGGCGGCCGAGCGGCCGGAGGTGAAGAACCGAAAGTAGTTGCTGCGATCCGACATCCGGGCGTGCAGCGCCCGCAACTGGGCGCCCTCACCGGCCCGGACCGGACGCAGGTGCGCGATCGCGCCGTCGCGCAGGACCACGTCGCATGCGGACCACATTCTCGATCTCCCCTCATGGGCCGCCGTACCGCGGGTAGTCATGCGGCTTCGGCCGGCTGTCCCCTCGACCGGCGGCGCCGTGGACCGTTCTGTGATCGTCCGGTCTTCGTGATGTCGAGCGTCCTTCATGCGCGTGCCGGCGGGCAGGGTGCTGGCGACCCAGGCCAGGAGGGACCTCCGACAGGTCCCTGCCCGGGCGTCTGGCAGGTGACCTCCCCGGGCACACGCGCTCGTCCGGCCAACTGCTCGGGATCCCCAACCGCCGACATCAACGAGGCCTGCCTGGCCAACCAACTCCCGACGGCCGCGACGGCTGGTGGGCAGGCCCGCGGCGCCGCGGCACCCCACGGCCCGCGGCTCTGACCGCGCGATCGAGGCCGGAGGGCACGGGGAGCCGGCCCGCGTCAGCTCACCGCGGCTGGCTCCCTTGCCACCGGCCAGGCCCAAGTAGCGCACGAACAGTGCCTTGAGCCCGACGACCCACGATCCGTCGGGCTCAAGGCGATCTCACCGTCCCGCGCCGCCGCGCGCACCGGTGGTTTTCCCCGGTGCCGCCGCGCCCGTCGCCTGCCTCGCGGCGAGGTTGGCCCCCCACTGACGGGCCTGGTCACGCTCGCCGTCGCGTAGCGGACCCCGTCCCCCCGCGACGTAGAAGCTGCGGCGGTCGACGGCCCGCGCGCCGCGCCGACGCAGCAGGCGCGCCGCCTTCGCCGCGGCGGAGCCGGACAGCGGCGAGCGCAGTTTGGTGTCGAAGACCGCCACGGCCGGCGCCGGCCGTCCCAGGTCCAGGCTGGTCAGCCACTCCCGGATTCCGACACCCGTCGAGATGACGCCGTTCGCGGCGGGATCACCCTTGGCGGTGTCGGCCAGCTGGCGAGCCGCGTCCTGGCGGCTGCTCGGCCGGCTCATGCTGAAGGCGTGGGTCGGGCCACCGACGACCAGCAGGCCGACGTCGCCGGCCAGGGCCGCCGGCGCGGCGCCGACCTCGACCAGCTCGGTGTCCATCCGCTCCGCGAGGCCGGCCGCGACCGCCTCGGCGACCTCCCTGGTGTTGCCGAACATCGACTCGAAGACAACCAGTGCGCGCATGGTGCTCGCTCCGTTCTCGCCGCGCCTTCAGCGGCGTGCCGGGGGCCTGTTCGTCGGCCCGGCGCCGCTCCCGGCCACCGGGCCCGAAGGGCCCATCTCTCATCCTTCTCCGGTGGGACGAGTCGGACAGGTCTCGCTCGCCCCCGCTGGCCCCGCTGTTGGACTCCTTGCGCCGGGACGAACCGACCGTGTGACAGTCCCGCGGGCCGGTACGGCATCCGACGCCCGTGCCCGTGACGACCTCCTGTTCCTCGAATTCCTCGCACCCGCGCGCTGTCGTCAGACGGCTCGCCGGGCGGGCAGGCCCGGCTCGTCAGTCGGCGACGCGGACGGCGACGGCGGGGAGGATCGCGGCCGCCCGGCGGGCCGGGCCCGCGCTGGCGAGCAGGGACGCGACGAGGGTCGCGCCGACGGTCGGGCCGATGGTCGCCCAGGCGATCGGGAACGCGACGTCGATGCCGCCGAAGGCCGGGCTGTTGGCGTACATCAGCCAGGAGGTGAGGAGGGACAGCCCGGTGCCCAGCACGATCCCCTCGACCGCGACGAACGCGCTCTCGCCGAGGAAGGCCGCCGTCACCGTCCGGGAGCGCACCCCGAGTGCCCGCAGGATGCCGATCGTGCGCCGTCGTTCCCGTACGGCGCGCACCATGACGACGCCCAGGCCGATGATGCCGACGAGCAGGCCGAGCGCGAGGTAGCCCTGCATGAGCCGGAAGAAGCTCACGTTGGCGGCGAAGTTGCGCCGGACGTCGCGCTCGATCCGGTTGGCGATCAGGCCGTTGGCCAGGAACCGGCCCTGCATCGTCGCGGCGAGCTGCTCGTCGCTCACGCCCGGGGCCGCGCGGATGAGCAGGCTGGTGTCCCGCGCGCCGTCGCCGTAGATCGACCGTACGGTGTCCGCGCCCGCGAACACGGGGTAGGCAGGTGGCTGCGCCGGGAACGAGTAATACGGCAACGCGTTCTTGACCTTCGCCGCGATGATCTTCTTCTCGGCTCGGCCGGTCGCCGGGTTGGTCAGGGTGATGGTGGCGCCCGGCTTGACCTGATCGGTGCCCGGGCCGGCGGTGGTGTTGAAGAACGGGTCGAGGACGACGTAGCGGCTGTCCGCGACGATCCCCCGCCACGCGGCGGTCTCGTCCGCGCCCAGGGACGGCAGCCACGTGTCGAGGGCGAGCGGGTGGCGGGTCGCGGCGGTCGCGGGCAGTCCGATCAGCACGACGGGCAGCGGAGTGTCCGACCGCCCGGTCGGGTCGTCCGAGGTGCCGCGACCGATCGTCAGCGGGGTCACTTCCGTGATCTGGGCGGCCAGGTCGCCCGAGCGCAGCGTCCGCTGTGGGTCGCTGATCGGCGTCGACGCGGCGACGTCGGCCCGGATGGCGTAGCCGGCGGACGCCTCGACGACGGCCCGGTCGGTTCCCGCTCCGATGATGGCACCCATCTCGGTAATGATCACAAGCGTGAAGATGATCAGCGAGTACATGAGCAGCGTCGCGCCGGTACGGAACTTCCGCGACGTCGGGTAGGTCACCGCGAGCCGGGCGGCCAGGCCCGCCTCGCCCGCCCGGGCGGTGAGCAGGCGCAGCGGGCGCAGGACGACGTCCTGGTTCACCGACAGCAGCACCACCGCCGCCCCGGTGACCATGACACCGAGGACGACGTAGGTCGCGGTCGAGCCGTTGTCGTACACCTCTGGGCGCGCGACGTTCGCGAGCAGCCCCCAGGCCAGCACCAGCGCCGACGCGGCGGTCGCCACGACCCGGGTGCCGGCGAGCCGCCGCGCCAGTGGCACGGCGAACAGCACGGCGAGCGCGGGGAACAGGTAGGTCGTCACGCCCTCGCTGCTGGCGACCGCCGGAACCGCGGCGGCGGTGCACAGCGCCGCGAGCAGCGTTGAGCCGATCAGCAGGGAACGGCGTGGCTTGCGGCCCGCCCCGTCGGGCAGGTCACGGATCGCGGCGATGATGTTGAGGCGGCTGACCCGCGCGCTGGTCGCGGCGATCGTGGCGAACGCGATCAGGAAACCGGCGGCGAAGCCGTTGAACAGGCTTGTCGGGGTGATGGCGAAGGACAGCTCCAGTGCGTTGCCGGTGTCCTGGAAGGCCGCGAAGATCTGCGCCGCGACGAGCACGACCGCCCAGCCGACCCCGATGCCGGCGGCCACGCCCAGCGCCGCGGCCACGATCCCGTAGACGCTGCCCTCCAGGAGGAAGGCGCTGACCAGTCGACGCCGGCGCATGCCCATCGCGCGCAGCATCCCCAGCTGGCCGCGCCGCTCGTCGGTGAGCATGACGAACACGTTCACCAGCAGCAGGACGCCGGCGATGATGCTGAAGCTGCCGATGAACAGGAACAGCGAGCCGAGTTGGGCGGCCACGTCCTCGGCGCTGGCAAGCGCGTCCTTCTTCGGTGTCGTCACCTGGGCGCCGGACGTCGTCAGCTCACCCAGCGCGGCACGGATCTTCTCTTCGACGGCGTCGGTGAGCGCGCTGCCCGACTCGACGCCGCCCCGGTTGGACACGAGTGTGATCGTCGAAGGCGTCGCGTCGGCATCGGCCCTGGCCGCCGCGGCCGCGAGCGTGCCCGGGGCGACGAACAGGTTGCGGTTGACGTTGGAGAAGCCCAGGGCGGCCAGGCCCTGTGCTGGCACCACCCGCTCGACGCGCAGCGTCGTCGGCCGGCCGTACAGGTAAGCGGTGACGGTGTCGCCCGGACTCAGGCCGAGGGAGTCAGCCAGGTCGGCATTGACGACGGCGGCGCCCGGCGGGGGGGTCGCGCCGGACAGGTGGCTGCCGTCCGGGCCCTCGGGCCCTCGCCCGCCAAAGGTGGCGGCGGCCGCGAAGTCGGCCTCGAAGACCAGTGCCTGCGGCTCGGCGATGCGCGCCACGCCCTCGCCCCTGCTGACCGCCGCCTTGTCCACGGCCACGGTGAGCAGCCCGTCGACGTCGGGATCGGCCCGCAGCGCGGCCAGGCGCCGCGCGGCTTCCTCGCCGCGCGCCAGGTCGTCGGAGTAGACCTCCTCGTCGACCGGGCCCAGCGTGCGGAACGCCGTGGTCCGCACCGAGTCGTCGATCGTGTCCCCGACCGCGAAGCTACCGACGATGATCGCCGTGCCGAGCAGCGAACCAGCGATGACCAGCACCGCCTCCAGCGGCCGGCGCGACACCTGGCGCAGCGCCAGCCTGCGCAGGAACGGGCGCACGGCCCCTACCGTGATCAGCGCGGCCACGGCCACGGCCAGCAGCACCAGCAGCGGGCGGGTCAGTTCCGGATACATGATCGCCTCATCCCCCGCCGCGCTCAGCCGGCCGACGTCAGCGCGTCCGGCGCCTCGGGCGCCGAAGGTGCCGGCGGCACAGCCGCCGCGGGGAAGGTGGACGGCGTCGAGGGCGCTGGCGCGCCGGCGGGCGTGCGGCGCTCGTCGCTGAGCAGCGCGCCGTCGCGCATGCGGATCAGCCGGCCGGCCGCGGCGCCGATCCCCGGGTCGTGGGTGACCAGGATGATCGTCTGGCCCTCGTCCCGGTTGAGGGTCCGCAGCAGGTCCATGACCTGCGCCGCCATCTCGCTGTCCAGGTTCCCGGTCGGCTCGTCGGCCCAGACGATCGCCGGACGGGCGACCAGCGCCCGCGCGATCGTCACCCGCTGCTGCTCGCCGCCGGACAGCTCGTTGGGCCGGTGCGCGCCGCGGGCTTCCAGCCCCACCCGCTCCAGCATGTCCGCGGCCCGCCGTCGCGCCTGCGCCGGCGCGACGCCGACGAGCAGCAGCGGGAGCTCCACGTTCTCGACCGCGGTGAACACCGGGATCAGGTTGAAGGCCTGGAAGACGAAGCCCATCGTGCGGGCGCGATGCTCGGTGCGCCTCGCGTCCGGCATCGCGAACAGGTCGACGCCACCGAGCGTCACCCGGCCCCCGTCGATGTCGTCCAGCCCGGACAGGCAGTTGAGCAGCGTCGTCTTCCCGGACCCCGACGGGCCCATGACCGCGACGAGCTCACCGGCGTCGACCTCGAGATCGAGGCCGCGCAGCGCCTCCACCTCGACGGCTCCGGTCCGGTAGATCTTGCGCACGCCTTCGGCCCGCAGCAGGGGTGTGGCGGCCGTTCCGCCCTTCTCGACCATGGTTTCAGCGAACCATCGACCCGGAACCGTCCCCATGTGCCTACGGTGTGCGCGCTTCAGGACCTTCAGCCCCATCATAAGGGCGTATCCGCGCTATCACCTCTCGCCTTCGCGGTCAGTCACGCATCCGCGGAACGCACATCCATCCGCCATC
Organism: Frankia nepalensis; assembly: GCF_016786325.1. Lineage (GTDB taxonomy): Bacteria > Actinomycetota > Actinomycetes > Frankiales > Frankiaceae > Pseudofrankia > Pseudofrankia nepalensis. Next base: position 6,039 of record NZ_JADWYU010000161.1, on the reverse strand, counting down.
ACCCACTTACCGACACGACCTCCTTGCCAGAAAGCGAAGGCCCCAATGTGGCGACCGGATCCTCGCTGGAACCCGACAACTCTCGCCGGAATCCTCCGACGTCGACGAGCGATGAGGGCAAGAAGGTGGAAAAGACGCCCTGAGTCGACCCCGACGGCTCTACTTCCGGCCTGGCCGTTCGGTAGCCGGTGAACCGCCCGGACCTGAGCACCAAGCCGTCCGACAGGCGGCTTTCCAGACGGGCATGCAAAAGGAGCCGGGGCGCGTCCAGTGACGCGCCCCGGCTCCTTGTTGTCAGGTCCGCGGGAGGGGTCGCGATACCTGGTTCCGGTCAGCGCACAGCCTGTCCCAGTGGTCGGCCGAGCGTTCAGACCAGGTAGGGGCGGCCGCGGACCAGCGCGGTGCGCGCCCAGACGCCGCCCAGGCCGAACGACCGGCCGGCGTTCAGCGCGGCCAGCAGGATCAGGGTAAGCGCGTAGACCAGATGGTCGTCCATGAACGGGTTGTTCTCGGGCGGCAGGACGACGGTCCACATCATGACGAGCAAAATCGCGCCGGCACCGGCGGCGACGCGCACCCCGACCCCCAGAAGCAGCGCGGTACCAATGGCCGCGAGACCGATCATGAACAGGTAGTCGGCCCAGACCGCGCCGGCGATGTCGTGGTAGAAGGACGTGAACGGCCCGACGGCGCCGTGCGACAGGAAGCCCTCGGTGGGGCTGCCGCCGTTGATCCAGGCAGCCTTCGACGCGGTCCCGTGGCCGAGGCCGAACAGCTTGTCGAGGAACGCCCACAGGAACACCCATCCGAGGCTGATCCTGGTCAGCGCGAGCACGATGTCCAGCGCGAGACCGCGGGCTCCTTCGCGCTGCCGGAACAGCGTCGAAAACGGCGACTGAACGACGACGCCGGGCCGCGTCCCAGCCTTGGCGGTGGTTGCCTTGGTGGTTGTCATGTGCTTTCGACCTCCCTGGTTGCCTGGCTCCTAGAGTCGTACGGCCGCGGCACGCGGATCAGGGGCTGCGCGGGTCACCTGGACAGTCGCTTCGGCCTGTCGGCACCTGCCGTCGGAGGTACCGATCGGCCCATGCGCCGCGGGACCGTCGGAGGAGATCGGGCAAGCTGTCGGCAGGGCGAGCCCTGGCCGAGCAGGCCGAACGTCACGCCGAACTCCAGTTGGGGACACCGACCCCGGCCCACCCTCATACGGCACGCCCGACGGCGGGAAGCCCGCCCGGTGTCGCCAGAGAACCGGGTCACCAGACGCTGGGAGACGCGCGGCCCGATGAGCCAACCAGCCGGACACGCGGTGAGGCGCCTCCCGCCGCGGCTCGCGCGGGAGGCGCCTCACAGGTGGGACTGACCGGTTGACCGACCGGCCGCGGCACGCCATCTCGGCGACCTCACCTCAGCCGTGGCCGATCGCCCTCGACTGGCATGGTTTCCGAAAGGCGACCGCCCGCCGACCTGGGCCGCTAGGCGGACGGGACGGCGGCGCCGGTCGCCGCCGCCGGTTCGTCCGCCGGGGCGCGGAGCCGGTCGGAGCGGACGACGGCGACGTCGCTGTCCGCGTGCAGCACGCACTGGTGGCTCACCGAGCCGAGCAGCAGCCGCGTGAAACCACCATGCCCCCGGCTGCCGACGACAAGGAGCTGAGCCTCGCGGGCCTCCCGCAGCAGGGCGCGCATCGCCGAGTCCGGCGAGACCACCGACTCGACGGTGAGGCGAGACGCGTCATCCAGGCCCAGCTTGACGGCCTGCGCGAGGACGTTCTCAGCCTGCCTGACCAGCGATCCCTGCGCCCCGACGAGCACCTCCGAGTACATCGGGTCAAGGCCACCCCAGGCATGGACCACCCGCAGCGGCACCGCGCGAACGGCCGCGGCATGCGCCGCCCAGCGCAGCGCCGCCAACGACAGGTCCGACCCGTCGACTCCGACGACGACCGGCCGGCGGTCGTCCGTCCGGGGCGTCTCGCCGTCCTTGGACGGGCGGACGACGACGACGGGCACCGGCGCATGGTGGACGACCCCCTGGCTGACCGAACCGGCGGTCATCCGGTGGATCGGCCCATGGCCACGCTCCCCGACGACGACCAAGTCGGCATCCGCGGCCGCGACCGTGAGAGCCGTGACCGGGTCAGCCTGGACGACGCCGCGCCGCAGCGTGACCGGGGCGGGCGGCTCACCGACCCGCCCGATCGCGCGCTCCAGCATCTCGGTGGCGGCCCTGGTCAGCCCGTCCCGATCACCCTGGGTCGCGGCCCGCAGCACGCCCGTCGGCAGCCCGTCAGCGGTCCAGGCCAACAGCGCGGTCACCGTCGGGGCGGCACCCCGGTCGGCGCCGCCCGTCGCGGCGGACCACAGCGCCGCCTCTCGAATCGCCCACTCCAGCGCGGCCTCCGAGCCTGGAGAGCCGTCGACTCCGACAAGAATGCGCACCGAGCTCGTCATGCCTCACGCTCCACGTCCAGTGCGGCACGTCGCCGTGCCGGCCAGGTCGACCCACCCGCTGATCGACGCCGATCCGGAATGATCAGCGCGGATGTCGAGCTGGCCGATGATCGACCTTGCTGACTGTTCCACCGGAGCGGATCGGCGAGATCGCGCCGACCGGCTGGCCGACGACGGCGCATGGACAGGCCCGCGGGGGCCGGATGGCACGGTGGTATGGCACGCCTCGGCGTGCCGCCCGCCCTTCGGCCAGGTCTCCTACCCCATTGGTCCCGCTCCCGCGTGACGACTCAGCCTGCCCATCCCAGGCGTCCGCCAAGAATGGACACGCAAGGCAAAGGTTCGTGGCGCCGAAGTCGCAGGTCAGCGACCCGGAATCGAATTCCGGCACGGTACAGGCGCAGGATGGTGCGGGCCGAGGTGGCTGACACCTGGACCTGCAGCTTGCGGCACTCCCCGACGATGCACGCATAGCCCACCGGGGGTTCTCCCGGGCCCGCCCGACTCCTCGCGATGGAAGGTTCGCTGGGCGTGACGGTCGGCATGAGGGTTCGAGGGCCGAGAGTGAACCGCCCCCGCGCCGACCCGGCACCCCCGGCGACGGCCTGCCGGACCCGCACAGGCAGGACGCGGAACCTGCGCCGCGAGCACCACGGGCTCGCAATCGCGGCGACCGGTTGAGCCAATCGCATGCCCCAAAGTTGCCGGTCGACTACGTTGGCGCCGTCTGCACCGGAAATCGGCGACGGGGTGATGGTGAATGTCATCGGACGGGCAGGCCGAGCCAACCCGGAAGGCTGCGGCGGAGCCGGCGGTCGGCATCGACTTCGGCACGACCAACGCGGCCGTCGGCATCTTCGAGCGCGGCCGGGTCCGGCTGGTGCCGAACGCCGAGGGAACACTCACCACGCCAAGTGTCGTCGCCTTCACCGCGGATGGCCCACCCCTCGTGGGCGCCGCCGCCCTGCGCCAGGCGGTCACCAACCCCGAGCACACGATCCGGTCCGTCAAGCTGCGGCTCGGCACGGACTGGTCGCACGAGCACGACGGCCGGCGCTACTCCGCCGAGGAGGTCGCCGCACTGGTGCTGAAGCGCCTGCACGCCGACGTCCGGGAGCACGTCGGCAGCGACATCGGCACGGCCGTCCTGACCGTTCCCGCCTATTTCAGCCATGTGCAGCGGCGCGCGCTGGAGGAAGCGGCGCGGATGGCCGACATCGAGGTCGCGAGGATCGTCAGCGAGCCCACCGCCACGGCCATCGCGCACGGCCTGCACCGCGCGCAGGAGGAGCGCAGCCTCGTCTTCGACCTCGGCGGCGGAACGTTCGACGTCTCGCTCGTCGAGATTGGCGCGGGCGTCTGCGAGGTGAAGGCGACCGCCGGGGACAACCACCTCGGCGGCGACAACTGGGACCAGGACGTCGTCGACTACTTCGTCGCCCTGCTCCGGGACGAGCACGGGCTGGACATCAGCCGGGACCCGACGGCGCTCGCGCGGCTGCGGGAGGCCGCCGAGACCGCGCGGATCGACCTCTCGGCGGCCACCGCGGCGCACGTCTACCTGCCCTGCCTCGCCCGCGTCGGCGACGGTTTCGCCCATGTGGACGTGATGCTGACCCGGGACGAACTGGAGACCATCACCCAGACCACCCTCGAGCGCTGCCGGGGGCCGTTCGAACGGGTGCTGCGCGACGGCGCGCTGCGGGCCAGCGAGATCGACCACGTGATCCTCGTGGGCGGCGCCGCCCGCATGCCGGCCGTGGGCGGCCTCGTCCAGAAGCTCTCGGGAAAGCCGCCGTTCCGCACCATCTCCGAAGGCGTCGTGACGGGGGCGGCGCTCCAGGCGGCCGGCCTGACAGGACAGGTCAAGAACCTGCGGCTGCGCGACGTCATCCCGGCGTCGGTGGGTGTCGAACAGGTCGGCGGCCTGTACCTGCCCGTGATCCAGCGGAACACGACGATTCCGACGCGGCGCAGCCAGCTGCTCACCACGGCCGTCGACAACCAGACCTCGGTCAGCGTGCTGGTCGTCGAATCCGAGGAGGACCGGGCCGGCCGGGACGACGCGATCGCCCTCGCCAAGCTGGACATCACCGGCCTGGCCCCGGCGCCGGCCTTCGCCCACCGGATCGACGTGGCCTTCGACGTCGATCCGGGTGGCACGCTGCGGGTGACCGCGACCGACCTGGGGACCGGGCGTTCCGAGTCCCGCGTCATCGACCGGGCGACCGCCCGCGCCGCCGCCCAGGCCCGCCGCCCCATCGCGGTCGACGGCGGCCCCGCGTTCGACAACCTGCCCATCGTCACGACGACGGTCGCCTACCCGCTGGGCATTGAGATCGCCGGGGGCCGGTTCCGCGAGGTCATCACCGCCCACAAGTCGGTGCCGGTCCGCGAGACGGTGCTCGTCACCAACGAGCTGGACTCGCAGGACGCCCTCACCGTCCACGTCGTGGAGGACGGCGGCTTCTTCGTCCCCGGAGGCACGTTCCGCGGGGTCGGTCGCTTCGAGCTGACCGGCCTCGCGGCGACCGGGGCGCGGACAGCCCGGGTCGAGATCGTCCTGGCCGTCGACCGCCGGCGCCAGCTCACCATTCACGCCCGCGACCTGGGCAACGGTCGCGAGCACACCGAGCGCGTCGATCTCGCGACCACGTTCCAGGAGCCGATCAGCCTCGGCCCGGCGGCCTCGGCCACCAACCTTCCAGTCGTCTTCTAGGCCGTGCATCACGTTGCGATCGCTTGATGATCGATTTCCGTTGGGTCCGGGTCCGGTCGAGCACTTGCGGCAATTGAATGTAGGAGTGGATGAGCTCCTGCTCCAATTCGATGACGTGCCGCATGCAGCTCGCGCGAGACTAGCCGACGGGTCGATCGAGGGTGACGACTCTCGCTTGCTTCTGAAAGTCAACGAAAAGGTAGACTGCGTGAACGCGAGACCGGATTCCTTCCGGTCTGACGGCGCCCTAGAAGCCGTAGCTGAGTGGAGAGAGCTACGGATGGCCGCTGGAGAGGTGGAGGCGACTCTTGAGAAATCCTGGAACCTGAATTCCAGAGATCAGGGATGAGCGAAAAGCGCGTGGGCCTCCAGATCCCCGATTCGGGCGATGACCTACACGTTTGGATGCCGGCGGGGCCCGTGCCGGGCAGACCGGCTGGGCCGAACCTCTCCCCCACTGCCACCCATAAAGGCAGTTGTACGCCACTACCCCTACCTCCCTGACGCGCCGCCGACCTGGTGGGCAGACATTCGACACCGACAACCGGCCGGCCCTGTGGTCGTGTCGCCAGGGACGGTACGGTCAACACGCCGGAAAACGCGACCGACTCGTCCCCTTCAGGGCCTGGTGAGGATGTTGTTGGCCAGCTCAGGGGCACAGTGCCGGTGACGACTTGGCCAGTCATTCTGCCTGTCCAGAAGCGAGCCTTGGGCCGAGTTGAAGGCAGAACCTCGTGTACGTGCCAAGATCAGCTATCGGTGTGAATCCCAGGCGCCCGAGAACGGCCACGCTGAGGAGTGAATTCCCTGGCCACGGTGGAGCTGGGACTGGGCGTGCGGCATCGCGCCAGGAGGCGGGTTCCTCTG
>NZ_JADWYU010000160.1 GCF_016786325.1 Frankia nepalensis | reverse complement strand
CTTCCGCGGAGGCCGCCTCGTCGTGCCCTGAACCCCACACCGACCGTACCCTCGCCGCGGCAGAGCCCGCCGGGGCCGGCGGGCCGCGATCTCAGGCGAGAGTCCACTGGTCCGCTCGCGTCCCGGCAGCGGCGTGGCGTTTTTCGCGCGATGCGCGCGGGCCGAGTCGCCAGCCGCGGGCGAGTTGCCCAGCCAATTACCCGGCAACCGCCGAAGCCGTCCACCCGACCGGTCGAGCTCGGTAATCCGTGCGCGGTCCGAGAGCAGGGTGATGGCGGCGGTCATGTCCCCCGGGAGGGAAGGGTGAAGACCACGCCATGCGTGCCCGGAAAAGCGAATGGATCAGGGTCAGGAGATACGGGTGACGGCGAGGGCGCCGAGGGCGCGTGCCGCGCCTGGCGGGGCGCCGGCACCTATCGTGATCTCGAGGTAGTTGTCGCCCTTGGCGACATACATGGACTGGATGTTCGCCCCGGTGGTGCAGGCGTAGGCGCGGTAGCCGGCGCCGTCGGCCCTCTCGAGCCGACCGTCGGGGCACGCCGGCGGGTCCTGCCAGCCGGCGCTGGCTCCCGAGGACCCGCGCGAGGTCCAGACCCGCACCCAGCCCTTGGGAGAGCCGTATGGGCAGCCAAGCACCTGCTGATCGCTCACGGACGGGAACGCGGTGCCCTGCTGGAAGGTCGAGCCGGCCTCGGCGCTGACCTCCGCGGCGGTGAGCAGGGAGCACGGCGGGGCGGCCTGCGCCGCCGAACCAGCCGAGCCGCACGCCGCGGCGTGCGCGAGCGCCAGGACCAGGCCCGCCACCGCCGCCACCGATCGCGGTCTCCGGAAGTCGACCATGGCCTGATCATCCCGAAATGCCGCTGCCGGACCCCGACGTGTCCGGATTCAGACACCCGGGCGCGCGACGAACGCCGGATCCCCGCTGAGACGGCCCGGCCCCGCCCGCTCCTCGAGCTGTTTCCGCGAGCAGGAGGGGGCGATGGCGGTGGCTACCCGATCGCCGTCGCTTGGGCTGAGCCGCGGGCAATGGGCAATGGCGGGCTGGTGACTGTGACAGGTCGACCGTGTCGGGTGAGCGTGCCGGCGTGCCGCGGGCACCGAGGCGTGGGCTCCCGGTCGCGGTCCGTGCGGCGGGGTCCCGGGAGGGTGTGGCCCGCGCCGCATGGGCGGCGGGCGGCTTGCGGGCCCCGCGCCGGTCGGGCTGAATGGGGCGCCATGGCGATGACGTTGCTGCGTGGCGGGGTCGTGCTGCCGATGGCGCCGGACCGGCGGCGACGGCTGCTGCAGCCGGGGTCGGTGCTGTTCGACGGGGTGGAGATCCTCGCGGTGGGGACCGTCGAGGAGGTCGACGCGGACCCGCGCGTGGCCGGGCCGGGCGCGACCGGGCCGGAGGTCCAGGTCATCGACGCGACCGGGTTCGCGGTCCTGCCGGGCCTGCACAACTGCCACCTGCACTCCGGGCTGCTGCGCGGGACCGCCGAGGGGCTGGCGCTGTTCGACTGGCTGCAGACCTACGTCGACCCGGCGCACCGGGCGCTCACCCCCGAAATCGCCGAGGCCGCGAGCTGGCTCTGCTACGCCGAGGCGCTGCGAACCGGAACGACGTCCGTCATGGACATGTGGCGGTTCCTCGATGGGTCGGCGCGGGTCGCCGGAGAGCTGGGCATCCGGGCGACGCTCGTGCCCTATGTCGCCGACGAGGAGGGGTACGACTACTTCGAGTCGATCGACTCGACACGGGCGCTGCTGGCCGCGCACCGGTCGTCGTTCGACGGCCGGGTCCGCTCCTGGGTCGGGCTGGAGCACCTCTTCTACTGCACCGAGCGCGCCTTCGCGGACGCGGCCGCGCTGGCCGCCGAGTACGACACCGGGCTGCACGTCCACTCCAGCGAGAGTCGCTGGGAGGTGGAGGAGTCGCTGCGCCGCTACGGCCACCGCCCACTGGCGGAGATCGCCCGGCGGGGCGCGCTGGCCGACGGGCGGGCCGTCGTCGCGCACTGCGTCTGGCTCGACGACGCCGAGATCGAACTGATCGCCGCGACGGGCACCCGGGTGGCGCACTGCCCGGCGTCGAACATGAAGCTCGCCTCCGGCCCCGCGCCGGTCCCGAAGCTGTGGGCCGCGGGCGTCACCGTCGGCATCGGCAGCGACGGCGAGAAGGAAAACAACAACCTGGATATCCTCGAGGAGGCGAAGATCGCCTCGTTGTTGCAGAAGCTCGTCGGGCTCGACCCGACCGCCGGCGACCCGTGGGACATCCTGGCGATGGCGACCATCGAGGGCGCCCGTTGTCTCGGCCTCGGTGACGTCACCGGCAGCCTCGAACCGGGCAAGCGCGCCGACCTCGTCACCGTCGACCTGCGCAAACTGCACACCACGCCGCTGCTGTCGGGAAGCGACGCGAACGTGGCCGCGCACCTGGTGTTCTCGTCGTCCGGTCAGGACGTGGACAGCGTCTGGGTCGAGGGCCGGCGCCTGCTGGCCGGCGGCGCCTTCCTGACCTGCGACGAGGCCGCCGTCCGCGCCCGCGCCCAGGCCGCCGCCGAGGAACTCTTCGCCCGCCGCGCGGCCCTCACCTCGGAATAGCCTCGTAGCGCCGGATCGTGGCCGACGGCCGTTCCTGTAGCCGAGTTTCGGCCGCCCACTCCAGCCGACCTGGTCAGACGTGACCGCGAGCAGACGTTACCGCGAGCCTGGCCCGGCCACTCGATGCCGTCGCCAGACCGCCAGACCGTTCGGCACCACGGGGAAATGGGGATCCAGCGGGGAGGCCGCCCACGTTCCCACGGCGACGCAACCTACCGCGAGCACGGGGCGGGGCCGCGGATGAATGCGCGAGCGGTTCGCGCCTGAGCCATATCAGGCGTGACCGCCCCAGACCGGATTTTCCCACCCGGGGATCGGCGCGGACAAGAGGGCGAGGAAGTTTTTCCGGCTGTCTCGTCGTGGGCCGTCCAGAAAAACGGGCATGCCTGGTTGGCGTCCGAGCCTCCTGGGAAAAACAACTATGCCAGCCATCGGTGTTGCCTTCCATGGTGATTTCCGGGTCGGCGGACGGAAGAGGGAAGATGGTGCGCGCTCGCCGTGCGGCCGTCTCTGGAGGCCGTTCCCCGATTGGGGGACGAGATCCGACATAGGATGGAGCTTCTCATGGCTACTACGTCGAGGTGTCGTCGCATGACGGTGGCCGCTGTGTTGGCGTCGCTGGCCACGGCTGGTGTGGGAGTACCGGCCGCTGCGGCCGCCGCGCCCGAGGCGCAGCCGAACGCCACTAGTACGGATTATTACGACGGTTATTACGACGGCTACAGCGACGGTTACGACTACGGCTATGAGTACGGCTACGACGGCGGCTACCAGGACGGCTATACTGACGGACTCGCTGAATATGCGGGGGACTGAGCCCGGACAGCGGCTGGCGCCGATACGGCGCCAGCCGCTGTTTTCGGTCGACGTGGTCCCTCGCTCCTCGCGATACCGCGCGCCCTGCCGTCGTCCAACGACGGTGACGGCGGCGCGTAGCCCTCTGACAGAGACTGGCCATACGTAGCTCTGACAGAGACTGGCCATAGAAGCGTTCCTCGGCCGCGATTCGGCGCGCGAAGGAGTGCGGAGATCGAGGATGATCGCCGCGGGGCCATTCCATCGTCCGACCTCTCCTTCTCGGACGCTCCGCGGGCCACTCAGCCCACCCGTCCGATCGCGGTCGGTCGTTGCCTGCCGGTGGTCGGTCTGAGCCCGGGGCCTGCCCTGACCGGCCGGGAGCCCGCCACTTCGGCCGCCCAGACGCCGACGCTCATCGCGAATCCGGGGCCTGACCCGATGTCGGGTGGATTCCTCCGTGTCACGACACGGGAACTGCTCGGCATCGGGTGGCCGGGTCCGATGCCGGAGCAGAGGCTGATCACCCGCCGCGCCCCTCGCGCCCGATGAGCCGGCCACGCCGGACCGTGGGCGACGACGGTTCCGACGGCCGGCCTTCCGCGAGGCGCCTGGGCTGACCAGACGCACCAATCTTTTTTGTTCAATCGAACCAGTTTGATGTAGTGTCAGCCGCTGTGGCGGTGGATGGTCGGGATGCGTCGCCGCCGGCTGTTCTGCGGCTCGCGGGCCATCCGGTGCGGTGGCGGCTGTTGAACGAGCTGGCAGCCAGTGATCGCCAGGTACGGGAGCTGACCGGGCTGGTGGGCCAACCGCAGAGCCTGGTCTCCTATCACCTGGGCCAGCTCCGGGCCGGCGGGTTGGTGTCGACGAGGCGCAGCTCGGCGGACGGGCGCGACGCGTACTACTCGCTCGACCTCGCGCGCTGTGCCGAGCTGCTCGCCGCGGCGGGCGGTGCGCTGCACCCCGGGTTGCGGCTCGTTCCGCCGGCCGCCAGCCCCGCCAGCCCCGCCAGCCCCGCCAGCCCCGGCCGGGCGGCAGCGGCGCCGGTCCGCGTGCTGTTTCTCTGTACCGGCAACAGCGCGCGGTCGCAGATCGCCGAGGCGCTGCTGGAGGCGCTGGCGGAGGGCCGCGTGACGGCCCGCAGTGCCGGCAGCCGGCCGAAACCACTGCACCCGAACGCGGTGCGGGTGCTGCGGGCCCGAGGGATAGACCCGAGGGGCCGGCGCTCCAAGCACCTGGCGGAGTTCACCGGCGAGCGCTTCGACTACGTGATCACCATGTGCGACCGGGTCCGGGAGGTCTGTCCGGAGTTTCCCGGATCTCCCGACCTGATCCACTGGAGCCTGCCCGACCCGGCCGGCGAGGGCGACTCCGACGAGGCGACCTACCCGGCGTTCGAGCGGCTCGCCGCCGAGGTGGCGACCCGGGTCCGTTTCCTGCTCCAGCTGATCGACCATCGGTCGCCGGCGGCACACACCTGACACCCGGCCGCGTGCCCTGTGCCCTGGCCCACCCGCCGACGAGGCGACGAGACACCCGCGGAGCGACGCTGTGGACCCAAGCCCCGACGCGGCGGCGACGCCTGCCCGTCCGAGCCTCGGCACCCTGCTGCGCGAATGGGGCAGGATCGGCTGTCTCGGCTTCGGCGGACCGCCCACGCACATCGCCATGTTCCGCGAACTGTGTGTCGAGAAACGGGGCTGGATCACGGCGCACGAGTTCGAGGACGCGATCGCCGCGTGCAACCTGCTGCCCGGCCCGGCCTCGACCCAGCTTTCGATCTACTGCGCGTGGCGGCTGCGCGGCCGGCCCGGCGCGCTCGTCGGCGGGCTCGCGTTCATCGTTCCCGGGCTCGTCGCGGTGCTGGCGCTGTCCGCGTTGTTCCTGGCCGGGTCCCCACCCCAGTGGGTGCGCGCGGCCGGTGCCGGCGCGGGCGCGGCGGTCGCGGCCGTCGCCGTGCACGTGGGTGTCGGCCTGCTGCCGGCCAGCTGGCGCCGCGCGAAGGCCGTGAGCCGGCCGCGCTGGTCGCTCTACCTGGCCGCCGGCGTCGCCGGAGCCGCGACGCTCGGCCCCTGGCTGGTCCTGCTCCTCATCGCCTGCGGCCTGGTCGAGGTGGCCGCCCGCGCGGCCGGCCCCGCCGGCGGGGCCGGCACCCGCCGGCCCGCGGTGACCCCGATGCCAGTGACCCCGGTACCGGTGAGCCCAGCGCCGGTGCTGGCGCTGGCGGCCGGCGCCGTGGCCGGAGGCGGGCTGCTCGCGCTGGCCTGGGTCGCGTTGAAGGTGGGTCTGCTGTCCTATGGCGGCGGCTTCGTCATCATCCCGCTCATGCAGGCCGACGCCGTCGACCATTACCACTGGATGACCGCCAGCCAGTTCCTCAACGCGGTCTCCCTCGGCCAGGTGACGCCCGGGCCGGTCGTGCACACCGTCGCCGCCGTCGGCTACGCCGCGGCCGGAGTCGGCGGCGGGCTGCTGGCCGCCGCCGTCGCCTTCACCCCGTCGTTCCTGTTCGTCGTCCTCGGCGGGCCCCGCTTCGACCGGTTGCGGGACAACACCCGGATGCGCACCTTCCTCGACGGCGCTGGGCCCGCCGCGCTCGGCGCCATCCTCGGCTCCGCCATCCCGCTCGTCCGCGCTCTGCACGAGCCCTGGCAGTTCGTGGTCCTCGCCGGGGCCGCGCTTCTGCTCCTGGTGGCCCGCCGGGGGGTCGTGCTCACCCTGTTCACCGCCGGCGCGGTCGGCGTCGTCGTCGTGGCCGCTGGAGCGACTCTGCCCGCGTGACCGCGCGGAGCCCTTCCCCATCGGCGGCCAAGGGACCTTGACCGGGCCCTGGCCCGAGTGGGCCGCGGGGCCGTCGGCCGCGGGGTGGGACGGGCCGCGATGCCCTGGCTGTCCGCCAGGCGTCACCGGTCCGGACGACCGGGGGAAGGCCCGCGGAAGGGCGCTCGGGCATCGTCCGCCTTCGGGAATTGCCCGCGTTCGGGCGTCGTCCGCGTTCGCGGCCTGACGTCCGCGTGACGTCCGCCCCGTCGTGCCGCGGCGCGACGGCGGGCGCGCGGACGCGGAACCGGCGGAAACGGGACAGGGAGACGGGGAGATGACCACGACGGCGTGGGCGCCACCTGGCAGCGAGGCCGGCGGCCTGGCGGGAGCGGGGCGCGCGGGCGCGCGGGGCGTGCGGATCGACGCGGTGGGGGTGGGCCAGCGCTCCGGGCGGCAGGAGACGCTGACCGACGTGTCGCTGTCCATCGGCGCGGGCGAACTGGTCGCGGTCGCGGGCGGCAGCGGCGCGGGCAAGACCACGCTGCTGGTCACGCTCGCCGGCCTGCGCGCCCCGGCCGCCGGCACGGTACGCCACGACGGCGCCCCGCCGGGGTCCGCCGTGGGCGCGGGCGTCGGCTATGTGCCGCAGGACGACATCATCCATCCGGAGCTGCCGCCCCGGCGCACGCTGCGCTACGCGGCCCGCCTGCGGCTGCCGGCGGCGACCTCGGCCGCGGCCGCGGACGCCGCCGTGGAACAGGTGCTGCGTGACCTCGACCTCGCCGACTGCGCGGACGTGCCGGTGCGCGCGCTGTCCGGCGGGCAGCGCAAGCGCGCGAGCATCGCCGTCGAACTGCTCGCCCGCCCGCGCCTGCTGTTCCTGGACGAGCCGACGTCCGGGCTGGACCCGGCGACGACCATCGAGGTGCTCGGCATCCTGCGGCGGATCGCGTCCGCCGGCGCGACGGTGGTGCTGACGACCCACGACCCGGCGGTGCTCGCGGGCTGCGACCGGGTGGTGCTGCTCGCCCGGGGTGGGCGCCTCGCGTTCGACGGCCCGCCGGCCGAGGCACCCGCGCACTTCGGTGCCCGCGACCTCGTCGACGTCTACGTCCGGCTCGCCGCCGACCCGGAGGCCTTCGCGTCCCGGTTCGCCCGCGCGGCGGCGCCGCCCACCCCCGCCGCGCCGCCCTCCTCCGCCGCGCCCTCCTCCGCCGCGGTGCCCAGGCCCCGCGGCGCGGGCGGCCCGGCGGCGCGCGAGCGCTTCCTCGAGGCAGACACGCGGCCAGCGCGGCGCGGCGGGGCCGGGGCGTGGCGGACCTGGTGGCTGCTGACCCGGCGCAACGTCGAGGTGATGACCAGAAGCCGGCTCACCGCCGCCGTGCTGGTCGGCTCGCCGCTGCTGGTCACGGTGATGATGGCGACGCTGTTTCAGCCCGGCGCGTTCGCGCCCGACGACCCGGCCGACCTCGGCCCCGCCCCGACGATGTTCTGGATCGCGTTCGCCGGCTTCTTCTTCGGCCTGACCTACGGTCTGCCGCAGATCGTCGGCGAGGTCGAGGTGTTCCGCCGGGAGCGGTTCGCCGGTCTCGGCGCGGGCGTCTACGTGGCCGCGAAGATCGCGGCCCTGGTGCCGGTGCTCGCCGCGGTCGGCGCGGTGCTCCTCGGCGTGCTGCGGGTCACCGGTCGGCTGCCCGGCGCGGGCGTCGGTGTCTACCTGGGCCTGTTCGGGGTGCTGATGATCGAGGCAGTGGCCGCGCTCGCCCTCGGGCTGCTCGCCTCGGCCGCGGTGTCGGACACGGCGCAGGCCGCGCTGGCGCTGCCGATGCTCTGCTTCCCGCAGGTGCTTTTCGCGGGGGCCATCGTGCCGATCGACCAGATGTCGCCACCCGGCCGGCTCGTCGGCGCGGTGATGGCGACCCGCTACGCCTTCGAGGCACTCGGCCAGGTGATCGGCCTGGATGGCTATGTCGCGACGGTGCCGGCGATGGCCGGCTACGGCGACACGTTCGACGGCGGCGCCGGGGCGGCGGTGCGCGGTGTGGTGACGCTCGCCCTGTTCGCCGTCGCCTGCGCCGGCGGGGCCATGTGGGTGCTGCGCCGTCGGGCCAGGGGCGCCGGCGCCTGAGCCGCCGGGGCGTGGAGCGGCCGCACCACCGGCGGGGCGCGCGGCGGTGGGCGCGGGACGTGTGAGCGCTGTCGGGCAGGCGACTGATCTCGTCGCCTCCAACGGGGCCGGCGCGTCGGGGCGTGACCGCAGAATTGCTCCCATGTCTGAGGCTGGGCTCGTCCCGTAATGGCGCATGATATGGCGGGCGTGCGCGACAAGCCGGCGAAGCCCGAGGTACGGATCCAGGTGCTCGGCGGCTTCGACGTCTTCCTGCGCGCGCAGGTGCCCGGCCTGCGTCTCGTCGCCACGGCCACGGCCACGGCCACGGCCACGGCCACGGACACGGCCGAGCAGGCGCCGGCCGGGGCGGCACGCGCGCGGATGACACCGGTCCCACCGGAGGCCTGGCGGCGCCGGCACGCGGCGGCCCTGGTGAAGCTGCTGGCGCTGGCGCCGGGCCGGCGGCTGCATCGGGAGCGGGTGCTCGACGCGCTGTGGCCGGGCGTGCCGGTCGACGAGGCGGCGCCCCGGCTCCACAAGGCGGCGCATTTCGCCCGGCGCGCGCTCGGCGGCGCCGATGGCATCATGCTGCGCGGCGACGTCGTCGCGCTGTGCCCCGACCGCGAGGTCGTCGTCGACGCCCTGGTCTTCCAGGACCTCGCCGAGCGGGCGCTGGCCGACCAGGGTTCGCCCGGCGGCCGGCCTGAGGCCGCCGACGCGGCGGCCGTGTCCCAGGCCGCGGACGCCTATCCCGGCCCGCTGCTGCCCGACGACCTGTACGAGCCGTGGACGGCCGAGGACAGGGAGCGGTTGCGCCTGTTGTACCTGCGGGTGCTGCGCGCGGCCGGGCGCTGGGAGGCGCTGCTCGCCCAGGACCCGGCGGACGAGGAGGCGCACCTGGCGCTGATGCGCCGCCACGCGGCGGGTGGTGAACGGCACGTCGCGCTGCGCCAGTTCGAGCGGATGGACCGGGCGCTGCGCCGCGAGCTCGGCGTCGGGCCGGGCGCCGAGGCGGTCGCGCTGCGCGAGGCGGTGATCGCCGAGCTGCCGTGGCGGGCGCATCCGTCCGCCTCGCCGGCGGCGGGCGCGCTGGTCGGCCGGGACGCGGAGCTGCGCCTGGTCGAGCGGGTGCTCGCGGGAAGCCGGGCGGCGACCGGGGACGGCCCGCGCTCCGGGGGCGAGGCCAAGGGCCCCGGCGGACACGTCCCCGGCCCGACGGCGTTGACGGGGCAGCCCGGCGCGGTGCTGGTCGCCGGAGTGGCGGGTGTCGGCAAGTCCGCGCTGCTGGGCGAGGTCGCGCGCCGCGCGGCCGCCGCCGGCTGGCTGGTCGGGCGGGGGACGTCCGCGGCGGTCGAGGGCGAGTGGCCGTACGCCCCGGTCCTCGAGGCGCTGGCCGACATGTGCCGGCGCCAGCCGGGCCTGCTCGCCGGGCTCGACGCCCGGTACCGACCGGAGCTCGAACGGGCCATGTCCGGGCGTGACCTCGACTGGTCCGGCGCCGGCGGCCACCAGCGGCTCTTCGTCGCCGCCGCCGAACTGCTGCGCGCCGCGGGCGAGAGCGCCCCCGCCGGTGCGCTGTTGCTCGTGGACGACCTGCACGAGGCCGACGACGCGAGCCTGCGGCTGCTGCACTACCTGGTCCGCTCCTCGGTGGGGCAGCCGGCGGTGCTGGCGCTCGCGCACCGCTCGCTGCCGGCGGCCGGCGCCGTCGGCGACTTCGCGGCCCGGCCGCGGCTGCTGGCCGAGATGCGGGCGAGCCTGCTGATGCGCGGCGCGGCCGTCGCCGTCGACCTCGGCCCGCTCGACCATGCCGCGACCGACGCGCTCGTCGCCCGCCACCTCCCGGCGGCGGCCCGCGAAGCGGCGGCGGACCAGCGGGAGACGACGCGCCGGATCTGGGAGCTCTCGCGTGGCCTGCCGTTCGCCGTGCTGGAGCTCGCCCGGCGCGCCGGTGACGACTCCGCCGCCGCGTTCACCGCCGGAGCGATCGTGGTCGCCCGGCTCGGGCCCGCGACCCGCGAGCTGGTGTGCCTGCTCGCCGTCGCCGGGTCGACGTTCGGCACGGACGAGCTGGTCGCGTTGTCGGCCCGTCCGGAGCGTGAGGCCTTCGCGCTGCTGGACGAGTTGCTGGAGCTGGGCGTGGTGGAACGGACCGAGTCCGGCTTCCGGTTCCAGCACCGGCTCGTCCGCGACGCGTTGCTCGCGGAGCTCGCGCCGCACCGTCGGCGGGTCGCGCACCGCGAGGTGGCGGAGCGGCTGGCGGCGCTCGGCTCCTCGCCGGCCCGGGTCGCCCATCACCTCCTCCAGGCGGGTGAGCGCGCCCGCGCCGTTCCCTATGTGCTGAGAGCCGCCGAGACGGAGGCGGCGATCGGCGCCTACGCCGACGCGCTGGCCCTCGTCGACGCGGTGACGGGGACGGCGTGGAGCGACGACCGGGCGCGGCTGCTGGAACTGCGCGCCGACCTGCTCGTCGCGCTCGCCGACCCGCGCGCGCCGGACGCCTTTCGAACGGCGATCGCCGCGGCGTCCGCCGTGCCGCCCGCGCCGATCGACGCGGACGAGGGCTCGGGCGCGGACGAGGGCTCCGACGGGGACGAGGGTTCGGACGGGGACGGTGCGTCGGACGCGGGCACGGACGCCGGAGCCGAGGTGCCGGCCACCGCCAGGGCGGCTGGGTATTCGGCGCGGCTGCGCACGTTGCGCGCGAAGCTGGGCCGCATCCACGCCGAGGCCGGTGAGCTCGACGCGGCGGCCGCCGTCCTCGACGGGCTCGAACCGGCGGGAGATGCCGCCGACTCGGCGATCATGATGGCCCGGGGGATCCTCGCCTTCTTCCGGGGCGACCTCGACGGAGCGGCCGCCGTGGCGGCCGAGGGGCGCCGCCGGGTGGTCGCGGGGGAGACGGACTGGCGCCTGCTCGACCTGCTCGCCCTGCAGGGCATGGTCGCGCACGTGCGGGGCGAGTGGTTCATCCGGTTGGAGACCGAGCTGCGCCGCACCCAGCGCAGCTCCGCGCTCGCGACGACCGTGTTCGACTCCCACCTGTGCGTCGCCGAGTACATGCTGTACGGGCCGGTGCCCTACGACGAGGTGATCGGCCTCGCCGACCAGTTCCGGGACAAGGGCCGCCAGGCCGGCGCGACCCGCGCGGTGGCGTTCGCGGAGACGCTGGCCGGCGAGGCGTACCTGCTGGCCGGCGACCTCGACCGGGCGGAGCGCCACCTCGTTCTGGCCGTCGACCTGCACCGTGACGTCGAGTCGACCGGGGGCGGCGCGCACGCGCTGCAGCGCCTCGCGCAGACGAGGCTGGCCCTCGGCGACCGGGCCGGCGCGAGCCGGCTGCTGAGGCGGGCGCTGGGGCTCGCCCGCTGGTCGCCGTTCGCCCGCCACCTGGTCCAGCGGATCCACGGCACGATGGTCGCCGCGGCGGCGGACGCGGAGGCGGCCCTCGCCGCGGTTGAGCGGGCCGAGGCGACGCTCGGCGCCGAGGACGCCTGCCCGTTCTGCGACATCATGTTCGCTGTCCCCGCGGCGCTCGCGTCCGCGGACGCCGGCGACCTCGGCCGCGCGCGCCGCCACCTCGCGCGCGCCTCCGAGGCGATGGCGCTGTGGGACGGCACCGCCTGGCAGGCGGCGATGCACGAGGCCGAGGCGCACCTCGCCCTGGGGGAGGGCGACCCGGCCGAGGCGCGCGCCCGGCTGACCCTGGCGGCGCGGCTGTTCGAGGACGTCGGCCATCCCCTCGACGCGGCCCGCTGCGCGGACACCGAGGCGGGCCTCGGCGGCGCCACGAGCCATGCGGCGACCGCCGGGAGCGCGTCTGGTGGCCAGGAGCGTGCCCCGGTGATCCGCGGGGCCGTTTGAACACGGTGGCGGCTTCCTGACACCGGCGCGGAAGGTCTGGGGAAGGTCTCCCGCATACGGTCATATCGATCTGGCGGGTCCCGCGGCCTGGAATGGCGCCCATGGCGTCGGCTCCATAATCGAACCGCGCGCGGCTCGCAAGTGATTTTCCGATCGGAGGGCTGGGCGGCCGAATAATCGGTCGACGAATCATCCGGGCCGGGATAGGAAATCAGGGTCAACCGCCAGCCCCACCGAAAGACAGGAGAGCGCCGCAATGCGCACCTTCCTCTCCAAGAACCGCGCCGGTGTCACGCGTCACACCCCGATGCCCGGCGGCGGCTCCCGCGACCACGTCGCCGACACGGACGTGGGCGGTTCCCATCCCGGCTCGGAACGGAAACAGACCGGCCGGACGCGTGTCATCCGTCCTGCCGGCGCGTCCTCGGCCAAGCCGGACGAGGCGCGGGCCCAGCCATCCGGACCGAAGGTGATCCGAGGGCCGCAGGCTCCCGTCGACGAGCCGGCGCCGCGCCGCCGGGCGCGCGGCCCGCTGCCCTCCGAGGGCGGGCTCAACACCTGGCCGTCGACGCTGCCGCCCCGCCTCGGCGGGTTCTTCTGACGACCGGGCGATTCCTTTCACCGCGCGTCGCGCGCACGCGGAAGCCGGCCGCGGGACACGGAACACGTGTCCCGCGGCCGGCTTCCTTCCGTCGGCTTTCTGTCAGTAGTCGAAGCCGCGGGCCGCTTCACGCCGTAGCGCGGCCGGCCTCGCCGGCGTGATATCCGGGCCGGTCAGTAGGCCGCCACCGCGGCGTCGGCGACGGCCTGGTCCTGGCCGGGGGAGCCGCCGCTGACGCCGACCGCGCCGACGACCCAGCCGGCGCGGCGCAGCGGCACGCCACCGGCCGGCATCGGGGCGTCGTCGACGTATCCGTCCGCGTACCCGTCGGCGTAGTACCGGTGGTGGTCGTCGCCCTGGCCGTAGGCGTGGCCCACGTACTCGTCGTCCGCGTGGCCGTGGCTTCTGTTGCCGTGCCCCCCGTTGCCGTGGCCCCCGTGGTCGTGCAGGTGCCCGGCGCCGTTCAGGGACTCCGTGTGCGCGCCGGCGGCGGCCAGGTCGAGGACGCGCGCGGCCGCGGAGCGGGCGCCGGCCGCCCGCGCGGTGACGGCCTTGTCGATGGAGACGTCGACGCTGCCCACCCAGGCGCCGTCCATCCGTACATGCGAGATCAGGTTCCCGCCTTCGTCGACAACGGCGATGTTCATGGGCTGGCCGAGCTGGTGTGCCCGCCGCTCACCCGCCGCGATCACCCTTCGGGCGTCGGCCAGAGACAAGGTCACGTGCCCTCACCTTCGTCGGCGCCCCGCCGCCGCGTCGGCGGCGTTGGCGTCTTCCCGGGCGGTATGCCCAGGTCCCGACGTTAGGTGCCACGACGCGCCGGACCGCCGCGCGCCACGTGGCACACCTGTCGCCCCGCTGGCCACGTGCGAGACCGTCGGCGGGCGGACGGTCGCGATCATGCCGGGTGGCCCGTGGGGCGCCCTCGCCGGCGGCATGGGCGACGACCGGCGCGGCGCCGGTTCGCGCGTCGCGCGGCCGACAGCCGCGGGCCGCGCACCGGGAAATCTGTCGGCCGCGCGTCCGGAATTCTGTCGGCTATGCGCGGGGTATGTCCGGTGCATGTCGAATGTGGGACGCGGCGGGGCCGGCCGGGCTTTCATGGCGATGTCGCGCCAACGAGGGCGCGGCCGCAAGGAACAGACCGCGCCGGCAGGCCCCGGAGCAGCCAGAGAAACAGGTGAGCTCAATGACGCGCTCGTTTCCGTCCCTTTCCAGGGTCGGCGGGATGCTTCGTGGCCTGACCAGCTCGGTCGACGCAGACCACGGCGCGGCCGGCGGTGAGGCGGACGTCCCGGAGTGGGTGGTTGCCCAGAGGGGGCCGGGCCGGCCCGGGGCCAGCGGTGCCCCCGCCGAGCGGCCGCTCGCGCTGCCGCCCCGGCTCGGGGTGTTCTGCTGAACGGGGTGTCTGGCGCAACGGGGATGTTGCGCTGAACGACCGCGCGGACGCGCGGAGGATCCAGACGCGGTGCTCAGGGGGCCGCGTCTCGACGGCAAAGGCCGGCGGCGATGCCGCCGGCCTTTGTCCGTGCGCCATCCGGGGCGGGCCGGATCCCGGGGCTGGCCGGATCTCGGCCGCGCCTGGACGTGCCTGGGCCGCTCCGGGCCGGTCCGCCTCCGAAGGCGCCGCGGTCGCGGTGGCGCCACCCGGCCGGGTGTCCTACCTGGCCTGACTCCCTATCCGGCCTGGCCGGCGATCTGGCCGGAGCCGGCTGGCGCCGGGAGCTGGCTGGCGGCCAGACGCAGCTCGCCCGCGCCAAGCCAGGGGCGGGCCAGCGTGAGCAGTGCGAGCGCGGCGCATACCAGCGAGACGAGCATGATGACGGCCATCGGGGTGACGCTGGTCGAGCCGAACACGCCGACGAGCGGTGCGCCGATCGCGCCGGCCGCGAACTGGCCGGAGCCCTGGAGCGCGGCAGCCGCGCCGGCGTTGTCCCGGCCGAGCGACTGGTTGAGCGTCATGGTCGCCGGGAAGCTCATGCCGGCACCCGCCAGGATGATGATCAAGCATACCCAGGTTCCGGCCATGGTCGCGCCGACGGTGAGTAGCAGCAGGCCCTGCAGGGCAGCGCCCGCGACCGCGACGGCCACGGCGACGGCGAGCAGTGTGTTGAGCCGATGACGGCGGGAAAGCCGGCCGAACAGGGTGTTGGCCGCCAGCATCGCGGCGGCGTTGGTCGCGAACACCAGGCTGTACGTCGCGGTCGACGTGTCGAAGATCCGCACGAAGACGAAGCTCGAGCCGGAGATGTAGGTGAACAGGGCGCCGGCCATGAACGCGCCGGTGAGCAGGTAGCCGACGAACGCGCGCCGGGTGAGCAAGCGGCCCATCGCGGCGAAGGTGCCACCCAGCCCGCCCGTGTGCCGCCGCTTCGCCGGCAGGGACTCCGGCACCGCGAGGGCGACGGTGGCGGTCAGCGCCGCGCCGATGACGGCAAGCACGACGAACACCGCCCGCCAGCTGGACACCGACAGGACGAGGCTGCCCAGCAGCGGAGCGACGATCGGCGCGACGCCGAGGATCATCGCCAGCAGCGCGAAGTACCGCGGCAGGTCCGGGCCGTGGAACCGGTCGGTGACCACCGCGCGGGCGAGTACCATGCCGGCCGCGGCGGCGACACCCTGCAGGAACCGGGCGGCGACGAGCGTCTCGATGTTCGGCGCGGCCGCGCAGACCAGCGAGAGGACGGTGACCAGCCCCGTCCCGCCGAGGAGCAGCCGGCGCCGGCCCAGACTGTCGCTGATCGGCCCGATGAACAGCTGGCCGAGCACGATTCCGGCGAGGAAGGTCGTCATCGAGAGCTGCACCGCGGAGTCGCTCGCGTGCAGCGTCGTCCCGAGCTCTGGAAAGCCGGGAATGTACATGTCGATGGCAAGCGGCGAGAACGCGGTCAGCAGGCCGAGCACGAGAATCAGCGGCCCGACTCGGCCGGACTCGGGGCGCACCCCCGGGGACGGCGCGGTCAGCCGGGCAGGACGAGGCAGAACGGGTGACCCGCCGGGTCGGCGTACACCCGGAAGCTGTCCGGGGCCTGCTCGCTCGACAGGTGCCTGGCGCCGAGCGCGAGCACCGCCCGCTCGGCCTCGTCGAGGTCCTCGACCTCGATGTCCAGGTGGAACTGCTGCGGGCGCGCCGGGTCCGGCCAGCTCGGCGGCACGTGGTCGGGAGCCAGCTGGAAGTCGACCCGGCTGGTGCCCGCGTCCCCGAGGGTCACCCAGTCCGGCTCGACGCTCGTGACCGGAAGGCCGAGCAGCTCGCCGTAGAACTGGGCCAGGGCTAGGGGGTCCCGGCAGTCAAGGACCACCGTCTGCAGCTTCCCGATCATGGCTCTCCGTCATCAGTGGAAGGGCGATGTGTCCGCCTTGACCGTAGTGCCCGTGATGACGCCCGGGGCGACCGAGCCCTGCGGCCGGACCGCCTCGGGTCCGCCACCACCCCCGTTCGGGTGGCGGGCGCCTCGCGGGACCTCGCCGTTGGGGAAGGGAAGCGTGCGCGGCCGGGGAGTCTCCCGGTCCCGGCGGGAGGCCCTGGCGGTGGCGAGCAGCTCGCTGACCTTCTCGGTCAGCAGCGTCGGCGAGTACGGCTTCTCCAGGTAGTCGATCCCGGGGAACGCGCCGAGCGTCGGGTTGATCATGCCGCGGTTGTAGGCCGACAGGTACAGCACCGGCAGCCCGGGACGGGTGGCCCGCAGCCGGTCGGCCAGCTGGCTGCCGTTCATCCGCGGCATCACCACGTCGGTGATGAGCAGGTCGAGCGTGCCCGCGCCCGCGGCGAGGTCGAGCGCGCGCCGGCCGTCGTGGGCGGTGAGCACGTCGTAGCCGGCCGTCAGCAGGATGCGCTCGGTCAGCCGGCGCACCTCGCAGTCGTCCTCGACCAGCAGGATCGTGCCGCGGCCCCCGGCGAGCTGGCCGGTGTCGCGGCCCTCGTCGGCCGGGCCCGGCCGCGAGGACGTCGCCGGCAGGTAGACCCGCACGTCGGTGCCGAACCCGGGGGTGGAGTCGACGAGCACCTGCCCGCCGGCCTGGCGCACGATGCCGTAGACGGTCGACAGGCCAAGACCGGTGCCCTGCCCGGGCTCCTTGGTCGTGAAGAACGGCTCGAAGATCATTCCGCGGACGTGCTCCGGGATTCCGCAGCCGGTGTCGGAGACGGTGAGCAACACGTGCTCGCGGTATTCGGGGGTGCCCCCGGTGGCCGGCCCCAGCGTCGTGCGCGCCGTGCTGATCGTGAGCTGGCCGCCGTCGGGCATCGCGTCCCGGCTGTTGACCGCCAGGTTGATCAGTACCTGCTCGAGCTGGCCGCGGTCGGCCCACACGACCGCCCGCTCGGCATCGGCCCGCACGACGATCTGGATGTCCTCGCGGATCAGCCGGCGCAGCATCTCCTCGATGCCGACGACGAGGTCGTTGACGTCGACCGCCTGCGGCTTGATCGCCTGGGTGCGGGAGAACGCCAGCAGCTGTCGGGTGAGCGCCGAGGCGCGCGCCGTCGCGTCCCGGATCGCGGTCACGTCCTGGCGGGCCGGGCCGTCCAGGTCGGTCAGCAGGATCGCCGCGTAGCCGTCGATCACCGTCAGCAGGTTGTTGAAGTCGTGCGCGACGCCACCGGCGAGCTGGCCGATGGCGTCGAGACGCTGGGCCTGGCGCAGCTGGGCCTCGACGTTGCGCCGCTCGGTGACGTCGGCGACCATCGCCATCGCCCCGCCCGGCGCGGGCTCGGTGGCCCGCGGGCGCTCGCCGCGCGCGTGGGCGGCGCGGTGGGCGCCGGGCGACCCGGCCGACTCCGGGAGGGGGTCGCCGTCGGCGCGGGCGGTGAGCGCGATCTGGGCGTGCACGATGTGGCTGCCCGCGAGGCCCGGCTGGGGGCTGGAGCGGGCGAGCTCGACCTCGATCCGCTGGGTGCCGCGGCCGCGGACGGCGGCGAGCGCGCCGAGGACCCGCTCCCGGTCCCTTTCCTGGACGAGTTCGGCGAAGGCGATGCCGCGGATCTCTCGCGGCGTGCGGCCGACGAGGGCGGCGAACTGGGCGTTGCTGTACTCGACGGTGCCGTCCGTGGCGATGAGGACGACGCCCTCGCTGGTCGTCTCGACGATCCCGCGGTAGCGCTGCTCGGACATCCGCAGCCGCCGGTCGGCCGCCTGCCGCAGCCGCAGGTCCTCGAAAACGGCGGCGCCGCGGACGAGCGCGGGGAACCGGCCGCGCAGCGACCAGTACCAGATGCCGACGATCGCGGTGAGCACGTCCCAGAGCATGGTGGCGACCGCGAGGTTGCTCATCGTGCCGTCGTGCCGGTGCGCCCAGCCGCCGACGAAGGACGCCAGCGCGTGCAGGCCGTGCCCGATCGCGCAGGTCAGGAAGATGGCCGAGGTGGCCGTGCCGAGCTTGTTGTTGCGCCACTGCCGGGACTCGCGCAGGCCACGGGCGATCGCCAGGGAGATCGCCAGATAGGTCAGTAAGATGACGGTGTTCGCGGATGCCGCGATCTCGTTAGTCATCGCGTGAAATCCGTCGTCATGGTGTCCATCCTGCCGTAGCAGCACCCTTCTGGAAGAGAATACGGTAGCGGTGCGATCGCAAAACATCCCAATGGGTCAGGTCGCGACACGCTGTGGGCTCGGTGTTTCCTCGCCGGTGGCGGCGAAGTCGCCGGCGCCGCGGCGGGATCGCTCGACCGGCCGGGCTCGACCCGCCGGAGCGGGCTGTCTCCACCGCGGGGCGAGAATCCCGAAACGGGCGAAGAAGGTGCTTTCTGGGCGGATCACTCGGCCGTCGCCAGCCGTCCGCGTAATTGCGCGGACGGCGGCTGGCCCGGCCAGGTATACGCGAGACCGGCGTTCTCCCGGCCGACCGGCGCCGTCGACACCGCTGGCACCGCTGGCACCGACACCACTCGCACCGCCGCCGCTGAGACCGGCGCCGCTGGCGGCACGCGTGGGGCGGTGGCGGCGCCCGCGGTGACACCGGCGGCGCGGGCCGGCGCTACCGCGCCGGGCCGGCGGGGGAGCCCGGCGCGCAGGGCGCCGTCCAGATGACCCGGGTGCCGATCCGCCCCGGCCCTGGGCCGATCTCGAAGGAGCCGCCCAGCTCCTCCGCGCGGCTGCGCATGTTCGCCAGGCCACTGCGCCGGGAGGGCGCCCCGAAACCGATCCCGTCGTCGACGATCTCGGCACGGACCCGGCCCTCCGCGGTCGTCACCGTCACCGACGCGCCGCGGCAGCGGGCATGCCGGGCCGCGTTGGACAGGCTCTCGCGCACGACGGCGAGCAGGTGGTCGGCGACCGCCGGGTCGACCGCGCTGTCCAGCGGGCCGTCGAGGCGCAGGCGCGGCTCGAAGCCGAACGCGCGGGTCGTCTCGTCGACGACGCCGCGCAGCGCGAGCCGCAGGCCGTTGCCGCCCGCCGCCGACCGGCCGCGAAGCTCGAAGATCGTCTGGCGGATGTCCCGGATCGTCGCGTCCAGGTCGTCGACGTAGGTCGACAGCCGCCGCGCCCGGTTCGGGGCCTGCTCGGCCTCGGCCAGCCCCTTGAGGCCGAGCGCCACGGCGAACAGCCGCTGCATGACGTGGTCGTGCAGGTCGCGGGCGATCCGGTCCCGGTCCTCCAGCACCGTCAGCCTGCTCTGCGCGGCCCGGGACTCGGCCAGCTGCAGCGCGATCACGACATGGCCCGCGAACGCGGCCGCCATCCCCAGATCGGCGTCGGTGAACGGCTCGGCGCCGCGGCGGCGGCCGAGGATGACCGCCCCCGACGTCCGCCGCGAGGCGACCAGTGGCACGACCATCACCTGGCCGAGCTCCGGCTCGCCGGCCAGCAGCTCGGCGATCTCCGCCGGCGGCTGCGCGGCGAACAGCGGCGCGCCCTCCCGCATGGCCCGGCCCGCGAGCGACCCGTCGACCGCGAGCAGCCCGCCGGCGAGGCGCGCCGCCCCCTCGCCGGCGGTGATGTCCAGACGCAGGTGCCCGGGGCTGTCGGTGTCGAGCGCGAGCGCCGCCGTGTCGGCCCTGGCCACCTCGCGGGCACGCCGCACGATCAGCTCGAGCGGGCGCTCCCCGTCGCCGAGCAGGTGGCGGGTGATGTCGGCCGACGCCTGCAGCCACTGCTCCCGGTGCTGCGCCTGGCCGAACAGCCGGGCGTTGTCGATCGCGACCGCGGCGCTGGCCGCGAGCGACTGCACCAGCTCCTCGTCCTCGGCGGTGAACGCCCGCCCCCCGCGCTTCTCGGTCAGGTACAGGTTGCCGAACACCTCGCCGCGCACCCGGATCGGCACCCCGAGGAAGGTGCGCATCGTCGGGTGACCTGGCGGGAAGCCGACGGCGTGTGGATGCGCGGAGATGTCCGCCAGGCGCACCGGCACCGGATCGGTGATCAGCGCGCCGAGCACGCCCTCGCCGCGGGGCAGGTGCCCGATCCTGGCGACCAGCCCCGGATCGATGCCGACGTGGATGAACTGCTCCAGGCCGTCGCCGCCGTGTGCCGTGACGCCGAGGGCGCCGTAGCGGGCGTCGACCAGCTCGCAGGCCGCCTCGACGATCCTGCGGAGCACGACGTCGAGGCTGAGATCGGAGGCGACGGTCCTGGTCGCGCGGAGCAGGCCGCGCAGCCGGCCCTCGGTCGCCATCACGTCCTGTGCCCGCTCGACCATCCGCGTCAGGTTGCGCGTCGTCGCGGCGTCGGGCTGCTGACCGACGAGCTGGGTCACCAGCTGGGTCAGCAGCTCGTCGAGCTCCAGGCGGGCGAACCCGGTCGTCTCGGGCTCCCTGGGCGGGCCGTCGGTGGGGACGGTCGCGCCCGGACCGACCGCGCCGGCGGTCTCGGCCGGCTCGACGGGCTCCCGGGGCGACGGCGTCGCCGGGACGCCCACGGGTTCCGGGATCGTCGTGCTCTTCGGGATGGCCGTGGTCCTTGGGACGGCCGCGGGCTCAGGAACGGTCACCGGCTGCTGGTCGGCGACCGGCGGCCCGGGACGAGCCGGTGGCCCGTCGGCGGGTGGCCCGTCGGCGGGTGGCGGCGGCGCCGTCCGCGCGGGTGGCGGCCGCCACCCGCTGGGAGCACCCGGCGGATGCTCGACGGACGGCTCGGGCTCCATGCCTTCGCACGCTAGCCGACTGCGCCGGTTCCAAGGCGGCGCATGCGCGCCAGTCGTGACCCGTCCGACAAGGCGCCTGGGCGGCTTCACGGGAGCGGCGGCCGGCTCAGCGCAGCCGGCGGCGCGCGGCCGCGGCGCTCTCGGTGAGCGGGACGGCAGTGTGGATCACGGTCGCCGTCGGCCACGGGTCGGCCCGGGCCGCCATGGCGGTATGTACCGCCATCGTGGCGTCCGAGGCGTCGGTGCCGGCCGCCGCGCGCCGGGCGATCCGGGCGGCCGCGACCTCGGGCGCCGTCACGCAGCGCAGCTCGACCAGGTCCGCGTGCGCCGCCGTCGCCAGCCGCGCGGCCGCCGCCCGGGCGGGCGCGGTCGACCAGGAGGCGTCGAGCAGCACACTGTCCCCATGCGCCAGCGCGTGCCCGGCGCGGCGCAGCAACTCGGCGTAGGCCGCCTCCGTCGCCGCCGGGGCGTAGATCCCGGCGTCGATGCCCACCTGGTGCTCGGGCGGGGCCGGGGCGCCGGTCGGCAGCCCGGCGAGCTCCTTGCGCACGACGTCGGAGCGCAGCAGCGTCCAGCCGTCCTGGGCGCCGGCCAGATAGCTGGCGAGCGTGCTCTTCCCGGTGCCCGGCAGGCCGCCGACGAGCACCAGGCGCACCCGGCCGCGGCGCAGGTGATCGAGGGTGAGGGCGGCCAGCCGGCGGGCGAGGTCGGCGGCGTCACCGTCTCCCTGCGCGGACCGCAGGCAGCTGACCTTGGCGCGCACGAACGCCCGGTAGGCGATGTAGAGGTGCTCCAACGACTGTGGGTGGGTCTCGGCGGAGAACTCCCGGTACCAGCGGAGGAACGCCTCGGCCTCCTCGCGGGCGCCGAGGCGTTCCAGGTCCATCGCCAGGAAGGCGACGTCCCCGAGCACGTCGCCGACCCGCAGCCGCTGGTCGAACTCGAGGCAGTCGAGGATGCGCGGGCCGTCGTCGAGGCAGAAGATGTCGTCGGCGAGCAGGTCGCCGTGCCCGTCGCGGATCCGGCCGGCCTGTATCCGGGCCGCGAGCAGCGGGGCCCGCCCGGCCAGGTAGCGGGCGGACAGCCGGTCGATCTCGGCGACGACCGCGCCGTCCAGGAGCCCGTCGCGAAACGGCGCCACGCCGTCGACCCCCTCGCGCCACAGCCCCGCGAGCGTCTCGGGGCCGCCGGCGGCGGCGATCGCCGGCGACGTCTCGCAGGCGGCGTGGAAGACGGCGAGCCGCCGGGCGATCGCGCGCAGCTGCTCGGTGACCGGCTGGCCCCGCCGGACCAGGGTCGACAGCCGGCGGTGCGGCGGCATCCGGCGCATCACGACCAGGTGGTCGACGACCTGTCCGGTCGCGTCGCGCAGGTCGGCGACGCCCAGGTAGACGTCGGGCGCGAGGCGGCGGTTGAGGGCCACCTCGGCCTCGCAGGCGGCGAGCCGCGCCTCGCGGGTCCGGTAGTCGAGAAACCCGAGGTCGAGAGGCTTCTTGGCCTTGTAGACCCGGTCGCCGGCGAAGGTCAGCGTGGCGCTGTGCGTCTCGACCGTCTCGCCGGGCGGCACCGCGTCCAGGGTCCACCTCTCTCGGGTATCCCGCTCACCGGGCGCCACCGGCCCCGGGGGACGGGCGGTGGCCGGCGCGGCGCGAGGGCGCATCACGGATACCTGCCCCGCGTCGCGGCGCCGGGAACCGCCACTGGGTCGTCCTGGCACCTTCGGGCGCTGGTCAGTGGCTGCTCGCGGCGGACAGCCTGGTCGCGAAGACCGCGGCCTGGGTGCGGCTGGTGAGCTCCAGCTTGTCGAGGATGGCCGAGACGTAGTTCTTGATGGTCTTCTCCGACAGGCAGATCCGGCTCGCGATCTGCCGGTTTGTCAGGCCCTCGGCGATGAGCCGCAGCACCTCGCGCTCGCGTTCGCCGAGCATGGCCAGCCGGCGGTCCTCGGCCGGGCCCTCGCGCAGCCGGGCCAGCACCCGCTGGGTGACGGCCGGGTCGAGCAGCGAGCGGCCCGCGGCGATCGCGCGGATCGCGCCGATCAGGTCCGTTCCCTTGATCTGCTTGAGCAGGTAGCCGGCCGCGCCGGCCATGATCGCCGAGAACAGCGCGTCGTCGTCGTCATAGGACGTCAGGATGAGGCAGCCGATCTCGGGGTGGGCCGAGCGGATCTCGCGGCAGACGTCGATGCCGCTGCCGTCCTCCAGCCGGGCGTCGAGGACGGCGACGTCTGGCCGGGCGGCGTCGATCCGGCGCAGCGCCTCGGCCGCCGACGCGGCCTCTCCGACGACGGTGATCTCGCCGGTGTCCTCGAGCATCTCCCGGATGCCACGGCGGACGATCTCGTGGTCGTCGAGGAGGAAAACCCGTGGTCCTGTCATGATCATGACGATACGCGCGAGCGGCCATCCCGCCCGGACGCGCTTCGCCCACCCGCGCCGGTCGGTACGGACCGGGCCGGGTGGGACCTTCGACCCTCGCCGGCCTCGCGAGCGGCTGCGCGGCGTGGACCGGGCCCCGCCGAGGGGGACACGGACTCAGGAGGACCCCGAATCAGGAGGGCGCGGAGTCGGGAGGGCGCCGAATCGGGGGGACATGGAACCGGCGGAACACGGAACACGGAACCAGGAGGACGCGGAGTCGGGAGGGCGCCGGGTCAGGAACCGGTGGACTCCCCGGCCAGGCCGTGGCGGAGCAGCCGGGCGAGCTCGGCGTAGGCGTCGGCGTCGGACAGGCCGGTCGCGGCGCCGATGTCGCCGCGCTGGATCGCGGTCATCACCGCCGTCGCGGCCTGGCCGACGAACGCCGCGTCGACGCCCCGGAACAGGCCGGCGTCGACCCCGGCGGCGACCAGCTCGCGGATCCGGCGGGCGGCTATGCGGGTGTTGCGCTCGTACTCGGCCCGTGTCGCCGGGGCCGCGGCCAGGTCGCGGCGGAACGCGGGGGAGGCGGGCCGCAGCTCGCGGGCGACCCCGCGCAGGTAGGCGCCGACCGTGTTCGCCGGGCTGGCCGTGGCGGCCTCGGCGACGTCGCGCTCGATCCGGGCGGCGGCGGCCCGGAAGAAGTGGCCGACGACGGCGACCGCCAGCTGTTCCTTGCTGTGGGCGAGCGCGTAGAGGGTGCTCTTCGAGCAGCGCAGCCGCGCGGCCAGGTCCGCGAGGGTGAAGTGGGCGAACCCCTCGGCGAGGAAGATCTGCAACAGCGCGTCGAAGAGGTCGGCCTGCCGCGACGTCCACCCGCCGGCCGCCGCCGGCGCCGGCGCGGCGGCCGGGGCGGCGCGGGCCGGGGCGGCGCTCCCGGACGGCGAGAAGCCAGTCAATATGTTGCCACATAACCTGCCGCGGTCGTCGGTAGTCGTGGTCGGGCTCCCGGCGCGCCGCGCCGCTGGCCTGGCGGTTTGCGGGTCAACTTCGGAACGTAATGACATGAGCACTCGTTGTCATGGTGTCTGCAGCCGGCCGTACGACGGGAGCCCCGCACGTGCCCGACGAGACCCTCGCGCCCGACCGGCGCGACGCGCGCGAGTCCGCGCCAACCCATCCGAACGGGCGCGCCGCGCGGCCGGGCTGGCGCCTCGACGTCGAGGCGTCGCTGGTGGTGTTCCTGGTCGCCCTGCCGCTGTCGCTGGGCATCGCCGTCGCCTCGGGCGCGCCGGTCGCGGCCGGGATCATCGCCGCCGTGGTCGGCGGCGTCGTGGCGGGCGCGCTGGGGGGCGTGCCGCTGCAGGTCTCGGGCCCGGCGGCGGGCCTGACCTCCATCGTCGCGACGGTCGTGGCCACCTTTGGCTGGCGGGCCGCCTGCTTCGTCACCGCCGCCGCGGGCGTCCTGCAGATCCTGCTGGGGGCCAGCCGGATCGCGCGGGCCGTGCTCGCGATCTCCCCGGCCGTCGTGCAGGGGATGCTCGCGGGCATCGGGATCACGATCGTCGTCGGCCAGGTCCACGTGGTGCTCGGCGGGGTCGCGAGGCCGGCGGCGCTCGACAACATCGTGGAGCTCGGCCGTGAGTTCGGCACGGTGCACGTCCCGGTGGCGGCCGTGCTCGGGCTCGCCACCATCGGCCTGATGCTGGGGTGGCCGCGGCTGCCGCGCCCGCTTTCGGCCGTTCCGGCCCCGCTCGCGGCGGTGGCCCTCGTGACCGTCGCGTCGCTGCCGTTCGACGTGCCCCGGGTCGCGCTGCCGCACGACATCCTCAGCTCGATCGCCCTGCCCGCGCTGCCCGGCGGCACGGCGACGGGCATCGCGACCGCCGTGCTCACCGTCGCGCTGATCGCGAGCGTCGAGTCGCTGCTGTCCGCGGTCGCCGTCGACAACCTGCACGGCGGCCCGCGCGGGAACCTGGACCGGGAACTGGTCGCGCAGGGCGCCGCGAACACCGTGTCCGGTCTCGCGGGCGGACTCCCGGTCACCGGCGTGATCGTCCGCAGCGCCACGAACGTCCGGGCCG
This sequence comes from Frankia nepalensis, assembly GCF_016786325.1. Classification (GTDB taxonomy): domain Bacteria; phylum Actinomycetota; class Actinomycetes; order Frankiales; family Frankiaceae; genus Pseudofrankia; species Pseudofrankia nepalensis. Next base: position 2,981 of record NZ_JADWYU010000160.1, on the reverse strand, counting down.
GCGCGCGGACCAGGGCCTCGACCATCCTGCACGGGCTGTGGATGGCCGCGTTCGCGCTGTTGCTCGCGCCGCTGCTGAGCCAGATCCCGCTCGCGGTGCTCGCCGGGCTGCTCGTCGTGATCGGCGCGAAGCTCGTCGACCTCGCCGGGATCCGCGTCCTGTCGCGGCACGGTGATCTCGCCACCTACCTGGCCACCACGGGAGGTGTCGTGATCCTCAACCTGCTGGAAGGAGTCCTCCTGGGGGTGGGCGTCGCCGTGCTGCAGACCCTGCGCCGCGCGCTCGTCGCCTCCGTGCACGTCCACCCGCCCGCCGCGGCCGGCAAGCCCTGGCGGGTGGTCATCGCGGGAACGCTGGCGTTCCCGTCGCTGCCCCGGGTGGCGCGCCAGCTCGCCCGGCTGCCCGCCGCCGTGCCCGTCCAGCTGGACCTCGCCGTCGACTACCTCGACCACGCCGCGTACACGCTGCTCGACAACTGGACCCGCGTCCGCCAGCGCGAGGGCACCCGCGTCGTCGTCAACGAGATCGGCGCGCCGGTGCTCAGCCAGATCCGCGAGGGCCGGCCGCCGCCGCGGCGGCTGGGCGCGACGGCGGCCGCCATGTACCCCGCCGCGACGTGCGCGGCCTGTTCGGGCCCGCTGGCTGACCGGTAACGACGGGCGGTCGCCGGATCAGGCGGGTGGGTCGCGATCCGACGGCGGTACCAGCGCGGGGACGAAGGGGACGCGCCTGTCGGACCGGGCGAGAACGACGCTGCCGCGGCCCCGGCGTTTGGCGTCGTACATGGCGAGGTCCGCGGCGCGGACGGTACGCAGCGGATCGGGGTAGGCGCTGGAGAGCGCGGCTCCGATCGTCGCGCTGACCGTCAGGACGGCCGCCTTGGTCCGCAGCGGCTGGCGCAGCGTGGCGAGGACGCGCTCGGTGAGCTCGAGCAGCTCGTCCTTGTCGGTGTCGGCGACCAGGATGGCGAACTCGTCACCGCCGAGCCGCGCGACGGTGTCGCCCGCGCGGACGGCGGCCTCCAGCCGCGGCGCGACGATCTCGAGGACCTCGTCGCCAGTGCCGTGGCCGTAGGTGTCGTTGATCGGCTTGAAGTGGTCGAGGTCGACGAACAGGACGCCGAAGGATCCGGCGCCCGGTTCCGGGGCGCCTGGACCGGTGGCCGCGTCGACGCACACGCCCGGTCCGCCCGGTCCGTCGGGGCCTGGGCGGCCTGGCCGCTCGGCGTGCCGCCGGGCCAGGCACTGGGCGGCCTCGTCGAGGCACCGGGCGAAGGCGGCCCGGTTGGGCAGGCCGGTGAGCGGGTCGCGGTAGGCCGCGGCGGTCAGTTCGTCCTGGAGTACCTTGCGCTCGCCGATGTCATGGCAGGTGAGCAGCACGTCGGAGGGCGTCGGACCGGTCACGGCCGTCAGCCGGGACGCGGTGACGTCGAACCACCGGTGCCGGCCGTCGGCGGCGCGGATCCGGACGTCCTGCAGCGACGCCGGCACGGGTGACGCCTTCGGCGCGCCGGGTGCCTCGCCGGTGGGGGCCGGGCCGCCCGCGACCGGCTGGCCGGCGGCGGGCGGGCCGTCCGGTCCCGAACTCGCCGGCGCTGGCCTGCCGGCCATGGACAGGACGAAGGCCCGTAGCCGGGCGGCGTCCTCCGGATGGGCCAGGTCAGCGACGTCATGGCCGGCCCAGTCGGTGGGCCGCTGGCCGAGGAGGCGGGTCACCGAGGGGCCGACGACGCTGATCCGGCAGTCCGGGGTGGCGACGGCGACGATGTCGTGCGCGCCGCGCAGGAGCGCCTCGAAGCGGTCGACGTCCCGGCGGACCGTGCGTCGTCGCCGCTCGTCGGAGGCGGCCACGGCGGCCAGCGTGAACGCGACCATGCCGAGCAGCAGCCCGAGCCCGGGCAGTGAGCTGCCGAGATCGTCGAAGACCGCGAGCCGGCTTCGTTGGAGGAGCGTGTAATAGCCGGGAATTCCGTCCATCGGTACCGCGAAGGAGATCAGGCCCGGGTCGGCCGAGTGGACGGCGGTCACGTCCCCTTCCGCGGGGAGTCGGCTGAGCACGGCGGGATCGACGACGTGGCGGCCGATGAACCGGTCGTCAGAGCCGAAACCGACGCGTCCGTTCTGGTCCACCAGCTCCAGGGAGCCCAGTGCGGCCAACGACTGGAAAATCACCGTTGGTAGCCCATGGTGCGCCGAGCGGCCGATGACCAGCACCGCGGCGGTCCCGTCGGCCCGGATCACCGGTTCCAGCGCGTACACCCGTTCTGTCCCGTTGGAGTCCGCGATGACCGGAGTCCACTGGGCCCGGCCCGCCACGGCCGCTCGCCACTGCGGGCCGCTCGTGTCGATGGGCGCCTTCGCCGTGGCCGGAAGCGCCGAGAGGACCTGGCCGGTGGGCGACATCAGCAGCAGGTCGGTGTCCGGCCCCCCGACGGCCGAGGCGGCGAAGCGGCGCAGGATCTCCTGGTCGACGGCGGGCTTCGTGAAGGTCCATGGCGCGGCCGAGACGAGCGGCACCAGCCGGCCAGGCTCCAGGATCGTCGACGCGGAGTCGTTGAAGGCGGCCGCGACGGCACGGTTCTGGGCGAGGGCGGCGGCGCGCGCGGTGTGCTGGGCGTCGGCCTCCTGACGCAGGCCGATCCCGAGGACGCCGAGCAGGAGCGCCGCGACCGCGAGGATCGGGGCCAGGGCACGCAACCAGCCGGGCCAGGAACGGCGCGCCCGCCCCGTTGCCGGGCCGGCCAGCTCGCCCCGGCCCGCGGCGAGCCGGCCGCGGCCGGCTCCGACGCGCCCCCGGGCGCCGTCCGCATGGGCATGGCGGGGCGCCGACGGGACCGGCTCCGCGTCGCCGGGCGCGGCTTGTCGGGCGGTCGTCGGCTGGTCCGCCGGCGGTGTGGGCGAGGCCCGGGGCGGGGGCCGGGCGGGCCCCGGGCGCCCCGGCCGCCCCGGCCGGGGGGGGGGGGGGGGGGGGGGGGGGGCCCC
>NZ_JADWYU010000159.1 GCF_016786325.1 Frankia nepalensis | reverse complement strand
GCTTTTTTTGACCCGACCCCGCCCCCACCCGCCATGGCTGCCTGACTCGGGGGCTCGGAGATGTGTATACGCGACAGGGCCGGCCCGACGCGGAGCTCGAACGCGCCCGGCTCGGTCTCCCAGCCGCCCCGCCGGCCGCCGGCGGCGGGCCGCCAGTGCCCGAAGGCACGCGGCGCGAGCCGGACCGTGACGGTGACCACCTCCCCGGGGGCCGCGTCGGCCGCGCCGAAGCCGGCCAGCCACAGGGCGGGGCGGTCGACGGCCGAGCGCGAACGGCTCAGGTAGGCCTGGACCACGGCGCGTCCTGGGCGCCCGCCGGTGTTGCGCACGGTGACCCGAATCAGCGCGGGCTCGCCGGCGACGACGGTCTCCGGGACGTCGAGCGCCAGGTACGACCAGGTCGTGTAGCCAAGGCCGTGACCGAACGGGTAGGCCGGAACGGCCACGGGCCCGGCAGCCGCGGCCCGGGAGGCGGCGGACCCCTCGGCCCCGCGGGCACGGCCGGCCCAGCCTCGGTAGCCGACGTGGATGCCCTCGGCGTAGTCGAGGCCTCCGTCGACCGGGGTGACCGACCAGACCGGGCAGTCCTCCTCGCGCGCCGGCCAGGTGGTCGGCAGCCGCCCGCCCGGCTCCGCCCCGCCGAGCAGCACGTCGGCCAGCGCGGCGCCGAACTCCTGACCGGGAAACCAGGAAAGCAGCACGGCGGGCACCTCCTCGCGCCAGGGGAGCAGCACCGGGGCACCCGCGTTGACCACCACGACCGTGCGCGGGTTGGCCGCGGCGACCCGGCGGACCAGGTCGTCCTGTCCCTCCGGCAGGGCGAGGCCGGCGCGGTCGACACCCTCGCTCTCCGCCCGCTCGGACGTGCCGACGACGACCACGGCCACGTCGGCCGAGCCGGCCAGCTCGACCGCGGCGGCGAGCTCCTCGTCAGCCGTCAGCCACGGGTCCTCGCCGAGCAGCGCGAACGCGGCGAACGGCATCCCCGCCGGCAGGTCGTGGCGCAACGTCAGCAGCACCTCCTGGCCAGCGGTCAGGTCGAGGCCGCCGGTCCAGACCGGCGGGCGCAGGAAGCCGGCGACGACGTCGCCGTCGGCGGGGGTGAGCACGCCGTCGAACAGGGCGGTCTGGGCCTCGCCGGCCCCGCCGACGCGGGCCGACAGCGCGAACCCGCCAGTACCGGCGAAGCCGACCGGGTGGTGACCGGTGACCCGCGCGGTCAGCAGCGCCGAGACCTCGATCCGCGCGGCGCCGGCGAGCGCCGGGTCGCCGAAGTAGAGCAGGCTGGCGGACAGGCGGTGCTCGGCGCGCAACTGCCGGCCCTGCTCGTCGAGGTAGCTGACCCGCAGGCCGGGCTCGCCGGTCCGTGGGTCGCGCGCGTCGGCCATCGACAGGGGCGCGGGCCAGGGCTGGCCGCGCACCCCGGTGGCGGTGACCACCTCGACATCGCCGCCGAGCGCGGCGCGCAGCCCGTCGGCCGGGCCGACGAGGTGCGGCGGGCAGACGGTCGCGCTCCCACCGCCCTGCGCGCGGGGCAGCGTGGCGTTCGGGCCGATCACCGCGATCCGCCTCGGCCGGCCGGTGGCGCCGGCCGCGTCGGTGGCACCGATGTTGTCGGTCGCGTCGTTGTTGTCGGTGGCGTCGGCGCGGGACGCGTCCAGGCCGGCGAGCGGGAGCAGCCCGTCCTCGTTGCGCAGCAGCACCATCCCGGCCGCGGCCGCCGCGCGCAGCAGGCGGCGCGCGTACGGGCCCGCGGGGTCGCTGCCCGCGTCGGCGCCGCCGGCCGGCCCGGCGGGCACAGGTGCGTCGCCGGCCCGCGCGGCGGGAACCGCGCCGGCCGGCGGGGCCGACGCCGACGGCCCCTTGAGGGCGCCGACCCTCGCCGCGAGGCGCAACAGGCGGCGAGCCTTGTCCTCGACGACCTCGGCCGGAACCTGCCCCGCCCGGACGGCGGCGACCAGGGCGGGGCCCCAGGGGCCGAGCGGGCCGGGCATCACCAGGTCCAACCCGGCCAGCGCGGACGGGACCGTCGAACGAGTGGCGATCCAGTCCGAGACCACCAGCCCGTCGAACCCCCACTCGTCCTGGAGCGGGTCGCGCAGCAGCGGGTTTTCGGTCATGGTCACGCCGCCCACGCTGTTGTACGCGGCCATCACGGCCCAGGCCCGGTGCTCGGTCACCAGCGCTTCGAACGGCGCCAGGTAGACCTCGCGCAGCGCGCGCTCGTCCACCCGGGCGTCGACGGTGAACCGGTCGGTCTCGGACTCGTTCGCGACGTAGTGCTTCACCGTCGCCGCGACGCCGCCCGCCTGCAGGCCCGCCACCAGCGCGCCGGCCATCCGGGCGGTCAGCAGCGGGTCCTCGGACAGGCACTCGAAGTGCCGGCCGCCCAGCGGGCTGCGGTGCAGGTTGACGGTCGGGCCGAGCACGACGTCGACGCCCTTCGCGCGTGCCTGCGCGGCGAGCAGCCCGCCCACGCGGCGCAGCAGCGCCTCGTCCCAGGTCGCGGCGAGCGCCGACGGGCAGGGCAGGCAGGCCGACGGCTCGCGTTCGTCGGCCCGCTCGCCGCGCACGCCCGCCGGTCCGTCGGAGAGCACCACCGAACGCAGCCCGATGCCGGGGGCCGGCCGGGTCCGCCAGAACGAGGCGCCGGTCAGCAGACGGATCCGGTCGGCCAGGTCCAGCCCGGCAAGCGCCTCGGCCACTCGCCGCTCGATCTCGTCCGCGGTCACGCCGGCCAGATCGGCCGGTTCCCGCGCGTCGGCGTTCCTCACGGCCGCGTCCGCCGCGTCCGGACCCGCCGGCCCCAGGTCCAGCCCGCGCCCCAGGTCCACCGCCTGGTCCACGTCCACCGCCTGGTCCACGTCCACTGCCTGGTCGATGTCCACCGCGCACGCTCCCAGCGGACCGTCCGGCCACCACCGTGGCGGGCCGAGGTACCACGGAGCACGTTCCAACCCGGCCCGTGCCGCCGTCAACATCATGCGGCGCCGGGCCGCGGCGGGCCGGTGGGGACCGCCGACGGCGGTGCCCGGCGACCGTGCTCGGCGACCGTGCCCGAGGGCGGCGACACGGACCCGGCGCCACCCTTCCATGCTCCCTTTACGGAAGGGTAAGGTCTGGCCTCGCTACTACATGTACAGCCGAATAGCAGACGCCGATCCGGGGGACGACGAGCCGATGTCCGCGGGCACGCTAGGCCCGGCCGTTCGGGCGACCAGGCGCGGGCATCGCGGCGCGGCCGGTCGACGGCACGGCCCTCGCGAGGGTGGCGCGCCACGCCCGCAGGGCAAGACTGTCGGGCACGTGGGTATCCGCGAAGCGCAGCGTCTCGCCGGCGGCGACGGGACGCTGCACGGTCGAGCCCGCCAGCAGGGCGATCGGGACGTGGTCCGGCTCGTCGACGATCGCGACCGCCTCGCCCCGTACCTGGAACCCCCCGACCGCGGTCCTGATCCGCTCGCCGGCCGCCAGCGGGCGCTTCGCGACGGCCGCGACGCTGACCCGTGGGCGCGGGCCGTTGTTGAGGGTGACCAGGTCGCCGCGCAGCAGCCGGTCGATGGTGAGCGGGATCTCCAGGTTGCACAGATGGAACGGACGTTCCAGCAGGACATACGGCGAGTCACCGAGGCGGACCTTGTAGTAACGCAGGAACTCCTCGAACTCCTCGTCGTAGGTGGCGACGACGAACACCCCGGGGCTGCCGCGCTCGGGCAGCACGTAGTCGCTGATCGGGGCGCCGCGGCCCGCCGCGGCCTCGGCCAGCGCGAGGGCGCCGGTCGGCACCGTGTCAGTACGCGGGCCGAGCAGGCCCCGGCGGGCGATCGTGGCGCCCAGACCGTTGGCGACCAGGGCCTGCTCGATCTGCAGCTTGGTGCCGTCGGTGAACGAGGTGACCTGGGTGAGCGAGATGCCCTGGCGTCGCGCCCAGTAGTCCATCTCGTCAGGCGTCGGGTTGTGGTTCAGGAAGCCCTTGATGTTGCCGTACACCAGCGGCGTGAGACCCATCTGCCTGGCCTCGTGGGCCAGCAGCGCGATGGTGCCTGGCTGGTCACCCTGCGCCTCGACGAGGACGCCCAGGCCCGCCAGGTAGGAGCCGGCCGTCACCTGCAGCTCGGCGTCCATCGTGATGACGGGCAGCCGGGACTCCAGGACGCTGGCCGCGACCGAGGTCCCGTGGACCGCGTCGCCGGTCGTGATCACGACCACGTCGGAGTGCGCGATCAGCCGGTCCAGGGAGTGAGTGACCCGGCCTTCCCAGGGCCCGGCGGCCTCGTCGAGCGGGCGCCGGGTGAGCACGCAGGAAAGGCGCAGCCTGGGCGAGCGGCGCAGCACGTGCGCGAGGCCACGCGCCATGTAGCCGGTCCCGACGATGCCGACCCGGACGTCGCCCGAGGAGCCCGACGTCGCCAGAGGGGCCTGCCGTGGCAGGGCCCCCGGGAGCGTACCGACCCGCCGCCGGCCCCCAAGCGGGCGCTTGGCCAGGTCGACATTCGACGTCACGTCGATGGCGGTCATATTGATCGCGCCCGTGTTGATACTCGCGGTCATGTCGCTACTCGCAGTCATGTGAGCATAACCAGTGGGCCCTCCCCCGTGGGTGCGGGGACGAACTCGCCCCGGTCGGGAGCGAAGTACCGCCGGCCGTCGGCACCCGCGCCGTGGCCGGTTCCGTCTGGCCGCGCCGCCCCCGCGCCGGTGGGCCGCGGTGGTGACGGCTTGGCGCGCGGCGTGACGTCGGACAGCTCGCGGACGCTCCGAAGGCGCCCGACGTCGGGGAAGAAGGTGACGGCGCCGGAGCCGTCGGCGCGGGAGCGGGTGATCGAGCGCAGCGCGCCGCCGGAGGTGTCGACGGTCGTCACCCCGCGCGGGTCCGGCCAGCCGTCCGCGCGCAGCGCCCGGTGGCTGGCGCCGAGCAGCGCCGGCGTCGGCAGCGCGGCGGCCGTGTCGAGGCTCTGCTTCCCCCAGTGGGCGAGGAACGTCCCATCGCCAGCGTTCCACAGCCCGTGGGCGCCGTAGCAGTAGGCCGCCGCGCCGGCGAGCATGGAGACCCAGTAGGCGAACAGCTGGTCGGCGGTGCCGAAGCTGTCGTGGATGCCCTCGTACCAGGGTTCCAGGTTGACGAACGGCCGGCCGGGGAAGCGCCGCGCGACCGTCGCGGGCCATTCCCACAGTCGCGGCCGGCTTTCCGGATGATGCCCGGTCTGCACCGTGACGGCCGCCAGCAGGTCGGAGCGGTCGAGCGCGTCCGCGCTGGTCTCGCCCGGCAGGACGTGCGCGAGCAGGGGCCGTTCGGTGGACGCGGCCAGCGAGACCAGCACCTCGTCCCAGCCGCGGCGGCGGTCGCGGACGGCGGCGGGGCGGCGGCTGCGCAGGTAGCGGCGGCGGACCGGCCGCAGCGCCGTCCGGACGGCGCCGGGCAGCCGGGTGCGGGCCGCGGTGGTGAGCCGGCGCAGGTCGTCGGTGGCGCGGTCCGGCAGCAGGTCGTCCTCGGAACCGATCCAGAGGTTCGTCTCGCCGCTCAGGCAGTAGATCACGTCCAGGTCGTCGAGCCGCTCGACCAGGCTCGCCCACCAGGCCGTGGCTCCGGGGACGCCGAGCCAGGCGAGCTGGTGGCCCCAGCAGCCGTAGACGATCGCGGTCAGCCCCAGGGAGTTCAGGTATTCGATCTTCTCGCGCGCCTGGTCGAGGTAGGCACGGTTGGCCCGGCCGCCCGGGAACCAGGCCGGGCCGGACTCGCCGGCGGCGCTGGGGTTGCCCGGGCCGACCTCCGGCGGGATCCCCACGACGAGCTGGATGGCGGTGAAACCCTGGCCGGCCCGCAGCCGGGCGAGCTCGGCGAACCGGTCGTCGGGCAGGCGGCGGGTGAGCGCGAACCACCACGTGTCCGCCAGGAAGCAGGAGAGGCCCGAGGCCAACCTTCCTGGCGACGACATCACGCTCAGTCAACTCCTGTCACACAGCCGCGGGCCGCCCGGGGTCGGCCATAGCGAACATTCGCGACAATGGACGACGATCGTGGACAGCCGCACTCTACCGGCGTGACTGCGCGCCCCCACGGAGCGAGTCCCTTGACCGACTCGGCTCACACACGGTAAAAGGGCACGTTCTGGCTGGCTGGCTAGCCGCGGCCTAGCGCCGGCATCGGGGCACTCGGGGCGGTCGAGGCATTCGGGGCGGTTGGCCGCGACCGGCCGTCGGCGCCGAGCAGATTCCGGACGATGACGCGTAGCTCGGCCCGCAGCTCATCGGTGGGCACGTCGGCGAGGGCCTCGGCGGACATCAGCAGTCCCGCCCCGACCGCGCCCAGGGCGGCGGACAACCGCAGGCGGCGTGCCATGGGCACGCGCGGGTCGGCCAACAGCCGGCGGAGCCGGTCCTCCAGGTCCTGAGTCGCCGCGTGGGCCCGTCGGTGCTGCTCGTTGTCGTGCAGCCGCTCCAGCGCGTCGTGGTTGCGCAGGTGGAAGACGACGAGTATCCGGTTGTCGAGCAACAGGTCGATGACCTCGTCGAACAGGCGCAGCCAGTCGCCGGGGCTGGCCGCGTCCGGGGCGGCGCCCGCCAGGGCGTCCAGGTCGAGCCCCGCCAGCGCGTCCCGGCCGAGCTCGTGCAGCCGCAGGTGCAGCGCCAGCAGGAGATCGTCCTTGCTGGCGAAGTGGTAGTAGAGCGCCGCCTTCGAGAAGTTCATCCGCTCGGCGATCTCGCGCAGCGAGGTCTTCTCATAGCCCACTGTCGCGAACAGCTCCTGCGCGACATCCAGGATCTGCTCGCGCGTGCTCTTCTCCCCCGCGGGGCGCGCCGGCGGCCTAGCCATTACTCGATGTTACCTGTCGGCCGGCCGACAGGCCGCGTTCACATCGAACTAACTTGACGGCCGGCAGGTTTCTGCATCTACTTACCGTGCGACAGGTAAGATCCTACCGACAGGGGGACCGGAGTGGTCCAGACGATCATCGAGGCCGAGGGCCTCAGCAAGCGCTACGGCGAGACGCAGGCGCTCGCCGGCATCGACCTGAGCGTGCCGGCCGGGACCATCCTCGGCGTGCTGGGCCCGAACGGGGCCGGCAAGAGCACCGCCGTCCGGATCCTCACCACGCTCGCCAGGCCGACCGGCGGCTGGGCGCGGGTCGCCGGCCACGACGTGGTCACCGAGGCCGGCGAGGTCCGCCGCCGGATCGGCGTCACCGCCCAGGACGCGACCCTCGACGAGGCCCTCTCCGGCCGGCAGAACCTGCGGATGATCGCGGAGCTGTCCGGCCTGCGCCGCGCCGACGGCGCCAGCCGGGCGACGGAGCTGCTCGACCGGTTCGAGCTGGCGCACGCCGCGGACCGGCCGGTACGCGGCTACTCCGGCGGCATGCGCCGCCGGCTCGACCTGGCCGCGAGCCTGGTCGCGAACCCGCCGGTGCTCTTCCTCGACGAGCCGACGACCGGTCTCGACCCGACCAGCCGGGCCCGCATGTGGGAGGTCATCCGCGAGCTGGTCGAGCGCGGCACCACCCTGCTGCTCACCACGCAGTACCTCGAGGAGGCGGACGCGCTGGCCGACCGGATCGTCGTGATCGACCACGGCCGGATCATCGCGAACGGCGCCCCGAGCGAGCTCAAGGCGGCGGTCGGCGGCACCCGGCTGGAGGTGACGCTCACCGGGCCGCACGACGGCGCGGTCGGCGCGCTCGCGCCGCTGGTCGCCGGCCTGGTCGACGTCAGCTCCGACGGGCGCCAGCTGCGCGCGGCGGTCCCCGCCGGGTCCGGGGTGGCGACCGCGGTGATCCGCGCGCTCGACGCCGTCGGCGCCGTCGTCGACGACGTCGCGGTGCACCCCCCGTCGCTCGACGACGTCTTCTTCGCGCTCACCGGCGCCGACAGCCCGGCGGCGGGCCGGCAGGCCGCCGGCGCCGGGCCCGTGGCCCCGCCGCGGCTCCCGTCCCAGGCGTCCGGCACCGGGCCCGCCGCCACGCCCGACGCCGTGCCCGCCGCCCACTCCGACCACCTGCATGGAGCGTTGTGATGTCCCAGCTCGCGCCGCCGCTCGGCGCCCCCGTGTCCCCCGCGGACTCCTTCGGCGGGCCGGCCCGCGTCGCCCCGGGCAGCCGGGCGCTGCGAGACGTGATCGTTCTCACCCGGCGCAACCTGGTCCACGTCGCCCGTGAGCCCCTGCAACTGTCCGACGTGCTCATCCAACCGGTGCTGTTCACCCTGCTGTTCGTCTACGTGATCGGTGGCGGGGTGAGCGTGGCCGGCGGTTCCTACAAGGAGTTCGCGGTCGCCGGCCTGCTCACGCTGAACCTCACGACCGCGGCGATCGGAACCGCGGTCGGAATCACCACCGACCTGAAGACGGGCGCGATCGACCGGTTCCGGGCGCTGCCGATCTGGCGGGCGGCGGTGCTGGTGGGCCGCTCCCTGTCGGACCTGCTGGCGGCCGCGCTGTGCATGACGATGGTGGTGCTCACGGGGCTCGCCATCGGCTGGCGGCCGCACGCGTCGGTGCTCGAGTTCGTGGCCGCGCTGGCCATCCCGTTGCTGTTCGCCTACGCGCTCAGCTGGGCCACGGCGTGCCTCGGCCTGGTCAGCGACGGCCCGGAAAGCGCGCAGGGCATCGGCCTGGTGATCCTCTTCCCGGTGGCGTTCGTCTCCAACGCGATGGTGCCGACCGCGGGCATGCCGGCCTTCGTGCGGGCGATCGCCGAGTGGAACCCGGTCAGCGCGGTCACCGCGGCCACCCGGGACCTGCTGGGCAACCCGAACCCGTCGGCCCTGTCCGATGCCTGGCCCATGCAGCACCCAGTGGCCGCGGCGCTGCTGTGGTCGGTCGCGATCCTGGCCGTGGCCGCCCCGCTCGCGGTCCGGCTCTACCGCCGCCGCACCACCGACTAATGACCCGTACCGGGTCGGCGTGCGGCAGGCCGAGCGGGTTCGGGCACATCGGAGGGCGTCGCGCGATCGGCGCCGGTAGCTTCCCTGGGACGGAACGGGCCGGTGGGCCTCGCCGGCCCGTTCGCCCGCCCATCCAGCCGCCTCGGCGCCGACGACAGGACGGACCATGAGCGAGATCCGTTACGAGGTCACCGACGGCGTGGCCGTCGTGACGCTGGACGCGCCGGCCCGGCGCAACGCCCTCACGCTGGAGATGGCGGCGCAGCTCGTCGCGGCGCTCGACGAGGCGGACGCCGACGACCGGGTCGGCGCGGTCGTCATCGGCGGCGGCGCGTCCTTCTGCGCGGGCGCCGAGCGGTCCATCCTGGCGGCCGCCGGCACGGACCCGGCCGACGATGTGCACTTCAGGGCACTCGAGACGATCTACAAGGCGTTCATGCGGGTCGGCGAGGTCCGCACCCCGACGATCGCCGCGATCCGCGGGGCGGCGGTCGGCGCGGGCATGAACCTCGCACTCGCGCCCGACCTGCGCGTCGTCGCGCGCGACGCCCGGCTGATGTCCGGATTCCTCCGGATCGGCCTGCACCCGGGCGGCGGCCACTTCCCGCTGCTCGAGCGGACCGCCGGCCGGGAGGCGGCCGCCGCGATGGGCCTGTTCGGCGCCGCGGTCGACGGGACGCGGGCGGTCGAGCTCGGGATGGCCTGGGCCGCCGTCGACGACGCCGACGTCGACGCGACCGCCTTCGACCTCGCCGCGCGGGCGGGGGCCGATCCCGAGCTGTCCCGGCGCACCGTGGCCTCGTTCCGCCGGGAGACCGGCGTCCCGGGCGTCACGTGGGAGGTCGGCGTCGAGGTCGAGCGCTCCCCTCAGATGTGGTCGCTGCGGCGCCGGGACGCCGCCGCGAAGGCCCCGGTGTCCTGACGCGGCCAGCCGCCCGGGCGGCCACCCCCGCGGCCGTGGTTTGGGCCCCGGCGGGGAGGGTGACGCTGGGTAGATGACGGAATCGGTCCAGGTGGCCACGCCCGGCTGGCTCGCCGGCGACGACGGGCACCGGTTGCTGACCAGCTACCTCAACCAGCAGCTCGTCGACTCGGCGGCGGCGCTGCGGCTGGCACGCCGGATGGCGGGTCTGTACCACGACTCGGCGTTCGGCGTGGTGCTCACCGGGATCTCGACCGAGCTGGCACAGGACCGGGCTTCGGTGCGCGCGCTGATGGAGCGGCTCGGGATCTCGGTGAGCCGCTACCGGGCCGCCCTCGGCCTGTTCGTCGACACGGCCGGCCGGCTGACCCCGACCGGCCAGCTGCTCGCCCGGTCACCGCTGCGCCCCGCGCTGGAGCTGGAGACCCTGCGGCTCGCGGTCGAACGCAAGTGGACGGTCTGGACGACGCTGCGGGCGCTCGCCGAGCAGGACCGCCGGCTCGACGCCGGCCGGCTCGACGCGCTGGTCCACCGCGCCCGCCGGCAGGCCGACACCCTCGACGAGCTGCGCCTCGAGGTCGCCCGCGCCGCCCTCAGCTCCCGTACCCGCGCGGGCGTCGGCGCGGCCGACGACACCGAGCCCGACACCGACCCCGACGCCGCGCCCGCCTAACCCACCGCCGGCTCGACTGCGTCGACCGGCTCGACCGCGTCGACGAGGCCCCACCGCAGCGCGGTGGCGGCGTCGAGGAAGGCCCCGGTCAGGACCATCCAGGCGGCGCGGCGCCGGCCGATCCGCCGCGTCACGCTGACGGTGCCGCCGGCGCCCGGCACGAGGCCCAGGCGCAGCTCCGGCAGCTGGATGGCGACGTCCGGCGCGGCCACGACCCGGTCGGCGAAGGCGGGGATCTCGATACCGGCGCCGACGCAGGCGCCGTGGATGCGCGCGACGACGCGGTGGGGGCAGCGAAGGATCTCCGCGCCGGCGCTGGCCCCCGTCCGGACGAGGTGCGCCTGGGCCAGGTCCGGGGCGGTACCGAACTGGGTGAGGTCACCGCCCGCGCCGAACGCCGGCCCGGCGGCCGTGAGCGTCACCTCGGCGAGGGTGTCGTCGGCCGAGGCCGCGCGCAGCGCGGCGACGAGCGCGTCGCGGGTGGCGGTGTCGTAGGCGTTGCGGGCCTCCGGCCGGTTGAACGTCAGCACGAGCCGGTCGCCGTCGCGACGGGTGAGCAGCGGCCGGGCGCTGGGCCGGTGGGCACGCGCATGGCGCGCGGCGAGCCAGCGGGCGAAGTCGGCGCCGGCCAGCAGCGCCGAGTACGCCAGTGACTCGGCGACCAGCCCGTCCAGCGGCTCGAGCCGCTCGGACATCCGCAGCAGCCCGGCGAGAGCCACGGAGGCCTCCGGATGCTGGCCGACCGCCCGGACCAGCGCGTCCGCGGCCTCGTCGGGGTCGCCGCCGGGCGCGAGCACCTCGGGCAGCAGCACGTCGAGCCCGTCCGCGGCGGGCGGCACTGGCGGGCCGCCGCGTCCGCCCGTTCGCCCGCCAACGCCGTCCGGCCCGCCAAGGCCGTCCGGCCCGCCTGGCCCATCAGCTCCGGGGCCGACGCCGACGAGCACGAGCGGCGGGCGGCGAGCCACGAGCGCCGTGAGCTCGTCCGGGCGCGCGCCGGCCAGATCGACGAGAAGGATCGGCGCGCGGAACACGTCGGCGAGGTCGGCCGGCGCCAGCGACCTCACCAGGTCGAGCGCCGTCCCCGCCGGCAGCGCCTGCGCGCCCAGGGCCGCGGTCACCGCAATACCGTAAGCCCAGGTGGATGGGACTCGGGAGGCGGTGACGATGGTGGCGAGCGGGACGCGGGCGGCCCTGCCGGCCGTGCTCACCGACTGGGCCGCCGACCTGCGCGCGGGCCGGATCGACGCCGCCGGCTGGGAACACGGCGTCGAACCGGGCTGGGCGGCGAGCGGGGCGATGGCGCTGACCGGGCACCCGGACGGGCCACCGCTCGGGCTGACCGTTCCGCTCGTCGCCCGGCTGGACGCCGCGCTCGCGGTCATCCGGACACTCGCGGCCGAGCTCGGCCACCCGCTCACGGCGTCGGACGGCTCGGACCGGCGCCCGGTCGCCGGCGCGGGGCGGCCGGGCGCCGAGTATCCGGCGGCGTCGAGCACCGCCACGCCCCCTGGCGCTCCGGCGAGCGCCGGACAGCTGCTCGGCGAACGGGCCGCCGCGCTCGGGCTCACCAGGGGTGGGCTCCTCTCCCCTGGCCGGGCGGCCCGGCTGGTCCGGGCGTCCGACGGCTGGCTGGCGGTCAACCTGGCTCGGATCGACGACGTCGACCTGCTGCCGGCCTGGCTGGAGCGCGACGACCTCGCGCCGGCCGACGACGACCATGCCGACGAAAACCGCCCCGCCGAGGCGCGCCCGGTCACCGAGCGGAGCGGCCCCGGCCCACGGGCCGGCGACCCCCGCCCAGCCGGCGGCCCCGGCCCGGCCGGGGACGGCGGCCAGCCGGCGAGCCGCGCCATCGGGACGGTCCGTCCCTGGAGCGCGATCGCGGCCGCCGTCGCCGACCGGGCGGCCGCGGCGCTCGTCGAGCGGGCCGAGCTGCTCGGGCTGCCGGTCGCCCTGGTCGTCGACCCGGCGAGGGCGGCGGCCGACGAGCAGGCGCTGGCCCGCGGCCAGCGGTTCCCGTTCGCGCCGTTCCTGGTCGACGGCCGCCCGCCCGACGCCGTCACGGGCCGGGGCGAGGCCGGCGCCCAGCGCGGGCCACGCGACGGGTTCACCGTCGTCGACCTGTCCTCGCTGTGGGCGGGGCCACTGTGCGCGCATCTGCTGGGGCTGGCGGGCGGCCGGGTGGTCAAGGTGGAGGGTGCCGGCCGGCTCGACGGCGCCCGCCAGGGGCCGGCGGCGTTCTACGACCTGCTGCACGCCGGACACGCGAGCGTCGTCGTCGACCTGCGCTCCGCCGGCGGCCGGGCCGAGCTCGTCCGGCTGATCCAGCGCGCGGACGTCGTCCTTGAGGCGTCCCGCCCACGCGCGCTCGACCAGCTGGGCATCGACCCCGCCGCCATGATCGCCCGCAACCCGCGCCTGACCTGGGTCAGCATCACCGGTCACGGCAGGACCGGGCCGTGGCGGCAGCGCCCGGCCTTCGGCGACGACGCGGCGGCCGCCGCGGGCGCCGTCGCCGTCGACGCGGCGGGCCGCCCCGTCTTCCTCGCCGACGCGGTCGCCGACCCGGTCACCGGCGTCCTCGCCGCCGCGGCGGCGCTCGCGAGCCTGCTCGCCGGCGGCGGCCACCACGTCGACATCGCCTTGCGCGAGGCGGTCGGCTCGCTGCTCGCCGGCCGGCCGGCCCTGCCGGAGCGCGACCCGACGGCCCGGCCCGCCCTCCGGGGGCAGCCGCCGCTCGCCGTCGCTGCGCCCCGGATGCGGGTACCCGCCGCGCAGGCCTTCCCGCCCGGTCACGACAACGCCCGGCTGCTCGCCGGCCCGGCCGCCGGCGGGTCGTCATGCTGATCGTCGACGCGGAGATCGACGGACGGGGCGGCCAGGCGGTTCGGGTCGACGGCGGGCTCGTCACAGCCGTGGGTGACGGCCGCGACCGCGAGGACCTTCGGCCGCGGCCAGGCGAGGAGGTGGTCGACGCCCGGGGCGGGATGTTGCTGCCCGGCCTGCACGACCACCACATCCACCTGCTGGCGCTCGCCGCGCTGGCCTCGTCGGTGCCCGTCGGCCCGCCGGCGGTGCGCACCGAGGCGGAGCTGGCGCGCGCGCTGCGGGCCGCCGCCGCGGCCACGCCGCCCGGAGGCTGGGTACGCGCGGTCGGCTACCACGAGTCCGTCGCCGGGGATCTCGACCGCCACGCGCTCGACCGGATCGTCGCCGACGTCCCGGCGCGGGTGCAGCACCGGTCCGGCGCGCTGTGGGTGCTCAACTCGGCCGCCCTCGCCGCGCTGCGCGCCGCGGCCGGACGTGGCGCCACGGGACCCGGCGCCACGGGACCCGGCGCCGCTGGCGGGCCCTGGCGGGCCGCCGAAGACCAGCCGTCCGCTCACGGCTCGTCGCCCGCGGACGGCCTGTCGCCCGCGGACGGTGGGTTGCCCCCGGACGGTCGGCTGTTCCGGTCGGATGCGCGGCTTGGCCAGTTGCTCGCCCTGGCCGGAGCCGAGGGCAGGGTGCGGCCGGTGGACCTCGCCGTTGTCGGCGCCCGGCTGGCGAGCTACGGCGTCACCGGGCTCACCGACGCCACCGCCACCACCGGCCCGGCGCAACTCGCGACCCTGCGCGCGGCCCTCGCCGACGGCTCCCTCCCCCAGCGACTCCGGCTGACCGGCCCGGCTCATCTCACCGCCGGATCTGTGGTCGGGTGGGATTTTCCGGCCCATGACCCGGAGAATCCCACCCGATCATGGACAGCACGCGACACCGCCGACCCCTCGGCTGGACTGGTCGCCGGGGCGTCGCGGTTGGCGTTCGGACCGGTGAAGATCGTGCTGGACGACGACCCGCCGGTGGACCTCGACGAGGTGGCCGCGACGGTGCGCGCGGCCAGGTCGCGGGGACGGCGGGTGGCGGTCCACTGCGTGACCCGGGTCCAGCTGGCGCTGGCGCTGGCCGCGCTGGACGCGGGCGGCGGCGCGCGGCCCGGCGACCGGATCGAGCACGCGGCCGTCCTGCCGCCCGACCTGGCCGAGGCGGTCGCGGCGGCCGGTCTCACCGTGGTCACCCAGCCGCACTTCGTCGCCGAGCGCGGCGACGCCTACCTCGCCGACGTCGACCCGGACGATCTGCCGTGGCTGTACCGGTGCGCCGGCGTGCTCGCCGCTGGCATCCCGCTCGCCGCCGGCACGGACGCCCCGTTCGGCGGCGACGATCCGTGGGCGTCGATGCGCGCGGCGGTCCACCGCCGGGCCCCGTCCGGCGCGGTCCTCGGCCCGGGCGAGGCGCTGGACCCGGCCAGGGCGCTAGCGCTGTACCTGGGCGGCCTCGACGACCCGGGCGGCCCGCCCCGCCGGCTCGTGCCCGGCGCCGCCGCCGACCTCTGCCTGCTCGCCGAGCCTCGCCGGGCAGTGCTCTCGCGCCTCGACCCCGGTCCCGCCGCCCTCACCGTGGTCGCCGGCACCGTCGTCCACCGCGCCGGCTGAAGCCGGGCCGCCGGGGAACCGCGCCCCGAAGCCAGGCACCACGATCCGAACCGAGGCACCGGGACCCGAACCGCCGCGCCGCGGGTCGGGTCCCGGTGCCTCGACGGCCGCCCCGGCCCGCCGCGCCGCCCGCGCGCTGGATCCGCCGAGGCGCGCGGCGCCGCCCGCCCGAGATTAGGCGCCGTTGTGCCTATTACCGGACGGCCCGCTGCCAGACACCTGCCGGCAACGTAAAGTCCACGGCATGGTCAACGGATTCGGCGCGGGGTCCGTCGCCCACCGGCTGAGCGCCCTGGGCACGCAGCTGGTCGGCACGGTGGGGGTGTCGCGGCCGGACCCGGCCACTGTCGCCGGACGGCCAGGCGGTCTCGCCGCCCGCGCGGCGCGGGCACGCGCGGCGGCCCGGGACGGGCACCGCCGGTTCGTCCGGCTCGTCGACCCGCCGGGGCCGCATGGCCGGGCGACCGAGGTCGACACGTTGTCGGGGGCGCTGCGCCGGTTCCTGGACCATCCGCGCCCGCCGGTGCTGCTCGGCGTCGTCGGGGCGCTCGGCGCGGCCCGGGCGGTGCGTGGCGACTTCCGCGCCTCCGACGCCGTGGTCGCGGTCGGCGCCGCCGCCGCGCAGCCGTTCGTCGAGTGGTCCCTCCACCGGTACGTGCTGCACGCGACGCCGGAGAGCCGCCTCGGGAGCGCCACCTACCGGGGCGCCGGCTGGGGCCACGCCCAGCACCACCGGGACCCGGCGAACCTGAACTCGATGTTCCTGCGGGCGCAGGAGGTGCTCGTCGGCGGCGCGGTCGCGCTCGCCGCGGGCGCGGCCGGCTCGCCCCGGCTCGCCACCGGGATGTTCTGCGTCGGCGCCGCGGTGCTGGCCTACGACTGGACCCACTTCCTGATCCACACCGGCTACCAGCCGCGCTCCGAGCTGTACCGCCGGGCGTGGCGCGGGCACCGGCTGCACCACTACCGCAACGAGCACTACTGGCTGGGCGTCACCAGCCCGGTCGCCGACCTCGTGCTGCGCACCAGCCCCGCTCGGGACGCCGTGCCGGTGTCGACCACCGCCGTCCGCCCCGAGGCCCGCCCGGCCTGACGCCGTCGCCGGCGGGCCGCCGGCGACGGCTCGGCCACGCGCGGGCCGGTCTCAGCCGCGGCGCATCTTGCGGAAGTCCCAGCTGACGACCCTCTCGGGGACGAGCTTCAGCCAGGCGTGGCCGCCGTCGTAGAAGAACTTCCCGTTCGCGTACTTGTCGCCGAACAGCTTCTCGGGCGTGGTGAGCAGGTCGGCGGCCGCCGGGTCACCGGTGCGCGGCACCTCGCCCACGACCTCGACCCGCCCGGTGAGCTCCACGCCGTGCAACTCGCCGAAGTCGTGGCCCGCGTCGATGAGGACCGACACCCGCGGGTCACGGGCCAGATCCGTCCAGCGCTGGCTCCTGCCGACGCTGTTCAGCCACAGCGCCGTGCCGTCCCAGACGAACCACAGGGCCGACGTGTGCGGCGCACCGTCGGCACCGACCGTCGAGACCCGGCAGGTGCGCGCGTCGAGCAGGAACGCGTCGACCTCCTCCGGGGACATCGCGATCCGCTTGCCGCGTCGCTGCTGACTCGTCGCGCCCTCGAGGCTCATCCCGCCGTGGTCCCTTCGTCGTCCCAGCTGACCGGTCCCGACCCGCCGGCTTCGGGGGTCGCGGACCACGCCTGACACTAGTGTCAGGAGCCACCGGGCGCCCGAACTGGACGCCGTCCGTCCGTTTGCCCACGGCCTCGGCGGTCGCCCGGCCCAGTGAGCCTCGATCCGCCGACCGGTAGCCGCCCTCTCGGGATTCGTGGCGTCACGAGTGACCGGCGAGATGGGCCACCCAGAGGTCTTCCACCGGCCAGCGGCTGGCCCACTCGGCGGAGGCGACGTCGTAGTGCGGATGGTCGGCGGCGCCGTCCGGCGCGTACAGCTCGTGCAGGGCGTCGACCACGAAGCCGTGGGCGCGCAGGATCCGGATCCAGTCGCCGTGGCCCGGGTGGAACTCGACGCCACCGTCGAGGAGCTCCTGCCGGTACATGGCGCGCTGCGCCCGCAGCAGGCGGTCGCCCGCGAGGCCCGGCTCGTCCGGCACGCACAGCGCCGCCTGCACGCTGTTGGTGAGGAAGACGAGCCGGCCGCCGGGCCGGAGCAGCCGGGCCGCCTCGGCCACCCAGCGCTCCGGCTCGCACCACAGGCTCGCCCCGTACTCGGACAGCGCCAGGTCGAACCCGGCGTCGGGCAGCGGCACCGCGGCGGCGTCCGCCTCGACGAGCGGGAACTCCAACCCGAACCGCCGCTGGCAGCGCAGCGCCGTCGCGAGCTGGGCCGGCGTCACGTCCACGCCGACCGGTCGCGCGCCGCGCCGCGCGAGCCAGGCCGAGAAGTAGGCGGTGCCGCAGCCCAGCTCGACAACGTCGAGACCCGCGACCTCTCCGAGCACGCCCAGCTCCCGGTCCGGCACCCCGAAGATTCCCCAGCTGATCTCCTCCTCCGCCCAGGCCCGGTCGGCGGCGCCGTCGGTGTACTTGGCGTTCGTCTGGGTCCACAACTCCCGGTTGGCCACCGCGTCGCCGCCCACGGACGACGAAGGACTGCTGGGCACTCGGCCACCACCTTCGGTGCGCGGGCGCGGACAGCCGCCGGTCGACCGGCGCGAGGACGTCCGCCCTGCCCGGCCAGGGACGGACCAGGTGAATTCTCCCGGACCACCCTCAGCCGTCCTCGCGGGCCGCCTGCCGCAGGTCCGCCAGCCAGCCAGGAATCTGGTCCCAGCCGAGCACCTCCCACACGAGCCGGTACTGGACCCGTCCGTCCACGTCCACCCTGACCTCGTGCGGGACCGCGGTTCTGCCATCGCCCAGCGGCGGGCACACCGCGCAGGTCACCACCGGCGCCTCGCCGGGCCGCCTGTCGCGCAGCAGGCCGGCCACGGCGAGCGCGAGCGCCGTCCGCCCGGGTGACACCCCCACCGGGCAGACCACGACGGAGCGCACATACGCCAGCCGCGCCATGCTGAGCGCCACTCGAGCCAGCTCACCCCGGTGCAGTTCCACGAAGTGCAGGTCGGCCCGCACTCCGCCGACGACCGACCGCGACCGCCGGTCGACCAGCCGGCCCGAACGGCTCATCGCCATCTCCGGCGCGCGCTGCAGCAGCAGCCCCGCCCGGTCCGGGAGCGCCAGGTTCGTCAGCCTGGTGTGCCCGGATCCCAGGGTGTCGCCGGTGTCCGGCATGACGATCCGCGCCGCGGTGCCCATCCCCGTCCTCTCCTTCGTCCGTCCATCGGACATCCGTCCATCGGATCCAGCTGTCTGTCGGATCCCGGCCGGCGGCGCCTGACCCCAGGCCACGCCGGCCAGAGCGGTCAGCGAAACAGCGACCGCCAAGGCCGCGTGGGCCCGTCCTGCGCCGCCGATGGCCAGAAGAAGGCCGCGCCCAGGTCCTCCTCGGCGTCGTCCTGGGCTTCGTCCTCGTCCTGGGCTTCGGCGTCCTCCTGGGCTTCGGCGTCCTCCTGGGCTTCGGCGTCGTCCTGGGCGTCCCAAGCGTCCTCGTCCTCGCCGTCGGCGGCGGCGCCCGCGGTCACGAGCGCCGCGGGGTCGCGCCCGCGCCCGGCCGTCTGCTCCTGGCCGTACCTCTGTTCCTGGTTCTCCATGGCTGTTCCTGGTTCTCCATGGCTTCTCCTGACGCTCCCACCACTGCCGTAGCCAACAGTGTTGCACCCATCAGTCTTAGCGTCCGCGGCGTGGAGAGCTTCGTGACCATCGGCTACCTGATGAGGCGGCTGAAAGTGTCCCGAACCCGGGCTTATCAACTCACCAGGCGCCGCAACTTCCCGGTCCCAGCCGGCACCGCCGACCACATGCGCATCTGGCGCAAGGCGGACATCGACTCATGGCTGGCCGTCCACCGTCCCGACGCCCTCCCCGAGGACGCGAGCGGCGACGAGGGCGACGAGGCAGACGCCGACCACCCCTAGCGCCGCGCCTGGCGACGTTCACCCCGTCGCTCCCCCGCCCTCCGCGGGTGGCGCGCCCGACGCGCCGGTCAGAACGCGCGCCCCGGACCGCGCCACCGTCGCCCCTTCGCCGGTGCCGGCCGACGGCGCGGCCCGGGACTGGTCGAGACCTGGCCGAGGTGGCGCCAGCCCGCCCGGACCAACGAGCTCCCGGCCCGCCCGCGGCCGTCGCCCTGGAAGCCCACGCCCGCCCGGAGCCTTTCCGCCCGGGCCAGGGCTGTGGCGGCCGTTCGCTCGCCAACCTAAGATCCGACAATGTATATTGAAAACGATATTCAACACGAGTCGCGGGGCGCGGAGCACGCGCCTTTCCCCGAGAACCGGCCGCCACCCCGGGGCCGCCGCTCCGCGTCGGCGCGGACGGGCCTCGGCTGGCGAGGCGGGCAGGCAAGAGCGTGCGCCATGTCGCGCGCGAGTGACAGAATGCGCCAGTTCTGACTAGTCGTCAGAACACTTCCTCTCCGGGACGCTCTGGCGCCCCGGACGGACCCTCGGGCGAGTGCCGGGAGCCGCGTGCGCGCGGAACGCGGCCGCGCAGCTCATGGAAGGACGGCGGGCATGGTCAGCACACGGGCGGCGCTCCTGTTCGGACCCGGACAGGACTACAAGATCGAGACGGTCGAGCTGGACGAGCCGCGGGCGGGCGAGGTCCTCGTCCAGATGAAGGCGACCGGCCTGTGTCACTCCGACGAGCACGCCCGCACCGGCGACATGCCGATGCCGCATTACCCGGTGATCTGCGGCCATGAGGGTGCCGCCGAGGTCGTCGCGGTCGGCGAGGGTGTCACGTCGGTCGCGCCGGGCGACCATGTGGCGATGTCGTTCATCCCGTCCTGCGGGGTGTGTCCGCCCTGCCGGAGCGGCCGGGCCTACATCTGCGACCTCGGCGCGAAGCTGTTCGACCTCGGAATGATCACCGACGGCCGGGTGGCCCACCGGTACGGGGACGAACCGGTCGCCCGTTACAGCCAGCTCGGCACGTTCTCCGAGTACCAGCTGCTGGCCGAGTCGAGCGTCGTCAAGGTCGACCGGGACATCCCGTGGACCGCGGTCGCGCTGGTCTCCTGCGGGGTGGCCACCGGATTCGGCTCGGTCGTCAACCGCGCCGAGGTCAAGGCCGGCGACACGGTCGCGGTCCTCGGCGTCGGTGGCATCGGGATCAACGCCGTCCAGGGCGCGAAGATCGCCGGAGCGAGCCGGATCATCGCCGTCGACCCGGTCGAGTTCAAGCGCGAGCAGGCGGTGCGCTTCGGCGCGACGCACACCTTCGCCTCCCTCGACGAGGCGATCGCGGGCGTCGGCGGGCTCACCGCCGGCCGGATGTGCGACGCGGTGATCTGCACCTTCGGCGTGATGCTCGGCAACCTGCTGGAGCCGGCGCTCACCCTTACCGCCAAGGGCGGCACCTGTGTGATCACGTCGGTCGCGCCGATGGTGCAGGCGCAGGCCGACGTCAACCTGTTCATGCTCGCGATGATGAACAAGGACGTCCGCGGCTGCCTGTATGGCTCGCAGAGCCCGCGGGTGCAGATCCCGAGGCTGCTCGACCTGTACCGCGCCGGGATTCTCAAGATCGACGAGCTGGTCACCAAGACCTACAGCCTCGACCAGGTCAACGAGGGGTACGCCGACCTGGAAGCGGGCCGCATCGTGCGCGGCGCGCTGGTCTACTAGCCCGCCCCGCCCCGGCCGAGGGCATCGGTCCGGCGGGCCCACCAGGCGTCGACGGCCGCGGGCCGTCAGCCAGGGCACGGCCCGCCGGGCGGGGACCCGCCGCCGCTGACTGTGCCGGTTCTTCACCGACGGGAGAGTTGAGGACGCCGATGGCTGCGCCAAGACCCTTGGAAGGCTCGACGGCCCTGGTCACCGGGGGCGGTAGCGGTATCGGGCTCGCGGTCGCGAAGAAGCTCGCGGCCGACGGGTCGAACGTGCTGATCTGCGGACGGACCGAGAGCCGCCTCACCGACGCGGCGAAGCAGCTCGAGGCGGTCGCCGCGGCCGGCGCCGAGATCCGCTACGTCGTCGCCGACGTGACCGTCGAGGACGACGTCGCCGGCGCGGTCGACGCCGCCTGCGCGATCACCGGCGGGCTCGACGCGGTCGTCGCCGTCGCCGGCGGCAACACCGCCATGGGCCCGCTGACCCAGATCGACGTCGCCAAGTGGCGCGAGACGATGGACCTCAACGTCACCGGCACACTTCTGGCCATCAAGTACGGCGCCCGGCCGATGGCCCGCGCCGGACGCGGATCCATCGTCGGCGTCTCGTCGATCGCCGCCAGCAACACCCACCGCTGGTTCGGTCCCTACGGCGTGTCCAAGGCCGGCGTCGACCACCTGTGCCAGCTCGCCGCCGACGAGCTGGGCGCGAGCGGGGTCCGGGTCAACTGCGTGCGTCCCGGGCTGATCCGCACCGACCTGGTCGAGGCCATCTTCACCACGCCCGAGGTACTCGAGGACTACCGGCGGTGCACCCCGCTGGGGCGGCCCGGCGAGCCGGAGGAGGTCGCCGACCTGATCCGTTTCCTGGTCGGCCCCGAGTCGAGGTGGCTCACCGGCCAGGTGATCAATATCGACGGCGGGCACTGCCTGCGCCGCGGACCCGACTTCTCGCCGCTGCTCGGGCCGTTGTTCGGCGCCGACGGATTGCGCGGCCTCGTCGCCGAGAAGGGCTGACATGACCGCCGGTAACGCCCTGAGCGGCGTCCACCCGGACGGCGCCGGCATCGACGCCCGCCAGGTGGTCCTGCCACCGCTGCACCCGTTCGTCGCGATGGACGTGTCGACGCTGCTGGCGGACCGGGTACGCCTGCGCGGCGACCACCCGTTCCTGATCTGGGACCCGCCGGAAGGGCTGGCAGCGACCTGGACCTACGCCGAGTTCGCCCGCGACGTCGCGGCGACCGCCGCCGGGCTCGCCGCCCGCGGCGTCAGGCC
Organism: Frankia nepalensis; assembly: GCF_016786325.1. Classification (GTDB taxonomy): domain Bacteria; phylum Actinomycetota; class Actinomycetes; order Frankiales; family Frankiaceae; genus Pseudofrankia; species Pseudofrankia nepalensis. The sequence goes on along the minus strand of NZ_JADWYU010000159.1, from coordinate 6,476 downwards.
GGGCGACGCGGTGATCCTGCACCTGGACAACAGCCCCGCCTTCCTGCACGTCTGGTTCGCCTGTGCCCGTCTCGGCGCGATCGCCGTCGACGTGAACACCCGCTACGTCGAGGACGAGCTGGCCCACGCGATCGGCCTCACCGGCGCCGTCGGCATCGTCACCGACGCCCGCCTCGGCCTCGCCGACAGCGCGACGGTCGCCCGGCTCGGCTGGCGCGTCCTGCTCGACCCGGAGACCGGGCTGGTCCCGGACCTGCGCGCCGACCCGGCGACGCTCGCCCCGCGCCCGGCGGACCCGGCCACCCCGCTGTCCGTGCAGCTGACCTCCGGCACCACCGCCCGGCCGAAGGCCGTCCTCTACACCCATGCCAACGCGCTGTGGGCGGCCCGCACCGGCTCCGCGCACTGGAAGCTGCGCCCGGACGACCGGATGTTCGTGTTCGCGCCGCTGTTCCACACCCACGCGCTGACCTGGCAGCTGCTGCCGACCCTGTGGGTCGGCGGCACGGTCGTCCTGGTGCCGAAGTGGTCCACCAGCCGGTTCTGGGACACCTCGATCCGGCACGGATGCACGGTCAGCGGCATGGTCGGCGTCATGATCCAGGTCCTGCCCCGGATGCCGGTGCCCGAGCACACCTACCGCAGCTGGATCTTCGGCCTGGAGATGCCGCCACTCGAGCAGTTGTTCAGGCTGCGGCTGTTCAGCGCCTGGGGCATGACCGAGGTGGTCACCACCGTCATCGTCGGCGAGCCGGACGCTCCGGAGGCGCAACCCGGCGCGATCGGCCGGCCGGCGCCCGGCTACGACGTGCGCATCCGGCTCGCCGACGACCGGGACGTCGGCTTCGGCGAGACCGGCGAGCTGCGGGTGGGCGGCGTGCGCGGCCTGTCGCTGTTCGCCGGCTACCTCGGCGATGCTGCCGCCACCTCCGCTGCTTTCGACGCCGACGGCTACTTCCGGACCGGCGACGAGGTGACGCTGCTGCCCACCGGGGCGGTCCGCTTCGCCAGCCGGTCCAAGGACATGCTCAAGGTCAGCGGCGAGAACGTGGCCGCCGCCGAGATCGAGCGGGTCGTCAACCAGGTGCCCGGGGTGGCGGAGTCCGGGGTCGTGGCCCAGCCGGACCCGGTCCGCCAGGAGGTCCCGGTCGCCTTCGTCACGCTCGCCGAGCCGGCGCCGGCCGATCTGGAGGCGTTGAAGGAGCGGATCGTCGAGCAGTGCCGGGGGTCGCTCGCGGACTTCAAGGTGCCGCGCGCGGTGTACATCGTCGACGCGCTGCCCCGCGCGACCCTCGAGAAGGTCGCCAAGGCGACGCTGCGCGAGTGGGCGCTCGAACGCCTGGAGCAGACAGCCCCGGCCACCGCCGGCTGACCACGCGGGCGGACGGTCCTGGCCGGGTGTCGTGGGCCGCTCGCGGAAGCCCAGCTCGGGGCCGGCCCGGCAGGCGGCGCGGGACCGGGGCGGCGGCGGACGCGCCGTATGGCCCTCGCCGAGGGTCATACGGCGGTTGAGGTCGCCACAGAATGGAGTTTCGCGATTCGCGGAACTATATTTTGCTCATGGCGACGACCAGTGCTCAGACCGGCCGTGCGGCGCGGCACACTGGCGGGGTGGACTGGGAACAGATGCCCGGCTCGGTGAAGGCCGCGGTCGACCGGGCGCTGGGGCGCGCGCAGCAGGACGCGATCGACGAGATCGAGCAGATCCTCGACGCCGCGATGCGCGTCGTGGAGCGGGTGGCCCCCGCCGAGCCGCGCGTGTCCGACATCGTCGCCGAGGCCGGCACGTCCAACCAGACCTTCTACCGGTACTTCGCCGGCAAGAACGACCTGCTGCACGCCGTCATGGAACGCGGCATCCTGCGCACCCGCTCCTACCTGCGCCACCAGATGGCCAAGCACGCCGACCCGGTCGACCAGGTCGCCGCCTGGGTCGAGGGCCTGCTCGCGCCCGTCGCCCGCCCGGACCCCACGCGCAAGGACGCCGCGCTGTCCCGCCTGTCCGTCACCGGCCTCGCGCAGCCCGGCCGCGCCGTCCTCGACGACCAGCTCGGCGACCTGTTGATCGCCCCCTTCGCCGCCGCCGGCCGGGTCCACCCCGAGCTGGACGCGCGGGTCGTCCAGTACGCCGTGATCGGCGCGCTCGCCCGCCACGTCGTCGCGGGCACGGTCCCCACCGAGACCGAGTGCCGCCACCTGATCGAGTTCTGCGCCGCCGTCGCCGGCCCCGCCGACCGGCCCGACGCGAAGGCCCCGGCCCCCACAGGCCTCAAGGCCGCCGGCTAGCCCGCGGGCGGCACGCCCACGGCACCTTCACGGACCTTGCGGACGGATCCCGAAACGCGCCGATCCACGCACACATCCGGTGATCTCCAGCCCGCCCCCGCCCGGCCTGGACCGTAGATCACCAGATGTGTCCGGAACTCGGGGACAAAGCGGACATGATTCGCCGAACCGCGCACAGAACCGATGGTCAAGGAGACGGTCAAGGCCACTGCCGACCCATGATCGGCGGATGTGTGCACGGATCGGCGTTCCGGGTTCCGCGAACAAGATCTGCGAGAGGGATCCAGGGCCGCTGGAAAGCTCTGGCGGACGCCCTGCGCTCGACGAGCGCTTACCAGAGCCTCTGAAATTTGGCAAGTGGTCTCGATGTGGCACCGCCGCCAGTTTCGGATATTTCGCCCATATCTTGATCGCCATGCCCAGTGGTGAACACGAGTCGCCCATCGCGCTCGTCAGAGAGGACCCTGACCTGGTCGCCACACTGCTCACGCGGCACTTCGGTCTCAAGGTGCCTGGCTTCCACCATGCCCGGCCGCATCCCACCGACGTTCAGATCCTGGAACCGCGCAGCTTCCGGGCCGACGGCATGACCGTGCTCTGCGACGCGGCCGACAAGGCCAAGGCCGCGGCCGTCCTGGAGGTGCAACGCGCCTGGGACGCCGGCAAGAAGTGGACCATGCCCCTCTACGTCGCCGCGTTGCAGGCCGAGCTGCTGGTCCCGGTGGCGCTCCTGCTCTACTGTCCGGACAAGGTGATCGCCGGGCGGTATGAGCGCATGTTCGCCACCGGCGGGCTGGTGCTTCGGCTGCGGCCGTTCATCTTCACACCGGACGACGTCCCGCTCGTCGTCGACAGCAAGCTCGCCCAGGAGCGACCATCCGAAGCGGTCCTCGCGACGCTGTGCCACAGCAACGACGCCGACATTGATACCGCCTTCCCTGCCCTCGTCGAGATGCTGCGCACGGTCAGCCCCAGGAAGGCCAACGCTTACCATGAGATGATCGTGATGGGCCTGTCTCCGGATGCCCGAGCACGTTGGGAGCTCTTCATGACCAGCACCATCGGCACTGAGTACCGCAGCAACTTCCTCCGCCAGGCCTGGTCCGACGGCAAGGCAGAGGGCAAGGTCGAAGGCAAGGCAGAAGGCGAGGCCGAGAGCGTGCTTGCCGTGCTCGCGGCGCGCGCCGTCCATGTACCCGAGACGGCTCGCGAGCGCATCCAGGCCTGCGCCGACCTCGATCAGCTCGGTATCTGGCTCCGCCGCGCCGCCACCGCCACCGCCATCGACGACGTCCTCTCCTAGGGAGGACGACATCCCAACCGGCTCGTGCGCCCTCGCGCTGTAGCCGGAAGCGCGCGGACGGCCGGCGCGGAGTGTCCGTGCCGGCCGTCGGGGCGGTGCCTACGCCAGGCGGGTCGTCAGGAGGCCTGGTCGGCCACCAGCTGGGCCACCTGGTTGCGCAGCAGCTTGCCGGTGGGGGTGTAGGGGAGCTCGTCGAGGAAGACGACCTCGTCGGGGGTGCGGGAGCCGCGCAGGCGGGCGCGGACGTAGTCGCGCAGTTCCTCCACCGTCGCCGCCTCGTCGTCCAGCGTGACGACGGCCGCGACGATCTTCTGGCCCCACACGTCGTCGGGCGCTCCGAAGACGGCGACGTCGCGCAGCTTCGGGTGCCGGCCGAGGACGTCCTCGATCTCGGCGGGGGCGATGTTCTCGCCGCCGCGGATGATGGTGTCGTCGCTGCGGCCGGTGATGAAGACGTAGCCGTCGGCGTCGAGGTAGGCGCCGTCCTTGGTCGGGAACCAGCCTTCCTCGTCAAGCACCGAGCCCAGGCCCTCGTACTCGCCGGAGACCTGCTCGCCACGCACCCACAGCAGGCCGGGCTCGCCGACGCCGACCAGGTTGCCGGCCTCGTCCCGGATCTGGAACTCCACCCCGGGCACCGGCCGCCCGGCCGAGCCGAGGCGGGCACGCACCGCCGGGTCGTCGCTGGCGAACGCCGCGCGGTGGTCATCCGGGCCGAGGACGGCGATCGTCGAGCTGGTCTCCGTCAGGCCATAGGCGTTCACGAAGCCGGTGTCCGGAAACGCGGCGAGCGCGGCCTCGAGCACCTGGCCGGGCATCCGGGCGCCGCCGTAGGCGATCGAGCGCAGGTACGGGGTGTCCGCGGGCTTGCCGCCGAGCACCTCGACGACGCGCACCAGCATCGTCGGCACCAGCATCACGTTGCTGATCCGCTCGGCGCGGACCAGGTCCAGCCAGATCTGCGCGTCGAAGTTCGGCAGGTAGCACACCCGGCGGCCGGAGTAGAAGTTCGTCAGCACCGTGCCGACGCCCGCGATGTGGTAGGGCGGGACGCTCACCAGGATCGCGTCGTCCTCCTCGGCGGAGGCGAACTCGACCGTCTGCAGCACGTAGGAGATCAGGTTCGAGTGCCGCAGGATGACCCGCTTGGGCGCGGACGTGGTGCCGCTGGTGAACAGCAGGACGCCGGTCGCGTCGGGGTCGACGTCCGGCGGGTCCAGGTCGGCGAACGGGTCCGCGTCGGGTGCCGGCGTGGCGGTGGCGGCGAACCACTCCTCGGTGGTCACGACGCCGGCGACCCCCTCGACGTCGGCGACCGCGTCGCGGTAGACCTCGTCGGCGATGACCAGCGCGGCGCCCAGCTGGGCGATCTGGCCGCGCAGCTGGTCAGCGGACAGCCGGTAGTTCAGCGGCGCGATCGGCACCCCGGCCGAGGCGGCGGAGAACAGGACGACGGGAAACGCCGGCCCGTTGACACCGATGAAAGCGATACGCTCGGCTCCGGAAGCCTTGATCGCGGCGGCGCCGGCGGCCACCCGGGCGCCGACCTCCTCGTACGACAGCCCGCCGCCGGAACGCGAGCCCAGGGCGATTCGCTCCCCATACGCACCGCGGGCCATGTCCAGCAGCATCGCGATCGTCATCCATACTCCCGCTCGTCAAGGGCCACAGACAAGCCAACGCCGTCGGCTCCGGGCATCGGTGGTAAGACGCTTGCATCTTGCGGTCGGCCAGTGCAACCGTTGGCAATGATCGTCACAGGCCCGGGTCCGGCGGGTCCGCGGGCGCGAGGCAGATCGAGGTTCTATGGCACGGACCAGGGCACCGAGGGGCGACGGCCGCGTGATCGCCGCGCGCCCACCCGGATGCCGGGGCCCACGCGGCCGACACGTGCCGGCTGGTAGCGGGCATGGCCAACCTCACCCGCCCGCCACCGCACTGGGCGCTAGAATTCGGTTTCATATTGACCTTCGGCCGCCACTCCTGGCGAGTAGCGAGACCGCATCTTGCAGCATTCGGTATCGCTTTTACGCCACATGAGAATGTGATTCCATGGCGCCCGAGCCACATCATCCCGCGAAGGAGCTGCCCATGTCGGTCGACGTCGAACGGCGCGGACCGGTCACCATCGTCACGATCAACCGGCCGAACGCCGGGAACTCGCTCGACGGCGCGACCATGACCGGGATCGGCTACGCCTTCGAGGAGGCCGCGAAGGACAACGACGTCCGCGCGCTGATCCTCACCGCGGCCGGCGAAAGGATCTTCTGCGCCGGCATGGACCTCAAGGCGTTCATGACCCCGGGCGCCATGGACGTGCAGGGCCCCGGGCTCGGCATCTTCATGCGACAGACCTACCCCAAGCCGGTCATCGCGGCGGTCAACGGCACCGCGGTCGGCGGCGGCTTCGAGCTGGCGCTGTTCTGCGACCTGATCGTCGCCGCCGAGACCGCCAAGTTCGGGCTGCCGGAGGTCAGCCGCGGCCTCGTCGCGGCCGGCGGCGGCACCCGGCTGCCGACCCGCGTGCCGCTCTCGTTCGCGCTCGAGCTGGGCCTGACCGGCAAGCCGGTCCTGGCCTCCCGCCTCTACGAGGTGGGCCTGGTCAGCCGGGTCGTGCCGGCGGCCGACGTGCTGACGACCGCGCTCGAGCTCGCGGAGGCGATCGCGGACAACGGCCCGCTCGCCGTCCAGTGCACCAAGGCACTGATGGTCGGCGAGGTCCCCGCGGGCGACTGGGACGCCATCGGCAAGGCCGTCGCGCCGGTCTTCGCCAGTGAGGACGCCAAGGAGGGCGCGACCGCGTTCGCGCAGAAGCGCAAGCCCAACTGGGTCGGCCGCTGACCCACACCGTGGGCTCTGCCCCCGTCGTCCCGCGCGGGTCCGCGAC
>NZ_JADWYU010000158.1 GCF_016786325.1 Frankia nepalensis | reverse complement strand
GGTCTGGCCGCGCGGGGTGCGGGCGTATTCGACGTGCTGTGGCGCCGTGTCCTTGAGGACACGGCGCTCGACGAGGCCGTCGGCCTGCATGCCGCGCAGGGTCTCAGTTAGCACCTTCTGAGTGATGTCGGGCAGGCGGCGGCGTAGATCCGCGTGCCGCTGCGGGCCGGCCAGCAACGCGTAGACGAGGAGCACCCGCCACTTCGCCGCGAGGCGCTCCAGAGCCTGGCGCGTCGCGCAGCTGGCTTCCAGAACGTCGGGGATGACGAGCATCATCGGCGCCTTCCTGCGCGGGAATCGCTGGTCGGACGGACACGGCTGGGTCCGCCGCCATGCCGCGACACGCCCCGTTCGACGACCACCAGCAGCGGCGATGGGCACCTGAAGGTGCCTTCTGGCCGCCGCTGTCTGATCAATCTACCGTCGTGCGGGACCGAGCGGCCTGGCTCGTCCCCTTGACGGTTCGGGCCTTCCAGACGCCCTCCGGGCCGCCGATCGCTTCGCCACCACCGCGCCCAAGCGCAGGACACCACCCCCCAAGTAGGAGCACATCGTCATGGATCTCGGGTCGACGGCCGCCGTCCGCACCGAGCGGGTCAGTTTCTCCGCCACCGGCCTCCGACTCGTCGGTGACCTGCGGATTCTCGACCCCTCCGGGCCCTCACCGGCCCTGGTCCTCACCGGCCCGTTCACCGGGGTCAAGGAACAGGTCGTCGCGACCTACGCGGACCGGCTCGCCGAGGCCGGTTTCGTCACCCTCGCGTTCGACCATCGTGGCTTCGGCGAGAGCGAGGGACGCCGGGGCCACGAGGACAGCCAGGGCAAGCTCGACGACCTGCGCGCCGCCGTCGGCCTGCTCGCCGGACGGCCCGAGGTCGACGCCGACCGGATCGGCGTCGTCGGAATCTGCCTCGGGGGCGGTCACGCCGTGCGCGCCGCGGCCACCGACCCCCGGCTGCGAGCGGTCGTCGGCGTCGCCGGGGCGTACAACAGCCCGTCCTGGTTCGCGGCGACCATGGGTGTCGCCGCCTACCGTTCCGCGCTCCGGGGTTTTCTGGATCGCTACGACGAGTACCTGCCCGCGGTAGCCCCGGACGGCGGGGAGGCCGCGATGGGCGGCCCGGAGCCGTACGCCTACTACGGAACAGACCGTTCCGCCTCTCCGCACTGGGAGAACCGAGTGACCCGGGGCTCCCTGCACTCGCTCCTGACCCTCGACGCCCTGGCCGCCGCGCCCCTCCTCGAGGACACACCTCAGTTGCTGATCCACGGAAGGGTCGACGACTACTGCTCTCCTGAGCTGGCCGCCGCCTTCCACGACCGCTCCGCCGGAACAAAGGAGATCGCCTGGCTGGACAGCGCCCGCCACATCGACCTCTACGACACCGAGCCCTACGTCACCCAGGCCGCCGACGCCGCCGCCGCCTTCCTCCACCGTCATCTCTAGCGCGCTTCCCGTGGATCACGTCGCGCGCTTCCGGACCGCCGATCCGCGCACGCAACCGGCGATCTTCGCCCCGCCCCGGACCGGTCTCGCCGGGAGATCACCGGTTCCGCACGAAGTTCAGGGACAAAAAGTGGCAGAAATCGCCGAAAAGTACACACATCCGACGATCAAGGAAGTCGCCAGCCCCCACAGGCCAATGATCATCGGATGCGTACGCGGATCGGCGGCCGAACGGTCTCGACAAGATCCGCGGGAAGGCCGCGGGACGTCCGAGGGGCGGTGCGCGGGCGCCGTGGGCCGCGGACCCGGGGCGCGCCCGGCGCGCCCCGGCGCGGTCAGGAGGCCCAGGCGTGGGTACGGAGGGGGACCACGCGGGGGTGGCGTTCCTCGACGCAGTAGCCGTACTCGACGCGGCGGCGCCAGACCGTGAGACGGCAGTTGCCGCCCTCGACGGTCCAGGTACGCCGGCCGGCGCGGTCCTCTATCTGGACCGGCCGCGAGGTCCTGGGCTCGACCGAGCGCCGGTGCGCCCAGATGTGCGCGGTCTCCCAGTCCGGGAAGCTGCCAACCAGCTCGCCGTCTCCGTCGAACACCAGGTATGGGCGGGTCGTCATCGTCACGCCTTTCTCCAGAGAGCGGCGCCGGTTTCCAGGCCGTCCGGGCGCGGTCGCCGGCTCCTTGCCGGAGAGCCCGATGAATCTCGGGATCTCCGAGCACGGACGACCCATCGACCGCCACGCTGCGGTCAGCACCCGGATGATCGATCCGGCATTGGTGTGGACACGGCCGGCGACGTCCGCCGGTCGCGCGTCGTGGGCGGCCTCGCCGGCGGGCGGCTCCTCGGCCGCGAACGGCCGCTGGTCCCTGACCGCCGCGGCGCCGGCCGGGCCGAAGCCGCCCGCCGGCCGGGCCGGCGTCGAACCGGCCGACGTCGAGGAGCCGGCCGCCATCGAGGAGCCGGTCGGCGTCGAACCGGCCAGCGCCGGCCCGGCCAGCGCGGTCAGCGCGGTCAGGCCCGGGGCACGCCGGTCGGCGCGAGGAACGACAGCGGCGCGACCAGGTAGTCCGACAGCCGGTGCTCGGCCGCGTAGGCCGCCGCCTCCAGCGGGGTGTCGAAGGCGAGCACGACGTGGCGCGCCTGCCACGGCCCCCCCTCGAAGACGATCACACCAAACTTCTCCTGGGAAGCGTCCAGCGTCCCTCTCGGCGGCGACAGCGGGTCGATGGGCGCGATGGCGAGCCAGGGGTCCCCGCCGGATCGGCTTCGCCGAGCCGGCAGGTCCATGGTCACTTGGGGCCGGACTCGGGGGACGACACCACAGGTCCGGACGCGAAGCCGAGAAATCATCGGTACTCCAGGTAATCCAGGAGACGCGGGCAGACGAAGGCGCGACCGTGTGACACGGTCGCGCCTTCGTCGCCCCTGTGATCGAGCGGAAACCGCCCAGGGGCCGCGTGGACGAGGGTCGTGGCCGCGCGGCCCGGCGGTGGATGAGGACAGTCTGTCCTGACGCGCACGGCGCGGCGGCCGGCCGCCGGGCGCGCCGCCGGGCGCGCCGGTGGACACCGCGGCGCGCGAGCGGCGCCCGGCGAAGCGCGGGGCGGCGTGGTCCTGCGTGGCACGCGCACCCGCTGACCTGGCCAGTCGGCCGGACCGCGGTCGCGTTCACGTCCACGCACCCCCCATCCATCCATCCGCCGGCAATTTCTCACGCTGAGGCGCTGTAGTGCCACTCAAGGTAAGGACAGACCGGAAGCATGGCGCCCGCCGGACGCATATGCAAGAGCTTCTGTAAGGGTTTTGCTACAGGATGCTCGGATGGATGCGAGGACGGTGGCAGACCGGTGGCCAGACGCACCTATGAGTCAGATCCGACCGACCCAACACGGACAGACCCGGGACCTGCGCGTCAGTCCTCGCCAGCGCCCGTCAGCCCCGGCCGGCGGCGGCCCGCGCGCGGCCCGGCACGGCCCGGCACGGCCGCCCTCGGCGAGGCCGCGGGCGAACCAGAGACCACCGGGGGACCCGGCCCGACCGGCGAGCCAGCAGTCACCGTTGGGGTGGGCGCGGACACGATGCCGCCCAAGCCGGAGCAGCCTCCCCAGCGGTCAGGGCCGCCTCGCGCGGCCCGCCAGCCGGCGGATCGGGCGCCCGTGACCGGCGTGGGAGACTCCGCCGGCGTCTCCTCCTCGCCGGTGCCCGGTCCGACCGGCCAGCCGGCGCCGGCAGCGGCGGACGAGCCCGGGACGACGCGAGGGACCGGAGCGACCGGAGGGAAGACGACGATGGCGACGAGCGGTGGTCCGACGGTGCGGCGCCGGCGCCTGGGCGCCGAGCTGCGGCGGCTGCGCGAGGCGGCGGGAATCTCGGTCGAGGAGGTCTGCGACCTGCTCCGCTGCTCGGTGTCGAAGGTGAGCCGGCTGGAGAACGGCCGGGTCCCGGTGCGTACCCGCGACGTCCACGACCTGCTGAGCCTCTACGGCGTGCACGATCACGGGCACCGGGAGGCGCTGATGGCGCTCGCCCGCGAGTCCCGCCGGCACGGCTGGTGGCATGACTACCACGACGTGGTGCCGGCCTGGTTCGAGATCTACATCGGGCTCGAGGAGGACGCGGCGTCCATCAGCGTCTACGAGTCCCAGCTGGTGCACGGGCTGCTGCAGACCGCCGACTACGCCCGGCACGTGATCCGGGCCGAGGCGCCGGAGAGCCCGGACGACGAGGTCGAGCGCAAGGTGGCGCTGCGGCTGGACCGGCAGAGCCGGCTGATCGGCGACACCCCGCCGCGGCTGTGGGTGATCCTCGACGAGGCGGTGCTGCGCCGCACGATCGGCGGGCCCACCGTCATGCGCGGCCAGCTGGAGTGGCTGACCAAACAGGCCGAGCTCCCCAATGTGACCATCCAGGCGCTTCCGTTCTCTGTCGGCGCGCACGCCGGACTAGGTAGCACATTCTCTATTTTGGGCTTTCCGGACTCCAGCGACCACGACGTGGTCTATATAGAAGAGGCGGCCGGAAGCCTCTACCTTGAACGCGCTTCGGAAATTCGGCGCTATAGAGTGAAGCTCGACTACCTGATGGCCTCTGCGCTGAGCCCGGAGGAGTCGATGCAGATGATTTCATCCATTGCGGAGGAAATGAAGTGAACAAATACGCGAAGCCATCGCTCACCGGCGTGGAGGTGGCCACGCTGAGCTGGCGCACCAGCAGCTACAGCAACGGCGCCGGCGGGATGTGCGTCGAGGTCGCGCCGCTCGGCGACGGCATGGTGGTGCGCGACTCGAAGAACCCGACCGGTCCGGTGCTGGCGTTCTCCGCCGCGGAGTGGGACGCCTTCCTCGCCGGCGCGAGCGAGGGCGAGTTCGACCGGCGCTGAGCCGACGCCCGGCTCGGTCCCGCCCTCGGGGCCGCGGGCGATGCGCATCAGGAGACGCGCATCAGCACACGCGTGTTGTCGCGGTTCCGAGGATCCAGCCGCGGCGACGGTCGGATCCGGTGGTCCGGCCCGGCCGGCAGGCGAACCGCCGCCGGCCCGGCCAGGCCCGGCCAGGACACCACCCCTTCCACGAGGCCGCGGGCGCCCGGACGCCCGCCGGTCCCGCCCAGCGCACTGGGCCCATCGTCAGGCCCGCCCCGGCGCGCTCGTCGGCGACACCGCTGGCAGGCATGTCGAAGTGGCCGACGAGCGGGCCGCCACCGGCTCAGGTCGCCGCCGCCTCAGCGTCGCCGCCGGCGGGCGCCCAGCTCTCGGCCGTGTGCCCACGAGTCCGTGTGCCCACGAGTCCGCGGGCACGCCGGCACGCGGGCACGCCCGCACGCCGGCACGCCGGCACGCCGGCACGCCGGCACGCCGGCACGCCGAAGAGTGTTCCGCGTCATCGGCCCCCGCCCGGCTCCGCTCAGGCCGCGGATGGCGCCGCCGCATCGCCCCCACCTCGCCCCGCCCCCGCCCCCGCCCTCGCCTCGCCCCGCCTCGCCCCGGCGCGCGGCCCACTCATCGGGCTCACCGGATCCCGCTCACCCCGCGCCGCTGATGCGGGACCGCATGGCGGGCGCGACGGATGCATTAGGCAGATGCACCGTCAGATGCACAGACCACATGCACCCGGCGGACGCCTGGTCGCGAGATCCCGGCGCGCGCGATCGCGTTGCCTGAACCGCCCGCCGCTGGATGCGCGATCCGACAAGGGTGGCTCGCCCGGATGCCGGGTCGTTGTCGGAACAAGGTTGTAGGCACGGGAACGAAGTCGCGGCGCCGAACGTCCCGACACGGCCCTTTTGGCTCTTGCATGACCGCCAACTGTCGCGCACTCTTGTAGAGGTTCGGTCGGGCTGCGTTGATATGACGTTCACCCGGGTTTGTGTCGATCGGTGCGTTATCGGAGCGGTACCCGCCCCGCCGCCCGGCACAGCGCCCAGGTGGTGGCCCGCCGAACCAACGAGGCCCGACGCGGCTGGCGAGGCAACGCCGGACGCGGAGGGCACAGACGACGTTGTAGTGGAAGCGGGTCATCCCCGCCGGCCGTACGAGGAGCGCAGCCGTGATCGCCGTGAGCCGGTCCCAGGTGGCCCTCGCGTCGTGCCCGGCGCCGGCGCGCGACCGCGGCCTGTTCGCCCGGTCGGTCCGGCTGGCTCCGGCCCATGCTCGCGCGGCCGCGGCGCGAGGCCAGGCGCGGTACGCCGCACCGATCATCGGTCCGCTGGGCGCACCCCCCTCGTAGCGGCGCTCGCGGACCAGCACCGGCACAGCTGTCGGCGGCACCCGCCGCCACCCGCTCGCAACGTCGCGGCGGCGCTTTCACCCCACACCAGCGCTGTTCTGTTTCCCCATTTGTCCCCGGAACCGGGAGGTGATCGCCGTGGCGACTGCCACGACAAACCTGCTCAACACCCCGCTCGAGGACCCACGCGCCGAGCGCGTACGGCGTGCCGCGCTGTCGGCGTACGTCGACGGCAAGATCACTTTCGCGCAGGCCAACTCCCGCGTGCGCAAGGCCATCGAGCGCTTCCACAGCTAGTTCCGCGACCGCCGACGCTGGCCCGCTACACATGATCGCCGATAGTGCCCTGGAGAGGTCGCGGACAAGGCCAGGTCACGACCTCTCCAGGGCAGAAACGGCGATCATGTCCGGCGTCGAGACAGGGCGGATCCTGGCGGGGCCGGCACCGGTGCCGCCTCAGCCAGGGTTCGACCAGTCTCTGGCTGGCGCCATGGGCCGGCGCCGGCGAAGAATCAGCGACGGCACGGCCCAGGCACACGTTCTCACTGACACTTCGGGCACACCGCCCGCGGAACAACTGGGAGCGACAAGGCGAACATCGCCGGTAACGCACTGGTAGCACTGGTAGCACTTCGTCGGGCTGCTCCGACTGGGCCGGTGCCAAGATCACTGATTGTGTGCGCGGATCGGCGGTCCGGGACCACGGGACATGATCCGCGGGAAGCCCTACAGGCCTTCGCGCTGGCCACGCTGGGCGGTGAGCCCTGGCCACCGTCCGGTCCTGGGATCGGCCCATGGGCTGTGGTGCCGGAAGCGACCCAGTTTCGGCACCACAGCCCATGGGATCACGGAGCGAGCGCCCCACAGGCTATGACCGGATGCGATCAGGGGAGTCGGGTGAGCCCCTTCCCGTGATCATGGTGGCTACCGCGCTGTCCTGAACCACAAGGCGGCCGGAGCAGCCCGCCTAGCGCGCACCCCCGGCGCGCACCCCACCCAGGTCTCGACCCCCGCGACCCCAGTCTCACGACCCGGCCGGTTACAACAGCCGCAGACGGCGGCCCGCGACGCCGATCGACAGTCGCTGCCCCCACGACAGCCGGATCGCGTCGGTCTCGATCCCGTCCCCGAACGCCACCATCCGCTCCGACTCGACGGTCAGCTCGAGGCGCGCGGAACCGGTCAGCATCCCCTCGGTGCAGCTGGTGCCCGTTCCCGGCGACGGCCATGCCTCCCGGACGAACCAGACCAGCGCGGCGCCAGCCGGGTCCGGCAGCGTGAGCTCGCTGCGCCGTTCCCGCCAGACCGAGCCGCACCACCCGGTCGCTCCCGTGCCAGTACCGACGAGCAGGCCGGACGAGGCCTGGCGCTCGCCCGCCGGCCGCCGCCCCGCGCCGCGCGCGGCCGCCTGCCCCGCCTGGTTCTGCCCCCGGCGCCGGCGCCGTCCTCCTTTCGTCGCCGGCTCACCCGGCACCGGCGCGGCCGCCGGGACCGCCCCACCGGCCAGGAGCGCCCCGCCAGCCGGGAGCACCCCACCGGCCGGGAGCACCCCACCGGCCGGGAGCACCCCACCGGCCGGGAGCGCCCCACCAGCCGGGAACGCCCCACCACCCAGGAAGGCCCCGCCGGCCAGGAACGCCCCGCCGGCCGGGAACGCCGCGTCGGGCGGCTCGAGAACATAGCGGGCTGTCTGGTGGCTGGCGTCGCCGACGAACACCTCGTTCAGCGCGGACAGCCGCTGGCCGTCATCGGCGAGCGCCTCGACCATAGTCAGCGGGGTCAGGGGCACCTTGGCGGCGGCGCGCGCCGGCCGCCGGCCGGCCCCGTCCATCGCCACCGCACCGTCCGTCGCCGCAACCCGGTCCACCGTCGCGGCCCGCTCCACCGCCGCGGTACCCACGGCTCCTCCCGGGTCGGCCGGGCTGGGGGTTCCCGCCGGGGAGGTTCCGGCGGCGAGCACCTGCCCGGCGGCGGCGAGCAGGCTCGCCGCGGCCCGGGCGTCATGCCGCACCAGCACGCCGGGGTTGCGGCCGGGGTGCGGGTTGATCCCGATCACCGGCTGGTGGTCGACGTACTTCGCGACGTTGGCGACCAGCCCGTCCTGGCCCACGCAGACGACGATGTCCTCCGGGCCGAACAGGAAACGGTCCAGGTCGGCGCGTTCGACCTCGCCGCGCCGCCAGGCCGCCGGCATCGCCGACGTCACCGCCCGGCGGGCGGCGAGCTCGGCGTCGCGCCGGCTCGCCACCTCGTCGAGGTCCCGGCCCCGGCTGGCGAGGAAGTAGCCGGCCTGCCCGGCGGTGCCGTGCCGGTCGAGCAGCTCGTCGTACTCGGACCGGCGGTAGACGAGGACGACCCGGGGTGGCAGCGTGCTCACGCCCGGCCTCCGGCTGTCCCTCCGGCCGCGCCTCCGGCGGTCCCGCCGGCCGCGTCGCCGACGCCGGCGAGGCGCCCGACCGCCTGGGTCAGCAGGTCGGGCGTGATGGTCAGGGCGCCGATCTCCGGCAGGTGGGCCGCGAGGTCGCGCACCGCGAGCACGACCAGCGCCGGCTGGTCCAGCCCGCGCAGCGCCGCCACCTTGGCCGCCTCCGCGTCGCCCTCGGCGGCGCCGAGCACCCGCACGGCCTCGGCGCGCGCCGCGGCCTCGATCCGGGTGCGCTCGGCCTCGGTGTCCGCCGCCAGGCGCAGGCGTTCGCCCTCGGCCTCGGCGGCGATCCGGGCGACGGCCGCCTCCTCCGTCGTCCGCCGGCGCTCGTTGGCGCCGCGCTGGACCACCAACTGCTCCTCGCGCCGGGCCAGTTCGATCTTGTTCTGCAGCTCGTTCTCGGCGATCCGGCGCTCCTGCTCGACGGCGAGGGCACGCCGGCCGTAGGTGGCGCGGTCCGCCTCGGTCTGGACCTGCTCCCGGGTGGGCGTGCGCAGCGCCTTCTCCATCTCCGGCTCCGGCCGGATCGCGACGACGCGCACGCCGACGACGGCGAGCCCGGTCTGCGCCAGCCGCGGGTCGCCGGCGAGCCCGGAGCCGACCCGGTCGCGTACCTGGGCGACGCCGTCGACCAGCGCGCGGGCCAGCGGCTCCCCGGCGAGCAGCTCGGCGGCGTACTGCTGGGCGGTCTCGGTGATCATTCCGGCGACCTGGTCGAGCGGGCTCGCGCGCCAGGCGCCGTTCTCGGGGTCGACGCCGAAGTCGAGCCGGGTCGCGGCCAGCACCGGATCGGCGATCCGGTAGGTGATCGTGGCCTGGACGGCGACGTCCTGGAAGTCGGCGGTCCTCGCGTGGAAGAGCAGCGGCAGCTCCCGGTCGTCGACCGGGACCTCCGACAGGACGGCCGTCCGCGGCCGGTACCAGAACGACAGGCCCACACCCTCCCGCCGCACGGCGCCGCCGCGCAGGTAGCGGACGTAGCCGGTCGGCGTGCCCCGCAGGTGGTTGAGGAACGGTCGGCGGCTGATGTCGGCCATGTCGGTCACCCCTTCTCGTCGAGGTGACGATATGAGGGTTCGTCCGTTTTCGTCAAGATGACGAGATAGACGTTAGGGTGACAGTCATGAGCTCGGAGCCCTCGCCGGCCCCGGAACCCCCGCCGGCCCTGGTCGCGCTCGCCGTGGACCTCGTGGCACTCACGCTGCGGCCGGCCGCGGGCACGCCCGCCGGTGAGCCGGTCGACCAGGACACGCTGCACGTGCTCCTGGTCCAGCGGGCCTACCCGCCGTTCGCGGGGCGCTGGGCGCTGCCAGGGGGGTTCGTGGGCCCGGACGAGGGGCTGCGCGACGCGGCCACCCGCGAGCTCGCCGAGGAGACCGGCGTGCGCCGGCTACCCGGCCACCTCGAGCAGCTCGCGACCTACGGCGACCCGGGGCGCGACCCACGCGGCCGGGTCGTCTCGGTGGCGTTCCTCGCGCTCGCGCCCGGCCTGCCCGACCCGGTGGCCGGCTCGGACGCGGCCTCCAGCCGTTGGGTACCGGTCCGCTCCCTGCTCGCCCCGAGCGGCGACCGGGTCCCTCTCGGATCGGAGGCCCCTCCCGGATCCGAGGTCCCCGCTGGAGCCGGGGTCCCCGCCAGATCCGAGGACCCCGCCACGGCGGCGGGGCCGATCCGGCGCGTCGACGGCGCGGACGAGCGGGCGCTGGCATTCGACCACCTGGCGATCCTGCGGGACGGCGTCGAGCGAGCCCGCTCGAAGATCGAGTACAGCCCGGCGGCGACCGCCTTCTGCCCGCCGGAGTTCACCGTCGGCCAGCTTCGCCGGGTCTACGAGACCGTCTGGGACACCAGGCTCGACCCACGCAACTTCCACCGCAAGGTCACGTCGGCCGCCGGCTTCCTCGTGCCGACGGGCAGGACCAGCCGCCGCGACGGCGGGCGGCCCGCCGAGCTGTTCCGCCGCGGCCCCGCCACCCTCCTGCATCCGGCCATGCTGCGCCCCACGGCCCCGCCGCCCGCGCGCGGCCAGGATGGGGCTGGAGGCGCCGGCGGGCCCGGGAAGATCCCAGACTCGCCGTGATCCGCGTGAACCGGCCGGGAGGACACGGCGATGGACGGCCGGGCGCCCGGGCGATCGGGGGGTGAACCCGGGCGGCCGGCCTGTACTGTTGATAACAGTCAGCTCACAACTGGTCACGCTTCGCTCGCCGGCATTCCATCTGCGCGACCGAGAGCCCCGCGACGCGGCGTATGCGCCCAATGTCTGATCACGGACAGTACGCGCCGGATACTCCCGACCTCGTTCAGGCCGGTGGATCGGCTCCCCGCTCGCCGGGCCTCGACACGGGCTGGCGCCGCGCCGGCTCGCCGCCCGGCGGCGGCCGCGAACGCTCCGGCGCGCCCCTCAGCGCCCGGTCGCCGAACCCGGCCGCCTCCGGTCCCGAGCCGGCTGAACCGGCGGAACCGGCGGAGCCGGCTGAACCCTGGGCCGGGGCCGACTCGCTCGCCTCGACAGCGGCCGCGCGGTCGCGGGCCAGCCCCGCGATGCCGGCGGCGACGCACAGCAGCGCGGCGACGAACGCGACGAAATGTCCCCCGACGGGCGCCGGCTCGTCGAACAGGGTCAGCCCGAGCACCGCCGGCAGGAAGGCGGAGACGCCACTCGTCACCGGGAAGGCGACGACGGCCGCCTTGCCCTGCAGCCCACGCTGCTCCAGGCCGATCGCCAGCACCGAGAAGACGATCAGCAGATACGGCGCCGGAGTCCGCAGCAGGTCGAGCAGGTAGGTGCCCAGGAAGCCGCCGTCGACGCGGCGCTCGTCGAGCGCGAGCCCGAACTGGCGGGTGGCGAGCGTGGCGATCGCGTAGGCCACCCCGGCCGCCGCGCCGAACCCGAACGCGGCGGCCGCGACCCGCCGCCGTGCCGCGGCCCTGTTCGCCCCCACCGCCGTGAGCAGCGCGAAGACCAGTCCGGCCGACAGGAACAGCAGCAGCACCGTCGTACTCGCCGACGAGCCGACCTCCCCGTGCTCCTCGAAGGCGAAGGCGAGCAGGCCGATGCCGGCGACCATCACGCAGATCGCCGACGTGCCGAGGCGGCTGAGCCGCTCGCCCAGCGCCCGCCGGGCGAGCAGAGTGAAGACGATCATGTCAAGCGCCATCACCGGCCCGACCATCGCGACCGGCGCCACCGACAGGGCGTACACCTCCAGCACGAAGGCCACCATCTCGACGGCGAGCCCGCACAGCCACAGCGGCCGGCGCGCGAGCCGGGCGACCAGCCCGAGCCCGAGCCCGCTGCCCGCCCGCTCGCGGCGGGCCGCCATCGCCTGGACGAGCGGCGCCACCCCGTACAGGGCCGCCGAGGCGACCGTCGCCGGCAGCCCGTACGCGAGGGCGTCGCTCACCGGCGCCCCGTCGACGCGGCCGTCACCGGCCGGGGGTCAGGCCGACCTGGGCCAGGGCCGCGCCGAAGGCGTGCTCCCACTCCCGCGGGCCGCGCGCGACCCGGCGGGTCGGCGGGTGCACCCGTTCCAGGGCCGCCAGCGCCGAACGGGTCAGCGAACGCGGGTCACCGCCGGCGACCTCGGCGCCGCCCTTCTCCAGCTCGCCCTGCAGGTTGTCCCTGCCATGGCCGGGCACCACGTCGAGCAGCAGCAGGTCGCGGCCGACGACCCGCGCCTCGCTGCAGGTGTCGCCGGAGGAGGTGACGACCAGGTCCGCGGCGGCCATGAGCTGCGGGATCCGGTCGGTGAAGCCGAACGGGATCACCCGGTGCTCGCGCTCGGCCAGCGCCGCGAGCCTGCGGGCGAGCTTCGCGTTGTGGCCGGCGACGGCGAACACCCACACCCCGGCCGTGGCCAGCGCCTCCGCCACCTCGACCAGCGGTCCGAGTCCCCAGGAGCCCGACATCAGCAGCACGCACCGCCCGTCCAGCGGGATGCCGAACGCGAGCCTGGCGTCCCGCTGGGTCGGTGGGTCGTAGAACGGCGCGCGCACCGGCGTCGGCACGACGGCGATCTCGGCCGACGGGTGGAACCGGCGCACGTAGCGCGCCGCCGTCCTCGACGTGACCAGGTAGAGGTCCGTGTTCTGGTGGACCCACAGCCGGTGGGGACAGACGTCGGTGCAGAACACGACCGTCACCAGCCCCGGGAAGTCGGCCTTGACCCGACTGGTCGCCGCGGCCCCGGTGGCGAAGATGGAGACCACCAGGCTGACCGGTTCGGTGGTCAGTTCGTCGCGCATCCTCGGCACCAGGAACCGGCTGGAAACGGCGTCGATGGCCGTGGCGATCCGTCCGCCGGTTCGGAGCTGGTTGAAGTGGAACGCGTCGTAGAGGCCCGGAACGCCCACCATCCCGCGAAACACTGCCTCCCCGAGTCGACCGCCGGGGCCACCGAGCATCCGCAGGCTGTCGAGCGTCCGTACTCGCATCTGGCGCGCTTCCAGTGACGTCGCGCATGCCTGCGCCATCACGTGGTGCCCCATGCCGAGCGAGCCGGTGAGGAGCAACGCGCCACCGCTCGGCCGGGGACGCGCGGTCGGAACCGCGAACCCGGCCGCGCCGGTGCCCGGACCAGTGCGCGGGCCCGTGCGCGGTCCGGTGCCACGGGCCCCGACCGGGTCGGGCATCGTCGGCACGTCCTGTGGCCGGAACGGAACGGTCGGGACCTGCGCCGGATCCGTGCCGGGCCGGGCGACGCCGGGCCGGGTGAGGCTCGGCCGGATGGTGGCGGGCAGCGCGACGCCGAACCCGTTGGCGCCGAACCCGTTGGCGCGGGAACCATGGGCGCGGGAATCATGGGGGCCAGAACCGTTGGCGCCGGCGCCAGTGGCCCCGGAACTGGTCGCGCCGGGCCGCTGCCCCGGCTCGCCGGCCATCACCGCTCCACCGAGGTCGCGGGGACGCCGCCCGACCGGGCGGGCGGGGCCTTCCGCCCGCCGCCCCGCCCGACTGCCCGCTCGTCAGGCGGCACGACCGGTGGCCGGTCCGCGGCGGACAGCGGCGCGGGCTCCACCCGCGGACCGCGGGGCGCGTTCCTGTCGGCGGCGCCGGCCTGGGCGGGCTCCCGGGCCAGATACCACTCCACGTACTGGCGGACGCCGTCGCGGAACGTCGTCGTCGGCCGCCAGCCGAGCAGCCGCGCGGCCCGGTCGGACGACACCTCCCTGCCCCGGTAGTCGCCTGGCCGGGCCGGCACGTGCTCGATCTCGATGTTCGGGAAGTGTGCGCGGACCGCCTCGGCCATCTCCAGCACGCTGACCCGCTCAGCGCCTTCCAGCGCGATTGTGGTGTTTTCCGCCTCGGGCGCCGACAAGGCCCGGACGTGCGCGTCGGCGAGGTCGCGGACGTAGACATACCGGCGGAACTGCCGTCCGTCGCCGGCGACGGTCAACGGCCTCCCGGCCAGCGCCCCGGCGACGAACCGCGCCAGCACCAGCTCATCGCGCATGCCAGGCCCGTAAGGAATTCCATAACGCAGGATCGTGAATGGCAGGCCGTAGGTCTCCCGATAGCTGTGCAGGAGGAGTTCGGCGGCCAGCTTGGTCGAGGTATAGACGTGTCCGGCCCTGTCGAGCCCGATGGGTGCGTCTTCGGTGAGTGCCTCACCCGGGCCACCCGGGCCGCCCGGACCGCCTGGGCCGCCCGGGCCGGATCCCGTCGCGCCGGACGGCTCGGGGACGGCGCCATAGACCCAGACGGTGCTCGCGAACAGGACCCGGCGGACGCCGGTGCGGCGCGCCGCCTCGCAGACGTTCCCGGTGCCCTCGACGTTGAGCCGCACGGTGCCCACCGGGTCGGCGAACGCGAAGTCGACGTTCGACATGCCGGCGATGTGGAACACCGCGTCGCACCCGCCGAAAGCGGCGACCAGGCCGTCGAGGTCGAGCACGTCCACGACCTGGTGGTCGGCACGCCGGTCCGCGCCGTTCACGTCCAGGTCGAGGGCGCGGACCTCGTGGCCGGCATCAAGAAGGCGATCAACGACGTGCGTGCCAATGAACCCGGAACCACCAGTAACCGCTACTCGCATGTCAGTTCTCCAAAGTGGGAGCAACCGCGGTCGCGACGGTCGGCCACGCCCGCCGGTCTCCTCCCGGATCGGCGACAGGTTCCCGCCGGATCGGCGACAGGGTCCCTGCCGGATCGGCGTAGTCGATCTGGCAGGTAAGCGATCCGGCGGTTCTGCCGGCAGGTCGGCGATCCGGGAGGTCGGGGCCCGCGGAGCTACGCGGAGGTGGTAGGGCCATGCCGCCCTCCGCCCGCGGGGGCAGCCCGGTGGGCGAAAGCCGCCGACGGCACACGACCGGACCGGGCGCCTCCTTCACCGGAGGCCCAGAACGTTTCTAGATGATTTCGTCGAAAAAGAGGAGAACGCGCCCTCCTTGGACCGACCGCGCGGGAACCTTCCGCGGAGAAAGTGCCGAAACACCGGGTTCTCCGGCCCGGGGGGGGGGGCCCCCCCCCCCCCCCCGCCCGGAGAACCGGTCACGCCAGTCGGCGCGGGACGGGCGGGGGCCCGCCGCGCCGGCTGTCAGCCGGCCAGGGTCAGGGTCCGCAACGAGGCGGACAGGGCGCCGAGCACGTGGTCGGCCTCGTCCGCGGTCATGTCCGAGTGCACCGGCAGGCAGATGTGCCGCGCGCAGAGGTCCTCGGCCACGGGCAGGGACCGGCTGGCGTGTTCCTCGAAGACCGGCTGCTGGTGCAGCGGTGCCTCGTAGACCTCCCCGGCCAGCCCGACGCCGTGCCGTTCCTTGAGCTCCTTGCGCAGCGAGAAACGGTCCACGCCGGGTCGCGGCAGCACGACGTACTTGTAGTAGTTGTTCACGTCTCCCGGTGGCACCTGGATGCGTTCCAGGCCGTCCATGTCGTCGATGGCGGCGTCGTACCGGGCAGCCACCTGGGCACGGCTCGCCAGGAACTCCGGGAGCCGACGAAGATGCACGAGACCGGTCGCCGCGTGCAGTTCGCTCATGCGCCAGGCGTACCCGTCGCGGATGTGCACGTTGCCGAGGAAGCCGGCCTTCCCCTGGTCCCGGTAGAGCACCGCCTCGTCCCGGACCCGCTCGTCGGCGGTGACGATCATTCCGCCCTCGCCACTGGTGACGACCTTCGTCGGGTACAGCGAGAACGCGCCGGCGACGCCGAACGACCCGGCGTGCCGGCCGGCCCGGGTGGACCCGTGCGCGTGCGCGGCGTCCTCGACGAGGACCAGCCCGCGCTCGGCGCACAGCGCCTGCACCTCGGCGATGTCGTCGGCGATGAGGCCGCCGATGTGCACGATGACGACGGCTCTGGTCTCGTCCGTCAGCGCCGCGGCGACCGTGGCCGCCGACAGCGCCAGCGTGCGCGGGTTGACGTCGGCGAAGACCGGCCGCCCGCCGGCCCGCAGCACGGCGAAGGCCGTCGCCGCGAAGGTGTTGGTCGGCAGCACCACGTCCGCGCCGGCGATTCCGGCGGCCCGCAGGCTGATCTCCAGCGCCGCCGTGCCGCTGTTCACCGCGACCGCGAACGGCGCGCCGTGAGCGCGCGCGAACGCGTCCTCGAACTCGCGGGTGTACGCCCCGAGCGTGAGCTGGCCGCTGGCCAGGATCTCCCGCGCCGCCGCCGCGATCTCGGCGCGGTCCGCCTCGGAGAAGACGACTCTCGCCGCTGGCACCTGCACCAGATCCCCCTGTCTTCCCGGTGGCGCCCGGTCCGTCCGAAACGACGGACCCCAGGCCTCCGGGCATTCCCCGGTCCCGCCCGATGTCTGGCGTCGATCAGGCAAGCGCTGCCGCCGGGGCTCGGGAGAGGCGTGGGCGCGGGCCACCGCGCGGGCCTGGCCGTCGTCGGCGGACCGTCGTCAGCGGACCACGGCCAAGCCCTCCGGCCGGCCCGCACGCCCCGACCCGTTCCGAACAATCAGGCTCACGATCGCCCCGCGCCGCCCCCGGCACCTTCGTCACCGTCACCGTCAGCCAGACGTTAACCGCTCTCAGCCAATCCGGCCCGCCGTATCCGGAGAACGAGATCCGGATAGATAACCAAAGGCCTGCGCGCCAAGGAATACAGTCCCTTCGGGACGGGCACCGCGCGCGAGCGGGCCCACGACCCGGCCCGCGCGGAAAAGCGGCAATTCCCACCAGAAACCGCGCTCCACCCGCCGCCCGGCGAACCACGGGCAACCAAAGCCCCGGCACGACCCCGACACCGATACTCGCCGCGACCCAGCGGACACGGTGAACGTGGTGAACGCGGTGAACGCGGTGAACGCGACGGACACGGTGAACGCGGTGAACCCGACGGACATGGTGAACGCGGTGGACACGAGCTGAAGGCCAGTGAGCGGGACGGCCGGCGCGGACCCGCCATATCGGGCCCACCGCCTCGCCGTAGCCGGTTGCTCCGGCGCCGGAGCGGTACCACCGTGGCCGGCCGCCTTCGGCTGGCCGGCGCGCGGGCTTGACCTGAAGCGAGGTTGAGCGTCGAGGCTCGCGACACCGCCCGCGTGGCGGCGGCAGGCCAAGCGGAACAGCCAGGTGACGGAGAAGGCGCATGGACGACAAGGGCTTCTATTCGATCATCGACTACGCGGTCGACGGTCCCGATTCGCAGCGAGAGCTGGTCGAGGCGTTCGCGGAGATCCAGCGGCGGTGGGTGAGCTTCTACCCGGGCTACCGCTCAGCCCGAATTTTCGCGAGCGTCGACGGAACTCGCGTGTACAACGTCGTGCACTGGGTGTCGGAGGCCGACTTCCGGCATTTCGAGCAGACCTCGGACACGGCGGGACGAGTCGCGGCGATCGAGGCCGCGGTCGCCGGGGTCCGTGGCTGGGCCAAGCCCCGCATGACGGGGGCGCCTCGCTTCAGGGTGGCACGGGAGGTCGGACCTGGCCCGCGGCCGGCCGGCGCCGCCGCCGCGCCGACCGGCCCGGCGCGCTCCGATCGCGCGGAGGACGCCGAGTGACGATCGGCGCGCGTTCTCGCTGACACTTCGGGCGCGCTGACACTTCGGGCGCGCCGGTCGGGGTGCATGTGGGAGCGGCCGAGCGAACGTGCTGGACGGCGCCGGGCTCGGAGCGGCCTCGCGGCTCCGAGACGGTCGCCGGGAGCCGCCCGGAAATGATGGACGCCCCGACGAATCCGAGCGACTCCTGTCGTACGGGGGGAACGCAGGAGGCGAGGTTCATCGGGGCGTGGCATCAGACTACGTCCCCCACTTGTCGACGGGGAGGGGACCAAGGGCCCTACTTCCGACCCTAGTTCGCAATGCAACTTCTACTCTCCGTTAATAGTTAACAACTCTTCGCCGCAACCCAACGTCGGGGCATCAGACAAACATCGAGAAAACGGGCACACGATGCCCGACTCGCCCAGGCGAGCCGAGGGCCGCCACCGTGCGCCGAACGTGTCGTCGCCGTTGCATGCCGGAAACGACGACATGTTTCACTGTCACCGTGCCGACGCGAGAAGTGCACGACGCGCACCGACATCTCGGCCTCCTGCCGGCCCATGGCTTCTATGGCGGCCCGCCGGTGGCACCCGACGTCTCCGCCCGCGCGACCATCGCCGAGCTCCGCGCCGACCTCGACCGGGAGGGCACCGCCCGGGCGTTGGTGATCCCCAACTACGGGGTTCCCGACGCGTCGGTCACCTTCGGGTTCAACGAGCTGTGCGTCGAGGCGGCCCAGGCCGACGACCGGATCCAGGCCGGGCTGTGGGTGTCACCCCGGCCCGCGGACGCCGAGCTCACCGAGAAGGCGCTCGCGCTCGCGGACGAGCCGGGTGTCGCCGCCCTGAAGCTGAGTTTCCTGCTGGGCGGGCGCGCCGACGCCGCCGAGTGCGCGCCCCAGCTCGACGCGATCTTCACCGCGGCCGCCGCGCACGACCTGGTGGTGCATGTGCACACCTCCCCTGGCGGCTCGTCCGACATCGACGTCATAGGGCAGCTCGTCGAGCGCTACGCGGACGACGTCCGGATTCACCTCGTTCACCTGGGCGGCGGCGTGAGCGGGCACATCAAGCTGATCGGCGGCCGGTTCTTCGACTGGGTCGCGGCCGGGAAGCGGGTCTACACGGACACCAGCTGGGCGGTCGGATTCGCGCCCCGCTGGCTCGCGGCCGAGATCGAGCGGCGCGGCGCCGGGCACGACCGGGTGCTGTTCGCCAGCGACGAGCCGTGGGGGGACCACCCCGGCGAGCTCGCCCGGCTGGCGGCGGCGGTCGGCGACGGCGAGCTCGCCCGCCACGTCTTCGCCGACAACTTCGACGCCCTCTACGGATCCCGCGCGCCCTGACCGGCCGCCGCCGTCGCCGGGCCGAATCCCCCCAGCTCCCCGGATCGGGGGGCTCGCGGGCCCGACGGATCGAGCGGCGGGCCGACAGCGGGACCACAGACCAACGGGCCGCGCCCGCTCACAGTGGATGACGACGCCAGCCCGAACAGACCGACCCAGACCGACCGAGAACGCGCCAAGGAAGTCCTCTCGGCGGCGCGGACCACAACAGCGCCAGACCCCCGACGAGAAAGGAAGTTGTCCTCCCATGGAGCTGACCGAGCTGGAGCAGCAGAGCCTGGCCGAGGTTCCCCACCCCTCGCTGCCGCCCGGGAGCAACCTGTACGGCTCGACGAAGATCTTCCCTGACTACCAGGCCGAGAACGGCGAGAGCTACCTGACCCTGATCCACGGCATCGCGCACGAGTCGTCGGTCAGCTTCGTGGCGATCCTGCAGGCCACCCGGGCGCTGCGGAAGGGCTTCGAGTCGGTCATCTACTTCTACGGGCCGGGCGCGATGAACGCGATGGCCACCCGCGGGTTCCCGCACACGGGGGACTCCGCGTTCGCCGGTGAGCACAACATCAACAACCAGATCGAGACCTTCGTCAAGGAGGGCGGGAAGGTCTACGTCTGCCGCTTCGGCCTGTCCCTGCACGGCCTGCGCGAGGAGGACCTGATCGAGGGGGTCATCCCCGCCCACCCGCTGGACATCCAGGACTGTGTGATCCACTACGCACGCAAGGGCGCGATCATCAACTCGACCTACATGTTCTGATGGCGCCGCCACCCGCCCCCTCCGAGGTGGCCACCGCCACGGCCGAGACCGGTCCGCCCACCGGCGCCGGCACCGGTCCCGGACCCGTCCGTCCGGCCAGGCCCGTGGCCAGCGCGCGCGTCGCGCCCAGCCCGAGCCCAGGTCCGGGTGCTGACGCGGCGCCGGGCCTGGACACGAGGATCGGGCTCGCCGTCCACGGCGTCCGGCTCACCGCCCCGGTGAGCCGGACCGCCGGAGCCGGCCCGACCGACGACGGGCACGTCGTGCTCTCCGGCCGGGGCGTCGCCCTGCCGATCGTCGCGACCAGCCGGTACGAGGTCAGCGGCGGGCGGCTGCTCCACGACGGCACCGACCTGGGCATCGTCGTCGAGCCGGTGCGCCGGCCGCGCTTCTACGACCTGGCCACCGCCGACGGCATCCCCTACGAGAAGATCGCCCGGCTGCACGGCCGGGACGTGCTCGCGACCACCGTCCTGCAGACCTGCGTGCGCTACCAGGAGCCGGACCGATGCCGGTTCTGCGCGATCGAGGAGTCGCTGCGGTCCGGGGCCACCACCCGGTTGAAGACCCCGGAGCAGCTGGCCGAGGTCGCCGAGGCCGCGGTCCGGCTCGACGGGGTGCGCCAGATGGTGATGACGACGGGCAGCACCGCCGCGCCCGACCGCGGCGCCCGGCTGCTCGCCGAGGCGGTCCGGGCCGTGCTCGCCGCCGTGCCCGGCCTGCCGATCCAGGTCCAGTGCGAGCCGCCGGGTGACCTCGGCGCGATCGCCGAGCTGCGTTCCGCCGGCGCCAGCGCGATCGGGATCCACGTCGAGTCGCTCGACGACGCGGTCCGGGCCCGTTGGACGCCGGGGAAGGCGACCGTCCCGCTGGCCGCCTATGAGGCGGCGTGGGCGGAGGCGGTCCGCGTCTTCGGCCGTAACCGGGTGTCGACGTACCTGCTCGTCGGCCTCGGGGAGGACCCGGACGAGCTGGTCGCCGGCGCCCAGCGGCTGCTCGACATGGGCGTCTACCCGTTCGTCGTCCCGTTCCGCCCGCTGGCCGGCACGCTCGCGGCCCGCGACGGCGCCACGGCGCCGGACGCGGCGGTCGTCGCCGACGTGACCCGTCGGGTCGCGGCCGCGCTGCGCGCGGCCGGGATGCGCGGGGCCGACCAGGGCGCCGGCTGCGCCGCGTGCGGCGCCTGCTCGGCACTGCCCGAGGCGGGAGGCTGAGAGATGACGGCCAGGTGCGGATGCGGCTGCCAGGCGTTCGGAGCCATCCGGGGCGAGCGGCCCAGGCCGGCGCCGACGGTCCTGACGATCGGCCCGTCCCCGGCAGGGACGCGGCGGGTCGCCACCGCCAGCCTGAACACGACCGCCAGCCTGGGCACGACCGCCAGCCTGGGCACGACCACCGGCCTGGGCACGACCGCCGGCGCGCCAGGGCGGAGCGAGACGGCGCCGCGAACGCCGCCCGCCGGGGGCTCCGGGCCGGCGCTGCTCACCGCCAACCCGTATCCCGTCGCCACGCCCCGACCGGTGGACACCCTCGCGGTCTGGGGTGACCCGGGCACGCTGCGCCGCCGGCCGCCCTACCTGATCGAGCAGGCCACCGACGAGGACTCGCTCGCCGCCTACCGGCGGCTGCGCCGGGCGGTGTTCGTCGACGAGCAGGGCCTGTTCGCCGACAGGCCGGCCGGCGACCTCGACGAGACCGACGAGGACCCGCGCACGGTCGTGCTGGTGGCCCGCGAGATCGACGGCCCCCGGCCGGGCCGGGTGATCGGCGGGGTTCGGCTCGGCCCGTCGGCGGCCTGGCGCGGCCCGGACATCGGCTGGTGGCACGGTGGGCGCCTCGTGGTCGACGCGGCCGCCCGCGCCCGCTTCTCCGGCGTCGGCGGCGCGCTGGTGCGGGCCGCGTGCGCGCACGCCGAGGCCGTCGGCGCGCTGCGGTTCGACGCGACGGTGCAACCGGACCGCGAGCGGTTCTTCGGCCGGCTCGGCTGGATGACCGTCGGCCCGACCATCGTGAACGGCGCGCCGCACGTGCTGATGCGCTGGCCGATCGACCGCGTGGCGATGCTCGTCGCCACCACCAAGGCGCCGCTGGGCGGGCTGCTGCACGGGCTGCGCCCGGGCGGCGCCGGGTTCGTCGGCGACGACGGCGCGCCGGTGCCGGACACCAACCTGGTCGCGGCCTGCGACGCGATCCTGCCGGCGATGGTCGACAGGGACCCGTTCTGGGCCGGCTGGTGCGGTGTGCTGGTCAACCTCAACGACCTCGCCGCGATGGGCGCCCGGCCGCTCGGCGTGCTCGACGCCGTGGCCGGGCCGACGGCGTCCCGGGTCAGCCGCGCGCTCGGCGGGCTGCGGGCGGCCAGCGAGCGCTTCGGCGTGCCGATCCTCGGCGGCCACACCCAGCTGGGCGTCGCCTCGTCGCTCGCCGTCACCGCCGTCGGCCGCGCCGAAGTCCCGATCCGGTCCGGCGCGGGCCTGCCGGGGCACGCCGTCACCCTGACCGCCGACCTGACCGGGCGCTGGCGGCCCGGCTACGCCGGCCGGCAGTGGGATTCGACGTCGAGCCGGCGCACCGCCGAGCTGCGCGGGATGCTCACGCTGGTGGGACGCCATCGGCCGGTGGCCGCCAAGGACGTCAGCATGGCCGGCATCGTCGGCACGCTGGGCATGCTCGCCGAGTCCAGCGGCTGCGCGGCCGAACTCGAGGTCGCGGCGGTGCCGCGGCCGACCGGGGTGGCGATGGGCGACTGGCTCACCTGCTTCCCCGGCTTCGCGATGGTGACCGCGGACGTCGACGACCGGCCGATGCCCGCGAGCTCGGCGGCGGTCTCGGCCCGTTGCGGCCGGTTGCGGCCGGGCAGCGGCGTGTCCCTGCTGTGGCCGGACGGCCTGCGCACCTCGGCGCTCGGCGGCCACGTCACCGGGATGGGAACGGCATGACGCCCCGGTCGCCGGGCGGGGCGAACCGGCAGGGGGAACCTCGATGAATGTCGTCACCTTCGCCGCCGTGTCGGACCTGTTCGGCCGCGACCTGGACGAGTGCCTGGGCAAGGTCGCCCGGCACATCGAGGCGGCCAGGGCGCGCGGCGCCCAGCTGCTGGCGCTGCCGGAGGCGACGCTGGGTGGCTACCTGAGCACGCTGTCGCCGGCGGACGACCCGGGAACCATGAGCGACACGCCGCTGCTCGACCCGGACGGCCCCGAGATCGCCCGGCTCGTCGAGCTCGCCGGTGACATGGTCGTCTGCATCGGCTACTCCGAACGCGACGGCTGTCATCGGTACAACAGCGCGGTGTGCGTCGGCGCCGGCGAGGTGCTCGGCCGGCACCGCAAGGTGCACCTGCCGCTGTCCGAAGGCTCCTCGTACGACGCCGGAACCCGGTTCACGGCCTTCGACACTCCGGTCGGCCGCATCGGGATGCTGATCTGCTACGACAAGACGTTCCCGGAGTCGGCCCGCACCCTCGCCATCGCCGGCGCCGAGGTCGTCGTGTGCCTGTCGGCCTGGCCGATGTCGCGCACCAACCCCGCCGCGGACCTCGCCGCGGACCGCTGGCGCTACCGGTTCGACGTCTATGACGAGGTACGCGCCCTGGAGAACCAGGTGGTCTGGGTGTCGGCGAACCAGGTCGGCGTGTTCGGGTCGCTGACCTTCGTCGGCAACTCGAAGGTCGTGCACCCCAACGGCACGCTGCTCGGGGCGACCGGCAGCGACCCCGGCATGGCCGTCGCCCAGGTGGACGTCGACGACGCGCTGCGGGTCGCGCGCCGCGGCATGAACCACCTGCGCGACCGGCGCCCCGACGCCTACGACTCGCAGTGCCTGCTCGCCGGGGAGCCGATCATCCGGCAACCGCGCGGGGACGCGCGCGTCCCGCAGGGCGCCGGCTGACCGGCTCCCGCCCAGGCCGGCCCACCCGGGCCACGATGTCCGCGGACGACCACGGCCGGCGAGCGCCGGCGCGGCCAGCAGGGAGACGATGTCCGTCATGTCGCGACCAGCCGCCGAACGCGTCGTGGTCGTCGGCGCCGGCGCCGCCGGCCTGCTGGCCGCCGTGCTGCTCGCCCGCGCCGGGCGCCGGGTGCTGGTCGTGGACCGCGACCCGGCGGCGGCCGATCCGCCCGCGGCCCCGGCCGAGCCACGCGCGGGCGTGCCCCAGGCCCGCCATTCGCACGCCTTCCTGGCCCGGTTCCGCGGGCTGCTCGCGGCGCGGGCGCCGGACCTGCTCGACGCGCTGCTCGCGGCCGGCGCGCGCGAGATCCGGCTGACCGAGACGGCGCCGCCCCAGATCCGCGCCGGTCTCGCCGCCGCCCGGGCCGACGGCGCCGGCCCGGTGCCCCGCTGGGCCTCCGGGGACCCGGCCGAGCTCGTCGTGCTCGGCGCCCGGCGCGCCCTCGTCGACGCGGTGCTGCGCGCCGCGGCGCTCGCCGAGCCCGGCGTGACGCTGCGCGCCGGGCTCGGGGTCACCGCGTTCGTGACGGCGCCCGGCGGCGCGGCCGGCCCGGCGGGAGCGGGCCAGGTGCCGTGGGTGCGCGGCGTCCGCCTCGACGACGGCTCCACCGTCGAGGCCGACCTGGTCGTCGACGCGGGCGGCCGGCGCTCGCCGATGCGCGAACTGCTCGCGGCGGCCGGGGCGCCGCCGCCGCCGGAGCTCGCCGTGCCCTGCGGGATCACCTACTACTCCCGGTTCTACGCCCGCGCCGGGGACCGGGCGCTCGCCACCGCGCTCAACCGGGGCCACACCGTCGGCGCGTCCTTCGACCGGTACTCCTGCCTGGTCTTCCCGGCCGACAACGACACGTTCTCGGTGACCTTCGGCGTCCTGCCGGAGGACGCCGAGCTGCGGGTGCTCCGCCACGACGCCGCGTTCGACGCCGCGGTCCGCTCGATCGACCCCGTGGCGCGATGGCTGGAGGACGGGCCGGCCGGCCCGGTCACGCCGCTGGGTCCCGTCGCCGCGATGGCCGGGCTGAGCAACCGGTTCCGGCCGTGGGTGACCGACGGGCGGCCGGCGGCGCTCGGCGCGCTGTCCATCGGCGACGCCGCGCTGATCACCAACCCGGCGCACACCCGCGGCACGACGCTCGCCGCGCTGGCCGCCGCCTGGCTGGTGGACGCCGTCACCGCGACGGACGACCCGGGCGAGCGAGCGCTGCGCCTCGACTCCACGCTGCGGGCCGAGGGGCTGCCCTGGCTGCGCGACTCGTGCGAGCAGGACGCCGCCCGGCTGGCCCGCTGGCGCCCGGCCGAGCCCGAGCCCGCGCCCTCGGCCCCGCCCGCGCCGACGTCGTCCGCGCCGGCGCCGCGGGCCGCCGACGCCGCGAGCCGGGAGCGGGTGACCAACGGCGAGGCGTTCCTCGCCTCGGGGCGCGACCCGCTCGTCTGGCACGCGTTCACCCGGCTGCAGAACCTGCTGGCGACGCCGGCGGACCTGCTCGCGGACCCGGCGTTCGTCGCCCGGGTGCGCGCGGTCCAGGCGTCCGGCTGGCGTCCCGACCCGGTGCCCGGCCCGAGCCGCGACGAGTTGCTGGCGACCGCGCACGCGGCGCTCGCCCCGGCCGGCGGCGCCCCGGCGGTCGGCCCGGCGCGGTGAGCGGCTCCTGGAACGGCGCGGCGCGCCCGCTGCGGATCGCGCTGCTGACGTACTCGACCAAGGCTCGTGGCGGGGTGGTCGCCTCGCTGTGCCTGGCCGAGGCGCTCGCCCGCTCCGGTCATCGGGTGGACGTGTGGACACTCGCCCGCGGCGGCGACGCCGGCTTCTTCCGGCCGGTCGACCCGGCGGTGAACGTCCGCGCCGTGCCGTTTCCCGACCGCGAGGGCGAGACGGTCGGACAGCGGGTACTGCGCTCGATCGACACGCTCGGCGCCGCCTTCCGCGCCCACACCGCCGTCGGGCCGCGCGGCCACGACAGCGCCCGCCACGACCTCGACGACCACGACCACGACCACGCCGGCGTCTACGACATCGTGCACGCGCAGGACTGCATCAGCGCCAACGCGGTCCCCGAGTGCGTGCGCACCGTCCACCATCTGGACACCTTCACCACCCCGGAGCTGGTCGCCTGCCACGAGCGGGCGCTGCGCCGGCCGTACGCGCACGTCTGCGTGTCGGCGGCGGTCGCCGCCGAGTTGGCCGCGGGCTGGGGCATCACCGCCGCGGTGATCCCGAACGGGGTCGAGGCGGACCGGTTCGCCACCGCGGCGAGCCAGCAGCCCGCCGCCGTCGCGACCCGCGCTGCCTGGCGCCACCGGTTCGGCCGCTACGTCCTCGCCGTCGGCGGGATCGAGCCGCGTAAGGGCACCCTCGACCTCGTCGAGGCGATGGCCCTGCTTCGCGACCGCGCCACGGCCGACGCGTCCGAGAGGACGACGGGCAGCGCGCCGGCGCTGGTCATCGCGGGCGGGGAGACGCTGTTCGACTACCGCGACTATCGTGCCCGAGTGCTGGTCCGGGCGGCCGAGCTCGGCGTCGAGCCGGTGCTGCTCGGCCCGGTGGCCCACACCGACCTGCCAGGGCTGGTCGCCGCCGCCGACGCCTTCGCGTTCCCGTCAGTAAAGGAAGGCTTCGGGCTGGCGGCGATGGAGGCACTGGCCGCCGGCGTGCCGGTGGTGACCAGGGACCTACCCGTGCTGCGCGAGGTCTTCGGCGGCGCTGCCCGCTTCGCCGCCACCCCGGCCGAGCTCGCCGCCGAGCTGGCCAGCGCGCTCGCGACCCCGGACCCGGCGCCGCGGGCCGCCGGCGCCGCCCTCGCCGCCCGCCACAGCTGGGACGCTGCCGCCGCCGCCCACCTGCGCCTCTACACCCGGCTGCTGTCCACCGCCCCGCGCGCCCCGGCCGGCTGACCGGCGTCGCCCGCGGCCGTGTCCGACGCCGGTGACCTCGGCGCGGGGATGGCGACCTCGGCTGGCTGACCGGCCGCGTCGCGCGCCCACCGACGCGGCGTCCAGTTCTTCAGCCGCATCGCCGGCCGTTCGACGAGGAACCAGCTGGCAGCGGCGCAGGCGAACGTACCGGCCACTGTGACAACGAAGTAGACGACCAGGCCGTGGTGGTGCACCCCGTAGACCGCGGCGAGTTGCTGCACCGGGAAGCCGTAGATGTAGGCGCCGTATGACAGGTCGCGCCTGGCGCCGATCCGCTGGCAGGGCAGGTGGACCGCCAGCCAGATGCACAGGTAGGCCAGCGGCGGGCCGATCAGCGCCTCCGGCCAGGTGACGAGGATCGCGCCGACGACCACGACGACCGCGCACGCGGCGGCGACCGGCGTCGACAGCCGGATCCGGTCCCGGTAGAGGTAGAGCACGGACCCGAACAGGAACAGCGGCAGCAGGCGCAGCGCCACGTGGCCGGTGGGGCTGCCGAGCAGCGGCACCGTCGCGTCCAGCCCGAGCGACTGCACGCACCGGGCCAGCCAGGCGACGACCGCCGCCACCAGCACGAGCCGCCGGCGGCGCTGCACGATCCCCAACATCCCGAGCACCGCGACGCCGAGGTAGAGCACGAACTCCCAGGAAAGGCTCCACAGCGAGCCGTTCCACGAGACCGGCCATCCGCCGTCCGACGAGTAGGGCACGTCGGCGGGCGTGCCCGCGATGTCGTAGAACCGCGGGTGCAGGGCGAGGTTCTGCCAGACATAGTCGAACGGGCCGTGCGGGTCGGCGCGCAGGTAGCCCGACAGCGTCCCCCCGTTGTGCAGCCAGGCGATCGGCGCGATCACCGCGGCGATCACGACGAGGCAGACCCAGTAGCCGGGCAGAATGCGCAGGCAGCGGTACCAGATGTACCGCCCGCCGGAACGCGCCCGGATCCGGCTGGCGGTGATGAGAAATCCGCTGATGACGAAGAAGCCGTCGACTGCGACCCCGCCCGGCTCGTGCCCGACGTCGACGGAGCCGAAGCCGCCCGTTGCCCACCCGTGCACCGCGATCACCACGAGGCAGAAGGCGAGCCGCAGGAAGTTGAGGTTGTTGTGCCGCGGGTCGAATACCGCGTCGATGGTCGGCGCGCCCCGCGCCGAGCGGCTGTGCCGGCCACGACTTCGCGCGACGCCACCGCCCTGACGGCCACCACCGCGTGGGCTCTGACGGCGGGGTCCGGTGCTGGCGCGACTCGTCGCCACGCCTTTCTCGTCCGCCGCCGACGGTAGGCCCGTCACGCCGTCCGATGCCCGTTCGCTCACCGCGCCACGAGTCCGCTCCGTCGCCGCGCTCGCCGCGGCCTCGTCCGTCGGCCGTGACCTCCGCTCGCCTGCTCCTATGCCCACGGTCCCCCCCGCCGGAGTCCAGGGCCTGGTCGAGACCGGCGCAGGCGCCTCCACCCAAAAATCATGCGACTTAGAGTACACATGAAGCTACTGTCTGCTCTCGAAGGATGGTCGCGCCGCGCCGGGCGGCGGGTGCTCGACCGGCGACCACTTCGCCCCCTCCGAACGCACCCTGTGCCGCGTTACTCGTCAGGCCAACTCCCTCGAGTTCACCGTTCGCTTCGGCCCCGCCGGGGCCGTCTCGTCGCCGGACTCCTCGCGCCGCGCCCTGGCCGATCCGGACGGATTTACGCCACCAGGCCCGAATGTCGCCGCACGCCGCGCCTCGCGATCCTCTCGCGCCTTCCAGGCTGGCACGGGCCGCCGGGTAATAATCCGCCTGTCACTGACTCCTTGCTTTGGAGCCGACCAGAGGCCGATGTCGTGCGTCATAACGCGGCGTTCGACGAACGGAGCACGATGCACAGCATCTTGCCGACGACCCGGAACCTCCGGGCAGACAAGACAATCCGTGGCGACATCCGGCGCGCAGTACCGGACGTCGCCTATGTCGACAACATATTTCCCGGCCTCGCGGACGGATCAACCGCGGACGGATCAACTCCTGGAAAAAGGACCAAAGGGGTCCGGCGGGGGGACTCATGACGACGGGTGGCTTGTCCACGGAGCCGGTTGGCGTGGCCGTGGTGGGTGCCGGC
>NZ_JADWYU010000157.1 GCF_016786325.1 Frankia nepalensis | reverse complement strand
GGCACATCACGTTCGGGTTCGGCGCCCACTTCTGCCTCGGCGCGGCCCTGGCCCGCATGGAAGGCCAGATCGCGCTCACCGGAACCCTCAAACGCTTCCCCCGCTGGGAGATCGACGAATCGAGGCTCGTCCCGGTCCAGACCAGCACCGTCCGCGGCTACGCCTCCGTCCCGATCTCGTTCGACTGATCGCCAGGCCGACGGGCGGGATGAAGTCCAACGGGCTTGTCGCTGTTCCGCCGGCCCAAGCAGACTTCCACCGGCGTCACCCGACGATCTCGTCTGGATACCGGTACGCACTGCCGCGGATGCCGCCAGCCTCGAGCCCGACGCTGCGACTACCAACGCCGGGCCCTACGGACGCCTTCGCGGCATCTGCGGCATCTGGTCCGCCGGCCGGCGTGGAAACGACCAGGAGGTAGCGGCGGCGTGGACCGTCAGGTCCCGAGGGCCGGGTTATTCGCCAACGAGACAGGCGGCTTCGTCGTCCTCGTCCGACCAATATCCGTCCAGGAGGAATGATGACCAAATCCGTGCCGGTCCCTGAAACCCTCGAGCAGGCACTCGACCCCTCATGGCTCACCCTTGCGTTAGCCCAGCGTCACCCGGCATCAGAGTAACCGAGGTGACGGTTCGGTCGGTTGACACGCGAATCTCGACGAACGCCCGCTTCACCATCGAGTGCGCCGGCGGTCTCCCCGAAGGGCTCTCGCCTCATCTCTGCGTCAAGGGGTATTTCGGTGAGACCAGCCGCCCCTACGCGTACCTCGGCGGCCCTGAGGCGCGGTTCTATGCCACGCTCGCCGAGCCCACGGGAGTCCGCACCCTCCGCGGCCACTATGCCGGAGCCTCGCTCGAGACCGGCGCCGGCGTCTTCATCACCGAAGACATCATCACCGACGGCGGCGCCTTCCTCGACGCGCTGTCGCCGTATTCCGTGGATCAGGCGGCAGAGAGCCTCAGCGAGTTCGCGCGCCTACACGCGTTCGGCTGGGGCCTGCCGAACGCGGTGCGAGCGCCATGGCTCGCGCCTCGCATCGACACCTACTTCCAGCACAGGGGCCAGGACACCATCCAGTCGAACTTCGACGGCCCGGTCGGCGTCGATGTCGCGCCCGAGGCGCGGGACGCGGCCAGACTCGCCACGGCGCAGCGAACCTTGGCGAGCAGCCCGGAGGGAGCCGGCTGGACGATCATCCACGGCGACGCGCATGTCGGCAACGTCTTCCTCGCGGGCGACGGTCATCCCGCGCTCGTCGACTGGCAGCTCGTGCAACGGAACTTCTGGGGCATCGACGTCGGCTACCACGTCGCTTCCACCATCTCCACCGAAGACCGCGAAAAAGCGGAGCGAGATCCGCTGCGGCACTACCTCGCCGAGCTACGTGCGCATGGCATCGATGCTCCTGCGTGGGACGACGCATGGAACGCCTACCGGATCGGCACTGTCTACGGATTCTTCATGTGGGGCATCACCGTCATCGTGCAGCCCGAAATCGTTCGCGTACTGCTGCAGCGTCTGAGCGCCGCCGTCGCGGCGCATGACGGGTTCGCAGCAGTGGGGGTGTGAGCACAGGGCCAACCCTGCCTTGCAACGGTGTACCTGCCGAAATTCCGCTCGGCGAGTGGCTGCCATACGCTTTCGATGACGCCGGTTTCGGGGATGGCGACCGCGACGACCTCGGCTTCGAGCATCCGGTTGCCGCGGTCGGCGCCCTTGGCCGGGTCTGCCTGGGTCTCGCAGGTCACGAGTTCGATGGGCCGCCCGCCGATGCCGGACCGGCGCTCGTTGTGGAATCCCCGTCGTCAGGAGTATGTCTCGCCGCTTTCTGCCTTCTGGACGAGTGAGACTGGAGGCAGCAGGTGCTCGCCGTAGCGGCCGGCGAGTTCCCGGGCACGCGTGACGAATCCCGGCAGGCCGCCCTGGTACCCGTTGACATACTGGATGACGCCGCCCGTCCAGGTCGGAAAGCCGATTCCGAGCAGTGAGCCGACGTTCGCCTCCGCCACCGAGCGCAGCACGCCCTCGTCGAGGCAGCGGACGGCCTCCAGCGCCTCCACGAACAGCATTCGTTCCTTCATGTCGTCGACGGGCACCGCCGTGCCTGTCCCCGTGAAGTGCTCGCGCAGGCCCGACCAGAGGCGGTCACGTCTCCCGTCCGTGTAGTCGTAGAAGCCCGCGCCGCCCGCGCGGCCTGGGCGGCCGAAGTCGTCGAGCATCCGGTCGATCACCGCCTCGGAGCCGTGGCCGCGCCATGAACGTCCGGAGGCCACCACCGCGGCCTTCGTCTCCTCGCGGATCTTGCGAGGCAGCGTGAGCGTGAGCTCGTCCAGCAGCTGCAACGGCGGAGCGGGATAGCCCGCCTGCGCGCCGGCCTGTTCGATCGACGCCGGGTCGACTCCCTCGCCGACCATCGCGACGGCCTCGTGCAGGAAGGTCATGATGACGCGGCTAGTGAAGAAGCCTCGGCTGTCGTTGACGACGATGGGCGTCTTGCCGAGCTGCCGGACCACGTCGAGCGCCCGGGCGAGCGTCGCGTCCTTGGTCTGCTCGCCAACGATGATCTCAACCAGCGGCATCTTGTCGACCGGGGAGAAGAAATGCATGCCGATGAAGTTCTCCGGTCGGCGAACGGCCTGGGCCAGCTGGCTGATCGGCAAGGTCGAGGTGTTGGACGCCAGCAACGCGTCCGCGCCGACCACGTCCTCAGCCTGCTGGAAGACCTGATGTTTGAGATCGGGGCTCTCGAAGACGGCCTCGACGACGAGATCCGCGCCGGCGAGGTCGGCAACGTCCGCGGTGGGAGTGATCCGGGCGAGCAGTGCCGCGCCGGCCTCGGGCGTCGTGACCTTCCGCTCGATCGCCGCGGCGACGAGCCGCTCGGAGTAGGCCTTGCCACGTGCGGCTGTTTCGGCCGAGATGTCCTTGAGAACGACCTCAATGTTGGACCTCGCACAGGAGTAGGCGATTCCGGCACCCATCATTCCAGCGCCCAGTACGGCGACTCTGGTCGCGTGGAAGGTCGGGCAGCCCGCCGGCCTGTTGCCGCCGGAGTTGATGTACTGAATGTCGAAGAAGAATGCTTGGATCATGTTCTTCGAGACCTGCCCGGTGACAAGGTCGGCGAAATAGCGAGATTCGATCAGGAACGCCGTGGCGAGATCGACCCGAGCGCCCTCGGCCGCGGCCGCGAGAATGGCCGGAGGCGCCGGCAGGTTGGCGTCGCGCAGCTGCCTGCGCAGGTTCGCCGACAGCGCCGGGACGGTCGTCCCGAAAGACGCGTCGGCGGGCGAGCCCCCCGGAATCGAGTACCCGACCTCGTCCCAGGGCTGCCGAGGGCGTGGGTTGGCGCGGATCCATTCCTTCGCCGCCGGCAGCAACTCGGCCACCGAACCGACCAGCTCGTTCACCAGGCCCAGCCGGGCGGCCTTCGCCGCGGTGTGCCGCTGGCCCAGGAGCAGTACGTTCGACAGCGCGTCCGTGAGCCCGAGCAGCCGCACGGAGCGCACGATGCCGCCGCCGCCTGGCAACAGGCCGAGCGTGACCTCGGGCAGACCGATCCATGTGCCGGGGAGGTCGGCGGCGATCCGGTGATGCGCGGCGAGGGCGATCTCCAGGCCGCCGCCGAGAGCCGCGCCGTTGATCGCGGCAACGATCGGGCGACCGAGCGTCTCCAGGCGGCGGAGCAGGCCTTTCACCATGTTCGCCTGGCTGACGACGGCCTGCCGGTCGCCCGGTCCCGCCGTGACCAGGTCACGCAGGTCGCCGCCGGCGAGGAAGGTCTTCTTCGCCGACGCCAGCACCACGCCGGTGATGGATTCCGCCTCCGCTTCCAGTCGGGTGACCACCGCTTCCAGCGCGGCGACGAAGCGAACGTTCAGGGTGTTGGCGGACTGGTTCGGATCGTCCATCGTCAGGACGACGACGCCGTCGGAGTCCTGGTCCCAGCGGATGACGGGGGTCAGCTCGGTCATGTCTGCTCTCTCGCGTTCAGGTGGCGGAAACGGGCGTGGCGGGGCGACCGGACGGCGTGGCCGTCCAGTCACCGGGTCGCCAGGGTCAGCTCCGTGGCGGGCCGAGGATCGGTTCGGCGGCGAGGTCGTGCCGGAGGACCTGAGTTCCGGGGGCGCGCGCTACGGGGCCGTCGTCCCGGAGGGGGACGCCTCTGTCGCGGTCGCCTCGCCCGCGGCCGCGACGCTGTCGGTCTCCCGTGGCGGCTGGTCCCCGTCGCCTGTGCCGTTCTCAGGGACGGGCGGCGAACGCCGCACCAGGGCGTAGACGACCAGGAGCAGCCCGAGCGTGGCCAGGGCGAGCGGCGCGACCAGGCCGACGAGCGTCAGCAGCAGCCCGGCGGAGGACGCGGTGTGGGCGAGGTCCCGGATGCTGGCCTGGGTGATGTGGAAGTCCAGTGCCATGACCGGCAGGAGCGCCACGTCCTGCCGGGCTAGGGACGTGTGCGCGACGACCCGCTGCGCGATCGTCTGGTCGATGGCGACGCCGGTCTGCTCGTCGACGTAGGCCACGATGTCGGTGGACGCGGTGAAGGTCAGGGGCACCGGGTCGGCCAGCGCGGCGACCGCCGTCGGCGTGAACGCCGCGACGACGTCGGCCGGAAGCAACGGCGCGAGCGTGCCCAGGAGGCTCTTGGGCAGTGCCGCCGGCAGCGCGTGGAGGAGGGCGGCGTTGCGCACCGGCCCTTCGGCCGAGAACCGGTAGATGTTGACCTTCCGCCCGCCTCGGGAGTCGGTCCCGCTGTAGTGGACGGGAACCACGGTCCGGGTCACCGGGTCGTAGTAGGTGTACAGGTCGTCCCTGGCCGGGCTGATCGGAAAGGCCGAGGTCAGGGCGCCCTCCGCCGGCTCGACGCCGGCGCCGGCGGGTCCCCGGACGCCCCGCAGCGTCGAGCGGTCGACGGCGTAGGTGTAGCTGCTGGTAGGCAGCTTCGCCCCCGTGGCCTTCACCGCCAGCGAGTCCTGGATCACCGCGGTGCCGCCGTCGGTGGACAGCGCGACGACGTGCCGGTCGACGGTGATCGGCACGTCGGTACGTAATGCCGCCCTGGCGTCACCCGCCTGTAAGGCGGTGTTGTCGAGCAGCGTCGCGGTCCCCTCGTAGCCGACGGTGAGGTCGGTGTCTGCCGGCAGCCTGGTCGCGAATGGCACGATCACGAACTTCAGGATGACCGCGAACGCGAGGAGCGAAATACCCACCGTACCGACGATCACAGATGAACGACGAATGCGCATAGTTTCTCCCTCTGGCTGGACGGTCCGCGCCCCGGAAACCAGAAAGTGGCTGGTCCGCCTACCGGCCGGAATGCGCGGTGGGAATTTCGAGGATCGGGGCGTCGGTCTGGCGCCGCCCGTCCAGGGCGTCAACGACGGGCGTGGAACGGTCGGTGGCCCGGGTCGTGGCTGTTTGCTCCGGGCCTCACCCAGGATGCCGAGGCCGTATGGCGGCGGGTACCCCCGGAAGAAGGGACTCCTTCCCCCGTCGGAGGGAAAGGATCTTTTCCGCTGCGCGAACGGCCTTAGAGTCCTCGCGACACGGCCGATTACATCGAAACAGGGAGTCGTCTGTGGCGGCGCAGGAGACAGTCAGCGTAACGAAGCCTGAGCCGGGTGTGGCGGTGGTTGCTCTCAGCCGGCCGGAGCGGCTCAATGCGATTGACCGGCGGATGCTCGCCGAACTGCGGGCGGTCGGCGAGCGGCTGCGCGTCGACAGTTCGGTGGGCGTCGTCGTGCTTACCGGCGCCGGGCGCGCCTTCTGTTCCGGCTACGACCTCGACGGCGCGGCCGAGTTCGCCGGCCTCGGCCCGGACGGCGCCCTCGAGCTGCAGGAGCTGGGCAACCAGGCGCTGCTCGCCCTGCTCTCGCTGCCGCAGCCGGTGATCGCCGCGGTCCGCGGCGCGGCGATCGGCGGCGGGTTCAGCCTCGCCCTCGCCGCGGACATCCGCATGGCCGCGTCCGACGCGCTCTTCCAGGCCGCGTTCGTGCGGATCGGAATGTCCGGCGCCGACATGGGCGCCTCGTGGCTGCTGCCCAGGATCGTCGGGCGCGGCGTCGCCGCCGAGCTCATGTACACGGCCCGCGAGGTGAACGCCGCCGAGGCGGTGCGGATCGGCTTGGCCAACCGCGCCGTGCCGGCCGAGTCGCTGCTCTCGCGGGCGCTCGACCTGGCCCGCGAAATCCTGGTCCATCCCAGGGCTGGGCTGGCGATGACCAAGCGGGCGCTGCAGGCGAACACCGACGCGCCCTCGCTGTGGTCGGCGCTGGAGACCGAGGCCCGCGGCCAGGCGCTGCTGATGGGTCACCCCGAGACGGCCGCGGCCGTGGCGCGCCTGCGCGACCGCCTCGCCTCCCGCCCGACGGGTGGCTGACGCTCCGGCTAATCCGCCCTGCCACCGGCGACGACCTCGTGCTGTGTCTGTCCGGGCAGTTCGCCCGGCAGACAGGGGGTGAACCTGTCGACGAGCCCTTCGTACCGTCGCCGGATCTCCTTGGCCGCCTCGGCCGGCCCACCGACGCGCCTACCCATCCCCTCTGGCACGAATCGAGCGTTCGGAACCGAGGGAAGTAAATCAGCGGTAACCTACCGAGCCAACGGAGCGGTCCAAGCGATGATGGCCGGACCGTCTCGAAGCACGCGCGAGCAGGAAGAGGGGCTCGGGATGGTGACCGACGGCCGCGGGACGATCACCCGCACGCCGCGTCCGCGCGACCGCAGAACCCAGATCCTGCTGGCCGCGAGCGCGCTGTTCTACCAGTCCGGCTATCCCAACGTGGGTACCGAGGAGATCGCCGGTCGGGTCGGGATCACCGCCGGTGCCCTGTACAGGCACTTCCGCAGCAAGGAGGAACTCCTCGCGCGAGCACTGTCGGACAGCTTCGACCGGGCGGCCGTCGTCGCGGGCCGCGGCGGCGCCGACCTCGGCGACGTGGTCGCCGACCTGGCCGCGATCTCGGCCCAGCGTCGCGAGCTGGGAGTGCTCTGGACCCGGGAGAGCCGCTATCTGAGCGAGACGCTGCGCACGCCGATGAGGGAGCGCTTCTTCCACTTCCACGCTCGTCTCGTCGACGCGGTCAACGCGGACCGGCCAGAGCTCGGGCGCCGCCACGCCGAGGTTCTGGCCTGGTGCACGCTCGGAGTCCTGACGAGTCCCTCCTATCACGATGTCTCGCTGCCTTCCGAGGAGGCGGCCGCTTCGCTGCTGACCCGCCTGGCGCTCGCGGTCTGCCGTACGCCGGTGCCGACCGCGCGGGTGCCCGCCGGTGAGGCCGCGCCCGGGACGCGCCGCCCGGTCGTCCGTCCGCTGGCCCCGGCCGAGGGTGCCGCGCCCGGCCTGCCGCGCGGGACCCGCCGGGAGGCACTGGTGGTGGCGGCGGCGCGGCTGTTCGGGGAACGCGGGTACCAGGGCGTCACGACCGAGGAGATCGGAGCCGCCGTGGGCGTGAGCAGCGCGGCGGTGTACCGGCACTTCGCCACCAAGGCCGACCTGCTCGTCACCATCGTCGTCCGGGCGAGCTCGGCGATGCTGCTGGCCATGTCGAGCTCGCTGGACTCCGCGAGCACCCCCGAGGCCGGGCTCGCCCACGCGGCCGGCACCTACATCGACTTCGCGATGTCACATCCGGACCTGGTCGGCGTGCTCGTCACCGAGATGCACAGCCTGCCCGAGGAGTACCGCCGTCGGGTCCACGCCACGACGCGGACCTACGTCGCGGAATGGCTGCGCCTGCTGCGGGCGGCGCGGCCGGGACTGGACCGGCCTGACGCGCTCTACCGGGTGCACGCGGTGCTCACGATGGTGAACGACGTCGCCAGGACCCCCCGCCTGCGCGCCGTGCCGGAACTGGCGGCTGTGCTGCACACCGCCTGCCTTCACGCGCTCGACGTCTCGGCGCCAACGCCTTGACTCGAGTGATCTGGATCACTAGGGTCGCAAAAGTAAATTTCGCGACACATCGCGGCCGACTGGGAGGGCCGCTGGCGGCACTGGGATGTGAGCGGAAGGCGGGGGCGTGACGCCGGAGCCGACAGCGAAC
Organism: Frankia nepalensis; assembly: GCF_016786325.1. GTDB lineage: Bacteria > Actinomycetota > Actinomycetes > Frankiales > Frankiaceae > Pseudofrankia > Pseudofrankia nepalensis. The sequence continues at coordinate 21,220 of NZ_JADWYU010000157.1, read as the reverse complement.
GTGGACGTGTTCACCCAGCGTCGCCAACGGCTGATGGCGACACTGCGGGCCTCAACGGACACCGTCGAGACCAGTGCTGGTACTCCGGCACCGTCACCAGCCGAACGGACGAACCCCGATCTGCTGGCCGACCTGGGTGCCGCGGTCGCGGAGCTGCGCGACCATCTGCTCCGCGCGCAGGCCGCCGTGCAGGCACGCATCCGCGATGAGCTCGCGGCCCTGCGTGGCGTCGGATCCGTCGCCGAGGTGCTGGCCGCGGCTCCGCGGGCGCTGTGCGTCGCCGCCGGCTTCGACCGCGCCCTGGTCTCCGGTGTCCGGGGCTCGACCTGGCTGCCCATCGCGCTGCATGTCGAACGCGGCGTGGACGACCCGGTCAACATCGCGTTGGACGAGTTCCTGCGCTCCCGCGTCATCCCGCTGACCTCGGCGATGCCGGAGGCCGAGCTGCTGCGCCGCCGGGCGCCCGCTCTGGTGCTCGAGGCACGGGACCAACCGCGGCTGTACCGACCGCTAATGGAGGTGTCGGCCACCCGCGAGTACGTGGTGGCCGCGGTGCAGGCCGCCGGCACCGTGCTGGGATACCTCCATGCCGACCGTTACCCGAGCGAGCGGCTGCTCACCACGGCTGATCGTGACCTGGTCCAGACCTTCGCTGACGGCCTCGGGCTGATCATCGAGCGCGCGACCGCCCTGGAGCGGCTGGCGCTGCAGCAGGACCAGGTCACCGCGGCGTTCTCGGCCTTCAATACCACCAGCGCCGGGCTGACGACCTCGCCCCTGCGGCTGGAACGCGCCACGGAGCAGGCCGGCGGCGTGGGCGCCGCGGCACGTCCGGCGACGCTGGGCACCACGGCGGCGCTGCCGCGGCCTCTCGACAGTCTCACCCCCCGCGAACGCGACGTCCTGCGCCTGCTGGCGAGCGGCGCGACGAACGCCGAGATCGCGAATCGCCTGACGGTGTCGGAGACGACGGTGAAATCCCACGTGAAGCACATCCTGCGCAAGCTGCACGCGACCAACCGGGCCGAGGCGATCGCGCGCTACCTTGGTCTCGTCCGCGGCCAGGCCCGGTCGTTATGACGGCCCCGTCCAGCCGGCGTGGCACCCGTACCCTGTTCCCGGCCGCCGCCGGGGAACGCGGCTGGCGGCAGCGAGAAGGTGCCCTCGCCGCCCGAGTCGCCGCCGCGCGCGCGGCGGTCCACGACGCGCTCGGCGAGCCACCCGCGGCCGACGGCGCGCGAGCGCGGGCCACTCCCGCGTCTGGGGCGTGGGACCCGACCGCGGCCTGGACCATGGTCATGGCACTCGCCGAGGCGTGCGTGGACCGGCTGCGCGGCTACGGCGACCCCGACGCGGCTGGCGCCTGCCGGCTGTGCGAGCTGGTGGTCGACCTCTACGAGCTTGGCGTCGAGCTCTGCGACCATGAGGTGGAGAGCCGGGCCCGACGGCTGGCCGACTGCGCGGCCGGGCTGCGCCGGCTCCGTGACCTGTCGAGTTCGACGGACCTTTTCGCCCACGCGTGCCAGGAGCTGGTGGGCAGAGGCGGGTTCGGGCGCGCGGTGCTCTCCCGGGTGGAAAACGACACCTGGAGGCCTTGGACCGCCCACTTCAGCGACGGCTACGAGTTCGAATCGTGGTTCGCGGGGTGGGTCGACCAGCCCATTCCGTTCGCCGCGCAGGCGCCGGAGACCCTGACGCTCACCGGGCACGGCCCCGCCCTGGTCCAGGACACCGAGCGCGCGGCGGTCCACCGGCCCATCATCATCGAGTCGGGACGATCCACCTCCTACGTGGTGGCCCCCGTCCTGCGCGGCAACGAGGTGGTCGGCCTGCTGCACGCCGACCACTTTCCCTCGCCGAGGCGCGTGGACGACTTCGACCGCGAGGTGCTCTGGTCGTTCGCCGCGAGTTTCGGCCACGTCTTCGAACGGCTCGCGCTGATGGAACGCCTGCGAGCTCACCGGGACCTGGTACGCGGCATCCTGTCGGTGACAGCGCACTCGATGGACGAGATCTGTGACGCGGGGATCGACATCCTGCCCGAGGCGTCCGTCGGCGCGATGGCGCGGCATGCCCTCTTCCCTGGGGCCGCGGTGCCCGGGCCGCGGGCGCTCGAGGAGCTGACCGTCCGCGAGGCGGAGGTCTTCGAGCTGATGGTCGCCGGCGCGAAGAACAGCGCGATCGCCGAAACCCTCATCATTACCGAGGAGACGGTGAAGTCGCATGTGAAGCACATTCTGCGCAAGCTCGGCGTCGCGAACCGCTCGCAGGCGATCGCCGCCTGCCTCGGCACGAGCCAACCGCCCGCCGCGGCCGGGAAAGGGTACGCCTGGACGTCCGCGGCCGGCCTGGCGCGGCCGCGGCCGTCCGAGCGGCGGGACGCTCGTCAGCCGCCGGGGTGAACGGACCTCGGACGAGGAAGGACGTTCGCCCCTGGAGGCGTTCTCTTCCAGCTACGGCGCGCCCAGCAGGCCCAGCTCGCTACGGCCCAGCAGGTCGTATGCCTGCTCCGTGGTCATGGGGTGGAAGGGTCCGCCACGCGCGTCCCGGTAGAGGCGCTCGAGAACGTGGCCACGGCGGAAGGAGGAGCCGCCCACCAGGCGCAGCGCCGTGTCGGTGACCCGGATCGCGGTCTCGGTCGTGGTGACCTTGGCGACGTCGAGAAACGCGGTCCGTGCGATCGGGTTCCACTCGGCGTCCCGCCCGTCGACGAGGATACGGGCGGTCGCCTCGAGCGTGCGGATGGCGGCCTCGGTCTCCAGGCACATCCGGCCGAGCCCCTGCTGCACGTAGCCGATGCCCTTGAGCGCGACGTCGGAGCCCTCCATGGTCGCGCCAAGCGTCTTCTTCTTGAGAATCTCGCGGGTTTCGAGGTAGGCCTTCTCGGCCAGCCCACAGTAGACTCCCGCGAAGCTCATCGACGCCCATTCGAACTCGCCGAAAAGCCCCTGGCGGAAGTTTCCCCCGTAGGAGTCGGCCGGCGCGGGCGCGTCGTCGAAGACGACGGTGTGCGTGCCCGTCGCGCGCATTCCCATCGTGTCCCAGGTCTCGACGACGCTGATTCCCGGGCTGTCCATGGGCAGGACGAACACCGCCTCGCGCGAGGCGTGGTCCTGGAAGTCCCCCGGAAGTGCTCCGTCGGGCTCGGTAATCGTCGCGTTGAACGCGACGATGTCGGCCCCCAGGCACAGGGTGGCCCACGTCTTCCTGCCCGAGACGCGCCAGCCGCCGTTCCCGTCGGGCACCGCGATCGTGTCCGCGAGTCCGGTCAGCCCGGCCCGGTCCTCGCTGAACGGCCCGCAGATGATCTGCCGCTCGTTGACGACCTGTCCGAAGACCCTTTCCCGGGTCGGCTCGTCGAGCAGGTTGCGGAAGATGCCGACCATCGTCTGGTGCATGTTGAAGGCGAGCGCGATGGCCGGGTCGCCCTTCGCGAGCTCGCGGGAGACGAGCGTGGTCGTCCAGATGTCGGCGCCCGTGCCTCCGTACTTCTTCGGCACCGCGAGCGGCACGAGCCCGCTGTCCTTGTACCGCGCGACGAGTTCCACCGGGAACCGGTTCTCCGCGTCGGCCCCCGGCCCGACCTCGGCGAACTCCTTCGCCAGGGACCGAGCGGCCTGTAACACCTCGGCCCTCTCGTCCGCGGTCAACTCAACATCGTGCTTTCCCATTCGTCGGATCACTCCTCGTCGCCTGGTCCGCGTCGGCCTGGGGGCAGAACGTATGCGAGGCGAACGGGAGCGGAATCTCCCCTCGGGAGAGCTTCCGCCCTTCGACAGAGTGACGTGCGCGGGCGCGAGTCAGCCACGGCCGGCACGGCACACAGGGTGGCCCGGCCCCGACGTCCCGTCCGGCACGACTGTCGCGGACGAAACGTCCAGGTCGTCGGGGAGGTGGCCCCCGGCGAGGTCCGCCCCGCGGCGGGACGCCGCCCCGCGTTTCACCCCAAGGGGAGGTGTCTTTGACCCCGGGGGGTGACGCGCCCGCGGTGTGACCGATCTACGGTGCGGGACAGGGCCGGCGGCGCGCCGCGGCATTTCACCAAACAGCAGGAAGGGCACCCGCATGTCCTCGTACCGATTCGCCGTGAACTGGTTGAAGGCGTTCCGCGAGAGCGCGGAGAAGGTCTGCGCTCTCTACGCCGACGACTTCCTGTTCGAAGACCTGATCTTAGACCAGTCGATCACCGACAAAGCAGAGCTGCACCGGGTCTTCGCCCCGTACGCGAACACCGACCGGGCAAACGGGATCGGCATCAACCGCTTCCGCATCGACGAGTACATCGGCGACTCTCACAGCGGCATCATCCGCTGGTCCTGGGAGCCCGACGGCGCCGCGGCCTTCCTCGGCGTCCCGACGGGCGGAAAGCCCTTCAGCACCTCTGGTCAGACCTTCCACATCTACGACGAGGACGGCCGCATCAGGCGCGAGTCGACCTACTGGGACGCGGTCGCCCCGCTCGCCGCGATCGGCCTTGCGCTGTCGGTCCACGGCGGTGTCGCGGGGCGACCCCCGCGATCGCCAGCTGAACACCGCGACGGTGCTTCCGTGGCGCCCGCGGGCCACCCGGGCCCACGGGCCGCGTGAACGCCGGCCGTGACGCGACCTCCGCGCCGCCCGTCGACCAGATCCGACCAGGGAGCAGCACACCGATGAGCCGAGGAACAGACCACGCCGAGCGCTGGGCGAAGGCGATCACCAGTGACACCGAGGCGGCCCTCTCGCTGTATGCCACCGACGTCCTGTATGACGACCGCCGCGCCGTCGACCATGTGTACGACACCGCGACGGACGTCGGCGAACTACGCGAGCGGCTGGCGCCGTTCGCCAACACCGACCGGGCAAACGGCCTGGGAATCCACCGCCTGGACGTCCTCGAGGCGATCGAGACCACCGGGGCCGCCGGCGCGTTCGCCGTGACGATCCTGTGGCGCTGGACGGGCGAGGGCCTCGCCCGGTTCCGCGGGATCCCGACCGGCGGCCAGACGCTGCGCACACGTGGCCAGACCTGGCACCAGTTCGACGCCGACGGGCGCATCGACCGGGAGCTGACCAACTGGAACGACGTCCCGGTGCTGCAGCAGCTCGGCCTGCCGGTGCTCACGCCGCACTACTGGGAGGCCGACTTCGACCCCAGCCTTCTGGGCTGACCGACGGACACGGCCGCCCGGCCGGCGCGGACCGGCAGGAGCCAGCACGGACCGGACGCTCACCGCGAGCCGGACCCGTCGGGCCTGCCGGCGCGCCGGCACGGTCCCGGGGTGGCAGGCCGACCAGGACACCCGCCCAGACGAAGGGGAACGACGATGTGGGGCACTCTGCCCGAAGTGTTCGACCGAGCCTGCTTACACCACGCGGACTTGACAGCGATCATCGACGGCGACCGGCGACTGACCTACCGGCAGATGTGGCGGCAGGCGAACCAGGTCGCGGGCGGCCTGGTGGCACTCGGTGTTGGCAAGGGCGAGCGGGTCGGCCTGCTCCTGCCGAACGTCGCCGAGTTCATCCCGACCCAGCACGGCATCTGGAAGGCGGGTGCCGTCCTCGTGCAGATGCCGGCTCGCGCCAGCGCCGCGGTGCACCGCGCGAACCTGCGCCAGACCGGGGCGACCACGCTGATCTATCACGCCCAGTTCGACCAGGTCGTCGCCGATCTGCTCGGCGGCGAGGACGCGCCGACCGCGGTCAAGCACGTGATCCGTCTCCAGGCCCCGGGTGCCGGCGCCGACCCGGCTGGCACCCCGGTCGCCGGCACCGCCGACTACCTGGACATCTTCGGCGCGCAGCCCGGCGACTGTGCCCCGGCGGTGGCGCTCGACGAGCACGACGAGGCCTACGTGCTGTTCACCTCCGGGAGCACCGGCGAGCCCAAGGGAGTCGTCAACTCCCACTTCACCTGGGCGCACTACAGCATCACCGCCGGCCTGGAGATCGGTGACATCCGCCCTGGCGAGATCTTCGCGCACGGCGCGCCGCTCACCCACTACACGCAGATCTTCGTCATGCCGACCTTCCTGCGCGGCGGGACGAACGTGATGCTCCCCGGGCTCGACGTCGACCCGCTGCTGGCGACCGTCGAACGCGAGAAGGTCACCGCCACGGCCGTCGTACCGACCGTCGTCTACCTGCTGCTGGACCATCCCCGCCGCGCCGCGTTCGACCTGTCGTCGCTGCGGACGATGATCTACGCCGGTGCGCCGATCTCGCCGGAACGGCTCCGTGAGGCGCTGGACGTGTTCGGACCGATCTTCGTCCAGACCTACGCCGGCACCGAGCCGGGCTACGTCTCCTGTCTGCGCAAGGAGGACCACCGGCTCGGCGACGGCGCGGGCGCCACCCGGCTGGCTTCCGCCGGCCGCCCACTGCCCTTCGTGCGGGTGAGCATCCAGAACGAGGCGGACGAACCGCTGCCGGTCGGCGAGACCGGGGAGATCTGTTCCCGTCAGCTCGGTCAGATGCTCGGCTACCTCGACGCCTCGCGCGACGCCGAGGCGCTGCGGGATGGCTGGGTGCACACCGGTGACATCGGCTACCTCGACGCGGACGGTTTCCTCTACCTGGTCGACCGCAAGAAGGACATGATCGTCAGCGGCGGTTTCAACGTCTTCCCCCGGCAGGTCGAGGACGTGCTGCAGACCCACCCCGCGGTCGCCCAGGCGGCGGTCATCGGGATCCCCCACCCGAAGTGGGGTGAGGCGGTGCACGCGGTGGTGGTGCCGCGCGGCGGCCGGCACGCCGAGACGGCGGAGCTGATCGACCATGTCAGGCGCGCTCTTGGCGGCGTGCCCGCGCCGAAGACCATCGAGGTCGTCGACACCCTGCCGGTGAACCCGGCCGGCAAGGTCGACAAGAAGTCGCTACGCGCCCCGTTCTGGGCGGGTCACGCCCGCCAGATCGGCTGACGACCGCGGTGGCGACGCCGGCAACGGCCGCCAGCGGTCACCACCCGGTCAGCGCGACACGGCGGTCCGACAGATTCCGCCGATTCGGCCGGACGCGCCGGTCCGATCGCCGCCGATCCATGTGATGACGGACCACAGAAAAGAGCGGAAGCGGAAGATGGGCATGACGACAGATTCTCGCCATCCTGTGGACGAGGCTCGTTTCCGTGACGTCGTGTCGCGTTTCGCGAGCGGAGTCGTGGTCGTCACGGCGCAGGTCGACGGCCGGCCGGTCGGTCTTACCTGTCAGTCGTTCACGTCGCTGTCCCTCGTTCCGCCGATGGTGCTGTTCTGCCCGTCGAGGACGTCCACCTCGTGGCCGGCGGTGGCGGCGGCCGAGGCGATCTGCATCAACATCCTGAGCGAGGGCCAGGACGAGATCAGCAACGGCTTCGCGCGCAGCGGCGCCGACAAGTTCTCCGGCGTCGGCTGGTCCCCGTTGCCCAACGGCGCACCGGCGCTCCAGGACGCCGCCGCGCACCTGGGTGCCAGGGTCGCCCAGGTCTACGACGGCGGTGACCACCACATCGTCACCTGCCACGTCGAGATCCTGCGGGCGCGGGCCGAACCGGACCCGTTGCTCTACTACCGCGGCCGTTACCGGCGGCTGCGCGCGGTCGACTGACCGGCCGCCCGGCGTGAGCCGCCCATTCCGCAGAAGGCATGGGCGCACCAGAAAGGGGACATCATGTCCACACCGCACTACCGTTTCCACGTCGCCGGAGAATGGGTCGACTCGCCGCGGCGACGCGAGATCCGTAGTCCCGCGTCCGACGAGTTGGTGGCCACCGTCGCGATGGCGGGCACGGACGACATCGACCGCGCCGTGGCCGCCGCGAAGGCCGCGCACGAGGCCGGTGAGTGGCGGCGTACGCCGCCGGAGAAGCGGGCGGCGCTGCTGCACGCCGTCGCGGCCCGCCTCGAGGCCCGCGCACCCGAACTGGCCGCCCTGCAGACCCGGGAGAACGGCGCGACCATCCGGGTCACCGGCGCGCTGCACCTCGGCCTGTCGATCGGCCAGCTCCGCTACCTGGCCGACCTGGCGAAGACCTACCCGTTCGAACGTCCCGGCCCGGCGATCGGCCCGATCCCGGCCGAGGGCGTGCTGCGCCGCGAGCCGCTGGGTGTGGTCGGGGCGATCGTGCCGTGGAACATCCCGCTGCTGGTCATCGTCTGGAAGGTCGCCCCGGCGCTCGCCGCCGGCAACACGGTCGTGCTCAAGCCGGACGAGCACGCCCCGCTGCTCGCGCTCGAGCTGGCGCGCGAGTTCGAGGCGGCCGGGCTGCCGCCGGGCGTGCTCAACGTCGTCACCGGCGAGGGCGACCCGGTCGGCGCGCACCTGTGCCGGCATCCGGACGTGCGCAAGGTGGCCTTCACCGGGTCGACCGAGGTCGGCAAGTCCATCCTCGCCGCGTCCGCGGACACCGTGAAACGGGTGACCCTCGAACTCGGCGGCAAGGGGCCGAACATCATCCTGGACGACGCCGACCTCGATCTCGCGGTCGACGGCGCGCTGTTCGCGGCGCTGGCCAACAACGGCCAGGCCTGCGAGGCCGGGACCCGGCTGCTCGTGCCCCACGAGTTGCACGACGACCTCGTGCGACGCCTGGTGGCACGGGCGGGCACGCTGCGGCTCGGCGACCCGCTCGACCCGGCCACCGACGTCGGCCCGGTCATCAGCGAGCGGCACCGCGACCGCATCCTGGGCTACCTGGACTCGGCGCGGGCGGACGGCGCGACGATCGCGTTCGGTGGCGGGGTGCCGAGCGGCCCGGGGTTCGCGGACGGCTACTGGGTCGAGCCGACCCTGGTCACCGGCGTCTCCAACCAGGCCCGCATCGCGCGCGAGGAGGTCTTCGGCCCGGTGCTGACCGTGCTGCCCTACGACTCGGTGGCGCAGGCCGTGGCGATCGCGAACGACACCGACTACGGGCTGTCGGCCGGGGTCTGGGGCCGCGACGAGGAGCGCGCGCTCGACGTCGCCCGCCAGCTCGAGGCCGGGATGGTCTACGTCAACGACTGGCATGTGATCAACCCCGCGTACCCGTTCGGTGGTTTCAAGCAGAGCGGGCTCGGCCGCGAGGGCGGCCCGGACGCGCTCGACGCCTACACCGAGGCCAAGTTCATCTCCCTGGACCGGTCCGGCGGGCTGGAGAACCGGGCCGCGTTCGCCCTCGTGCTCGGCACCCCGCCGACCGGCGCCGCGTGACGGCACCCCGGCGAACGCGAGAACGACGAACGCACGAGAACAGGGTCACTGGAGAAGACATGGATTTCGGCGAGGGCGCCGAGCTGCGCGCGCTGCGCGAGGCGGTGGCGGCCATCATGAAGCCGTACGGCGGCACGTACTACACGCGGCGGGCGTCGGCTGGCACACCAACCGACGAGGCGTGGGCAGCCCTCGCGGAGTCCGGATTCCTCGGCGTCAACGTGCCCGAGGCGTACGGCGGCGGGGGCGGGGGGATCGTCGAGCTCGCGGCGGTGTGTGAGGAGGCCGCGGCGGCCGGGTGCCCACTGCTGTTGCTGCTCGTGTCGGCCGCGATCTCGGGCGAGGTGATCTCCCGGTTCGGTGACGACCAGCAGCGGCGCCGATGGCTGCCGGGGCTCGCCGCCGGCAGCCACAAGATCGTCTTCGCGATCACGGAACCGGATGCCGGCTCGAACACCCATCGGTTGACCACCCGTGCCACGCGCGACGGGTCGGACTGGATCATCACCGGGCAGAAGTACTACATATCCGGTTTTGACGAGGCCGCCGCCGTCCTCGTCGTGGCCCGCACCGACCGGGACGGGGACCGCCGGCCAGCGGACGGGGCCATCCCCGACCGGACCCGGCTGTCGCTGTTCCTCGTTCCCACGGACGCCCCGGGGCTCGTCGCGCATCCGCTGCCGGTGTCGGCGGGGCTGCCGGAGAAGCAGTTCACCCTGTTCTTCGACGGGGTGCGGGTGCCCGCCGACGCGCTCGTCGGCGAGGAGGGCGACGGTTTCCGCCAGGTCTTCCACGGGCTCAACCCGGAGCGCGTCACCGGCGCGGCCCTGTGCGTCGGCATCGGCCGCAACGCGCTGCGCCGGGCGGCGGAGTACGCCACGGCACGGCGGGTCTGGGACACCCCGATCGGCGCGCACCAGGGCGTGTCGCACCCCCTCGCGGTCGCGCGGATCGAGGTCGAGCTGGCCGGGCTGATGACCCAGAAGGCCGCGTGGCAGCACGACAACGGCGTTCCGGCCGCCGAGGCGTCCAACATGGCCAAGTACGCCGCCGCCGAGGCGGCGGTCGGCGCGGTCAACCAGGCGATCCAGACCCATGGCGGCAACGGCATGGCCACCGAGTTCGGCCTGGTGCCGCTGTGGGGGCTGGCCCGGCTGCTGCGGATCGCGCCCGTCAGCCGGGAGATGATCCTCAACTACGTGGCCCAGCACAGCCTCGGCCTCCCTCGGTCGTACTGACGAGGACGGCGGCAGTACTGATGAGGGCGGCGGCAGTGGGGCACACGGCGAAGGTCCGGCTCAAGGCTGTCTGGTACGTCGGAAACGGACAGATTCCTCGGTGACGCGATAGCCCTCTCCATGCCTTGGGTAGGTCTCGGGGAAGGAGAGCCGGCCGATCGGGGGGAGGAGCGGTGCGGTGGCGCAGGCTGGTCGACGACCTGCCGGTCGCCGTCGTCGCCGTCTCGCCGCCGGGCGATCGGATCTCCTATCTCAACGACCGCGCGGTCGCCGCGTTCGGGCGGCGCCGCCATGACCTGCTCGGCACCCCGCTGATGTCCCATCTGTCCGTGGACGAGTGGGACGAGCTGATCCCGCGGGATCAGCTCGCGTCGTGGAGCCTGGTGCAGCTGGCGGCAGAGGAGCGGAACGAGCCGACGGCGGACCGGCATGCCATGGTGATCCGGCGGCCCGACGGCTCCAGCGTGCCGGTGGTGATGACTAGGCTTCCGCTCGGACGCGCATTCGATACCGGCGAGGAATCCGACGTCGCATCCGACGTCGCATCCGGCACCGTCACCTCGGCTCGCGACGGGCGGCGACCGACATGCACCGGAACGTCCGCGTCCGTGGCCTACGTTCTCCAGGACGGCGTTGACGGCGATCTGCTGCGCCAGCAGTTGCAGTTGCTTCTTGCCCACAGCCCGGTCAGCTTCGCGCTGATGGACCGTGACGGGCGGGTCCTGATCGGCGGTGGTGGGGAGGCGCCGGCAGCTGTCGCCGGGCTGGCAGAGGCGGCGGTCTCCTCTGTGTTCGACACCTTCGCCAACGAAGCAGAGATCATCGAACTCCTGCGGACAGCGGTGTCCGGCTGCGGCGTCGCCCTCATCACCGACGCCTTTGGCGGCCAGATCGATGTCACCTTGGCGCCGCTGGCCGACCCGCGGGGCGAGGTCACCCGCGTGGTCGGGGTTGGTGTCGATGTCACTGCCCGGGAGCGGGCACGGGCCCGACAGGCCGATGTCGCCCGGTTCGCCCACCAGGCTCTTGAGATCGCCGACTCAGCCACCCTATGGCGCCTGGCGGCACGGACGCTGGCCGCTTCGCTGCGCGCACATGTGTCCCTGTGGGATGTCGGCGCCGAGACCCCAGCGGCCCACACAGCGTCCGGCCCAGGGCTGGACCCACCCGTCGCATGGACCTCGCGCATGGCCGCCCATCTGAGCGGGACGGGCAATGTCCCCGCGGCCGGCGACATCCGATACCCGTCCGTCCTTCTGGGCTGGCAGACGCTCCTCGTGGGTGTGGGGCGAGGCTCCCAGCCGGAACGGGTCATCGTCGTACAGCGGCCTGACTCCGCCGGGGAGCCTACCTACGGTGAAGACGACGAACAGCATGTCCGGGCCATCGCCGATGTTCTGGGCTCTGCCGCGGCCCGGCTGGCGGCGGAGCGCCAGTTGCGGCACAGGTCCCTGCACGACGATCTGACCGGGCTGGCCAACCGGGCCGCGCTGCTCGGCCACCTCGACCGGGTCCTCGGTGCCCTGCACGACAAGGACCGGCGCGTCGCGGTGATGTTCCTCGATCTCGACGGCTTCAAAGCGATCAATGACGCCTACGGCCACACAGCCGGCGACGACGTCCTGCGCGCCATTGCCGAACGCCTCCCGGGTGCTGTCCGGCCTCACGACCTCGTCGGTCGGCTGGGCGGGGACGAGTTCGCCGTCGTCTGCTCCGGCGTCGGCGACTGCGACGAGATGGAACGGCTGGCGCACCGGGTCATCGTCCGCCTCGGACAGGCGATCGCGGTCGACGGCGTTGCCCACGCGGTGACCATAAGCGCGGGAGTCGCGATCTCCGGCGCGGGGCTTACCAACCCGGATCGACTGCTGAACGCTTCAGATATCGCGATGTACAAAGCCAAAAGGGCCGGTGGCGGGCAGTGCGTCGTCTATCAGCCGTGGATGGGTCTGGAGAACGGCCGCAAAGAATCCGGGTAGCTGTTTGCTCGTGCCCAAGGAACTGGTGCGGCCGTGCCCAGGGCGCTGGTGCGGCGCCGCCGCGGAGGCAACGCCGGCCGGTCAACGACGGCGGTCGTGCATCCGGCCACAAGGGCGCGTCCTGCCCGTGCCGACGATCGTCAGGCGGGAGTGAATATCACCGGCAGGGTCGCCAGGCCCCGCAGCCAGGGTGATGGCGTCCATCGAAGGGAGTCGGCGTCCACGGCGAGCGTCACGTCGGGCAGGCGGTCGAGCAGTACTTCGACCGCGGTCCTCGCCACCACCTCGGCGATCTCCTGGGCTGGGTCCGGGCAGCGGTGCTCGCCGTGGCTGAAGGACATGTGAGCCCGGTTTCCGGTCGCGTCCAGGGCTAGGGCGCTGCACACCGCCGGGTCCGTGTTCGCCCCGGCGAGCCCGAGAAGCAGCATGTCTCCGAGTGCGATCCGTTGGCCTCCCAACTCGGTGGCCCGCGCCGCCCAGCGCGCTGGGAAGTTCTGGATGGGTGGGTCCTGCCAGACCACCTCGTCGAGGGCGTGGCCGATGCTGCGCCGGCCGCCTGACAGCGTCAGCGAGAACCTGCCGTCGACAAGCATGAGTCGCAGGGTGTTGCTGATCCAGTAGGCTGCAGGAAGTTGGCCGGCCGACATGACGACGGCCAGATCCACCACGATCTCCTCGTCGGTCAGGCGGGCCTGATGCGCGGCCATCCTGGACGGGACATCATTTCCAGCCTCGGGCGCTGCACCTGCCGTTGCAACACCGCTACCCGGTGACGCAGGACGAGGATCTCGACCTCCTTCGTGGTATCCCCGCGTACTCGAAGCAGCACCAAGCCGAGAACGCTGCGTGTCAGGCCGTGGAGCAGGGACCACACCATGACCAGGCAGCCTGCCCGACGCCGGCCCGCCGGCGCACAAACGTGCAGGTCACCGCCCGAATCGGGATTCTGGAGCCCAACAGGCGGTCGAACCCATTGCCGACGACGCCAGTACCGCCAGCATGTCTTTCGGTCGGGCTCGCGCTCGGCCTCGCGGTCGGGCTCATGCGCATGCTCAGCTTCGCCTGGGCACGGTTCGGGCTCGCCCGCGGCCCACAGTTTACCTTCGGTCTGTTCCACGGAGTCCGCCAAGATTTCCGTCAGATTCGGGGATCCGCCCAGCACCTGCGGTATGCTCAGCTCCAGCGACTATCGATCCTGGACGGGGGATCGTGGACGACGAGCTGACGCACAGCGAGATCGAGGCGCTCGCCAACGCTTTCCCGACGTACCTGAACGCGGTTCAGATCCTGGAGCGCGCGGGCTTCGGCCGATCGAGGCAACCGGGCTGGGTTGGCGGCCAGACGCCCTTGGAATACTGGCGCGAAGTGGCTCATCATATTCGGTCCGGCGCGCTCGGCGATGGTAGGTCCCGAATTATAGCGGCGGCCGCTGAGGCATTTCCTGAGAACCAGATCTTTCGAGATGGGACGACCGGTCCCGCTACCGTCGATGGCGGTTTTCTGGTTTCGAGGCCGGCTGCCCGCCCGTCGTCACGCGTTCCTGGTTCGCTGCCCGAGATATGGAACGTTCCGACGCGCAATCCAAACTTCACCGGCCGGTCGAAGGAGCTCCGCCAGCTACGGTCGTCGCTGGCCGAAAATCGGGCGGTGACCGTACACGCCCTACGTGGGATGGGGGGGATCGGCAAGACCCAGATCGCAATCGAGTTCGCCCACCGGAACGCGGGCGACTACGACCTCGCATGGTGGTTCAACGCCGAGCAGGCGGCACTGTCCGCCAGTCAGTTCAACCGTCTCGCCAAAGAACTCGGCCTGCCGGAGTCGACCGACCCCGCCGTGGTGCTGGGCATGGTCCACCGAGCGCTCCGCGGCCGGGATCGCTGGCTGCTGATCTTCGACAACGCGGAGAACGCGGATGAAATCAGTACCCTTCTTCCGGGCGGGCCGGGGCATGTGCTGATCACGACTCGGCGCAGCGGCTTCAGGGCCCTGGGCACGGTACTGGAATTGGATACGCTGAAACGCTCGGAGTCGGTAGCGCTGCTGCGCAGACGCGCCCCCGCGCTGAGCAATGAACAGGCCGCGCCATTGGCTGCCAGGCTCGGAGATCTCGCCCTCGCGGTGGATCAAGCCGCCGCCTACCTCGACCAGACCGGTATGCCACCGCGGGAGTATCTCCAGCTCCTCGATGAGCGCGGTGCCGACTTGCACAGCCGCGGCCATGCTGTCGGCCATCCCACCACCGTCGCCACGGTCTGGTCGGTTTCCATCGACCGCCTCCAGTCCACCGTGCCCGCCGCGGTCCAGCTCCTGGAACTGTGCGCATGGCTGGGGCCCGAGCTCATTCCTCTCAATCTATTTACCAGACATCACGACAAGCTCCCTGAGCCCTTGGCGTCGAGCAGCGCGGACCCGATCGTTTTCAACGATGCCGTCGGTACCCTGGTCGAATATTCCCTCGCTCGGCGTACCGGCAACGCCGTTGTCTTGCATCGACTCGTCCAAGATGTTACGCGGCAGCGCGGCAACAGCGACCCCGCGTCGATGGGCAACGCATTGGATACGGCACTCACCCTTCTCCGCGCCGACCTTCCTGGTGACGTATGGGACACCCCGGAAACCTGGCCACGGTGGCAGGAACTCCTGTCCTGCGTCCTTGCGGCGACGACACACATCACGCCGGATGCCGCCGCGACCACCGTCACCGCCAGCCTGCTAAGCGATGCGGCTACCTATGTGAGACGACAAGGCCGCCACCTGGAAGGTCTGGCCTTACACGAGCGCGCACTACACCTCTATGAGGCTGCGCTCGACGCCGATGCACCGGCGGTAGCCGCCGAGCTCATGAACGTAGGCTGGGTTCTGGCGGATCTGGGCCG
The DNA here is from genome assembly GCF_016786325.1 of Frankia nepalensis. Classification (GTDB taxonomy): domain Bacteria; phylum Actinomycetota; class Actinomycetes; order Frankiales; family Frankiaceae; genus Pseudofrankia; species Pseudofrankia nepalensis. The sequence continues at coordinate 5,974 of NZ_JADWYU010000157.1, read as the reverse complement.
ATCTGACGATGCCCTGCCCGTACTGCAACGGGCACTGCGCAGCCACGAGTCCACGCTCGGCCCCGATCACCCGGATGTCGCCGAGGACCTCAATAGTCTGGGCTGGGCGCTTGCCGCACTGGGCCGTGCCGCCGAGGCGCTGCCCCTGCACCAGCGGGCGCTCCGCATCCACGAGGCCACGCTCGGACTCAACGATCCCGCCGTTGCGACAGACCTCAACCACGCGGGCCGCGCGCTCGCGGATATGGGGCGCCCAGACGAGGCCCTTCCACTGCATCAAAGGGCGCTTCTGATCGATGAGGCCATCCGTGGAACCGGCCACCCTACCGTCGCCATAGATCTCAACCACATAGGCCGAGTGCTCACTGCTCTCGGCCGAGGTACCGAGGCGTTGCCATTCCACCGGCGAGCGCTGCGCATTGACGAGGTCGCCTTCGGCCCCAACCATCCCGCCGTGGCTACAGATCTCGATCAGCTCGGCCGGCTGCTTGCCCTGCTGGGGCGGTCAGACGAGGCCCGCCCGCTGCATCAACGAGCGTTGCGCGTCCACGAAACCACCCTCGGCCCCGATCACCCAAACTCCCGGCAGAGCCGGAAGTACTTCGAAGATCCAAGCAGCGCGCACCGACCTGGAGTACGGGGTGTGATCCTCTGACGAGCAGGGGGCGTGGGCCTGCCGAAAATCTCGTAGATACGAAAGAGCCGCAGAAAGTCCTAGCTCATTGCGGCATAGCGGGCCTGCCGCACCACGGCAAGAACCTTTTGATCTTGATTCAGGGTCAAGAAGTCGTCGTCCACCCGGTCGTCAAGCGGCTCCTGCCCAGGGGCGGTATCCAGCGAACGCTCGATCGACAACATCCGAGGCGGTCGATCACGCTACAGGCCCGCCGGCTCGCCGAGGAAACCCTCGCCAGGGCACGGCGCGTGTTCGGCGACACCCACCCGCACACTCGGCAAGCGGCCAGCAACCTCGACGCGGCGGCCCGCGCACCGCACCACGTCCATGGAATCTTGACCGCCGGCACGACCGAGTCAAAAGGGGCATCGAGCGGACGGCGGGCGCGGGCCGAAGACCACCGCGCGGGCGAGCAGCACCGAGACGCTACGGCCGACGACGACGGAGAACGCAGAGGACCGCATCGGCTAGCGCCTTCTTAGCGCCGATGGTGTCGGGGTGGTCGTCACCGAGGACCCGCCGCCGAGCAAACAAGCGGAGGCAAAGACCTCGCGATGGAGAAACGCCTCGATGATCGGGCGAAACGGGCGATCACACCGGTGACCGTCGGGTAACGACATCGGGGACGAATTCCATCACCTCGTCAGAGCGTCCGCCGCTGTAACGGACGGTCAGCCGCTCCACTGCGGACGTCAGGGCAGGTCAGACGGCTACGCCAGCGCGCTCCGCCAGGTTCTCCGGCTCATCTTGTAGCTACCGGTGTAGCAACCGCCCACGACCCCCGGGGAGTGATGCGGCGCGCTGGACAGCGAGTGCGGACGTTGCAGGTCCTGCGGCTTCAGCGGTCTGTTCAGGTGGGGAGGCGCCTGGTCTGGGGCTCGTGGCGGGCGCTTGACCAGGGCATTTGTGCAGCGTCGGACGCGGTCGGCGTGGCACCGCGGCGGGCGAGAGCCGGGCTTGACCGTGCTGTCCCGAAGCGGACGGTCTGCCGGAAGCGTCTGTGCAGGTCAGCGGGGGTGCGCGGGCGACCGTCCGCCGACCGGACGCGGTCGCCGTTGCTACACCCGTTGCTACACCCGTTGCTACATAACGATCTACGAAAGGAGCTAAAAGACCTCTTCCGCGAAGTAAAACCGCTGGTCAGAGGTGGTGGGCAGGGGCGGGGTCGAACCGCCGACCTTCCGCTTTTCAGGTGAGCAGTCGTCGCACGGCGAGGTCGAGGACCTGGGCGCGGGTAAGGGTGCCGTGGTCGGCGGCGAGGAAGTGTCTGCCGACGGCGAGGGAGAAGGCGAGCATGCTGCGGGCCTCGACGTCGTTGGGGTCGGGGCAGAAGGCGCTGAACAGTTGGCGTGCGTAGTCCATGCGTCGGTTGTCGACGCGTCGTAGCCGTTCGGCGACCGCCGGGTCGCGTCGGGCCCAGTCGCGGACGGCGAGGTCGATCGGTAGCAGGGTTTCGGAGAAGGTGAGCGCGCCAGCCTTGCGTACCTTGTCGCGGGGGTTGCCGCCCTCGTTTTCGACGCGTTCGATGACCTCGTCGGTGCTCATCCGTTCCCAGGCGTCGAGCAGTTCGTCGAGCAGGGCTTGGCGGTCTTTGAAGTGCCAGTAGAAGCCGCCGCGGGTCACCCCGAGCGCTGTGGCCAGCGGCTCGACGCGAACGGCGTCCGGTCCGCCCGCGGCGAGGGCCCGTAGCCCGGCTTCGATCCACGTGCCGCGTGGGGTGCGCGTCGGGGGCGCCATCGTCGCTCCTTGTCCTGTTCACCGGCCCCGGGGCGATCGTCGCGGGCGGTGAGACGTTGACTCGGCTCGCGGCGCGCGCCTACCGTCCATCCATACACAACTGTATGGATGGGTGGTTCGGATGAGGCTTCCGAGCACTGTGTACACCTCCCGGTCGTGGCGAATCCACGAGCTGACCAGCGATTTTCGGCTGGAGGACGTCTGGGCGCTGCCGACACCGGGCGGCCGGGACGATCTGGCGCGGCTGGCCACGCAGATCGCGTCGGGCGATCCGTCGTCGAGCTGGCCGGCTCCCGCCCGGGTGCTCTGGGATCTTCGCTGGCGGATCGGGGCTCGTCTCGGATGGGACGACGACGCCGCCGGGCTCGGCGCGCGGGTCGCGACGTTGCGCGATCGGATGCCCCGGGATCTGGCCGACGCTCCGCCGGGACCGGGCTTCGCGACGCTCCCGTTTCGCCCGCTGTATCTGCTGGAGGACGAGTGGGCCGCGGAGATCGCCAACCGGACCGCGCACGCCGTCCTGCACGTCGGCTGGGTCCCGGACGACGCCGGCGGCTACCACGGACAGCTGGCCGTTCTCGTGAAGCCGAACGGCAGGCTCGGACGCGCCTACATGACCGCGATCGCACCGCTGCGCCACCGGATCGTGTACCCGACGATGCTCGCCGGCATCGCGCGACGGTGGCAGATGCCCGCCGGCCGCCCCGCCCCCGAAGACCCCGCCCCTGACCGGCGGCGCATGGCCGACGAGATGCTCCCTATACATCGGCGACGGGTTCCGACGACCGAACCCCGCGGTTCCGTGGCAGGCGATCTCGGGCCCGAGATCGGTGGGCCCGCAGTCCTGGCACGCGAGATCCCGGTGCCGGCGGACGCCCGGATGCTCAGCGCGAGTCCACATGTCGACTACGAGAACGCCCTGCTGGTGGATGTCGCCCGCGCTCCCGACCTCACGGGGGAGCAGTGGGCCCGAGCGGTCCTGGAAGACGCCCCTGCCGACACCCGACAGGCCCTCCTCGAGGGATGGTCCTCGATCGGCCTTGAACTCGGCCCGACCCCGTCCGACGGGCACGTGCTCGGCTGGCGGCTGCGCCGCGGCACCCCCGACGCCGTGCTCCTCGGCGCGGACGCCCCTGTCGGCCTGCACGCCGAACTGCTCGTCAGGCGCCAGCCGGACGGCCTGCTGTTCGCCAGCTTCGTCCACCTCACGACAGACGCCGCACGACAGCAGTGGGCCCAGGTCGAGGGTATGCATACCCCCCTCATGCGCCTTCTCCTCGAGCAGGCGGTCACCCGAGTCACACAGGACCAGTGAGAACGGGTCCGTAAGAACAACACCGCCCGGTCCGACACCGGGGCCGTCCCGCCACCCTGACGCCGCGGTGTGAAGGAGGGCAGCAACGGCGCCGCCAACTCCCAGAGCTCATCTGGTACGAGTCGCAGGGCAAGGCGGTCATCCACCCCTCAGATCATGGACCAAGATCCATATGAGCCACGTGAGACACCCTCTAACCGCCGGCAGACTCAGCTCAACCAGGAATCAGCTCCAGGCGGGCCCGCGTCCCAGTAAATGTAGTCTGCTCTGCCGGGCTGCCGGTGCACCCGAACGCACCCGGGCCTCTTTCAAGCTATTCACCGTACGGGTCGTCACCTTGGGCGGCTCGCCGTCGCCAACGATCAGGCGGCGAGCCGCGTCATAGATCGGGTACTGTGGTGGCGTCCCCTACTACTGTTCTTCCGTGAGGCCACGGACTGGCTGTTGCAGGCTGTGGAGCAACGCTCGACTGCTGGTGGACAGCCCGGTGAACGAGCCCGCGATGAGTTGGTATGCGGCCTCGGCCATGGTCTCCAAACTCTCCGCCGCCTGTGGTTGAGCACGCAGCCCGGCGAGTGCCCGAGTGGACTGGCTCTCCGTGACGGCGACCTTGTGCGGGTAGAGCCCGTTGATATGGACGCCGGTTCCGTGTAGTTCGGCGGCGAGACCGAGGGTAAAGCGTTCGAGGGCGGCCTTCGAGGCGCCGTATGCCGTCAGCCCGTGGACCGTCCCTGCCGGGGCAAGGTACGGAACCGGCTGTTGGTGGATGCTGTCGCTCAACAGGTTGAGGATTCTGCCCCAGCCTTTGTCCTTCATCGTCGGAAGAGCCTGCTGGATCAGATCGACGGGCGCGTGCAGGTTCACCTCGAACATCGTCCGCCGCTGGTCCAGCGTGACGCTGCTCGGAGGCGCCTGATAGACGTCACCGAGCGCCGCGTTGTTCACGAGGATATCTGGAGGGCCGAAGAGAGAAGACGCTCGATCAACGAGATCAGATCTTGACGTCCCATCTGCGAGATCAGCCTCGATCAGGCCATGAGCGGTGCCAGCCTGCTTCAAGATCTCGAGTGTTTCGCTGACGAAGTCCTCGGAGGTGTCGACGCAGGTGAACACCACTGCCGCTCCATGGGTCGCGAGGCGACTCATGATCGCTCGTCCGATGCCGCGGCGACCACCGGTGATCAACGCCACGTGGCCCGTGAGAGCACTCAGCTCCCGATCGTGTGATGACGTATCCATTATCGGGTCCTCCTTACGTCGGCAAGCAGCCGGATGAGATCGGCCTGCTGCCAGCCATCGACGAGCGCGGCCCCGGAAAGGTCCCAGACCGGCCGCCCCAACTCCGCCAACAGCTCGAGACTTGTCATCACCCGTCCGGTCAGGCCGCTCGACGGCTCGGCGGTCGCGAGGGTGAGGATCGCCTCGGCCATCGTCTCGAGCGGCTCGCAGGCCTTCGCGGGTATCTGGCCGGCTTCTATCGACATGAGCACGGCTTCGGTCGCCACGGCCCCCGCGGGCGCGATGGCGTTGAGGGCCACCCCAGCTTCTTCGTACTCGGCCGCCGCGCTGACGGTCCATCGGTCGAGCATCGCCTTGGTGGAACCGTACGCCGAACCTCGGTAGACGACGGCACCCGCCGAAAACGGTGGACCTTTGGGGATACGGGCGGAGACGGACGTTACGTTGACTATCGACCCTCTACCTCGCGTTGCCATTCCTTGGAGCGCTCTACGGGCCAGTTGCCACGGCGCCCACACGTTGACCTCCTGCATCGCCCGCAGCTCGTCGTCGGTCCAGGTCGTAAAGCGTTTGAAGCCGCCGATCGCCGCGTTGTTGACCAGGATGTCGACTGGGCCGAGTTCGGCCTCTACCCGGTCGATGAGCCAGTCCCTGCCTGGGATCGGCTCTTCGAGGTTGATTTCGACGGGGAGGACGTTGCCGCCGGCGGCCTCGATATATTGAGCGGTGCGCCGAAGCGAGCTGCCAAACCGTTTGGCATCGAGGGAGCGCGCGGTGATCGCAACCGCCGCGCCCTCGGCGGCTAGGCGGATCGCCGTCGCCTTTCCGATGCCGCGACTGGCGCCAGTGACGATCGCGACGCGTCCGTGACACAAATTTCCCAAGATGGCAACTCCCTACATTTAGCATGTGGCGTGTCTTCGGCCGGGGCCTAGTGTCTCGTGATTCTGTTTCCTTTACATCCTTCGATCTTCCATTAGAATGATCTTGTGGAGTTGGACGGTGAG
>NZ_JADWYU010000156.1 GCF_016786325.1 Frankia nepalensis | reverse complement strand
GCGAACGCGCCCGCGTCCGCTCCGAACGCCAGCAACGCTGGGGACGACCACGATCACGGGCCGCCTGACCCGAACCGGAACACGTTCGTGGTCAGCGCACTAGCGAGCGTGTCGCGCTACCGCGGCCGTCGGACCTCCCAGGGGGTTCTCGCGGTCCCGCCTGCCCGCCTCTCGACCTGGAGCCGGCCGTTCTCGAGGCCGGGAGTCCGGGCGGGTAGCGCGGTAGGCGGTGGCCGGCGCGGGTACAGGCCGACCATGACCGAGGCTGTCCGCGCGGCCGCGGACTCCAGCGAGGCGGACGTCTGCGTCGTCGGCGCCGGGCCGGCGGGCCTGCTGCTCGGGCTGCTGCTCGCGCGCGCCGGGGTACGGGTGACGGTGCTGGAGAAGCACGCCGACTTCCTGCGTGACTTCCGTGGCGACACGGTCCACCCCTCCACCCTCGACGTGCTGGCCGACCTGGGCCTGGGCGGCCGCGTCGACGCCCTGCCCGGCCGGCGGGTGCGGGAACTGACCGTGACCTTCGCCGACGGCACCTACCGGGTCGCCGACTTCTCCCGGCTCCGGGTCGCCCACCCCTACCTGCTGTTCCTGCCGCAGTGGGACCTGCTGGAGATGCTCGCGGCGGCGGCCGCCGAGTACCCGACCTTCACCCTGCTGCGGTCGCACGAGGTCACCGACCTGCTCGTCGACCCCGCCGGCGGCCCCGTGCGCGGCGTGGTGGCGACCACTTCCACGTCCGCCACCCCCGGGCCCGCCGCCCGGCGGGTCGAGATCCGCGCCCGGCTGGTCGTCGCCGCCGACGGCCGCAACTCGGCCGTGCGCGCCGCGCTCGAGCGGGCCGGCCGGGGGCTCGCCCGCCGGGAGTTCGGCGCGCCGATGGACGTGCTGTGGTTCCGGCTGCCCCGCTGGCCCGGCGACCCCGAGGGCCTCGCGGGGCAGGTCGGCGCGGGGCGGCTGCTCGTCCTGATCGACCGTGGCCACTACTGGCAGACGGCGTTCGTCATCCGCAAGGGCGGCCGGGACGCGTCCGTCGCGGCCGGCATCGACGCGCTGCGCGCCGCCGTCGCCGGGATCGCTCCCTGGCTCGCCGACCGCGTCGGCGCCGTCGCCGACTGGGACGACGTCGCGTTCCTGTCGGTGCGCGTCGACCGGCTGCGCCGCTGGCACGCGCCCGGCGTGCTGCTGATCGGCGACGCCGCGCACGCGATGTCGCCGGTCGGCGGGGTTGGCATCAACCTGGCCGTCCAGGACGCCGTCGCCGCGGCGCGGCTGCTCGCCGGCCCGCTGCGCGCGGGCGCGGGCCCGGACGAGCTGACGAGGACCCTGGCCAGGATCCAGCGTCGCCGCGCGATCCCCACGGCCGGCACCCAGCTGCTGCAACGCGCGGCGGGCCGCGGCTTCATCGGCCCGACGCTGGCGGCCGACACGGCGGTCCGCGCGCCCCGACTGGTCCGCCTGCTCGACCGCGCCCCGTTCCTGCGCGGCCTGCCCGCCCGCGTCGTAGGCGTCGGCCTGCGCCCCGAACGCGTCTCGCCGGCCCCCGCCGACCACGCCCCGATTCCCACGTGACGGCCGACGGGGCGCCCGCCGGTGTTCGGCTGGTAGGCCGCCCCCGACGGCCGGCGCGCCGTCAGGCGCCGTTCGCCGGGTGGTCTCGGGCGTCCGTGGCGGGGTGGTGGGTGGCGCGGTAGACCGGGACGGCGATCAGTAGGGCGCCGAGGAGGAGCAGGCCGCCGCCGATGCCGAGCGCGATCGTGGACCAGGTGCCGAGGTCGGGCACGGTGGCGCCGAGGTCGGTACGGGCGGCGACGCCGGCCGCGCCGTCCTCGTTGGCGATCACCAGGGTCCAGTCGCCGTCCCGGGGTTCCCAGATCAGCGCCTGCTCGCCGGGGCCGGATGTCGACACCGTCCAGATGTCCGCGCGCGTGGGCGGCGTGCTCAGCGGGCCGCCGGGGTGGTCGCGCCTGTTGTCGTCCCCGTCCGGCCGCACGACGCTGTAGGAGACGCCATCGACGTAGCGGTTGACGTCGCCGGTGGGCGCGATGCCGAGGAAGACCCGCTTCGCGGGGTCGGTGGACGTCGCCCGGACGCGAATCGTGCCGAGAATCTCGTCCCAGTCGGTCCGCAGGTCCACCACGCCGGAGCCGAGCGTGAACCGTTCGCTGGTCAGGGCGTAGCCGTCGGTGCGCAGGGTCCGCGTCGGGGAGGTCAGGTACTGGCCGTCGCGGGCATGCTGGTCGACCCAGAGGCCGACGCCGCCCGCGGCCAGCAGGCCGAGCGACCCCAGGGCGAAGACGGCTCCGACGACGACCGCGACGATCCGGCCGGTCCGCCAGCCGCGCGCGCCCGGTCCCGCCGCGGCCGCCGCGGCCGGCGGGGTCGGCAGGGCACGCGGGGCTGCGTCGACGCCGTTCGTGCTTTCCGGGTCGAGCGGATCGGTCGGCGGGCTCGACGGGTCGCCGCCGCCCTGGTGGAGGTGGAACGGCGGGTATCGGTCGGTCATCAGGGCGGCGTAGGCGGCGACGCGCAACGCCCAGCGGTCGAGGCCAACGATGAGGTCGTAGAGCCCACGCGGATAGCGGCCGGCGAACAGCAGCACGACCGCCACGACGAGAACGAGGATCTGGATCAGGCCGGGCCAGTCGTTGAGCATGAACGCCGTGGCGTCGCCGAAGCGGTGCTCGGTCCCGGTCGGGCCCCAGCCGAGGAGCACCGCGAGCACGAGATAGTGCGGGATCGCGAGCAGCCATGACTTCACCAGCACCAGGCCGCGCGAGAGCCGTTCGGGGTACGCCACGTCGAGGCGCGCCGGGTAGTCCGGAACGTCGCCCAGCGTGAAAGGCGGGTACCGGTCGGTGGCAAGCGCCCCGTAGCCGTAATAGTGCACCCGCCACGTCCAGCGCAGCACGCCGACGTTGAAGTCGAAGATTGCCCTCGGATAGTGCCCGGTGACCAGGATCGCGAAGAACGCGACCACGGTGAGCACCACGAACGCGAGCCACAGGAACGCCAGGACGATGCCGTGTGGAATGAGAAGCAGCCATTTGACGAGCCAGAGCCAGCGTGACAGCCGAGGGTCCGGCTCGTGGGCCGCCTCGACACGGACCGGGTAGGCCGGCGGAGGCGGCGCATGGCCTGCTGGGTTGAACTGCTCGGCGGTGGTGGACATCGGTCAGCACCCTCTTCGAGGCGGCGGGGCAACATCCCTCTCTCCACGGTCCCGCGCCCGAGCGCCCGCGCCAAGGCCGACGGGCCCTTGCTACCGGCATTTCGTCCTTCCGCGACCGCAAGCCGGTCCGTTGGCCAGCCCCGCCCTCCTTCCTCGGACCGATGACAGCCGACGTCAACCAGGCCCGACGTCAATCGGGCCCGGGGTCACCAGGCCCGGGGTCGACCGTGGCGTCTTCGGGGGCCAGGTCGTCGCGCAGGCCCCGGAAGGACGGATGGAGCAGGCGGGCGTCGGGGGTCCAACGGGTGTAGGTGACCTCGGCGACCAGCACGGGACGTACCCAGACGGCCCGGCGGGCGCGCGCGGCCGGGACGTCCGAGAACGGCGAGGTGTCGGCGCGCAGCGGGGTGAGCAGGCGGGCGAGCAGGTCCAGGGTGGCGTCGCTGAAGCCGGTCCCCACGTGCCCGGCGTAGCGCAGCGCCGGCTCGCCGGCACGTCGGCCGGGGTCGGCGTCGGACGCGGTGCCGGTCCCGGTGTCGGCCCCGCTGTCGGCGACGCCGACGAGCAGGGAGCCGATCCGGTTCGCCCGCTTGCCCGCGCCCGGCTCCCAGCCACCGATCACGACCGTCTGGGCGCGGATGTTCTTCGCCTTCACCCAGTCGGTGGTGCGCCGGCCGGGCAGGTAGGGCGACGAACGGCGTTTGGCGACGATCCCCTCCAGGCCCGCGTCGACGCTGGCGCGCAGCACCGTGGGCCCGTCGCCCGGCAGCTCCTCCGAGAGGGTCAGCCCGGGCAGGCCGCTCAGCAGCTCGCGCCGCTGGTCGTAGGACAGCTCCGTCGTCCGGTGCCCGTCCAGGAAGAGCAGGTCGAACACGAGGTAGCTGACCGGGATCCGGCGGGCCAGGCGCCGGGCCGCGGCCGCGTCCTCGACGTGTATCCGGTGCGCCAGCCGGGAGAAGTCCGGGGTGCCGTGCGCGCCGAAGGCGACGATCTCGCCGTCGAGCACGGCCTGGGTCGCGCCGAGGGCGGCGCCGACGGCCCGCAACTCCGGGAAGGCGGCGGTGACGTCGCGGCCGCTGCGGGCGCGGGCGCGGACCCGGCCGCCCTCGACGAAGGCCAGCACCCGCATGCCGTCCCACTTCACCTCGTAGGCCCACTCCTGCCCGGCCGGCAGCTCGCCGAGAACCGCGAACATCGGCTCCAGCGCCGTCGGCATCGGCTCGCGGGACGGGTCCTGGGGCGGGTCCATTCGGTGCACCATCCAGTCGTCCGGGCCGCGGCGGCCCCCCGCCCGGAAGAACACGTACCGGCCGCGGACCCGGTCGCCGCGCAACACGAACTTGACCTTGTCGGCGGTCCAGCTCTCCAGCTCGTAGGTGCCGCGGTCCCAGATCGTGACCGTGCCGCCGCCGTATTGGCCTTTGGGGATCTCCCCCGCGAACTCCGCGTACTCGAGCGGGTGGTCCTCCGTCTGCCTGGCCAGATGGTTCGTACGCGGATCGACTGGCAGGCCCTTCGGCACGGCCCAGGAGACCAGTACGCCGTCGCGTTCCAGCCGCACGTCCCAGTGCAGCGCCCGCGCGTGGTGTTCCTGAATGACGAACGTGTCGCCGCGGCCGGCCTGGTCGTCCCCGGTGTGGTCCACCGGCGCGTCCGGAACAGCCGTTCCGACCTCACTGGCGGGCCGAGACTGCCCGGCGGCGGCTGAGGGGACCGGCTCCGGCGTGCGCGACCGGTCCCGCCGGGCACGGTATTCGTCCAGCGGCCCCTGGCCCTCGGGCGTCATGCCGGACGCCCGCCCGCCACGAGGAGGCGCCCCGACGCGGCCGCCGACCGGGTGTTCCGGTAGAAATGCCGCGGCCCGTATTCGTCGGGCCATACGCGAACGAGGTGCTGCATGCTGGACTCCGCCGTCCTGCAGGTGCTCATCGGGCTCGCCCTGGTCTTCGCCGTGTTCAGCGTCGCGGTCAGTCGGGTCAACGAGGCCGTGCTCGGTTTCCTGAACTACCGGGGCCGCCAGCTGGAGGCCGAGCTTCGCCGCCTCACGTCCGGCGCCGTGCATTCCTCTCCGGCCGGACCCCTTCCCATCATCCCGCCCCAGGGCGCCGAGATACCGCGATCGGACGTTCTTTCGAACTCGGCCACGCCGGCGAACTCGGACGTGCCTGCGAACTCGGACGTGCCGGCGAACGGGGGCGCGACGGGCGCGCCGGCACGCGACGTGACGGCCGAGCTCATGGACGGGCCGTTGCGCGGCCTGCGGACCGGCGGCCGCCGGTCCGTCCCTGCCGTCGCCGACCGGCCGCCGGTCTGGGGCTGGCTCGACGACGTGCAGCGGGCGCGTGAGCTGAAGCTGCCGACCTATGTCGCGTCGACGGCGTTCGCCCGCGCTGTGCTGGACTTGGTCGAGCCGCCACCGCGGGCGCTGCTGGCGCGGGTCAGCCCCGCCGAGATGACGGCCACGTTCCCGGACACGGTGACGGCCGAGGAACGCGACGCGTACGCGCGCGCCTATCGCGCCGCCTACGAGGGACTCACCCCGCGGACCGCGCTCGCGCTGCACGAGGCGACGCCCGCCGAGTGTGAGCACGCCCGGTCCGTCACGACCGCGATGGTCATGCTGCTCGGTGACGGTTCCACCGGCGCGCCGGCGCCGGTGCCGGTGCCGGTGGCCGCGGGCCCGGCGGGCGCCGCCGCGCCGCCCGTGCCGGGAGCACCGGCGGCGGCGCCCGACCCGGCGCCGATGCTGCCGCTGTCCGCCGAGATCGCCCGGCTGCCCGAGTCGCCGCTGCGGACCGCCCTCGTCGCGATCGCCGCGCGGGTCGGGGCCGACCGCGACAAGCTGGTCGCGGAGCTCGCCCACTGGTACGACACGACGATGGACCGCCTCACCGGCTGGTACAAGCGCCGGATTGGCCGGTTCCTGCTCGCCTACGCCGTCCTGTTCACCGTTGCCTTCAACCTGGACGTGATCAGCCTGACCCGCGTCCTGTGGCAGGACAGCGCCGTCCGAATGGCCGCGATCACGGCGGCCGAAGCCGAGGCCCTGTCATACGACGACCTTTCCGACTCCGACGGGATCGAGTACCCGGAAGGGACGGAGGTTCCAGGAGGGACGGAGGACCCAGCAGGGATCGGGGAGCTTGAGGGGACCGAGGATGACGAGACCCTGGTGACGGGTCTTGGGGCGTTCGGAGCGACCGAGGATCCCAGTCAGCTCGATCCCGACCCGCTTCCCGGTTACATCGGCTCCATTCCGCCGTCCGACAGCCCGCCGACCATAACTTTCCCGCTGAATTCCTCGCAGTTCACGATCTTCCGTGTCGCCGAGGATCCGGCCGATGAACGAGCCGACGAGTCCGTGATCCAGGCCGTGCGCGACATCGGCGCGCTGCAGCTTCCGTTCGGCTGGACCCGCTCGGACTCGGCCACCGACCCGCGTGCCGTTCCGGACGGCGCCGGCGACTGGGCGCTGAAGGTCCTCGGCTGGGTGATCGCGGTCAGCGCCCTCACCGTGGGCGCGCCCTTCTGGTTCGACCTGCTAGGCCGCCTGGTCAACATGCGCTCCACCGGCCCCAAGCCCAAGCCCGCCGGCCAGTAGCGGCCGATCGGGGCCGGCTGGCGGTCGGTATTGGCCTACTGTCAGTGGCCGGCTCTGGTGTGGCGCGAGCGGGTGTGGGCCGAGCGGGTGCCCGGCCGGTGGAGCCCCCATCGCAGGTGCGGCGGCTCGGGTGGCGTGGGGTCGGGGGGCAGGGTCGGCCCGGTGGGGGACTCCGGGTCGGGGCGGCGCGGCGGCAGGGGCTCCGGCGTGGGCTCGGTCGTCATCTCCAGCCACCGCGGCTGGTGCAGCCAGGCGAACGAAAGACTCATGGTCACGCTGTACCCCCAGCGTGACCGGACTACCGCCGAACCGCTGTCGCCAAACCGCCGTCGCCGGACCGCCGTCGGCAATCCGCCGTCGTCGAACGGTTGTCGCCGAACCGCTGTCGTCGAACCGTCGGCCGCGGCCGGTCAGGGTACCTCGACGATCTGCTTGCCGAGGGGCAGCAACGACACCGGGATCAGCTTGAAGTTGGCTAGGCCCAGCGGGATACCGATGATGGTGATGCAGAGCGCCACCCCGGTGACGAGGTGGCCGAGGGCGAGCCACCAGCCGGCGAAGACCACCCAGAACACGTTGCCGACGAGCGACGGCGCGCCGGCCGACGGATCGTCCACCACCATCCGCCCGAACGGCCAGAGCGCGTATGCCGCGATCCGCAGCGAGGCGATCCCGAATGGGATCGTGATGATCAGGATGAAGCAGATCAGTGCCGCGATCACATAGCCGATCGCCATCCACAGCCCGCAGAGCACCAGCCAGATGAGGTTCAGCAGGAGCCGCATCATCGTCCTTCCGGCGGGTCCAGGCGCTCAGGGGTTGGGAGGCCGGGATGGTCGCCCGCGCCCGCTCGAGCGTCAGACGGCCCGAATGCCTGAACGTGTCAGATCCTCGGCGGCCGGCGGCCCCGCCGCCCCGCCCTGTCGGACAGCCGTCAGGGCCGGGCCACCCTCGGCCGGCCGGGTCACCCGAGGCGCAACGCCGGGGCGGCGACGACGAGCGCCTCCCAGTCGGACTGCTGGATCGGGCGGGTGGTGGGCGAGGTGTGGCCGCCCGGGCGCAGCCCGTCGAGGACCAGGTCCAGGTGACGGCGCCAGATTACCTCGGCGGCCCGGCCGGTCGCGTCGATCAGCCCGCCGACGGTCCAGATGACCACCCCGACGTCGTACACGTCGACGTCGGGGCGGACCCGGCCGCCGTCGCGGGCGTCGGCGAGGATCAGCTCGACGGTGCGCTGGTACTGGTCGCGCAGCGGCCGGGCGAGCGCCGTGTCCCACAGCCGGCCGGAGCGCACGCCGGTGGCCGCGTGCTGTTCGGCCATCGACCGGATGAAGACCTCCAGCCGCTCGGCCGGCCGTGGGTGCGCGCGAGCGGCCTGCGCGGTCGCGAGCAGCTGCTCGAAGAACGGGCGGGCCAGCTCGTCCAGCAGCGCGTTCTTCGTCGGGAACCTGCGGTAGACGGTGCCGATCCCGACACCGGCCCGGCTGGCGACCTCCTCGACGGTGAACGCGCCGCCGTGCTCCCGATAGAGCTCCATCGCGGCGGCCAGAACCCGTTCCCGGTTGCGCGCGGCGTCGCAGCGCAGCTTCTGGTCAACCGGGGCGGCCGAGGCCGTGGAGGTCATGGATCCAGCCTAGGTGATCAGGCCGTCAGCCGGCGGGCGTCGGCGCGGCGATCGTCTCGCCCGGGGTCCCTGGCGAATCCGGGGTTACCGCCGGATTCGGGGTTCCTGCCGGATCGGCGACAGGGTCCCTGCCGGATCGGCGTAGCCGATCCGGGAGGTGAGCGATCTGGGAGCTCTGGAAGCCGGTCCGGGAGTTCTGGAGGCCGATCTGGGAGGTGGGAAGGCCGATCCGGGAGGTCTGGGGCGCCACGACGGCCGCGGCCGTCGTGGCGGTCGCCGTGCCGCCGGTCGCGTCGGACGGGGCCGACTGGACGACTGGCTGGATCACGGTGACGCGGCCGCGTCGCGCGACGGGCACCAGCGCGCTGGCGACGGCCGCCGCGAGGGTCGCGACGCACAGCACGACGATGCCGGCGACGTAGCCGGACTCCTTGGGATAGCCGCTGGGCAGCGTGCCCGCGGCCAGCAGGCTCGCGATGACGCCACTGCCAAGTGACCCGCCGATCGTGCGGATGTTGGCGTTCATGCCGGTGGCCGCCCCGGTCGCCTCGACGGGGACGGCGTCGAGGATCAGGGACGTGATCGAGGCGAACGCGAGCCCGATCCCGACGCCCTGCAGCAGGGACCAGAGCATGAAGCCCCAGACGTGGTCATGGTTGACGAGCAGCACGACGAACGAGCCCGCCGTCAGCGCCGAGCCGAACACCAGCGGGTACTTCGCGCCGAACCGAATGTTGATCCGGCCGATCAGTAGGCCGACGATCAGTGAGGCGATGGTGCTCGGCAGCAGGATCAGCCCGGAGTCCGTCACCGACGCGCCGAGCCCGTAGCCGGCCTCGCTCGGCGTCTGCATGAGCGGCGGCACCACGACGAACGTCGAGTACATGCCCAGGCCGAGCAGCAGCGCGGCCACGTTGGTCCGCCACACCGCGGGGATCCGCATGACCTTGAGGTCGATCAGCGGCACGGCCGAGCGGTTCTCGATCCAGATCCACAGCGCGAACCCCGCGACCGCCGCGGCGAACAGGCCGAGCGTGCCCGGCGCCGTCCAGCCCCAGCTGGTGCCCTTGGACAGGCCGAGCAGCAGAGCCAGCAGCCAGGCGGCCAGGGCCAGCGCCGCCGGCAGGTTCACCGACCCGCTCGCCCGCACCCGCGACTCCGGGATGACCACGATCGTCGCCACCAGGGCGAGCGCGGAGACGATCAGCGGCACCCAGAACAGCCAGTGCCACGAAAGCGTGTCGACGAGCGGCCCCGCGAGCACGACTCCCAGCCCGCTGGCGGCGCCCATCACGGCCGAGATCACGCCGATCGCCCAGGGGATGCGGTGCGGCGGGAACTCGTCGCGGATGATCCCGAACGCCAGCGGGAAGACGCCGCCGCCCACGCCCTGGACGACCCGGGCGGCGATCAGCACGCCCACCGAGTCGGTGAGCGCCG
Organism: Frankia nepalensis; assembly: GCF_016786325.1. Lineage (GTDB taxonomy): Bacteria > Actinomycetota > Actinomycetes > Frankiales > Frankiaceae > Pseudofrankia > Pseudofrankia nepalensis. The sequence continues at coordinate 19,754 of NZ_JADWYU010000156.1, read as the reverse complement.
ACATCAGCGAGCCGACGCTGAGCGCCGCGAAGACGAACGCCAGGACGCGCCGCTTGCCGAGCAGGTCGCCGAGGCGGCCGAGGATCGGCGTGGCGATCGACGCGGAGAGCAGGAACGCGGTCAGCAGCCAGGCGGCGGTCGCCTGCGAGGCGCCCAGGTCCCGCTGGATGACGGGCAGCGCCGGCAGCACCATCGCCTGCAGCACGCAGTAGGCGGTGGCACCGAGCACCACCGTCACGAAGATCAGCATTGGGTTGCCGCGACCGGGGGCGGCCGGGCGGCCTAACGGACCGCCGTCGGCGCTGGGGGCTGACGCGGTGCCGGGGCCGGGGTCGGGGGACATGAGGCTCCGTTCGCGGGCATGACGACAAGCGGAATCGCGCTCCGGATGATACCGATAACCGGAATGCGATTCCGCTTTTGTGGCGAGCCCGCGCGGTGCTCAGGCCTCGGTCACCCGGCGAGGTCCGCCACGGTCCGGCGGGGTCTGCCCGGATCCGGTGACCCCGACGCGCTCAGGGACGCCTCCGCCAGGAAGCGGACCGGCTGGCGGGGCGGACGCCGGACTCGACGAGATCAGGCCCGGCCGGGACGCCTTCCTGGCGCCACGGTGGCGGCGTCGGCGGGGGTGGCGGACCACCGGCCACGAGCCCGGACGCCGCGGCCACCCCCGGGCGAGAACCTGCCCGCGCGCGCGGCACGGCCGCCAGCCCGCCGGCGCCGACGAGCAGCGTGCCCGCGCCGATCAGGATCAGGATCCGACGGTCGACAGCCAGCACGGGCTCGGTCGCGGCGTGCCGCCGTCCCACGGTGTGCCGTCCGCCCAGACGTAGCCGGCGACCCCGTTGGGAAAGATCGTCGACTGGACCAGCGGGACGCCGCCTCCCGCCGTCGTGTCCGGGACCGGAGCCGCGAGCGGAGCCGCGACCGGAACCGTCACCGGGTCTCGCGGCCACAGCGGCAGGCCGCTCGCGAAGCCGGCCTCCAGCGCGCACGCGGCGATGATCACCGCCGCGCCGGCCCACGCGGGCCACCGCCGCCGCGCCGCGAGCAGCACGCCGGTGGCGAGCAGGCCGAACCCCGCGGACGCGACCATGCCGGGCATCAGGGCGGCCGCGAGGCTGTCCGCTCCCGCCCGCTCCACGCCGAAGGCGAGCGTCGCGGCGCCTGTCACCAGGCAGCCCCCACACGCCAGGACGGCGCCCCGGACCCGGCCGCGCAGCGCCAGCGCGGCCGCGACCCCGAGGACCGCGGCGCCGGTGAACGCGTACACCACGCTCGCCGCGAGCAGGTCGTCGCTCGCCAGCAGCCGGTCGCGGAAGCCGACCCGCGCCGCCAGCGCGCAGGCGGTCCCCACCAGCGCCGCGGTGACCGTGACCAGCCCGGCCCGCCCTCGCCAGGGCCGCGTCTCCACCCGCGCGAGCGGCCTGGGCGCCGAGGCGGTGACGGCCGCGGGCAGTGACGGGTCTCTCAACGGTTGTCCTCTCTGCCGCCGCGCGGCAGTGTCGGTGTCGCGGTGTCGTCGGCATCGCGGTGTCGTCGGTGTCGCAGCGTCGTCGGTATCGACGCCCGGACGATCCCCGCCCGGGTGTCCGATTTTTACCGGACGCGTCCGAGCCGCTTCCGCGGCTCGTCTGGGGAGGGTTCCGCCGGATGAGCGAGGCCGTTTCCTGGCGCGGGCCCGATGGCGACGCCCGTGACGGAGCCGGCGCTGGCAACGGGACGGGACCGGTGGGTGGCGGCGCGGCGGCCCGGACGCCGTGGGGGGACGCGCGGGGTGTCGATCTCGTGGCCGCGCGGGTGTGGCGGGGGGTGCCGTACGCGGCGGCGCCGGTCGGGACGCTGCGGTTCCGGGCGCCGCGGCCGCCCGCGCCGTGGGCCGGGGAACGGGACTGCTCGGTGTTCGGACCGACCAGCCCGCAACTGCGCGCGCCGGGCCTGCGGGCGCCGGCGCGGCGCGGCCGGGCGCCGCGCGGGAGTGAGGACTGCCTCTACCTGAACGTGTGGTCGCCAGGACCGGGCGGCCCGCCGCGGCCGGTGCTGGTGTGGATCCATGGCGGGGGCTTCGTCAGCGGCGCCGGTAGCTCGTTCGACGGCGCGCGGCTGGCCGCCCGCGGCGACGTCGTCGTCGTCACCGCGAACTATCGCCTCGGGCCGTTCGGCCACCTCGCGCTCGCCCAGCCCGGCCCGGGCGGGGCCGACGAGGCGGGCGGCGCCAACCTGGCCCTGCTCGACCAGATCGCCGTGCTGCGCTGGGTGCGGTCCGCGGCGGCCGCGTTCGGCGGCGACCCGGGCCGGGTGACCCTCTTCGGGGAGTCCGCCGGGGCGATGTGCGTCGGCGCGCTGCTGGCCGCGCCGGCGGCGCGCGGGCTGTTCCATCGCGCGGTCCTGCAGAGCGGGGCGGTCCAGCACGTGCGCGACCGGGCGGCCGGCGAGCGCGCGCGCCGCCGGTTCGTCGACCTGCTCGGGCGCCGGCCGGCCGAGGCGTCGACGGCGGAGCTGGTCCGCGCCGGCGAGGCGCTGCTCGCCGAGACGACCGGCCCGGGCGACGTTCCGGGGGCGACGCCGGGAGCCGAGCCGGGGGCGGAGCCGTTCCTGCCCACCGTCGACGGTGTCGTCCTGCCCGAGGCGCCGATGGCCGCGATAGCGGCCGGGTCGTGCCGCGAGGTGCCGTTGCTGGTCACCTGGTGCCGGGACGAGGTGAACCTCTTCCTCGCGCTCGCGCCCGAGGTGATCCCGCCAGCGCTGGAGGCGCGAGCGCGGGCGGCGCTGGGCGCGCGGCGCTGGGGCGAGTTGCTCGCCCTTTACGCCGCCGACCGCGGCGACCCGGCGGCCGGCCGGTCCGCGCTGCTCACGGACGCGATGTTCGGCCTGCCGGCGATCCGGCTGGCCGACGCCGCGCACGCCGCCGGCGGCCCGGTCTGGACCCTGCGCTTCGACCATGTCCCGGCCGACGACCCGAGGGGCGTCATGCACGGGGCCGACCTGCCATTGACCTGGGGCCGCGCCGACGCGGCCGGCCCGCACGGGCACGTCGCCGCGCTGTGGCAGGACGCCCTGCTGGCCTTCGCCCGCGACGGCGACCCGTCGACCGAGGGCCTGCCAGCCTGGCCCCGCTACGACCCCGACCGCCAGCCCACCCTGTTGTTCGGCGCCACGCCCAGGGTCGTCGACCATCCCGGTGGCCGGTGCCACGAGGCCTGGGCGGGCCTGCCTCTGCCCTGAGAATTACCCGTCGACCCTGGTCCGCGGCTTCTCGGCTGCCTGGTGGACTCTGTCGCACTACCCGTCCCCACCATCGGCTGAGCGCCCGCGGATGCGAAAGTGGCGAAATGCGCGGCAAAGGGTGGGGTTGGGGTCGGATGGCGGGCGGGCGGCGGGCGTCGACGCCGCCACCGGCGGCCGCCGGTGGCGAGGAAGGCCCGGCGGGGTCGGCGGTCTCGGCCGATTCGGCGGGTTCGAGGTACGTGATCATCGGAGTCGGCGCGGTGGGCGCGACGGTGGCCGCCCAGTTCGTCGAGGCGGGCCTCGACGTGGTCGTGGTGGCCCGCGGCGCGAACCTCGCGGCCCTGCGCGCGGGCGGGCTGCGCTACATCCGCCCGGACGGCGAGCGGCGCGTCGCCCTCGAGGCGGCCGCGGGCCCCGAGGAGGTCGAGCTGCGCGCCGGCGACGTGCTGGTGCTCGCCACCAAGGCCCAGGACACCGAGGCGCTGGTCGCCCAGTGGGCATGGCGGCCGGTCGCCAAGGCCGAGCCGGGCGTCGGCGCGGACCCCGCCTCCCCGCCGCCCGCCGCCGAGGCACTGCCGATCGTGCTGCTGCAGAACGGCATCGACAGCGCCCGCAGCGCGCTGCGCCGGTTCGCCACCGTGATCGACACGGTCGTCGTGATCCCCGCGTCGCACCTGCGGCCGGGAGAGGTCGTCTCGCCCGGCGTGCCCCAGGTGGGCGGGTTCGTCCTTGGCCGCGCGGGCCGGCCCGCCGGCGACACCGAGCAGGCCCACGGCAGGCGGGTCGCCGAGCAGGTGGCCGCCGACCTGCGCCTGTCGGGCTTCACCACGTCGGTCGTCGACGACATCGCCCGGTACAAGGCCGGCAAGCTGCTGGACAACCTCGCCTACAACCTGGACGCGGCGTTCGCGCCGAGCCCGCTGCGTGACCTGGCCGCCGCCGAGATCGTCAGGGAGGCGCGGGCGGTGTTCGCCGCGGCCGGCATCCAGGCGGTCGAGCCGGGCTCCGCCCCGGGCCTGAACCTGCGCAGCTGGGCCATCAGCCCGATTCCCGGCCACGAACGTGCCGGTAGCTCCACCTGGCAGAGCCTGGCCCGCGGCGGCTCGGTCGAGTCCGACTACCTCAACGGCGAGATCGTGCTGCTTGCCCGGCTGCACGGGCTGGCGGCCCCGGTGAACGCCGCCCTGGCTCGCTGGATCGCGACGGCGGCTCGCACCGGCGCCGCCCCGGCCAGCCTCGGCGAGGCCGAGCTCGCGGCCATCCTCACCGCCGTCCACGGCGTGGCGCGTCCACGAACCCGCGACCGGATCCGGCGCTCCCTGAGCCGACCCGCCGTCTCGCGAGACGGCTGATCTCCTTCCCTGTCCTCGGCGCGATGTTCGCCGAGGACAGGACTCGGCTGGCTGGCGCGCGAGTCAGAGGGCCAGCACGAGCCGGCCGCGCAGGCCGCCCTTCTCGACCAGGGCGTGGGCTGTCGCCGCCTGCTCCAGTGGGATCACCTCGCGCAGGCGCAGGGCGAGGCCGCCGCTGTCGACCGTCGCCGACAGCCGGGCCAGCTCCTCGCCGTCCGCCCGTACCTGGACGACGGGCAGCCGGATACCGCGTGCGGGAGCTGGGTCGATCAGCCCACTGAGGACTACGAGGGTTCCACCGTCCCGGACGGCGCCGATCACCGCGTCGCCGAGCAGCGCGGCGTCGATGACCGCGTCGACTCCGGCGGGCGCTGCCCGCCGGATCGCCGCCGCCGGGTCGTCGGAGCGGGCGACCGCGACGTCCGCGCCGAGCTCGCCGACCAGCGTGGCGTCGTGCGCGCCGGCGAGGGCGACGACGCGTAGGCCCCGGGCGGCGGCGAGCTGGACGGCGAACCCGCCGACCGCGCCGGCCGCGCCGGTGACCGCGACGATGGCGCCGGCGTCGAGACCGGCGGCGTCGAGGGCCTGCTGCGCGGTCAGAGCGTTCAGCGGGAGGGTCGCCGCCGCGGCGAGGTCGGCGGTCGAGGGCGCCGGCGCGACCGCCGAGGCGGGCAGAACCACGTACTCGGCCTGCGTGCCGGCGGTGAAGGAGCCGGTGTGACCGAACCAGTTGGACAGGGCGACGACTCGCTGCCCGGGCCGCCAGGTCACGACATCGGGCCCGACGGCGTCGATCTCGCCGGCGGCCTCCCAACCGAGCACGAACGGCGGGTCGACCGGAAAGACCGGATAGGCCATGCCGTTACGGGTGTAGATGTCGACCGGGTTCACCCCGGCTGCGCGCACTCGGATGCGCACCTCGCCCCGCCCCGGCTCGGGAACGGGGAGGTCGGTGATGGTCAGGAGGTCGGCCGGGCCGAACTCGGAAACGGTCAGCGCGCGCATGACGTGGGTCCTTCCCGCGGTGGGGTGTCGGGCCAGCCACCGCGTCGTGTCGCGGTGTCGCTTTGGTTCCCGGCCTGTCGCGGCCTGTCGCGGCTGGACGGGCGCTGGCGCGTGCTCCACGCTAGGAATTCGACTACCTTCTGGGTAGTAGTTACCTAGAGGTGCGTAGCTACCCGCTGGGGTGAAAGTCGAGGCGGGGCGCGCGGAGCCGAGCCAGAAGGGGCCGATGACGGCAGTGACCACCCGCACGGCTGCCCAGCGGCGGCAGGAGGCGAAGATCGCTTACGACGCGTTCCTCGCCTGCTGCCCGTCCCGACAGGTGCTGGACGCGATCAGTGACAAATGGGTGTGCCTGGTGCTGAGCGCGCTGGCGACCGGTCCGCGCCGGTACGGCCAGCTACAGGACGAGATCGCCGGGGTCAGCCCGAAGATGCTGACGCAGACGCTTCGTTCACTCGAACGGGATGGCCTGGTCGACCGGACGGTGACGGCCCAGGTGCCCGTTCGCGTCGACTACTCGCTCACCGAACTGGGCCGCGACCTACAGGCCGTGATCTACGGGATCAAGCGCTGGGCTGAGCGCAACGTCGAACAGATCTACCAGGCGAGAGCCGTCTACGACGCTCGACCGGAGCAGCCCGCCGCCAGGTAGGTAGGTAGGTACGGCCCGATCGACGCTACCCAGGTCCCGCCTCGAGGCCGCCCATCGGCGTTCACGGGGCTGCCGTGCCTGGCCGAGGCCGCCTGCTTCGACGCCGCCGCGCTCGAGGCGCCGTTCGACAGTGGGACGTGGTCAGTCCTGGGAGCAGCCGCCCGTGGCGGTGGCGCGGGCGTGCAGCCGGGCGAGGCGGTCGCGGCTGGTGTCGTCGACCGGGGTGTAGACGAGCAGGCGCAGGCCGGGCAGCGCGGCGACGTCGAGGTGGGTGGCGCGCGTCGTGAGCGGACCGATGCCCGGGAACTGGAAGCGCTTCTCGCAGGGGCGCGGCGGCGCGACGTTCTGCGTCGCCCACAGGCGGGCGAACAGCGGGCTTGCCGCGCAGAGCCGGTGGATGAAGTCCAGCCACTCCGGTTCGCCCAGGTGCTGGCTGTAGCGATACCGGAAGACGGCCACGCCCTCGGGGGCCTGCTCGTCCAGGTTCACGATCGGGTTGCGGTCCGGCGGGGCGGTGAACATGAACCACATCGAGTTCCGCTCCGGGACCGGGGCGTTCACGATGTCCGGGAACATCGCCGCGTACGGGCCGTTCCAGGCGAGCACGTCGGAGCGGGCGGTCACGAGCGAGGCCGGCAGCGGGTCGAGGCCTTCCATGATGACGCGCAGGTCCTGAGTAACCGTCGGCCACTCGTCGACCGCCGTCGCCGGCCGCGGGACGTCGGCCAGCCGGAACAGATGCTCGCGCTCGGCGCCGTCGAGCCGCAGCGTCCGCGCCACCGCGTCGAGCACCTGGGTGCTCGCGTTGATCGGCCGGCCCTGCTCGAGCCAGGTGTACCAGGTGACGCCGACCCCGGAAAGCTGCGCGACCTCCTCTCGGCGAAGCCCGGGGGTGCGCCGGCGGGGGCCGGGCGGCATGCCGACGTCCTCGGGGCTGACGCGCTCGCGCCGGCTGCGCAGGAACGACGCCAACTCCGCCCGGCGCTCGCTCGCCCGCGCCGCGGGCCGTGCCTCGCCGGGCTGCCGCGCCGCCGGCCGTGCCTGCCCCGGCCGCGGCGGCACGGGCAGGCGCTCGATCTCCGTCGGTTGCGCCATGGTCACGCCCTCCAGCCTGCCTGACGACGCCCGCCGCTGCGTGGTGCTCTCAGTACCAGTATGCGCAGGCTCTCGTTACTGGTATCCGGTCCCACGCAGGCTGAGGGCCATGACAGAGACGACCGAGACGACGGGGCGGCAGGCGCCCCACCCGGCCGGGGGCGAGCCGGTCGAGGCGCGCGTCCCCGCCGACCTGCGCCACGTGGTCCCCCGCGAACCTCAGCAACCCACGGCCCCACCTCGTTCCCGGCCACCGGAGCCCAGGAGTCCCGCCGTGGCCACCGTGGCGGCCACCGCGGCGGCGCGCGGACACGGCGGCCGGCTGGCGCTCGCCGTGCTGCTGCTGGGCCAGTTCATGGCGATCCTGGACGTCAGCATCGTCAACGTGGCGCTGCCGACGCTGCGGACGGACCTGCGCACCTCCGACGCCGGGCTGCAACTGGTCGTCGCCGGCTACGTGCTCTCCTACGCGGTGCTGCTGATCACGGGCGCGCGCCTCGGCGGGATCGTCGGGCACCGGCGGACGTTCCTCGCCGGACTGGCCGTGTTCACGCTCGCGTCGGCCGCGTGCGGCCTCGCGCCGGGCACCGGCACGCTGATCGGCTTCCGGTTCGTCCAGGGCGCCGGCGCCGCGCTGATGACCCCGCAGGTGATGAGCATGATCCAGCGGACCTTCACCGGGCCGGCCCGTGCCCGGGCGCTCGGCCTGTACACGACGGTGGTCGCCGGTGGCATCGTCGTCGGCCAGGCGGCCGGCGGGCTGCTGGTCAGCGCCGACCTGTTCGGCTCCGGCTGGCGGCCGGTGTTCCTGGTGAACGTGCCGGTCGGCGTGGTGCTGCTCGCGGTCGGCCGGCGGGTCCTGCCGGTGGACGGCGGGCGGCACGGCGCCGGCCTGGACCTGCCGGGCGTGCTGGTGATCAGCCCCGCCGTGCTGCTCGTCGTGCTGCCCCTGATCCTCGGGCATGACGAGGGCTGGCCCGCGTGGTGCGCCGCGTCGATGGCCGCCGGTGTGGCGCTGTTCGGCCTGTTCGCCGCGGTGGAGCGGCGCGTCGCCGCCCGCGGCGGGCGCCCGCTGATCTCCGCCCGGGTGCTGCGCGCCCCGGGGCTGCTGCCCGCCGTCGCCGTGCTGATCCTCGCGCCGGCCAGCTGGGGGGCGTTCCTGTTCACCACGACGCTGCACCTGCAGGGCGAACTGGGCATGGGCGCCCTCGGCTCGGGGCTCGCCTTCATCCCGTGCGTCGTCGCGTTCGGCCTGGTCAGCCTCAACTGGCAGCGGCTGCCGGGCCACTGGCACAGCCGCCTCATCCCGGCCGGGTTCGCGCTGGCCGCCGTCGCCTACCTGTGGATCGGCCCACTGGCCGGCGGCGGCGTCGGCTACGAGGCGCTCACCGCCGTGATCGGCCTGGGCCTCGGCGTGATGCCGATCGTCATGACGGTCGCCCTGGCGCACGTCCCGGTCGAGGACGCGCCGGACGCCAGCGGCCTGCTGCTGACCGTCATGCAGCTGGGGCAGGTCACCGGCGTGGCCACCGTCGGCACCGTCTTCCTGACCGTCGCCGCGGACAGCCATTCCACCCGCCACGCCGAGTACGCCACCGGCTGGTCGCTGGCCGCCACGGCCCTCGCCGCCGCCTGCGCCGCCCTCGTCCTCGCCCGCCGGCGGGCCTCCGTCACGGGCTGAGCCGCCGGCCCCCCGGGTGTAGGTCGAGGGCGTTGCGCCGGGCCACCACCTTGACCGCACCCGGGGGCCCGACACCTACCCGGGTCAGGAGGAACCGGGTGGCCGGGGCGGGCGGTTCGTCTTGGCGAGACCGGCCAGGTACCGGTTGTAGGCCTCGAACTCGTCGTCCTCGCCGCTGTCGAGACGGGCGTCCTTGGCGCGGGCGCGCCGCTCGTCGGTGCGGGCCCACTGGAAGAACAGCGCGGCCAGCACCGCCACCGACGGGATCTCGCCGAAGCTCCACGCGAAGCCGGCGCCGAGCTGCTGCACGTCGAGCAGCGAGCCGCCCCACGGCCGGTCGATCAGGTTGTAGTAGGACGCGCCGACGACCTCGTTGGACATCATCAGGATGACCCCGAAGAAGGCGTGCACGGCGGAGGAGAGGAACAGCAGCACGATCCTGGCCGGATAGCTCGGCCGGCGCGGGCCCGGGTCGACGCCGATGAGCAGCCAGAAGAACAGGTAGCCGACGGCGAGGAAGTGGACCATCATCGCCAGGTGCGCGAGGTGGTTGCGCAGCACCCAGCCGTACAGCGGCGTCAGGTACAGCACGACCAGCGACAGGGCGTACAGCGCGAACGTGACCGCCGGGTGGGAGACGAGCCGCATCCAGCGGCTGCCCGTGATCCGCAGCAGCCAGGCCCGGGCGCTGCGGGTCGTGCCGGTCACCCCGGTCGGCAGCGCGCGCAGCGCGAGCGTGACCGGCGCGCCGAGCACCAGCAGGATCGGCGCGAGCATCATCAGCAGCAGGTGCTGGATCATGTGCGCGCTGAACAGCACCCGGCCGTAGGGGCCCAGGCCGCTGTTCGTCGCGAACGCCACCACGGCGAGCCCCGCCAGCCAGCTGACCGCGCGGCCGACCGGCCAGGACGCGCCCGCGCGGCGCAGCCGGACGACGCCGGCCACGTAGAACGCGACGCCCAGCGCGACGAGGGTGGCGAACAGCAGGTCCGGGCGGGCCTCGGTGACCAGCCGGGACGCGGTGAACGGCGGCGGCATCTCGAAGCCGAGGATGCCGACGACCGGGTCGGTGTCGTCACCGCCGACGGGCGTCGGGGTGCGGGACAGGCCGGCGCCGAGCGCGACCGCCACGCCCATCAGCGCGACCTCGGCCGCGCCGAGCCGCAGGAACGGCCGGCGGGCCTGGGCTGGCGCGCCGGCCTCGGCGAGCCGGCGGATCGTGGCGCGCCGGTGGGCCAGGCCGAAGGCGGCGAGCGCGGCGAACGCGACCGTCTTCGCGATCACCAGGGCGCCGTACGAGCTGTCGACCAGCGCGGCCGGCTCGCCGAGCCGGACCGCCGCGTTGACCAGGCCGCTCGCGCCGACGGCGAGCAGGCACAGGGCGGCCAGGCCGCTGTAGCGGCGCACGGCGGTGACCAGCTCCGGCCCGGCCAGACGCCGTCCGGCGACCAGCAGCGCCCCCAGCCCGCCGACCCAGGCCGCGACGCCGACGACGTGGATCCCGCCGCTGACCGTCGCCAGGTCATGGCCGCCGGAGCCGTGCGCGTGCCCGGTCATCGCGACCGGCAGCAGCGCGCCGAGCGCCAGCGCCGCGAGCCAGGCGGACGTGTCCAGCTTGCGCGCCAGCCCGGCGCCGAGCGCGATCGCGAACGTCACCCCGGCGACGATCAGCAGCGCCCGCGGCTGGGGGACCACGTCGAGCACGTTGGAGACGTTGCGGGTGGTCAGCGCGCCCGGCAGCGGCCGCCCCACCAGGTCCGACACGGTGAACGCGAACTGGGCGAGCGCGGCGAGGCACCACACCCAGGCGGCCACCGACGCCAGCCGCAGCATCCTGGCCCCGGCCCGGCCGGGTTTGCCCCCGGCGGCCGGCAGCAGGAAGGCGGCGGCGAGCAGCCCGCCGACGGTGGCGACGCCGGCCGCGTCGAACAGCAGCCGGCTGACGGGCAGGCCCCAGCCGGTGAACAGGCCGGGGTCGGCGGCGGCGAGCTCGGGCGGCAGCTTCCGTGGGGCGCCGCCGCCGGCCTCGAGCGCGACGACCAGCGTCACCAGCGTCGCGACGGCGCCCGCCGCCACGCCAGCGACCGCGCGCGCGCTGGCCCGGGCGGGACGGACCTGGCCGCCGTGCCCGCCGGTGGCGTTCGCCGTCGTGGTCTCCGCCGGAGCGACGTCTGGCTGGGAGCCGTCCGGTAGGGAGCCGTCCGGTGGGGCGACGTCTGGCGGGGCGGCGTCTGGCGCGGCGGCCACCGCCGTGGCCGCCGCGTCGGGCTGGGAGTCGGTCATGGCCGGCGCCCGCTCAGGTCCCATCGGTGTGCTCCCGCCGCCGCCTCGCCGCGATCGCCGTGGCCGCCCCCGCGATGGCGATCAGTCCGACGGCGCCGACGGCTACTCCGACCACGAGCCCGGTCGAGGACCCGCCGTCGTCGGACCCGCCGCCCTCGTTGGTCAGGGCGGTCGCGCCGGTCGTCGGCCCGCTCGGCGCCGAGGTGGGGACCGGCGCCGCGCTCGTGGTCGCGGTGGCCGTCGGCGTGGGGGAGGCCGGCCCGGTGCCGGCCGTCGCGGTGAAGGCGACCTCGCCGGTGACCGTGTGGCCGTCGGCGGCGACGACCCGGTAGGCGATCCGGTACGCCCCGGCGGGCCGCTCGGCGGCCAGCGCCTGGGTGACCCTTGCCCCGTCCTGGACCGGCGCGCCCGTGCTGACCGTGACGTCGCCCGGGCCGAGCACGGTGACGACCCCCACGCCCAGCAGCCGCTGGGTGAAGACCAGCTCCACCTGGTCGGGCACGGTGGGCACGGTGGACCCGGCCGCGGGGGTGCTCGAGGCCAGGCTGGTATGCGCGGACGCGGGCGCCACGCCCACGGTGAGCGTCGCCAGCACAGCCAGCGCGCCCACCAGCGCGCCAGCCGCCGCCCGCCCGGCGGCTCGCGGCCACCATCCGGCTACCTGTCCCCGCATCGGTGCCCCCACTCGCCGCCGCGCCCGCGGGCGGCCAGGGTCCAGGCCGCGCCGCCCACGTCCACGCGCTCGTCCGCTTCTACGCCATGCCGCTTTATGCCGTGCCGAAAATATCCGCCGGTCCCGCCGGGTCCTGGCTAGCCCCAGAACACGGCGATCAGCACGTTGACGAAGGCCAGACCGCCCGCCACGTGCAGCGCGGTGCGCCCGGTCAGCCGCCCGGCCGCGACCGGCGCGGCCCCGTCCGCGACCGGCGCCCCGGCCATGGCCGGGGCCGCCGCGGCCCCGTCGCCGCGCTGTCGTCCAAGGTAGGCGACGACGAAGACGGCCAGCGCGATCAGCAGCTTGACGCCGATCTTGGTGTTGTTGACGTCGTGGTCGACCGCGCCCGACGAGGCGAGCCCCACCAGCGCGGGTCCACTGATCACCTGCACGGCCGCGCCGTACACGACCGCCGCCGGTACCTGAGGCGCCGCCGCGCGCAGTTGCATCAACCACCCGCCGACGACGGCGGCCATCCCGAGCAGGTGGACGAACACGATGAGGTCCCAGACAAACTCCACGACCCGTACGCTAGCTTCTACGCCTCGTAGAACAAAAGCCGGCCCCCGGCGGACCGCTGACCTGAGGGTTGGCGCCCTTCCGCGAGCGACGCCGGATCTCTCGCGAACGACGCCGAACCCGGTCCAAACCGGCGTCATTCGGCTACGCCAGGCCCTCTTCGCCTGTTAGTGTGACGGCGCTCACGCTGGCCGAGCTGGGAGGTCGCCGTGTACCCCGCCACCCACGCCGCCGTCACGCCAGACAAGGCCGCCGTCGTCATGGCCGGGTCGGGAACGGCGCTGACCTACCGCGAGCTCGACGAGCGGTCCGCCCGGTTCGCGAACGCGCTCGCCGCGGCCGGGCTGCGTCGCGGCGACGGGCTCGCGCTGCTGGCGGAGAACGACCAGCGCTGCTTCGAGGTGTACTGGGCGGCGCTGCGCTCCGGGCTGTATGTGACGCCCGTCAACCACCATCTCTCCCCGGACGAGGTCGCCTACATCGTCGACGACTGCGGCGCGGCGGCGCTGGTCGTCTCGACCCGGCACGCGGGGCTCGCGGCCTCGATCGTCGCCGCCACGCCCCGGGTGCGCCGGCGTTTCGTCTTCCGGTCGGCGGGCGACGCGCCCGAGGCCGCCGGCGGCCTCACCGGGCACGACGACTACGAGGCGGCGCTGGCGGCGGTCCCGGCGGCGCGTCCGGAGGTCGAGTGGGCCGGGGCCGACATGCTCTACTCGTCCGGCACCACCGGGCGGCCGAAGGGGATCCGCCCGCCGCTGCCCGAGTACCGGCTGGGCGAGCCGGGGATGGTCCTGCCGCCGCTGGTGCAGATGTTCTACGGGATGGGCCCGGACACGGTCTACCTGTCGCCCGCGCCGGTCTACCACGCGGCGCCGCTGCGGTTCGGCGGCGCGGTGCAGGCGCTCGGCGGGACCGTGGTGGTGATGGAGCGCTTCGACCCGGTGGACGCGCTCGCCGCGATCGAGCGGTACCGCGTGACCCACAGCCAGTGGGTCCCGACGATGTTCGTCCGGATGCTCAAGCTCCCGGAGGCGGACCGCGCCCGGTTCGACCTGTCGAGCCACCGGGTGGCGGTGCACGCCGCCGCGCCCTGCCCGCCTGACGTGAAGCGGGCGATGATGGCCTGGTGGGGGCCGATCCTGCACGAGTACTACGCCGCCACCGAGGGGGCGGGCATCACGTTCGCCTCGCCGGCGGAATGGCTGGCGCGCCCGGGAACGGTCGGCCGGTCGGCGCTGGGCACCCTGCATGTGTGCGACGAGCGCGGGTCGGAGCTCGCGACCGGCGAGGACGGGATCGTCTACTTCGAGCGCGAGAAGGTGCCGTTCACCTACCACGGCGACGAGGCGGCGACCGCCGCCGGCCAGCATCCGCTGCACCCGACCTGGACCACCGTGGGTGACGTCGGGCATCTCGACGCCGACGGCTACCTGTACCTCACCGACCGCGCCAAGTTCATGATCATATCTGGCGGGGTGAACATCTACCCGCAGGAGATCGAGAACGTGCTCGCCCTGCACCCGAAGGTCCTCGACGTCGCCGTCATCGGCATCCCCGACCCGGAGATGGGCGAGCGGGTGCACGCCGTCGTCGAGCCGGCACCCGGGGTCGAGCCCGGCCCGGACGTCGCCGACGAGCTGATCGCCTTCGTCCGGGACCGGATCGCCCACTACAAGGCGCCCCGCGGCGTCGACTTCGTCGACGAGCTGCCACGCACCCCCACCGGCAAGCTGCGCAAGGGAGTCCTGCGCGAGCGCTACTGGTCGGCCAGCCCCGTGGCCACAGCGCCGACGGCCGGCTGACCGTCCGGCGCCGGTGACGGCAGGACCGGCAGCGGCAGCGGCAGCCCCGGCAGGCCGTCGATGCTCACGCCGTTGAACTCCTTCGACGCGCAGTAGGCGGCGAACTCGTCCTCGCTCTTGCGGCCGAAGTACTCGCCGTGCAGCGCCCGGTCGCCGACGTGCTCCAGGAACGGCACCTTGTAACCGCAGCTGTCGCTGATCTTCTCGGCCGTCACGACGATGACGGCCCGCACGCTCGGCTGGGAGGGCTTGGCGAACCGGGCGAGCAGGCCGGGAAAGCGCGTGTCGTCCCGGAACACCGCCTCGCCCCGGCCATGCACCCGCACGATCTTGGGAGCGCCGGCGAACGCGCACCACATCAGCGTGATCCGGCCGTTCTCCCGCAGGTGCGCGATCGTCTCCGCGTGGCTGCCACCCAGGTCGAGGTAGGCCACCGTAAGCTCGTCGAACACCGCGAACGTGTCCGCTCCCCCCTTGGGGGACAGGTTCACGTGCCCGTCGCCCGCGAGTGGCGCGGTGGCCACGAAGAACATCGGCTGCGCCTCGACGAACTCCCGCAGCCGCCCGTCGATGCGTTCATAGACCTTGCCCATGCCCCGATCCTCCCGCCGCGGCGCCGGTCGCGTCGCCGCCTTTTCCGGATGGTCGCGCCGCGGACATAACGGCGACGGGTAGTCGTTTCGCCCCGGGGCACACCTGGGCATACCGGATGGTGATCGCCCCGGCGGGACCGCCGGGGGAGGCGAAGGGACGCGGTCGTCGTGGACATCAGCTTCAGCACCCTGGCGATCGTGGTCCTGGTCGTCCTCGGCGTCATCGGGCTCGCCATCGTGGGCACCGGCATCTACGTGCTGGTGAAGTACCGCGTACCGCTGCGGGGGATCGTCGCCGCGGTGAGCAGCCTCGCCTATCTGCTCACGCCGGTCGACGTGGCGCCGGAGGCCCTGCTCGGGCCGTTCGGCCTCGTCGACGACGCGGGCATCCTGGCGGCCGCCGCCGTCTACATCTCCCGTCTGGTCGCCATCCGCCGTGCGCTGGCGGATCCCGCGGCCGACGTCGTCGCCTGGCGGGAGCGCAACCGCGCGCGTGACCGTTCCCGCGACGCGGGCTGACCCCCTTCGACGGGGGACGCGGGCTGATCCCCTTCGACGGGACACCGTCGCGGCGCGGGCGGCGCTGGCCCGCCGGGGCGCCGACGGCCCTGTGACGCGGATCACCTGGAAGCTCGGGTGGCTGGACAGTGGCCTACGGTCGGTCCGTGGTCGACGGCGGCATGCGGACGATGGGCCAGCCCGGCGCGGGAGCGGCCAGCTCCGGCCTGCCCACCAGCCCTGGGCCCGAGCCGGGGGCCGAGAGCCTGTACGTCGAGCTTGGTGACGGGCGCTGGCTCGCGACCAGGCACACCGCCGGACCGTGGGACCCGGGCGCGCAGCACGGCGGCCCGCCCAGCGCGCTGCTGGCGCGGGCCGTCGAACGGACCGCGCCGCGCCACGAGATGACCGTCGCGCGGTTCACCACCGAGCTGCTCGGGCCGGTGCCCGTCGGGGAGCTGGGCCTGCGCTCCCAGGTGACCCGGCCGGGGCGCAGCGTGGAACTGGTCGAGGCCGTGCTCTCCGCCGGCGGCCGCGACGTCGCCCGCGGCAGCGCCTGGCGGGTGCGGCGCGCCGAGGGCGCCACCGTGCCGCCGCGCCACCCGGCGCCCCCGCCGCTGCCGGACGCCCCGCCGCGCGCGGCCGGGCCCGGGCGCGTCCCCGGGTTCGCGAGCGCGATCGAGTGGCGGTCCGCCGGCCGCGGCCGGATGAGCACGCGCGGGCCGGCCGCGCTGTGGGGGCGGGTGCTGTACCCGCTGGTCGCCGGCGAGCCGATGAGCCCGTTGCAGCGCCTCATGGCGCTCGCCGACAACGGCAACGGGATCTCCAGCGAGACCGACTTCCTGACCACCTACTTCATCAACCCGGAGCTCACGGTGCACCTGCACCGCGAGCCGGTCGGCGAGTGGATCTGCGTCGACGCGACGACGACGATCAGCCCGGGTGGCGCCGGCCTGGCCACCTCGGTGCTGTCCGACCTGGCCGGGCCGGTCGCGGTCGGTGCCCAGGCCCTGCTCGTCGCTCCCCGTCCCGGGCGCTGAGCGCCGGGCCGGTCGCCGCCGGCACCGACCACCCCCGAGCGGGCGGACTTCGGCGCCGTGCCGGCGTGGGAGACGCGGGCGCGCCGCCCGGCCAGGTCACGATGGAGACGTGATGGGAAGCGGGACGGACGGCGCGGCCGGCGGGGCTCGCCCGCTGGTGACACCAGCCGCGATCGCGGCGCACGCCGAGCGCTACCGCGACGTCGGCCGGGTCATCGTCACCTGCCCAGACCGGCCAGGCATCGTCGCCGCGATCTCCGGACTGCTGTTCCGCCACGGCGCGAACATCACCGAGCTGCAGCAGTACTCCACCGACCCGTTCGGCGGGACGTTCTTCCTGCGGATCGAGTTCCACCGCGAGGACCTCGCCGACGGGCTGCCCGAGATCGAGGCGGCCCTGGCCGGACTCGCCGAGGGCCGGTCGATGCGCTGGCGGGTCACCACCCCGGCCGTCCGGCGGCGGGTCGCCATCTTCGTCTCGAAGGCGGACCACGCCCTGCGGGAGCTGCTGTGGCGCACCCAGACCGGCGAGCTCGAGATGGACGTCCGGATGGTCGTGTCCAACCATCAGGACCTGCGCGACACCGTCGCGGAATGGGCCGTGCCGTTCCACCACGTCCCGGTCGGCCCCGAGAGCCGCGACGACGCCGAGCGACGCGCGCTCGCCCTGCTCACCGGCCAGGTGGACCTGGTGGTGCTCGCCCGCTACATGCAGATCCTCACGCCACGGTTTCTCGGCGCGTTCCCGGACAGGATCATCAACATCCATCACAGCTTCCTGCCGGCCTTCGTCGGCGCCGACCCCTACAGCGCGGCCGCCCAGCGCGGCGTCAAGCTGATCGGCGCGACGGCGCACTACGTGACCGCGGAGCTGGACGCCGGGCCGATCATCGAGCAGGACATCCACCGGGTCGACCACCGCCACTCGGTGGCGGACCTGCGCCGGATCGGGCGGCACGTGGAACGCGCCGTGCTCGCCCGCGCCGTCGGCTGGCACCTGCAGGACCGCGTCATCGTGCACGGCAACAAGACGATCGTCTTCGCCTGAGCGACGCCGGCCAGCCCACCCGCCTGGCCTGGCCGGCCTGGTCCGTTCGGCGCCGGCGCCGTTGGTCAGCCGGAGGTCTTGCGCAGCCGCCAGATGCATTCCGACGGCCAACGGCGCGCCCACGAGTTGTCCGAACGTTGCCGGCCTGTCAGGTTCGGGTCGGCCTTCGGGCGGGTCTCGATCAGGTCCTCGACCGTCAGCCCGCAGGAGCGGAAGAGACCGATCCACTCCCCGTACGGCAGGTTGGCGCTCACCAGACCGTCCGCGTCGGTGAACATCCGCAGGCCGAAGTAGTCCCGCACCAGCCTGCGGCCGGCCCGGTCGCCGCCCGGCTCGACGGTGATCTCATAGAGCGGGCTGATGTGGCTGAACGCGAGCAGGCCGCCGGGGCGCAGGATCCTGGCCGACTCCGGAATCGCGCGGCGCGGGTCCGCGAACGAGAACGCGCCGTGGTCCGCGAACACGATGTGAAACGACCGGTCGGCGAACGGGACGCTCTCGGCGCTGCCCTGTACCAGCGGGAACGTCAGCCCGGTCTCACGCTGCAGCCGCCGGCTGTGGAGCAGCTGGCGCTCGGAGAGGTCGATGCCGACGGGGTTCGCCCCGCGGCGGGCCAGCGCCGTCGACCACTGGCTGCCACCGCAGCCCATCTCCAGCACGTCGAGCCCGGCGACGTCCCCGAGAATGTTCAGCTCGGACTCCGGCAGCTCCCACAGCCCCCACGCGATGGCGCCCGTGAACGCCTGGCCGCGGATCCGGGGCGCGTTGAAGCGCTGGTAGTCGTCGGATATCTCGTTCCAGCGCTCCCGGTTGGTGCGGACGTGAACCCCCACGCCCTCGTTCGCCGGGACCGCGCCGGTCGCCTGATCGCTCAATTCGTCGCCCGCGCTGTCTGTGTCGTCCTCGTCGTCCTCGTTGTCCGCACCGGGGTTCCTACCAGATCCGCGAAGCGCGTCTGACCGGCGCGGCGGTCGCCTGGCCGGCGCGGTTGTCCGGCCATTGCGCTCGCCGCCGGCCAGCAGAGCGGCGAGCGTGGTCCGCGGTCGGGGGAGCCGACCCTGGGCGACGGGTCCGCCTGGGTCGGATCGGGGTGCCCGGCCGCGGCCACCCTGTCGCGCCTGTCGCGTGGCGCGCCGCCCGGGCAGCGGCTCGACGTCGCCTGAGGTCCTTCCCGTGGATCTCGCTGGGGCTGCTCGACCGCCGATCCGCGCACGCATCCGGTGATCACTAGTCCGTGGAGGGCCTAACGACTTCCTTGATCGTCAGACGTGCGCGCCGTTCGGCGATTCCTGCCCGGTCTGTCCCGGAACTTCGTACAAATCTGGCGATCTACCGAGTAGGCGGAGGTGGGACGGGCCGAAGATCGCCGATTGCGTACGTGGATCGGCGGTCCGGGACCGCGGAGCGTGATCCACGGGAAGTTTCGTAGGCGCCGTGACCGGTGACGTTCACCCTGCCGCTCCCACCCGTCCCCGCGGGTGGGGCGCCCGACGTGTCAGCGGCAACGCGCACTGTGGACCGCGTCGCCGCTGACACGCCGCCGCTGACACGCCGTGGGCGCCGACCCACGGCACGGGTCCGAGACCGGGCACCTTGGCGGACGCGGCGCCGGGTGCCGACCGGGCGCCGCCCGGTCTGGTGGCGGACGGCGGCAGCGGGCCAAGGGCGGGCCGCGCCGCTGGACGCCGCCGGGTGCGCGGCGTCACATGACCTCCTCGACAAACGGCGTTTGCCTGGGTGTAACGTTGCCACTCACCTCACCAAGCCACGGCGGACGCCGCGGCGGCCGGGGTGGCGACATCGCAGGCGCACCGTGACATCGGGCCCCGATGAAGCCGCCGAAACGGGGTGAGGTACGGTGGTTCAGGCCCCGGGAAGTGGCGGTCAGCCGGCGAAAGCCGAAGTGACCCGACATGGGGTGTCGTACCGAAAGATAGACCGGGAAAGACCACGCGGGTCGCGAGACCGACGCGATTGGGCTTCTGGTAGATTCTCGGACACGGCAAAGAGCGGCACGAAAATCCGGCCGGCGGCGGGGTTTGACAGCCACTCGGGAGCTCCGTAAAGTGCGACAAACGCAAGCGGCCGGGAAAGCCGGTGGCGAGCGGGAAACAGCAGCCGGTTCCGGCTGGTAAGATGGAAGTGTGAGTCCGGCTCAGGCCGGAACGCGCCGGTGATTCGCCTGGTAGGGTGTGGATCCGGTTCATGCGTCCGCTCCTTGAGAACTCAACAGCGTGCCATAG
>NZ_JADWYU010000083.1:71400-107185 GCF_016786325.1 Frankia nepalensis | reverse complement strand
GCGACGGCCGGCACCGCCGGGTACGCCGGACGGGCCCGGCGGTCGGAGCGCGGCCGTGGGAAGGGGAGGAGCCGCCGCCGCCCGGGGCGGGCGCCAGTCCTCGCGCAGCAGCCGACGGGTGGCGCTGGCAAGGTCTCCCGCGTCGCGCGCCTGCTCGGCCTCGCCGCCGGCCGTGGCACCGGCCCTGGCCTCGCCGTCGGCCGTGACCGTCCCGCCACCGTCGCGCGCGGCGGCGCCGGCGCCCGCGGTGGCCGGCCCGGTGAGGCGGGCCAGCAGCGCGACCGCCGTCGGCCGCCGCGCCGGATCCTTGTCCAACGCCGCCCGCACCAGCGGTTCCAACGCCGGGGGCAGCCCGGCCAGGTCCACCTCGCCGTGCACCGCCCGGTAGAGGAGCGCTTCGGGACGGCCGACGCCGAACGGCGCCCGACCGGTCGCCGCGAAGACGACGGTCAGACCCCATGCGTACACGTCGACCGGCATTCCGACCGGCGCGTCCCCGGTGACCTGTTCGGGAGCCATGAAGCCTGGGCTCCCCACGCCGACACCGGTGTGGGTGGCGAGCATCGTCGACTCGATCGCCGCGGCGATGCCGAAGTCGATGACCTTCGGGCCGTCGGCGGCGAGCAGCACGTTGGCGGGTTTCAGGTCGCGGTGAGCCACCCCGGCGGCGTGGATGGCGCACAGGGCCTCGGCGAGCCCGGCCGCGAAGGCGCGCAGCAGCTCCGGCGGCAGCGGCCCCTCGGCGGCGACCACCTCGGCCAGACTGGTGCCTGCCACGTACTCGGTGGCCAGCCACGGCGAGCGGGCGTCCGGATCGGCGTCGATCAGCCGGGCCGTACACGTTCCCTCGACGGCGCGGGCCGCGGACACCTCGCGACGGAAGCGAGCGCGGAACTCGGGATGTTCGGCGTACTCGGTGCGCACCAGCTTGATCGCGACCGGCCGGCCGGCCTGGTCCGCCCCGACGTAGACGACGCCCATCCCGCCGGCGCCCAGCCTGGCCACCAGCCGGAACCCGGCGATCCGGGCCGGGTCGGTGTCGGTCAGGGGCGTCAGCGGCACCGCGTACCTCCTCGTCGTGGCCCCGGCCGAGACCCGCGACGCGGCGGCGCCATCATGCGCTCGCCGAACCGGTGTGCCCGCGGATGAGGGTCACCGACGAAACCCCCGTAGTCAGGTCTCACCCCGTAGTCAGGTCTCACAGTGCACCATCACCTACCAGTTGGCGTTGAAACCCGCCTGTCACTGACAGGTGACCTTTTGGCGAAGCCCCGGTTCGTGGTGGCCCGGACACGGAGCTTCGTGCTGGCGGCCGCGCGATGGCGGCGGCCGCGCGTCGGCCCGGCCGTCTTCCGGCCACGATGTGCAGAATTGGCGGCGGATCGGCTCCCGGTGGGGCCGGCACGGCCGGCCGCGCCGGCGAGAGCCTGGCGGCGGGGCGCGGCGCGAGAGCGCGACCGGGCGCGAGGCGAAGGAGGCGGCTGTGCGTTACGTCGCGATCGGGGACAGTTTCACCGAGGGCGTCGGCGACGAGCAGGGCGAGGACGGCCCGCGCGGCTGGGCCGACCTCGTCGCGGCCGGGCTCGCCGCCCACCACCAGACGGAGGTCTGGTACGCCAACCTCGCCATCCGCGGCCGGCTGCTCGAACCGATCATCACCGAGCAGCTCGAGGCGGCTCTCGCCCTCGACCCGGCTCCGACGATCCTGACCCTCAACGGCGGCGGCAACGACATGATGCGTCCCGGCGCGGACCTCGGCCGGCTTACCACCCTGACCGCGCGGGCGGTCGACCGGTGCCTGCGGGCGGGCGTCACACCGGTCCTGCTCGCCGGCCCCGACCCGTCCGGCCGGCTTCCGTTCGGCCGGACGCTGCACCGGCGCGCGGCCGCGCTGACCGACACGGCCGCCGACATCGCCCGGGCCAGAGGCGTGCTGTTCGTCAACGTCTTCGCCGACGACGAGATCCGCGAGCCGCGCTACTGGTCGCAGGACCGGCTTCACCTCAACTCGCTCGGTCATCTGCGCGTCGCGAGCCTCGTCCTCACCGCCCTGGGCGTCCAGCCGCCCTCGCCCTCGCCGTCGCCCGCCGACGCGGCGCCGTGGCGGTCCGGCCCGTTCGCCGAGGCCAGCTACTACTGGCGCCACGTACGCCCCTGGGTGACCCGACGACTCACCGGGCGCTCGTCCGGCGACGGGCGGGACGCGAAACACCGGACCTGGGCCCTGGTCGAGCCCGCGCTGACCTGACCTGGTCTTTCCCCGCGGCCACGGTCCGCGTGGGTGGCCAGGACGTTATCGACTGATGCCGCGTCCGGCTCGGCCGCGCGGTCAGCCATGGCGCTCACCACGGCGGCGCGCACCGGGCCGGTCGCGCCGGCGGCGCGCAGCAGCGGCAGCATCAGGCGGATCTGGCGGCGCAGGTCGGCTGTGACGGGGTTGGTGCCCAAGCCGCCGGTCGTCGAGCATTGCCGTCGGCGGACCCGAGGGCCGAGGTCTAGGCGCCCTGTGGGCGGCGCAACTCCCACCGGTTGCCAGCCGGATCGTCGCAGAAGGTCACCACGAGGTCGCCGAAGCCGCCGGACCGGTAGGCGATGCCGGCGGCGTCGAGCCGGGCTTCGATACCTTCGTCGACCTCGATGGCCGTGTGGGCATGGGCGGCGGGCCGGTGTTCGGGGTCGATGCTGAGGTGGATCTCGCTGCCGTCGTCAGCCTGGTACCACCGCGCGATGCCCACGAGCCCGGGCGGCGGATCCAGCTTCCGATAGCGGAGGACGTCGATGAGGAACGCGCCCTCGGCCTCGTCGAGGCCCGGCGGCACACCCAGGTTGGCGTGGTGGAAGCGCGGCATCGGTCGTTGACCTCCCAGTGGCTCCCAGCCCGTCGCGGGCAGGCCAGGTGTCCTCGGACCAGATTCGGGTCGCCAGCAGGTCAGCCGCAACAGAACCGGTCGTCGCACGGCTGCCCGCGGTGCCGAGCCGACCGAGCCGGCCCGCGGTGTGTGCCGCTCGCGCCGGCTGCCGGCAGTGATGTCGGCGACGACGAAGCCGTCCTGGGCGGACGGGAGCCGAATGATTCCTCGACCCGCGCGAGGATCTCCTCAGGCCGGTTGGGTGGGCTGTCGCGTTCGTCCGCCACCGTGCGCTCGGCGACGCCAGCCAGTTCCCGGGCCACCCAGGTTGTGCCGCGGCGCGGGGCGTCGCTCGTAGGAGACTCGTCCGGTGACGAACGTGATCCGGTGGGCTGTCCCGGCCGCGCGCGCCGCCGGCGGAGCGCGGACGTCGTCCCATCGCGACGCGCCGATGGACGGCCGGGGAGACGCCGTCGTGTCGGTCGTGGGCCGGATCCTGCTGGTGGCGGCCTGCTGGTCGCTGGTCAGCCTGGCGCTGCGGCGGGTCCACTGGGCACGCCGCGTCGACGACGTGTTCGGGCTGGTCAATCTCCCGGTGAGCCCGAGCCTGTTCTCGACCGCGCTGTTGTTCGTCCTCGCGGGCGCGGTCCGGCGGCGGATGCGGGGCGCGCTCTGGCTGCTGTTGGCGTTCCAGGCGGTGGCGGCCGGCTATCTGATCGCGCTGCTGGTCCGCTTCGTGACCGGCGCGCGGGACGTGCGAGATCTGTCGACCCTCGGCGCCGCGTACCTGGTCGCCAACGCGGCGGTGACGGTGGCCGTCATGGCGTTGCTGTGGCTGAGCCGGCCGGCGTTCTCCTCACGGCTGGAGCCCGGCGCCCGGTGGCGGGCACTCGGTGTGCTGGTGGGCGGGCTGGCCGCGTCGGTGGCGTTGTCGGTCGCGTTGACCCTGTTGTTCCCGGCCCAGCTGACCGGCGTGGGGCGCAGGGTCGTGTGGGGAGCGCGGGCGGCGCTCGGCGTCGAGCCGAACTCGTCGGAGGTGGGCTGGCAGGGGCAGCACGGCTACCACTGGATCGCGGTGCTGGCCGGCCTGCTCTCCGCCGTCTCGCTCATAGCCGCGGCTGTGGTCTTCCTGAGGTCGGCCCGGGCCAAGGCCTACCTCACCGCGGCCGACGAACTGGTGGTGCGCGGGCTGCTGCTGCGCGCCGGGCAGCGGGACTCGCTGGGCTACTTCGCGACCCGTCACGACAAGTCCGTGGTCTTCTCGCCTCGGCGGGACGCCGCGGTGACCTACCGGGTGCTCGCCGCCGTCAGCCTGGCGAGCGCGGACCCGATCGGCCCGCGCGCGGCGTGGGCGGGCGCGATCGAGGCGTGGCTCGCCGAGGCGCGGCTGTTCGGCTGGTTCCCGGCGGTTCTGGCGGCGAGCGAGGAGGGCGCCCGAGCCTACGTCGCCGCCGGGCTCAAGGCCCTGCCGATCGGCGACGAGGCCGTCATCGACGTCGCCGAGTTCAGCCTGAGGGACGCGCGGATGGAGCCGGTCCGGCGGGCGGCGCGCCGGGTGCGCCGGGCGGGCTACACCATCACCGTGACCCGCCACGGGGCCCTGTCGGCGGGCGAGCTCGCCGAGATCGGACGGCGCGCCGAGGACTGGCGCCGGGACGACACCGAGCGCGGGTTCTCCATGGCGCTCGGGCGGCTCGGCGATCCCGCCGACGAGGCATGCGTCGCGGTGCTCGCGCACGACGGCGACGGCCAGCTGCGCGGGGTGCTCTCGATGGTTCCTTGGGGATCGCGTGGACTCTCCCTGGACCTGATGCGCCGCGAGAGGAACGCGGAGAACGGGCTCGTCGAGGCGATGGTCGCCGCTCTCGTCGACGCGGCGCGCGACGAACTCGGCGTGCGGGTGATCTCGCTGAACTTCGCTATCTTCCGCGAGGTGTTCAGCGCCGCCGAGCGGATCGGCGCGGGGCCAGGCGCGCGGCTGAACGCCCGGGTGCTTACGTCGGCCTCGCGGTTCTGGCAGATCGAGAGCCTGTACCGTTCGAACGCCCGCTATCTGCCGCGGTGGACGCCGCGCTACCTGTGCTACGACTCCACGCTCACCCTGACCCGCGTCGCGTTCGCGGCGGGAATGGCCGAGGGATACCTGCCGACCTTCGCCAGGCCTCGGGAACCCGCGCGAGACACAGCCGTCGAGTACGACGGACGGGAACTGCCCTTCGCCGAGGCGGTCGCGGCGCAGCGCCGGGCGGCGTTCCGGCTGGACCTGCCCCGGCAACGGCCCGCCGAGCAACAGCGGGTGCGGCACGCCAAGCTGGACAGGTTGCGGGCCGCGGGCATGGATCCCTACCCGGCGGCGGTCGCGCGGGACAGCGAGATCGCGGACCTGAGGAGCCGTTTCGGGGATCTGGCTCCTGACACCCGGACGGACCGCCGGGTGTCGGTGACGGGACGGGTCCACGCGCTGCGTGACCACGGCGGGCTGATCTTCGCGGTTCTGCGGGAGGGCGACGCCTCGATCCAGGTGATGGTCGACCGTTCCCGGCTCGACCCCGCCCTGCACCGGCTGTTCCGCGCGGCCGTGGATCTCGGCGACCACCTGAGCGTGACCGGCGAGGTGACGACCTCTCGCCGCGGCGAGCTGTCGGTGTCGGCGACCGGGTGGCAGATGGCGGCGAAATGCCTGCGGCCGCTGCCGAGCGCCCGCGCCGGGTTCACCGACCCCGACGCCAGGGCCCGGCAGCGTCACCTCGACATGATCGTCAATGCCGACACGAGGCGTATGCTCGTCGGTCGTTCCCGGGCGGTCGGTGAGATCCGTCGATTCTTCGTCAGCCGGCGGTTCACCGAGGTCGAGACTCCCATGCTGCAGGCGGTCCACGGCGGCGCGAACGCGCGCCCGTTCATCACCCACATCAACGCCTACGATTCGACGCTCTATCTGCGGATCGCGCCCGAGCTGTATCTCAAACGGCTCTGTGTCGGTGGAATGCCGCGGATATTCGAGCTGAACCGGAATTTCCGCAACGAAGGCGCCGACGCCACGCACAATCCCGAGTTCACGTCGGTGGAGGCGTACCAGGCCTACAGCGACTACCTGGAGATGCGTGACCTCACCCGTGAGCTGGTCATCGCCGTCGCCACGGCCGTGCACGGCGCGCCAATCGCGCGCAGACCCGGGCCGGACGGGCGGCTCGCGGACGTCGACCTGTCGGGGCCGTGGCGATCGGTCACCGTGCACGACGCCGTCTCCGCCGCCGTCGGTCGCGCCGTCACCGCCGACACGCCCAGGGAGGAACTCGCCGGCCTGTGCCGGGAACGGGGCATCACCCCGCCGCTGGACGCGGCGGCGGGCACGCTGGTCGCGGCGCTCTACGACGAACTCGTCGAACCCGCCACGACCGACCCGACCTTCTACCTCGACTTCCCCGCCGCGACCTCCCCGCTGACCCGCGCCCACCGCCGAGATGCCCGGCTCGCCGAACGCTGGGACCTGGTCGCCTTCGGCGTCGAGATCGGCACCGCCTACTCCGAGCTCGTCGACCCGGTCGACCAGCGGACCCGGCTCACCGAACAGTCGCTGCTCGCCGCCGCCGGCGATCCGGAGGCGATGCAGGTCGACGAGGCGTTCCTCTCCGCGCTCGAGTACGCCATGCCCCCGACGGGCGGCCTCGGGATCGGGGTCGACCGGCTGGTCATGATGCTCACCGGGGCCTCCATCCGCCAGACGCTCGCGTTTCCCTTCGTCCGGCCCGCGCCCCTTCCCGCCGCCGCGCCCGGCCGCTGACCGCCGCCGCTCGCCGCGCCCCTGGCCGAAGGCCGCGCGTACCCCACCAGGCCTGGCATCCACCCCACCCGGCCTGGGAGTTGTCGGTTACCTGACCTCGGGGCTGGCCTTCGGTCACAGGCCACGTCACATCCAGCTCGGGCACGCTCCGCCTTGTTCACGAACCAGCGTCGACGAGGAGAGAACGATGGCCGGCAAGGCTGTGATCAGCTTGACCACGGGTCTGGAGGACCCGGAGAAGGTGACCGTCGCGTTCCTGGTCGCGGTCGGGGCGGCCGAGCTGGGCCGGCCCACCCTGATGTTCCTCACGAAGGAAGCGGTCCGGCTCGTCCTGCCCGGGGTCGCCGTCGGTGTGGCGTGTGAGGGCTGCCCGTCGCTGCCCGACCTGGTCGAGCGGTACCAGAAGGCCGGCGGTCGTTTCATGGCCTGCCCGATCTGCTTCGACGCCAGGCGGCTCGACAAGGGCGACCTGATCGCCGGCGCCGAGCTCAACGGCACCATTCCCATGTGGCAGTGGATCGGCGACGAGGGCGCCACCACCTTCAGCTACTAGGGCACCCTTCGGCAGCGCACGGCGTCATCCCCGGGATCCGGCGGACGATCCGTCCAGCGGACGACCCATTCAGGCGGCGGCCTCCCTCGACGAGGAAGGCCGCCGCTCTGGTTCCGGAGGAGGACCGTTCTCTGGCCCCGGCCTCTCTGGCCCCGGCCCCCGCGACGCCGCCGTCCGACGAGCCGCCGTCAGACGAATGGTGGCCGCTCCACGGTGAGCACGGCCGGGTTGTCCACCTCGGCGGCGAGGACGCGGGCGGCTTCGGCGGCGTCGCGGTCGCCGTTGCGGCCGCGGTGCAGGTAGGCGCGGGCGACGAGTTCCCGCATACCCGTGCGGGTCGCCAGGGCTTCGAGGTCGGCGATCCAGGGCCCAGCGAGCCGCGCGGGATGCCTGCTCGCCAGCGCGCACAGCGTGTCGAGGCAGTAGCCCTCGATCCACAGCCAGGCGTCGGGCTGGCGGGCGCAGCGCGCGCGCCCCTCGGCCACCCACCGCAGGGCGGCTTCGAGGTCACCGCGCCGGTCGGCGACGAGTCCGAGGCCGCGGGCGGAGATTCCCTCCCAGCACGGATCTCCGAACTGCGACCCGAGGGCGTAGGCGTGTTCGAAGGCGGCTGCCGCCTCGTCGACGTGGCCCTCCATCAGGTCCACCTCGGCCAACAGCGACTCGGGGAGCGGGACGAACGCTGTCCAGCGCGCCCGGTGCGCCGCGGCCAGCGCCTCCCGCAGGACGGCGCGGGCGTCGGCCAGCTCGTGGCGGAGCAGATGGCTGCGCCCGACGAAGGTCAGCGCCCAGGTCTCCGCGGTGGGGACCCGGGCCTGGCGGGCCAGACGGACCGCGTCGCGCAGCTCGCGCTGCCCGTCGGAGTGCCGACCGATGTCCGCCAGCACCAGGCCCTGTATGGCGCGCGCCCAGGCCAGTTCGGCCGGGTCGTCGGCGGCGAGGGATGCCGCCTTGCCCAGCCAGCGCGACGCACGGTCGTACCTGGCGCGGAGCAACTCGACGTAGCCGAGTTCCCGGTGGGCCTGCGCGGCGTAGGTGGGAGCCGCGGCGCGCTCGGCGGCGGCGACCGCCCGGTGAAGGATCTCCGCGCCCTCGCCGTCACGCCCGCGGACCCCGCGGATCAGGGCTGAGCCAAGCGTGACGAGCGTTCTGGCCTCGAGCTCCGGCTCGCCGGTCTCGTGCGCGTCCGCGGCGGCCTGCCGCAGCGAGGCGACGCCGGAATCGATCGCGCCGGCGTCCATCGCGGCGAGCCCCGCCTCCAGACGCGCCTTGATACCAACCTCGGAAGCCATGCGGGTTGGCGGATCGGGCGGGGGCTCGACGTCCGCCGCCCGCAGGACGGCTTCCACGGGAAGCCTGCCGAGCTCCTTCTGGAACAGCGCGACGCAGGCGTCGCGCTGCTGCGCGGCCGCGCCCCGGTCACCCGCCCTCACGTAGGACCGGATGAGCAGTTCCTGGGCGTCCTCGTCGAGTGGCCTGGAGGCGACGAGGCCGCTGACCAGCTCGACCGCCCGGCGTGCGTCCCCCGTGGCGAGCCTGGCCCGCGCGGCCTCGCGCAGCACGTCGTCGGCCACGCCCGCCAGGTGGCGGCGCTCGGCCAGGAGCCACACCTCGAAGGCGGGGCTTGAGGGAAAGGACATGCCCTCGAGGAACTGACGCCGCAGCCCCGGCAGGTCCAGCGCCTGCATCCAGGTACCGGTCCGAAGGGCGCGAACGTCGATGAACGTGCCGGGTGGCAGCCGTAGCTCGACCGGGTCGCCACCGACCGTGGCGGAGACGCCGAGCAGGCGGCGAAGCTGGGACAGGTTCCAGCTCAGGGCATTGAGCGGATCATCCGCGTCGGAGAACAGCAGCTCGGCGAGCCATTCGCGGCTGGGCGTGGAGTCGGTGGCGAGCAGGTAGGCCAGGAGAGCCCACGTCTTGCGGCCGCGCGGCGCCGGCTGCCGATCCGGCCCGCACATGACATAGGGGGCTCCCAGGAGATGAACGGACATCGGCCCCGTGCCCGCGCCTGGTGCCGTGCCGGTCACCGGCCGGGCAGGCTCGACTACCAGACGATGTTTCACCGGCCGTGTCACCTCTTTCCCGCCATGCTCGCCGAATCATAGTGACAGCCCCGCGCGACCGCCCTTGTCATCATCCAGACAGCGGGGAATTAGCATGATTGAAATCAACAGGATTAACGGCGAGGGTGGCCTGATTGCGCCGACGACAGCCATGATGATGGGTGCCCGCGCCGGTCAGCCGGCGCGGGTCAGCCCGGTGTGGCGCGTCGAGGTCCCTGCCCGCCGCCGTCGCCGGGCCTGGCGCTGGCCGGCCGCCTACATGGAATCGGACGGGATGGCGGCATAGCCGAGCACGCGGACGTCCCATTGCGCGAGGTCGGCTTCGGTCAGGCCGGCGAGCTGGCCGGCGGCCCGCAGAAACGGAACGACCTTCGTCGCGTCCACGAGCATGACGTAGACGCGGGTCGTGATTCCGGAATATCCGCCGTAGCCCAGGCTGTACGGCGGGACCGTGAAGCAGTTCTGACTGCTCGGCACCAGCTCGTCGCCCGGGTAGAAACGGCCGTTGCCCCGATTGTGGGTGATGGTGGAGTCGGTCGTCGCGGGATCGCTCCAGGCGGCCGCGACCAGTCGCCAGCCGGACGGAACCGGCCCGCTGAGCCGACCACCGAGAGCCAGCGCCGGGTGCCAGGACGGGTAGTAGGCGTAACGCAGCTCGGTGAGCCGGATGCCGGCGAGGTCCGCGCCATGCTCGTCCACGACGTCGGCCTGGGTCTGCAGCGGCATGGAGTAGCAGCCCTGGGCGCGCGGCGCGTCGCCGAGGGACGGCGGGCTCAGGTCGGCGCGCGGCGGGCCGGCACCGCCGACCGGGCCGGCCCCGCCGGCCCCGCCCGGCCCGAGAACAGGGGGACCGCCCCCCGGCGGGCGCCCGCCGACGAGCAGGCCCGCCCCGGGCTGCGCCCCTGAGGGCTGAGCGGGGCCGGTCACCGTGTCCCCGCGCATGGCGAAGAAGGTGATCAGGCTCGCGAGGGCGCCGGCCACGAACGCCGCGCCGACCGTCACGGAGGCCATCCGCCAGGGGGCCGGCCGTGGCCGTGGCGGACGCCCCGACGGCGCCGGCGGTCCCGCGTCCCGGCCCGTCCCGGCGGCGGCCGGGCGACCGCGCCGCGCCGGGGCGTCGCCGGAGTCCTCCCGCATACCCCCGGTCCGGATACCCCCGGCCGTCCCCGCCGCCATGACCGCCGGCGGGCTGCCGTCCGTGGCTACCGGCGGGCTTCCGTCCGCGTGTGCCGCCACGACCGCGGCGGTTTCTCCGGCGTCGGAGCCCTCGGGACCGGGGCCAAGGCCGGCCACCGGACCGTCGTCCGCGGCCGAGGAGGGATGGGAGCGCGCGGAATGTGCGCGGACCCTTCGCCAGGCCGTCAGCCAGGCCTCCCGCCGGTACGGGTCGTAGGCATCAATGATCATTGTGAGCGTCTTCGCGGTGAGCCGTCTGCGCTCGTTGCGCAGGTCGTTCACCGTCGTCTTGGACAGCCCGGTCCGCCGCTCCACCGCTCTGTCGTAGGAGTCACCCAGCAGGCGAAGCACGGCAACCCGCAACTCGGCCTCCGTCGAGACCGACGCGGGGTCGGGCGGCCGCTCAACCTCCGGCTCCGCCATCAGGTCGCCTTCCTCCTGCTGCTCGTGCTTGACGGTCTTGCCCGGCCCTCGTCCCCCCGCTGACCGGTCGCCGTGCGCGCCAGGGCGAACACGGGCAGGATCGATCGGGGCGATTCTTCCAGCCCGGCGGGCGAAACAGGACGGGACGGGACAGCCAGGACTCCCCGCGGCCGCGCGGAGGGCCGCGGCGGCGCACTGGGCCGATAACCTCGGGGCGCGGCACGGGGGGCCGGCGGTGGCTGGTCACCGACCTGGGGAACTGTCAGGATCGGTGGCCGGCCCCTGCCGCACAGGCCCGGCAGGAGCGGCGGACGGTGGTCCGTGGCGGGCTTCGCCGGAGCCGGCGCGGATGTCGTCCTCGGCGGTGCCGTCGAGTGGATGGACGTCCTGGAACACGTGCGCGAGGTGGTTCGCGGCTCGTCGGTGGTGAGGTCGCGGACGTCGAGGCGGATGACGCGCACCCGACCGGCGCCGACGCCGTGAACGCGGGCGACGTGTGGCGTGTGCGGCGCTTTACGCTCCCTGTGCTCCACCTCCCCCGTGGTCTACGCCGTTGACCTGGCGGCGCCGACTCGAGGACCGACTCTCATGGCTCCGGGCTAGCGTGATCCCTTCGGGGTGCTGGCGGGCTTGTCTCGACCATCGGACTCTCCGCCGGGCAAGATCCGCCAATGGCGCTTGACCTGTTCATCAGCCGTGCGGATCTTGCATGGCCGGGGTCGGTGGTAGCCCTTGGGCGCCGGCACAGCGGAGTGACCGGATCATGGATGGTCGCGTCCCAGGGAGGAATCGTTCGAGGCTGAGCCGCCGTCCTGGGTACGCGGCGCGCGCCATTCCCGCTCGAGGATCGCGAAGTCGATCTCGGTGCTCCACCGGCCCTTGAACCACTCGTTCTCCACCAGCACCGCTTCCTGGCGCATGCCGAGCTTGCGGAGCACGGCCGCCGAGGCGTGGTTCTCCGCGTCGATGCGGGCGGTCACCCGGCGCAGCCCGAACTCGTCGAACGCCAGCGCGAGCAGCGCCCGGGCCGCCTCCGTGGCATAGCCCTTCCCGTGGAGGTCCGGATGCAGGACGTAGCCGATCTCGCCGCCGCGGTGCTGGGCGCTGCGCCAGAAGAAGACCAGGTCACCGATCAGCTCGCCCGTCTCTTTGAGCACGACGGCGAGCGAGAGCATCTGCCCCTCGTGTTCCAGCTCCGACCGGACGAGGTCCGGGTTGGTGAGCCGTTCGGCGATCTGCTCGCGGCTCGCGGGTTCCGGCGGGATGTAGCGGCAGACGTCCGGCCGGGACCGGTAGGCGTGCAGGCCGTCGACGTCGCCGACCGGGTCGATTGGACGCAGCAGCAGCCGGGCGGTCTCGATCGGGTAGCTCGGTCGAAGCGGCCCGAGAGTGGGCTCCGGCTGGGTCACGGCGGCGACCCGGAGGCCGGGCGGGCGCTGCCGGGCGCGGCCAGATGCAGGGGTGGGGGCTCGCGGCCGGGGGTCGCGGCGACCTGGCCGGTCGACGCGAGGACCGTTACCGTGCCGTCGGTGTTGACGACGGTCGGGGCGAGCTGGCGGTCCACGAACTTCTCCTTGCCGGTGTCCGCCGGGGTGACGTAGACGGCCAGCGCGACGACCCGGTTGCCTGCCCTGGCGGGCGGCGTCCGCGTGCGCAGGACCTTCGGGTTGCCGGTGAGGCCGGTCTGGCGGGTGAGGGCACCCAGCGTCACGCCGTCGGCGTCGATGACCAGACGGGCGGTCACCGGGCGGTCGGGGTCGATCGGGTACGAGACGTCGCCCGTGGGACCGGTGACGACGAGCCGGGCCGAGATGGCCCGTTCGGGTGACGGGTCGACGGCCACGTCCAGGGTGACGGCGTCTCCGGTGTGCTCGGCCAGCCGTTCCAGCCGGGTCCCGGCCGGCGCGTCGGGTGTCCGGTTGTACGCGGGCGGGATCCGCAGCAGGTAGGCGGGCCGGCCGGGGTTGTCGGCGACGACGGCCAGGTCGGCGGCGCCGCCACGGGTGACCGCCCACCGGACCCGGCCGTCGAGTTCCGGCGGGTTCGCGGCCAGTGAGGTCGGGTGCATGAGGTACTCGGGGTCCACCGACAGGAACACCAGCGGCTCACCTGGCAACGCGTCGACGATCGTGTCCAGATCGCGGTCGTGACGGGTCAGCGTCACGTTCGCCGGGATCGCGAAGGCCAGCACGAGGCAGGTCAGCCCGGCCGCGACCGCCCCGGCGGCCCCGGCCAGCCGGGGCCGCCACGCGGCCAGGTCCACCAGCCCGCGGGCGCCGAGCTGGACGAGCACCGCCAGCACCGGCAGCAGGTAGAACGGCCCGATGTACTTGATCCCGCCCCACAGGAAGGCCGCGTTCCACGCGCCCCAGAAGGCGACATAGCCGGCGAGGAACAGCAGCGCGCCGACGCCCAGCGCGGTCCCGGCCGCGCCGACTCGCCGACGCGCGACCGCCGCGACCGCGCAGCCGAGCATGACCACCCCGCCGCAGGCCCACCCGCCCAGCAGGAACAGGTGGTTGCCGACCGCCGAGAGGCCGTCGAGGAAGCCGAAGTCGTGTGCCCGGTCCGTCGGGTAGAGCCGGCGAACCCCGAACCCCATCTTGTCCTCGGACTCGAGGTAGGCGAACGGCAGCCGCAGCGGCGAGCCGGTCGCCGCCGCGTTGAACGCGAGCAGCAGTGCCGCCGGTGGCACGAGCCCGAGGCCGACCCGCCCGAGCAGCCAGCCGCGCCCGCCGCGGGCGGTCCACACCGCCCAGCAGGCCAGCGGCGCGAGCAGCACCAGCACGTCGAACGGCCGGACCGCCACCGCCGTGCCGGCGGCGAGCCCGGCGCCGGCCAGTGCCCACCCCCGTCGGTCACGCCAGCCGCGCCGTTCGGACGGAGCGCCGCGTGCCGCGGCCAGGCCGCGCAGCAGTCCGAGGACCGCGAGCTGCGCCAGCACCAGCACCGGCAGGTAGGCCAGCAGCATCCCGTCGAGCAGCACCACCAACGGCGACGTGGTGAACAGCGTCGCCGCGACCGCCGCGACCCGCCGGTCGGCGAACAGCGCGAGCCCGAGCCGGTAGGTGGTCACGACGGCCGCGGCGGCTACCAACGCGAGCCCGGCGCCGAAGCCGCCCGTGACCAGCAGGCTGAGCGCGAACAGCGCCGGGACGAACGGCGTGTACTTCAGGACGTAGTGGCCGTCGGTGGGGACGGCGAGCCAGGGCGCGTACGACGCGGCCGGATCACCGGCGACGGGGAACAGCCGGCCGGCGGCCAGGGTCTGGGCCTGCAGCCGGTACAGCGCCTCGTCGTTGTTGATCGACAGATGCGGGAACAGCAGGTATTTGACCAGCAGCGCGACCACGGCGGCGACGAACGCCAGCACGGCCACGTACCGTCCTGTCGGGCTGGTCGCGGCCAGCCGGGCGGCCGCGCGCGCGGCGATCCGCCGGCCAAGGCCGCCCCCGGCCCTCCCGCCGCGGGGCGGCGGAGCGTCGGTGGTGGGGCGGTCGACGGGATCGTCGTCCGGGCGGGCCGTGGGGATACCGGAGGACTGCCCGGGAGCGTCGACGGTCGCCGCCCGCCGGTCCTGATCGCCTCGCGCCCTGGTCACCGGGGTGAGCGTATCCGCCGAGCTGGGACGCTCCGGATGCAGGTACGGCACCGTTCGTCACATACCGTTCGTCCCCCGCCGCTCATCGCGTTTCGCCAAGAGGCGTCACCGAGCCCTCGACGCGCCGGTCGCCTCCCTGGCCGTCGGCGTCACCGCTCCAGCCGGCCGTGGTCTCGTCGGTCAGTTCGTCGATGGCGCCGGGCTCTAGGAACGGCTCGCCGTCGACCCACGGCTCGGACGAGTCGCCGAACGGGTCGGGCTCGGCCGCCGCCACGCCGTCACGGGCACCGGCGTCGCGCGCGGGGCCGTCAGCCGCGCCGCCGACGGTTGCGCCGCCGACCGGAGCGGTGGCGATCTGCGCGGCGGCGACCTGTGTGGCGGCGGAACCGTCAGCGGCGCCGGGCTGCTCGGTCAGCCGCGTGACGGTCCCACCGCCCCGGACCGCGCGCTGGACCCGGGCCGGATGCCAGGCGAGCTCCGGCCCGACCGCCACGGCCTCGATCTCGTAGCGTCGGCGCTTCTCGCCCTGCGCGTTCTCGAACTCGCGCTGGCGCAGACGGCCGATCAGGATCGCGCGGTCGCCCTTGCTCAGGGTGGCCGCGACGTGCTCGGCCAGCCTGCGCCAGCAGGTCACGTCCAGGAACAGCTGCGGGCCGTCGACCCAGTTGTTCTCCTTGCGGTCGTAGCGGCGCTCCGACGACACGATCCGGAACGAGCAGACGTAGAGCCCGGTCGGAGTCACCTTCAGGTTGGGGTTCTCGAGGAGGTTTCCGACGAGGTACAGGGTGGCGTCCAGCACGCTGGCCTCCGGGGCAGGGGTTCCGCGGACGGGCGGGCCGGCGAGCGCCGGCCGCGCCGTCAGATTGGCCGCGGGCGGTCGCGCCGGGAAGCCGGCGACGGCCGGCTGTGGACGACCGCGCATCGTCCACAGGCTGGTCGCGAGAGCATAAATGATCTATTAGGACGGGAACACCGGTCGGTGGGGCGGGGTTGGCAGCGACGGGGGCCCGGTGACACGAGGCGGTGTCGTCGCCGCTTGGCCGTGGCGGGC
The DNA here is from genome assembly GCF_016786325.1 of Frankia nepalensis. Classification (GTDB taxonomy): domain Bacteria; phylum Actinomycetota; class Actinomycetes; order Frankiales; family Frankiaceae; genus Pseudofrankia; species Pseudofrankia nepalensis. The sequence continues at coordinate 91,682 of NZ_JADWYU010000083.1, read as the reverse complement.
GCCGGTGGATGGACCTCGACGGGTGACATGACCGGGCGGCACCTCGGTAGCGCGCCGGTCTGGACCGCTGGCCGGGACGAGGCCGGCGGGATGTTGATGACGAACGAGGGGATACGCATGTCGACAGCGACCCAGACGCCGAATGCCGCCGCCAGCGGGACTTTCCGGCTCGGCGGTGACCTTCCAGTGCGCCGGCTCGGCTACGGCGCCATGCAGATCACCGGCCCCGGGGTGTGGGGGCCGCCGGAGGATCCGGACGGGGCGGTCAGGGTGCTGCGGCGCTCCGTCGAGCTGGGGGTCAACTTCATCGACACCGCCGACTCGTACGGGCCGTATGTCAGCGAGGAGCTGATCGCCCAGGCGCTGCATCCCTACCCCGAGGACCTGGTGATCGCGACCAAGGCCGGCTTCGTCCGGACCGGGCCGTCGCAGTGGGTCCCGGTAGGTCACCCGGCCTATCTGCGCCAGGAGGTGGAGCTGTCGCTGCGCCGGCTGAAGCTGGAGCGCATCGATCTCCTCCAGTTGCACCGCATCGACCCGAAGACCCCGGTCGAGGACTCCCTCGGCGAGTTGAAGGCGCTGCAGCAGGAAGGCAAGATCCGCCACATCGGCCTGTCCGAGGTCAGCGTCGACGAGCTCGCGCACGCCCGCACGCTCGTCGACGTCGTCAGCGTGCAGAACCGGTACAACCTGGCCGACCGTGCCTCCGAGGCCGTGCTCGACTACTCCGAGCGGGAGGGGCTGGGCTTCATCCCCTGGTTCCCGGTGGCCACCGGGAAGCTCGCCCGTCCGGGCGGCCCGCTCGACGCGGTGGCCTCGGCCCACGGCGCGACGCCGGCCCAGCTGGCGCTCGCCTGGCTGCTGCGCCGCTCGCCGGTGATGCTCCCGATCCCGGGCACGAAGTCGGTCGCCCACCTGGAGGAGAACGTCGCCGCCGCCGGCATCACCCTGACCGACGACGAGTACAAGTCCCTCGAGTCCGCCGCCGGCTGAGCCCCCGGCGGACGGTGCCGGGCATTCCGGGCGGGATGACGCCCGGAACGCCCGGTGCCGAGCGGCCATCTTCACCGGGCGGCCCATCCTCACGAGCGGTCATCGTCGCCCGATGGGCACCAAGTGACCCAGATCGCGAGTCTTCGGGCCGTGAAGGGACTTTTAGCCTGTGGCGAATGGCTCCTGGCACGGGCATCATCGGCGTGGCCCGCGCGAGGGGTGCCGGAACCGTCTCTACCCGACCTTCTCGCCCGTCGACAGCCGGCATCGGCCGCCTTCAGCGACCCGTCATGCCATGCTGTCGACGACGCGGGCCGTTCAGTCCCACTGCGCGACCAACACGAGGCCGCACAATGGAACACGAGCGCCCGTAGCTCAGCGGATAGAGCGAGTGCCTTCTAAGCACCAGGTCGCAGGTTCGATCCCTGCCGGGCGCACAAACCCTGCCTCCCAGCGCTTGGCCATCTTTCTGATCAAGGTTGGCCGTAGCGCGACGCTCAGGCAGCCGGTTGCTTTCCTCCCGTGTCAACCTTCGAAGATCGCGCCGCGGGCCGGTCTGAATGCCCGCTCGGGCCCCTGCCGCGTTCAAGGAAGCCGGCAGCCCCCAGAGGCCAGCAGTCCTCGGATGCGCGCGCTGTTCGGCGGTCGAGCCACCCCGGCAGGATCCACGGCCAGCGACCGCGGGCCCGCCTGCGCGCCCGGGGCGAGAAGCTCGTGGGCGAAGTGCCGCCCACGGCCTGACGGGCCGCCGTGAGCGGCCGCGCCACCCGCGCCACCCGCGCCGGCGGCCGCCGACGCGGACCCGAAGCGCACAGGCTGAACACAGGAAACGGACAGCGGGAGCAAAGCCAGCCCCGCGACCCTGTGAGGGACCCAGGCAGCCGGTCGGCGGAGGAGGACGTATGGCAAAGCACCAGCGGCAGGATGGGGTCTCGTCCTATGAGGGACGTCCTCTCGCCCGGCCGGCGGAGGAGATCGTCGATCAGGGGCTGGGTTTCGATGTCGGCACCCTGCTGAGCAGGCGACGGATCCTGGCGCTCGTGGGCCTGGGCGCGGCGACGGCCGGCCTGTCGGCGTGCGGGTCCGGTTCCTCGGCGCCGTCGGGCGCGTCAGCCAGCTCGGCGGTGTCCTCGGCGGCGAGTGACGTGTCCGGGGAGATCCCCGAGGAGACGGCCGGCCCGTACCCGGGTGACGGGTCCAATGGCCCGGACGTGCTGGAGCAGAGCGGGGTCGTGCGCGGCGACATCCGGTCCAGCTTCGGGACGGCGACCGGCACCGCCGAGGGTGTCCCGATGGTGCTGGAGCTGACCGTCACCGACCTCGCCGGCGGCGGCGCGTTCGCGGGGGCCGCCGTCTACGTGTGGCACTGCGACCGGGAGGGCCGCTACTCGATGTATTCGGCGGGTGTCACCGACCAGAACTACCTCCGCGGCGTCCAGATCGCGGACGCGGCCGGCGCGGTGCGTTTCACCAGCGTCTTCCCGGCGTGTTACAGCGGGCGCTGGCCGCACATCCACTTCGAGGTCTATCCCGACCAGGCCAGCATCACCGACGCCACCAAGGCCATCGCGACGTCCCAGGTCGCGCTGCCGAAGGACGTCTGCGACCAGGTCTACGCGCAGCCCGGCTACGAGGCGTCCACGCGGAACCTTTCCCGGGTCAGCCTTGCCGGCGACAACGTCTTCGGGGACGACGGCGGCGCCAGCCAGCTCGCCACGGTGTCCGGCGGCGTTGGCGACGGGTATACCGTCGCCCTCGCCGTGGGGGTCGACACCACCACGGCGGCGGGCGGCGGCGCGGGCGGCGGCGCGCCCGGTGGCCGGCCGCCGGGCGGCCAGCCAGGCTGACCCGAGCGGGTCGGCGCTGGCCGGCCGGCGGGGGTGGTCCGGTCGGTGCCACCGACGTGACGTGACGTGACGGCCAGGACGAGGTTCTCGATCTCCGTGGGACCTCGTGGCGAGCGGGCGGCGGACCCGTCTCCAGGGCCTCGATGGCCCTGGGCGCGCCTCGGGCGAGGCCGGTCTCACACCCGGCGGAGCCGCTCCGGATCAATAACTACGTTCAAAATCCGGGCACTTCAGCAACGGCGCCGATCCGGCGCCGGCCGCGTTCCGGGGCGGGCCGCCGTCGTCGTTTCAGCGGGGCCCGGGAGCGGCGTTCCGGCTGGTCAGGAGGCTGTCAGGGTCGGGGGAAGGAGATCGGCGGCCTTGGAGACGAGTTCGGCGCGGCTGCGGGCCTCGTACTTGTCCATGAGCCTGCTGACGATGCGCTGGGCGGTGCGGGTCGAGCAGTGCAGCTGGTGGCCGATCATCTCGTTGGTGGCGCCCTTGGCGATCAGGGTGACGATCTGGCTGTCGCGCTGGCGGATCCGGGCTTCGGAGGCGTCGGCCGGATCGGGCGGAACGAGATGCTGGGCACCGGCGTAGAGGCTGTCGATGAGGTTGGCGTAGAGGGCGACGGTGGGCTGGTGGGTGAGGACCAGGGCACCGCGAGTGATGTCGTCCGGGTCGCGTTGGACGAGGACGGTCTCGTCGTCGGCGAGGATCGCCCGGTAGGGCACGTCGGGGTTGGACCGCAGCCAGCCCAGAGGTGGCAGGCGGCGGGTGGGGCCGCTGCGGGCGGCGTCGATGCACTCGGGGGTCCAGACGGAGCTGAGGCGGACACCGCGGAGGGCCGCCCGGATCATCGCCTCGACGACGGGGTTGTTGTGGTCTGACCTGGGGTTGTGGTCGAAGCCGGCGAGGTCGGTGAGCATGACGCGCAGGCTGATGGTGGCGTGTTCGACGAGCTCGACGATGCGCAGGGCGACGTCGCCATGGTTGATGGTCTCCGTGCCACCCGCGATGACGAGCTTGCGGGTGCCCTGGCGATAGACGGCGGGGATGTGGCTGCGCAGGAGGGCGGAGCGTTGACGGGCGCGTTCGGCGGCGGCCTGGGCGTGTTCGGCGTGCTGGCGGGCGTGGCGGGCGTCTAGCCAGGCGGCGAGGTCCTGGGCGATCCAGCTGCCACCGACCTGGCGTGCCTGGCCCCGCTCGGCCTGCTCCGCCAGTTCGGCGGCCACCTCGTCGAGCGGCGCGCCAAGGAGCTCCGCGAGGGACTCGGCGGAGCTGTAGGGATGCAGGGCCAGTTGCTCGTGACAGGTCAGGCCGAAGGGGCTGAGTCCGAGGAAGCCCAGGTCCAGGTCGCTCAACTTCTGCTCTTCGTGCGGTCGTGGCTGGGTGAGTGCCTAGGTGGCGCGCCGTCGAGGCACCGGGGCCAGGGGTTGGCTGGTAGCCACGTCGCTACCTGTCATCGAATATCGCGAAGGCGGACGGTATCCGAATCTGTGGCTCCTTGCGATGGCTACGGCACGGAATGGCGTAGTCAGGACATGGTGTCTCTCACGCGCCAGATCCGGGGACGCGTGCGCGGACACCGGTGGAGAAAGCGTGATCAGGTCGGAGACGGTGCGCGAGGACGGTCGGGTTTTCTGTCACGCAAGGTCGGCACCTGGCCGCCCGGCGTGGTCATATTTTGCCCGACTTGGGTGGTTGCGCGAAAGTGATCGGCCGTCCGCCGACCGCCCGATCACCGGCGGCGTGGGGCGGGTCGGCGCCCGGGAAGCGGGCGGTTCCGGAGCCCGTGAGCGGAGCCCGTGAGCTGGGCACGACGGGGGCGCGGGCCCGTCGGGACCGGGCTGGCGCGGTAGGCGGCGACGCGCTCGCCGACGCGCCGGCCGGGCTTGCGCGGCGTGCCGGGCGATGGCCGCCGGCAGGCTACCCGAGGCGGGCCCGATCACCGCCCGGGCCCGGGCGGCCGTGGCCAGGTAAGGACACGTGACGCAAAGTTGGCGAATAGTGGCCACTACGGTGACCTGTTCACACCGCTCCGTATCCGGTTACGGTCAGCACCGCGCCGAGGCCAGTGGGTCCGGCGCCCCCGCGATACCCCTCCGCGCGGGGGCGTTGGCTACCACGGCTCCGTCATCCATCCCTGCCGTGGGCTTGGGTAACCATCACCCAGGCCTGGCCTCGGCGCAGCCATGCCCGTTTTGCGGCTTTTGCTGGTGATGGGAGTGAGAGATGGAGCGTTGGCCGGTGCGCTACCGGCTCGCCGCGGCGCTTGTCGTGCCCCTGCTGGCGCTCGCTGGGCTTGCCGCCCTGCTGGTGTCCCAACAGGTGGACGCGGCCCGCGCCGCGACCCGTAGCCAGACCGCCGCCCAGCTGACGATCAAGGTCAACTCCGTGGTGCGCGCACTGGCGCAGGAGCGGTACGCGACCTTGTCGTTCATCGGGTCGCGCTACAACGCGCTCGAGGCTGAGACCGCGGCGTCGCGTCCCGTGGTGGACAAGGCGTTCGCCGAGTTGCAGGCCGTCGCGGCGGGCCTGCCGGACGACCCGCGGCTGAACGACGCGGTCGTCGCCGCCGAGCAGCAGATGACCCAGACCCTGCCCGAGATCCGCAAGCAGGTCGACGAGCGCGGCCTGCAGCCGGGCGGGGCGACCGACCAGTTCAACGGCATCGTCCGCTCCTGGCTGAGCGTCGTCGCGGCGCAGTCCGGCGTCGGCACCAGCGACCGGGAGGTCGTGCGCACCGTCGCCGCGCTGACCGCGATCAGCAACGTCACCGAGCAGACCGCCCAGCAGTACGGCTCCGTCAGCGTCCTGCTGATCCTGAAGCAGATCATCCCGGAGAACTTCGGCGCGATCCGCTCCGCCGACGGTGCCGAGGCCGCCTGGTTCAGCCAGTTCCAGGTGGCCGCGACCGACGACCAGCGCGCGCTCTACGACCAGGTCGCCGGGCCGACCCTCGGCCTGGTGGACGAGCTGATGAACCGGGCGCTGACCCAGGCCCAGACCGGCGCGCCCGTCGACGTCACCGCTGACCAGTGGGCCCCGGCGGTCCGAGCCAAGATCGACAAGCTGCACGCGGTCGAGGACCGGATCACCGAGGACCTCGCCACGACGAGCAGCGACCTGGCGTCGGCGGCCAGCACGCGGGCGTGGCTCGCGGGCGTGCTGGCGGTGGTGGTCATGGCGCTGACGGTCGCGGTGTCGGTCGTGATCGCGCGACGGCTGGCCCGGCAACTGCGCGCTCTGCGGGAGGACGCGCTCGAGATCGCCGAGCAGCGGCTGCCCGCCGTGACCGCGGCGATCCAGGACCGCCGTGCCGTCGAGGACGACCTGGGCGTGGGCGACGGCCTGCAGCAGGCGGACGAGATCGGCGACGTCGCCCAGGCGCTGCGCGACGTGTACGCCGCCGCCGTGCAGTCCGCGACCGAGGTCGCGGCGCAGCACTCGGTGTCGGCGTCGATGCGCAACCTGGCGCGCCGCAGCCAGACGCTGATCCACCGCCAGCTCAAGCTGATCACCGACCTGGAGCGGGACCAGCAGGACCCGGACATGCTGGAGCGGCTGTTCCGCCTCGACCACCTGGCGACCAGGATGCGCCGCGAGGTGGAGGGCCAGATCGCGCTGTCCGGCGGGCGGCCGTCCCGGGTGTTCCGCGCGCCGGTCAAGGTGATCGACACGATGCGGGCCGCGGCCGCCGAGGTCGAGTCCTACACCCGGGTGGAGACGTCGACCAGCGTCGAGGACCGCCTCGTCGGCCCGGTCGTCGGCGACGTGATCCACCTGCTCGCCGAGCTGATCGAGAACGCCTGCCAGATGTCCCCGGACAACACCCCGGTGAGCGTGACGGCGAGCCGGGTCGGGACAGGGGTCGCGGTCGAGGTCGAGGACCGCGGGATCGGGATCTCCGCGCCGACGATGGCCGAGCTCAACGCCCGGCTGGCCGACCCGCCGCCGTTCAACCCCCAGGCCGAGGGCGACAAGCTCGGCCTGTGGGTCGTCGCGAACCTCGCGGCCCGGCACGGGATCACCGTTCAGCTGGCCCGCAACCCCTACGGCGGCGTGACCGCGATCGCGCTGCTGCCGTCGGAGGTGCTGGCCGACATCGAGATCGCCGGGCCGGTCGGGGTGGTGGGCGGCGACGACCCGATCCGGGCCGCGCTGGCCAGGATCAGTCCCGTCGACCGGCTGGACATGGTCGGCGCCGGCTACGACGAGCCTTCGGCGCCAGCCGTCGCGCCGCTGAGCCTGGTGACCGACAACGGCCTGTCGGTCAGGCAGCCCGGCGCGCTGACCGGTGACGTGGAGTCGGTCCGGGCCAGCTTCTTCAGCCGTCCGTCGGGGCAGTGGTCGACCAGCGACGAGCGGGATTCCGGCTCCGGCCGGACCAGGCCCGGCCCGTCGGGGCCGACGGAGGCCGGCCAGCCGGTGTTCGACGCGATGGCCGCCGACTGGGCGTTCGACCCCACGCCCCCGCCCGCGCCCCCGCCGACCATCCCCATGCCCGCGCCCGCACCGGCTGCCCCGGCGGCCTCGGCGTCCCCGCCGGTCCCGGCCTTCCCGCCGGCCGCGCCGATCTCGGCGTCCCCGCCGGTTCCGGCGTCCCCGCCGGCACTGCCGGTCCCGCCGGCTCCGCCGGCCCGGTCCATGCCGGTCCCGCCGGCTCCGCCGGCCCGGTCCATGCCGGCCGAGCCGCCGCTAGGTCATCTGCCTAACCGGCGCCGTGGCGAGAACCTCTCGGCCGAGTTGCGCGGCGGCCGTCGGGCCCCCGCCCCCGGCGGGGCCGGCTCCGGGCCGGACCCGGAGAAGGCCCGACGCCTGGTGACCTCCTTCCGTGCCGGCTTCCAGCAGGGCCTGCCTTCGGCGAACGACCACGAAAGGATCAGCGATGCCACCCACTGGTAATCTCGACTTCCTGCTCAACGACCTGGAGCGCCGGATCTCCGACGTCCGGTGGGCGGTCGCGCTGTCCTCGGACGGCCTGCAGCTGGCCCGCTCGTCGGCGCTGACCCGGGAGGGCGGGGACCACATCGCCGCCGTCGCGTCCGGGTTCCGTTCGCTCGCGCTCGGCGCGTCGCGCTATCTCGACGGTGGCGAGGTCCGCCAGACCATCGTCGAGATGGACGGCGGGTTCCTGTTCGTCTCCGCGATCGGCGAGGGCTCCTGCCTGGCGGTCGCCGCCGCCGCGTCCGCGGACCCCGGGATGATCGCGTTCGAGATGGCGCGACTGGTGACCCGGGCCGGGCAGGTCCTCACCCCGCCGATGCGCGCACACGTGTAGGGGTGCGCGGTGTCCCGGGGATACGACGAGCTGCCTGAGGAGGAGGCAGGCCCGGTCGTGCGGCCGTACGCGGTCACCGGCGGGCGGACTCGGCCCAGCGCCGCGCTGGAACTGGTCGCGCTCGTGGCCACGACGAGCCGAGGCCTGTCCACGGCACGCAGCCCCGCGATGCCCCCTGAGCAGCGCGAGATCGCTTTCCTGTGCCGTCACCTGCAGTCGGTGGCGGAGATCTCGGCGCACCTCGACCTGCCTCTCGGGGTCGCCCAGGTGCTGGTCGCGGACATGGCCCGCGACGGCCTCGTCGTGGTGCACCGCCCCGAGCGCCCCGACTGGCGACCCGATTCCGAACTGCTTCGAAAGGTGCTCGATGGCCTTCAGCGGCTCTAGTCCAGACTCCGAGCCCACCACAACCCCCCTGAAAATCATCATCGCGGGTGGGTTCGGGGTCGGGAAGACGACGTTCGTCGGTTCGGTCAGCGAGATCCCGCCGCTGACCACCGAGGCGCACATGACCGTTGCGTCCGTCGGCGTCGACGACACCAGCAAGATCGCCGGAAAGACCACCACCACGGTGGCGATGGACTTCGGCCGGATCACGCTGCCCGAGCAGGACGTCGTCCTCTACCTGTTCGGCACCCCGGGCCAGGACAGGTTCTGGTTCATGTGGGATGAGTTGACGATGGGCGCGGTCGGCGCCGTCGTGCTTGCCGACACCCGCCGGCTCGCCGACAGCTTCGCCGCGATCGACTTCTTCGAGGACCGACGGGTGCCGTTCGTGGTCGCCGTCAACCACTTCGAGGGCGCCCTCATCCATCCGATCGGCGACGTGCGCAAGGCGCTCGACATCGAGCATCCCGTGCTCAGCTGCGACGCCCGCAGCCAGCAGTCCACGCGCGCCTCGCTCATCGAGCTGGTCCGGCATGCCCTGGAGGCGACCCTCGCCGAAGAGGCCCGTGCCGCGCGCAGCGCGCTGCCGACAAGGACCTGACCCATGCCGCGGTCTCATCCAGGCGCCGGCCCGGCCTTGACCCCGCCGCGGCGCCGCCCGCTCCCAGCCGGCCGCCGGCCCGGCGCGGTGACCACCGCGCCTGTCCGGCGCGCGCCACGGGGTGGCTGAGCCATGGTCGAGGTCCTGCGGCTGGTCGAGGTCGAGCTCGAGCTGTCCATCGACAGGCATTGCCCGATCAGCCTCACCAAGCCGGCCGGACGTCCGGCGCCCGCGGTCGTCCTGCGGATGCCGGCGTACACCGCGGCCGGGCTCGCCCATGTCGTCGACCAGTGGGCCGGGATCCGCGGGCTTCTGGACCGCGCCACCACCGGCTGGGAGCCCGCGGCCCGCCGGCTGCTGCGCGCGGCGCGCCAGGCCGTCCCCATCGACGCCTACCCCGAGCTCGACGACCTACGCTACTGCTCCCTGCTGCATGCCCGCCCCGGGCATCAGATCGGTCCCGTCGTCGAGCTGGAGGTGGCCGTCGACCGGGAACGGCTGATCCGGGTCGAGGACCCGGCCGGCGGCGCGCTCCAGCCCGCCATCGTGGCCCGGATGCCACCGCACACGGCGGCCACGCTCGCCCATCTCATCGACCAGCGGGTCGCGATCGCCATGCTGCTGGACGACCAGGGCGAGGACGAGGTCCCGATGGACGAGTGGCTATCGGCCGCGCGGGCGTTCCTGGCCGCGGCCCGGCACGCCGTCGGGAAGGAGACCGCCTACCCCGAACTGGACGGGCTCCTGCGCCGCCCGCTGCTCGCCACCGCCGGCCGGGTCGCGCTCGCATGGGCCGGGATCCGCTGACCGGGGGCACGCGTGGTGCCCCGCTGTTCTTCGTCGGCGGGCTGGAGGGCCCGCCTCATCCGGGGTTGCCGCTCGCCGGCGCGCTCAGCCTCTCGATCGCCATCCGCGGCCTGGACCTTCCCGGCCGGGACGGCGAACGCCCGCCCCTGGACGACGTGCGCGCCATGGTCGCCCATCTCCTGCCGGCCGTGCTGCTCGCCCAGCCAGGGGGCGGCCCCTACCAGCTCGCCGGCTACGCCTTCGGCGGCATCCTCGCCTACGAGCTGGGCCGCCTGCTGCGCAACCTCAACCAGCCCGTGGGCCGGGTCCTCCTCCTCGACACCGCTTTGCCCCTGCCCGGCCAGCCGCCGCCACCCGCCGACTCGGTGCTCGCGATCCGCGAGCTGGCGAGAATGCGCCACCTGGCCTGCGGCTGGCAGGGCACCTGCCGCTGCGGCGTCGACCACTCCGTCCCGCTCAGCACGCAGGGCACCCGCATCGCCCGGGCGCTGGGCTCCACGGACCCAGCCCACCACGAGGACCACATCCTCGCCGCCGTCGACGTCTACACCGCCGCGCTGCGTGCCTACGCCACCTACCAGCCCCAGCCGTCCGACCTGCCCGTGACGCTGATCCGCGCCCGCGACTGGTCCAATCCCTGGGGCCTGCCGTCGCGGCTCGCCCTGCACACGACCCCGGCCCTCGGCTGGGAGCAGGTTCGCCTCGGGGACCTGCGCACCCACGTCCTCGCGACCGACCGGCTCAGCCTGTTCGCGGATCCCCACCTCTGGGACGTCGTGGCGACCCTTCAGAGATACCTTCCCGCCCCCGGCGGCCCCCCGGCACCCGGCGCCGCCGGGCACCGCTCCGGCCAGCCAGGCGCCGTCCCGCCGGCGCCGGGAGCCTGGGGCTTCTCCAACCCGCCGTCCGCGCCGCCGTCCGTGTGGCCGTCCGTGCCGCCGCCAGCGCGGCCGTCCGGGCCCCCGCCCGTGCCTCCGACCACGCCCCCGCCTGCGCCACCGCCGCCCCTGGGCGGTCGCGCCGGTGGCACAGGCGGGGACACGCTCGGCTGGCACTAGCATGGGCGGGGATCACCCGGTATCGGTCTTCCCCGTGGAGCGTCATGGCCCCGTCTCCCGCCCGCACCGAGATCAGCGCTCGGCTCCTGCTCGTCTATGGCGACCGGGTCCTGCTCGCGAGCCGGCGCGGACGAAGCTGGTATTTCCTGCCCGGTGGCCAGGTCCGGCCGGGTGAGACCGTCGAGGACGCGCTGCGCCGCGAGATCGACCGGGAGGCCGGTCTTGACGTCGACGACGTCGCCTTCGTCGGCTGCACCGAGCACACATACGCCGAGGACGGCGTCGTCGTCCATGAGCTGAACACGGTCTTCGCCGCCCCTCTCCCCTGGGCGGCTCAGATCCTGAGCCACGACCCCAACATTCGGATCACCTCGATCGCGCTCGACGACGTGACCGACCTCGAGCTGCGCCCGGCGGCGCTGACCGACCTGATCTTCCGCTGGGTCGAGGAGCACCGATCGGGCTGGCAGACCACCCTGCCCGCCGGCTGACGCGACTCCCGGCGGCCTCGGCCGACAGCGTCGACGACCGACCGGGCTCGACGACCGCCCAGGCTCGACGCCCGAACAGCTTCGACGCCCGAACAGTCCGACGACCGAGAGGAACCGACGGCCGTGCCACCCGCCATCCAGCTGGACGTTCGACTGATCGCGCGGACGGGCGAGGCGGTGCTGCTGACGCGGCGTTCCGCCGAGGCCTGGTACACGCTGCCGGGCGGCCCGGTCGGGGCCGCCGAGGGCGCCCCGCGCGCGCGCGGCCGGCCACTGGGCGCGCGCGCCGGGCCCCCGGCGGGGCGCGGGGCCGTAGCCGGCGCCGTCGAGCACACCGGCGACGCCGCCGACGAGGGGGCCAGCCCAGCCGTCGACCCGTCCGGCGAGTCCTGGGAGCGGGGGACACCGGGCGGGCGGCATGTCCTGACGCTGCTGTTCGCGACCGACTGGCCGGACGGCGTCGAGGTGCCGTCCTCCTGGCGGGATCGTGAGGTCGGCGCCGTGAGCGTCGACGAACTGGTTGTCACCCGGCTCGCGCCGTTGCCGGTCGCCTGGGCGACGCGGCGCTGGCTCGCCGAGCCCCACCCGCTGTGGCGGCGGCTCGCCCCGGCCGCGGCCGTCGCGGCCTGGTCGGGCTCCCGGCCCCCGGTCGCGTCGTTGCGCGCCCAGCTCGCCGCCCGCCGCGACCAGCTGAAGGGCCGGCGGTTCCGGGACGCGGCCGTGGCGGTCTGCGCGCTGGTGGCCGCCGCCGACGGCCGGATCGACCCGGCGGAACGAGACGGGCTGCGGGCCTTCCTGGCGACCGATCCCGTCATGACCAACTTCCCGGCCGACGAGCTGGAGCAGCTGTTCGAGGCGCATGTGGCGGCGCTCGCGACCGACGCCGACGCGGCCAGGCGCGAGATCCTCGCCGACCTCGCGAAGCTGCGCGGGCGGACCACCGAGGCGACAGCCGTGCTGCGGCTCGGCGAGGTGATCGGCCGCATCGACGGGGCCTTCCCGCCGGTGGAGCAGGCCGTCCTGGTCGAGGCGGCGGGGGCGCTCGGCCTCGACCCCGCCCAGGCCCTGTGATCGTCGCCTGCGCGGCGGGCACGCGCGGCCCGCGGCTCTAGGCCACCCCGCTGGCGGGGACGGCGGCGGTGAGCGCGGCCGGGTCCGTCCCGGGGAGCGCCTGGATGGCGGCGATCGTCTCCTGGACCTGCTCCGGGGTGAAGGAGGCGGGTGGATTGAAGGTGAGCCGGGTGGCCAGGTGGCCATAGCGTTCGCCGACGCGGGCGGGCACGTCCGCGGGATCCGCGACGATGCCGAAGGCGTCGACGACATCCTCGTCGATGAGCGCGGCCATCTCGGCCCAGCGGTTCTGCTTCGACAACATGGTCAGCTCGATGCCGAGTTCGCCCCAGCCGTGTAGCTCCAACACCGCCCGGTAGGCGGGGGTCGAGGCGTAGAAGGCGATCTGCGAGCGCATGCGGGCCAGCCCGGTGGTGATCTCCTCCTCCGTGCCGGTGGCGACGAAGCCGCCGACCACGATGTCGAAGCCGTCCAGGGTGGCGCCGGCGCGTCGGCGGCCCTCGGCCAGCGCCGGGATGGTGTGCTCGCGGATCCAGCGCGGGGTGGTGAACCAGTGGCAGAAGAAGCCGTCGGCGACCTCGCCGGCCACCCGGGTCATCACGTCGCCGACCCCGGCGAGCAGCACCCGCGGCGGGCCGAACGGGTGCGCGGCCGGCACGAACGCCGGTGGCATCAGCGTGTGCTGGTAGTACTCGCCCTCGAAGGCGAGCGGCGAACCCTCGGCCCAGCACGACCAGGCGGCCCGCATCGCCAGGACGAACTCCCGCATCTGCGCCGCCGGCCGGCCCCACGGCATCGAGAACCGGCGGGTGATGTGCGCCTTGACCTGCGAGCCCAGCCCGAGCGAGAACCGGCCGCCGGAGAACCGCTGCAGGTCGTTCGCCGTGTACGCCAGCGACATGGGGGAGCGGGACAGCGCGACCGCGATCGACGTCCCCAGCGCGATCCGGGAGGTGGCCGGCGTCGCGACCGCCAGCGGCAGGAACGGGTCGGAGCTGACCTCGCCGGTCCACACGCCGTCGTAGCCGGCCGCCTCGGCATCGCGTGCCTGGCCCGCCGCCGTCTCCAGCCCGCCCAGCGTGCCGTCGACCTTCACCCGCCACCTCCGCGCCCCTGCCCGCGACCAGCTCGACCTGGTCGGGAGCAATGTTGGCAATGTTCCGGCGCAGACGCACCCAAACCGCGCGCGGGCCCGTCGCTCACCGGTCGGCGACGGTCATCCCGTCCGGGTTCCAGTCGAGCGCCCAGCCGTAGCGGGCGGCGGCCTCGGCCTGTGGACCGTCGAGGCAGTCGTGCTCCCGGCGGATGACCAGGTCGTCCTGGGCGAGGTGGAACGACGCGACGACGCAGGTCCGCGTGGTCGGCGAGGCGTCGTCGAGCCGGATCGTGAGGGTCTCCCCGGTGCGCGCGCTGACGGTGAGGACCGGCCGCAGCGCCGTCCACGCCGGGGCGCCGTGCAGGCCGTAGGCGAAGACGAAGAACCGCTTGAACGTCGGCAGCGCGCGCAGGTCGACGAACATCGTCTGGCCGTCTCGTTCGTCCCTCGGGGCCAGCGCCAGCACCTGCCGGCCGGCGCCGGGACCGGGCGCGCTGGTGGCGCCGCCGAGCGTCTGCAGGACGCCGGCGGCCCCGTCGAACGCCTGCCAGAAGCAGCCCAGCTGGATGTCGCTCGGACGCGGCAGCCCGCTCCGGTTGGTCAGCTGGGTCCAGCGCAAAGTGACGGTCAGTGACCCCGAGCCGCGTTTCTCGGCTGTCCAGGCGGTCGCCGGGTGGTCGTCGTCGAGCGCCGTGACGTGTTCCAGGCGCTGCCGGTGCCGCGACGACTGCTCCCCGAAGACCACGGCGCCGCCCGGGCGGGCGGCTCCCGCCGGGGTCGGTGCCGGCCTGTCGCCGCCGAGGTCGAGTGGTGACCGCCCGGCCGGTGTCCCCGGCGCCCGCGCGGCGGCCTTCGCGCTCCCGTCGCCGCCGAGGTCCAGAGGCGAGCGCCGCGCCGGCTCGGCGGCGGGTGACGGCGACGGAGTCGGCGACCTCGGTGGCAAAGGCGCGGGCGGCCCGGGCTCGCCGCTCAGGTCGAGCGGCGAGCGGGCGGCGGGTCGAGCCGGCGTCGACGAGACCGGTGGGGCCGGCCGGACCGGCGGCGCCGGTGCTCGTGCCGCGTCACGCGGGCCGTGATCAGCCGGCCTCGGCGGTGCCGTGGACGGGCGGTGCGCGAGCGGCGGGCCGGAGGCGGCGGCCGGCTGGTTCGGCGCGGCCATCGCCGCGGGCGCGGGCGGCGGGTGCAGGTGGTCGGTGACCCTGCGCCGCGAGCGGGTGGGGGAGGTACGGGTGAGAAAGCCGGCGACGTCGGCGGGGCGCGCGGCCATGACCTGGTGGTGGCGGGGGTCGGCGAAGCCGGCGAGCCCGGTGGTGAAGCCCTGCCCGACGGCCCGGAACTTCCAGCCGGAGGGATGGCGGTACAGCTCGCCGAACAGCAGCGCCGTCTCCTGCCCGGTTTCCGGCTCCACGTCGTAGTGGGCGATCTCCACGTCGCCGGCCGGGTTCGACACCCGGATGAAGGCCCCTCGCACCGAACGGAACGTCTGCCGGCGGCCCGCCGCGTCGACGATGACCGCGCCCAGCTGCAGCCGGCTCACCTCGGCCGGTATGGCGGCGAGGGTGACCACCAGCGTCGCCAGTTCCGCGCCCTCGTGGGTGGCCGCCGGCGGCCGCGGGCTCTCCGCCGGGTTGGGCGCCTGATGCGCGAGCAGCAGCTCGGCGGCCGGTTCCGCCCCGTCGCCGCCGGCCCGCTCGACGACGACCAGGCCGTCCAGCTCGAGGGCGGGCGCGCGGTCGCCGGGCCGGTCCCGCCAGCCCAGGTCCACCTGGACCCGCTCGAGGCCGGGGCTGGCGGCGGAGAGCAGCACGTTGCCGCCCTTCGGCAGGAGGACGGTCATGGGGCGCCGCTCGAGGCACTCGCGAGGGTCACGATGGTCGCCATCCGCTGGTCGTCGGCTGTCCGGTTCATTCCAGGTCGAGGTCGGAACGTCGGAACTTGGCGTCCAGGAAGCGGGCCTGGACCGCGAGCCTGGCGGCATCGCCGGTGTACACGAGATCGGCCAGCTCGTTCGCCCCCTCGTCGAGGAGCACCAGCTGACGGACCAGGTCGTCGGCCGGCGAGGTGCCGGTCGGGCCGGGCCGCTCGGCGTAGCGCGCCGGCAGCGCCAGGTAGTCCCGTAGCGCCTGGGGAAGATAGTCGTCGATGATCGCGATCAGGCCGCGCAGTTCCTCGCCGTTCGGCGGGTGGATCTCGAGGTGCTCCAGCAGGGGGCGCAGCACGTCGTCGACGTCGCGCACCGTCGGCACCGCTCCCGGAGGGAGCCGCGCGCCCTCCGCGTTGGCCTCGCCGACGACCCCGGCGAGCGCCCACCACAGCCGCCGCACCTCGCGGCTGGTCTCGGTGTCCTCCCGCCTTCGCCCGTCACCAGCCGCGCCCGCTCCGTCCGCGGCGTCGACGGCGCCCGCGGACCCCGATCGCCGTCGCCGGATCACGACCCCTCCTGTCCGTCACGCTCCCGATCCCACGCGGGCCGGCCCGCGCTCGCGCGTCGCCGGCTGCCCTGGCCCGACGGGCCGGCGAGCCGACCGGTCAGCGCTCGTTCGCGCGGGCGCGCTCCAGGTACGCCTTCGACCTTCCCACCTGGGTCTCCAGCGCGGCGACCGTCGAGGCCATGCTGTCCACCGCCTTGACCCGGTAGGAGTCGATCTCGTCCATCGTCGCGAAGATGTTGTCGAACGCGGTCTGCAGCGCCTCGACGCTGACGGTGCTCGCCGAGGCCTGCGCCTGGATCTGGCCGGACTGCTGGCGCAGGAGCTCGCTGGTCTGCACGATCATGTTGTTGGTCGTGGCGTTCAGCGCGTTGATCTGGTCGAGCACCAGCTTCTGGTTCGCCAGTGCCTGCGCGACGACCACCGCGGTGCGCAGCGCGGCGACGGTCGTCGTCTGCGCCCGGTCGACGCCCTTGATGAGCTCGAGGTTGTTCTTGCGCACCAGGTCGAGCGCGAGATAGCCCTGCACGCTGACCGCGAGCTGGGTCAGCAGGTCCTGCTCGCGCTGGCGGATGGGGAACAGCGCGTCGGAGGTGAGCGCGTCCGCGGCGGCCGGGCTCGTGTACCGCAGCTGCTCGACCTTCGCGGTGACCGCGCCGTCGAGGGCCTTCGCGAGGGTCGCGTACTCGGTGAGCTTGCCCATGGCGGCCCACAGGTTCGCCTTCTCCTGCTCGATGGCCGCGTTGTCCTTGCGCAGCTCGTCCTGGCCGGAGCCCAGCGCCGTGATGATGGCGTCGAGCTGCTTCTGCGCCGACTGGTAGCGCTGGAAGTAGCTGGCGATCTTGTTGCCGAACGGCACCACGCCGAGCAGCTTGCGGGCGCCCTTCAGGTCGGCGCGGCCCGGGTCGAGGTCGGTCACGGTGCGGCGCAGCTCGACGAGCGTGCCCGCGACCCGCGTCTGGGCGTCGCCGGCGGGACCGCCCCGGCCCCGGCTGGAGCGCATCGCGGCGGCCGGGCGCTCGAGCATCCGGTTCGACACCCGGGCGCTGGCGACGATCTCCCGTTCACCCATCCGGGTGATGTCGTTGATCTTCTCCTGGAACGCGGGGCTGCGCGGGTCCTGCGCGGCGAGGTCGTCGGCGAAGGCGGCGGCGCGGGTTCGTAGCTGGGCGCGGGTTGCCTCGTCGATCGGGACCATGCTGTCGACCTGGTCATCCGGGATGACGGGGACCGGCGCCGGCGGCGTGAGTTCGAGCGTGCCCACCGCCGGGGGCTTGACGGTCGCCACGGCGGGCGGAGCCAGCGGCCCGCCCAGATTCAGCGAATCCGACATGTCGGTCCTTTCCGCGCTCGTGCCCCGTCTATCGAGGTCATCCAAGGCGACCAGCGATTTCGACCCTACGCCGGCTTGTCTGACGATCCGCCGCATTCAGCAGTCAGGCAGGGGACACAGCGGACGTGTTTGGACAACTCGCACCGGCGGCGCGGCGAGCGCCTCCGCGCGCCACGGGCGGCCGGGCGGCCGAGCGGCCGACGTGTCGGGCACATCCAGCGCGAACCCGCCAGATCGCCCGTCCGACCACGCCCAACGGCCCGGGAGGTCGCCAAGGGCGACGCATCCCGGGCCGAAGGACCGGTGGGTCAGATCAGCTGGTGACCGGTCCGACGCTGAGCTGCTGGACCGAGGGTCGCAGGCAGGCCTCGGCGCCGTAGGGCAGGATCCGCGGCAGCCCGCCGCCAGGCGGGATGATCCGCAGGCCGTACGCGCGCACGTGGGAACTCGGCTCGAGGCAGCCTTCCTGGATGCCGGCCTGGACCTGCCGGACGAGGAACGTCGCCGTCTTGCCGGGCGCGAGCACGACCGGCTTGGCCTGCCCGCTCTGGTGCACGGCCGGCGCGCCGATCCGCAGACCGAACCGGTTGGCGAACGCGACCGACGGGAATCCATTGACGGTGCACGAGCGGAAGCCGACGTTCTTGTAGCCGACCGTCACGTAGACGCTGCCCGCGGCGCCCTCGGAGCCGACGATGCTCGGGCGGAGCGCGAGCGAGAGGCACGCCGCGGGCAGGTGTTTCGAGTCCGGCGACGTGGCGGCCGGCCCGGTCGGGCCGCCGGCCGACGCACCGGCCGCGCTACCGCACACCGCGCCGACGGAAAGTGCCGCCGTCAGGATGGTCTGGCTGATCCTTCGCACCGGGTTCCCCCCTTTGCGCCGGGCGTGCCGCCTGGTGAGCGGCCACGTCCCGGGATCGCGTGGAGTGGCGCGGCTCGACCCCTGAGCCCGCCTGGGCCCACTCCTTCCCACCCTCTGTGATCGTCGAACACGGAAAGTGACTACCCGAGCTGGCCCTCGCCCACCTGATCCAGATGGTCGGCGCAACCTCCTTGCTGGCCGGCCGTGACCGCGAGGACTGCCACTGACGACGGCCGGGTGCCTCCATGGCGTTCTGCCCGTGGCCGCGGCTGTCTGGTCGTGGTCGTCCAGACGCCAGAGATCGGCGAGTTCGTCGGCGGTAGGCCACTTCGGCCGGTCGGCTGGACCATGACGGCCGCCGTCACGCTGATCGGGACGGTGCTCGCATACCGGGCGTGGCCGGCCGGCGCCTGCTCCGCGGCGGGACCCTCGATAGCGCGACTGTCAACATCGCATTGCGGTCCGTCATGGGCGGTCCTAGGGTTCAGACGTACCGGCTGGACGCCGCGGGTGGTGATGGTCAGGCCCCGGGCTGACCCACTCCTCAACGGTGAAGCCCTCGCCACCGGCCGGATATTCATGCGTCACGAACCGTCGCAAGCCGCCAGCCGGAGCCCTGGGATACGTCATCGCGGGTGCCGTCCGGGAGAAAGCAGCTTGAGCGAGCAGTGGGGATGGTGTGGGAATGGATCTGATGGGAACAGCCCGCCCGGGAATGGATATCGCCGAGCTGGCGGCGGAGCAGGTCGAACTGCTGCCCGAACGCATGACACTGGCGATCTGGGAGTATGACCGGCAGACTTTCGCGCCGATCAACTACCCGGTCAACTCGCCGGGCGCCGAGAACGCCGCCGTCGTGAACACCTCGGAGACGCAGACCATCAACGGCAACGGCTCGGTCATCCAGTCCATCATCAACAGCCAGTCCTTCATCGCTCAGTAGTGAGGGCCGGGCGGGCGGAAGGCGCGGTGGGCGCGGGCGTCCCCGCCCGTCGGCCAGCCCGTGCGAGCCGCTTTCCCCGCCGCCTGCGGCTGCTTTCCCGGCATTCCTTTGGCCGGTCGGAATCTTCGTGTCCTGACCGCGTTCTGAATGGAGCTGAAATTTCTTCCGGCGGCCGCGACACGCCCACGGAAATACTCTGAACCGCTTCCTGGCGCGACTAGCCTCCTCACTGACGGTAGTCATGGAGGCATCGAGCTGGGAGATGGAAAATGAGTGACGTCGGCGCGCAGGGGTGGGACGGGCAGGCGGAACTGCCCGGGGAGTGGGCGGAGCTGCTTCCCGATCGGACCACACTAGCCATAGTCGAGGTCGGCAGGAGGGAATTTTCTCCCATCAACTCACCGGTCGCTTCTCCCGACTCGAACAACGCGTTTATCGCCGCTAGCGCGGAACCACAGGTCGCGGGCAGCTTCATGCCGATCCTGTTCACGCTGGTACCGAGTATCAACATCATAACCCAGCAGCCGGACATTGCCGGGGTCAATCTCGGGCACGACTCCGGTGACGGGTATGCGGCTGACCGGCATGTTGGCGGTGAGCCTACGGACCACAGGTATGTCGGTGATGGGTATGCGGCCGACCGGCACGTTGGCGGTGAGGCGGCGGACGGCAGGTATGCCGGTGACCGTTATGTAGATGATCGGTATGTTGATGATAGGTCTGCGGACAGCCGGTATGCGGGTGATCGGTCTGTCGATGGTGGGCGCGTGGACGATCGGTATGCCGACGATAGGTATGTGGATGATCGGTATGCCGGTGGTGAGGCGGCGGGCGACAGGTATGTCGGTGACCGGTATGTAGGTGACCGTTATGCGGATGATCGGTCTGTCGATGGTGGGTATGTGGGCGATAGGTATGCGGGTGATAGGTATGCCGGTGGTGAGGCGGCGGACGGCAGGTATGCCGGTGACCGGTATGTGGATGATCGGTATGCCGACGATAGGTATGTGGGTGATCGGTATGTCGGTGGTGAGGCGGCGGGCGACAGGTATGTCGGTGACCGGTATGTAGGTGACCGTTATGCGGATGATCGGTCTGTCG